>NZ_JBFTIO010000022.1:0-100095 GCF_056394985.1 Variovorax sp. 10N412
AGCGGCGGCATCTACAACAACGCCGCGCAGATCTGGAACCACACCTTCTTCTGGAACTGCATGAAGCCGCAGGGCGGCGGTGCACCGACGGGCGCGCTGGCCAAGGCCATCGACGCCAAGTGGGGCAGCTACGACGCGTTCAAGGAAGCCTTCGTGAAGTCGGCCGTGGGCAACTTCGGTTCGGGCTGGACGTGGCTGGTGAAGAAGGCCGACGGTTCGGTGGACATCGTGAACACCGGCGCCGCCGGCACGCCGCTGACCACCGCAGACACCGCGCTGCTGACCGTGGACGTCTGGGAACACGCCTACTACATCGACTACCGCAACCTGCGTCCGAAGTTCGTCGAGACCTTCCTGGCCAAGCTGGCCAACTGGGACTTCGCGGCGAAGAACTTCGGCTGATCCTGGCTGTCGCCAATGAAAAAGCCGACCCGAGGGTCGGCTTTTTTGCGGGCTGCAGGCAGTGGATGCTCAGCGTTTGGTGGCTGTGAACAGTTCGCCGCCGAGTTTGGCACCCTTCTTGATGTTCTTCTTGACGAACCAGCCCTGGTTCATCTCGAGCACGTAACGCACCGGCTCCAATGAGCAATGCGAGTTCTCGGTCATGGGCTGCATGTCGACCAGGTTGACGATGCGACCATCATCAGCAACGAAGGCGGCGGTGAGCGGCAGGATCGTGTTGCGCATCCAGAAGCACTGGGTTGCTGGCTGCTCGAACACGAAGATCATGCCTTCGGCCTGCGGCATTTCCTTGCGGAACATCAAGCCGATTTCACGCTGCTGCGGCGTTTGCGCGATCTGCGCATCGATCTTGTACAGGCCAACCGACAACTGCGTGCGTGGCAGGTCGGTCTGGGGTTGCTGCTGGGCGTGCGCCGATATCATGAAGGACGCAGACACGAGGAGCAGGGCGGCGAAACGCTGGAACATCGGACAACTCTTTCAGGGCGGGATCAAAGCCCGGCCTTCATCAAAACAACCCAATAAAAATGCCCGCTGTTGCGGGCATTGCCGGTGAGCGAGAAAGCTTACACCTTCTTGGCGGTGGCCGTGTGGGCCTTGGCGACGTGGCGAACCTTCTGCTTCTTGACCGCGACGTGCTTCTTGGCAGACACATGCTTAGCAACCTTGGGGGCGGCAGGAGCGGCGGTCGTCGGCGCAGCTTGTTGGGCGAAAGCACCGGCAGCGAAGAGGCCGGCGACCAGGGCTGCGAGCAGCTTGTTCATGAAGAAATCCTTTGAAATACGTTGATCTGGATTGCCCTTCCTGCGGAAGGTACACATTCAACGGAAGCTGCTTCGGCTGGTTGACAGTTGTTTCTGTCCTCAAGACGAAAAAAAAGCGCTCCTAAGAGCGCTTTTTTGTGCGGCCCGCCAATTACTTGGGGGTAGCGCCTTGGGTCGACTTGCGCTTGATGCTGCCGTCCTTGTTGCGACGACGCTGGTCGCGGGTTTCAGCGCGCTTCTCGCCGGAGGCTGCAGCCTTGTCGGCACCGATGGCGCCGCCTTCGGGGGTCTTGGCTTCGTCGCCAGCGGGAGCGGCAACCTTGCCAGCAGGCTTGGAAGCCTTCTTGGCTTCGGCACGTTGCTGCGACTTGCTGTTGGTGGCGTTACCTTGTTCGGGCGTCGTACCAGCCGGGTTTTGGGCATAGGCGCCAGCGGCAAACAGGCCGGCGATCATGACTGCGAGAATTTTGCTCATTGATGATTCCTCTATCGAGAATTGGTTGGAAACGCCTCCCGGCGAGCAGAAGGTCAGCCACTAACGAGGCCGATGGCCTTACGGTTGACAAACGCTTGCTGATGGGTTGCGTCTAAAATGTACAGCGATTTGTTCGCGGGCTGTACAGCGAATCCACGCCGTGTCTGAATTCGCTGACAGTCGTCAAAATTAAGTCAATCCCGGAGTCATCCCCCCCTCATGTCCAGTTATCAGCACATCAAGGTCCCGACCGAAGGTCAGAAGATCACGGTCAACGCAGACAACTCGCTCAATGTGCCTGACGAACCGGTCATTCCCTTCATCGAAGGCGATGGCACCGGCCTGGACATCACCCCCGTCATGCTGAAGGTGGTGGACGCCGCGGTGGCCAAGGCCTACGGCGGCAAGAAAAAGATTCACTGGATGGAGGTGTACGGCGGTGAAAAGGCGACCAAGGTCTACGGCCCCGACGTGTGGCTGCCCGAAGAAACGCTGCACGCCGTTCGGGACTACGTCATCTCCATCAAGGGCCCGCTCACCACGCCCGTCGGCGGCGGCATCCGCTCGCTGAACGTCGCGTTGCGCCAGGAACTCGATCTTTACGTGTGCCTTCGCCCCATCAGGTACTTCAACGGCGTGCCCAGCCCGGTGCGCGAGCCGCACAAGACCAACATGGTGATCTTTCGCGAGAACTCGGAAGATATCTATGCCGGCATCGAATTTGAAGCCGAAAGCGACAAGGCCAAGAAGCTCATCAAGTTCCTGCAGGACGAAATGGGCGTCAAGAAGATCCGCTTCCCCAACACCTCGGGCATCGGCGTCAAGCCCGTGTCGATCGAGGGCACCGAGCGCCTCGTGCGAAAGGCGCTGCAGTACGCCATCGACAACGACAAGCCCAGCGTCACCCTGGTGCACAAGGGCAACATCATGAAGTTCACCGAAGGTGGCTTTCGCGACTGGGGCTATGACCTGGCCGCCAAGGAGTTCGGCGCCGAGCTGATCGACGGCGGCCCGTGGATGAAGTTCAAGAGCCCGAAGACGGGCAAGGACATCACCGTCAAGGACAGCATCGCCGACGCCTTCCTGCAACAAATCTTGCTGCGTCCCGCCGAGTACAGCGTGATCGCCACGCTCAACCTCAACGGCGACTACGTGTCTGACGCATTGGCTGCGCAGGTCGGTGGCATCGGCATCGCCCCTGGCGCGAACATGAGCGACACCGTGGCCATGTTCGAGGCCACCCACGGCACGGCCCCCAAGTACGCCGGCAAGGACTATGTGAACCCCGGCTCCGAAATCCTCTCCGCCGAGATGATGCTGCGGCACATGGGTTGGAAGGAAGCCGCCGACCTGATCATCAGTGCGATGGAGAAGTCGATTGCCAGCAAGAAGGTCACTTATGACTTCGCGCGGCTGATGGATGGCGCCACGCAGGTGAGCTGCTCAGGCTTCGGGCAAGTCATGATCGACAGCATGTAGCTGTTTTCCATTTGCCGATGTCTTGCGACATCGACTGCAAGGCTCTTGAACTTCCGAGGCGGAATTCAAGAGCCTTTTTATTTGTTCACCAGGCGCCGCCTCGTCCTGCGATCAATACTTTAGTAATAGGTAAAAACGGCGGCGCTGGACAAACTTCACGGATTGATCTGCTCCTTTTCTGAGTTAACTATTGGTAGAAACTGTGCGTCTCCGGCACCCCTGGAAGGCACCCAGAATCGCGCTCATTCCAGAAAGCATAGGGAGTGCGGAGTGGTCAAAAAGAGCGCGAAAACAAAGGTGAGGGTGTTGGGTTCGGCGGGCATGTCGGGCGGAGCTGTTGCGCCGCATGCCCAGTCTGGAAGCACCCCATGACGATCGCGCGCCGAGCGCTGTTCGGCAAGCTCAACCTCACCCTGTTTCGCGGCATCGAGTCCGCGACGGCTTTCGCCAGGTTGAGAGGCAATCCCTACGTCGAGCTGACGCATTGGATTCATCAGCTTTGGCAACTCAGCGACAGCGATCTGCATCGCGTTTGCCACCACTACAAGGTCGATTCGCAAGCCGTCGAGAAAGACCTCGCAGCCGCGTTGTCGGCATTGCCATCGGGTGCCACCGCGCTGTGTGACTTCTCCCATCACATCGAGACGGTCATCGAGCGTGCGTGGGTGCTGTCCAGCCTCGAGTTCGGCGATCGCAGCATCCGGGGCGCATGGCTGCTGTGCGCGCTGTTGCAAACGCCCGAGCTGCGTCGCGCGCTGCTCAACATTTCGCCTGCATTCCAGCGCATTCCCGAGAGTCAGTTGGCCGCCTCGCTCGGGGCCCTCATCGCCGGCTCCCCCGAAGAACACGAAGGCCCGCATGACGGCTCTGGCCGGACGCCTGCGATGCCTGGGGAAGCCAGTGGCGCCATGGCTGCTTCCTCTGCCGGCTCGCCTGCCTTGGAAAAGTACTGCACCGATCTGACCGAACGCGCGCGCAGCGGCCAGATTGATCCGGTGATCGGTCGCGCGCACGAAATTCGCACGATGGTCGACATCCTGCTGCGCCGCCGACAGAACAATCCATTGCTGACAGGGGAGGCCGGCGTGGGCAAGACGGCGGTGGTCGAAGGGCTGGCCTTGGCCATTGCCGGCGGCGAGGTGCCGCCAACGCTGCGCGATGCACGCCTGCTGAGCCTCGATGTCGGGGCCCTGCTGGCCGGTGCCAGCATGCGGGGCGAGTTCGAATCGCGCCTGAAATCGTTGCTCCACGAAGCGGGCAGCTCGGCTCAGCCGGTCATTCTCTTCATCGACGAAGTGCACACCTTGATCGGCGCGGGCGGATCGGCCGGCACCGGCGATGCGGCGAATCTGCTCAAGCCCGCGCTCGCGCGCGGCACGCTGCGCACCGTCGGGGCTACGACATGGAGCGAGTACAAGCGCCACATCGAGAAGGACCCGGCGCTGACCCGTCGCTTCCAGACCTTGCAGGTCGCGGAGCCTCAGGAAGCTGCCGCCATCGAGATGGTGCGCGGGCTGGTTGCCACGTTTGCCGCGCATCATGGCGTGACAGTGCTCGACGAGGCGGTGAGGGCTGCGGTCATGCTCTCTCACCGCTACATCCCTGCGCGACAACTGCCCGACAAGGCGATCAGCCTTCTCGACACCGCATGTGCGCGCGTGGCCATGTCGCTGCACACCCCGCCGCCGGTGGTCGATCGACTCCGTGCGCAAATTTCGGCGCTGCATATCGAACTCCACCTGCTGGCGCAGGAGCGTGCTGTCGTGCAGGGCAGCGAGGCCCGGCTGAAGGCCGTCGATGCAGCGAGATCAAGACTGGTGCTTGCAACCAGTGAGCTGGCATCCCAAGAGGCGAGATGGCAAGACGAGTTGGCCGCCGTCCAGCAGATTCACGCATTGAGGAGGAGTGAGGGAGAGCGCGAAGAAGAGCGCAGAGAAGAGGCGGGCTGCGCCGGGGGCATGCCGCTCCCGGTGCAGCTCATCGCCCTGGAGCAGGACCTTGTCTCGCGGCAGCAAAACATGCCGCTGATATTTTCCCAAGTCGACGAATCCGTGGTTGCGTCCGTCGTGGCTGACTGGACCGGTATTCCTGTCGGACGCATGGTGAAGGACGACGTCGCGGCCATCTTCAGCCTGCAGCCCAGCCTGGAAGCGCGGGTCATCGGGCAGGACCATGCGCTTGCCGCGATCGCAGAGCGTGTGCAGATTGCGCGCGCGCGCCTTGCGGATCCGCACAAGCCGGTGGGTGTGTTCTTGCTCGTCGGGCCATCGGGTGTCGGCAAGACCGAAACGGCATTGGCATTGGCGCAGGCCATGTACGGCGGCGAGCAGAACCTCATCACCATCAACATGGGCGAGTTCCAGGAGCCGCATACCGTGTCCACCCTGAAGGGTTCGCCCCCGGGGTACGTGGGTTATGGCGAGGGCGGCGTCTTGACAGAGGCCGTGCGGCGCAAGCCTTACAGCGTGATCCTTCTGGACGAGATCGAGAAAGCCCACCCCGACGTCCACGAAATCTTTTACCAGGTGTTCGACAAAGGCTGGATGGAAGACGGCGAGGGCCGGCACATCGATTTCAGGAACACCACGATCCTGCTGACGAGCAACACGGGGTCGGAGCTCATTTCCGCTTTTTGCGACGGTGTAGCGGTCGTCCCCGACGTCGATGCCTTGCGGGAGCTGATGCAACCAGTTCTGCGCACCGTCTTTCCGGCCGCATTCCTGGGCCGCCTGTCCGTCGTGCCCTACCTGCCTCTGGGCGTCAGTGCCCTGGCCGAGATCGTTGCACTGCATCTGGCCAGGGTGGTCGATCGCATGAAGGAGCAACACGGCATCGAGCTGACCTACACGTCCGCCCTCGTGGCCGAGGTCATCGAGCGATGCGACACCCATGAAGCCGGCGCGCGCCGCCTGATCGGCTTCATCGAGCAGAAGCTGCTGCCCGTGTTGTCGCGGCAATGGCTCGACGCCTTGCGCGAAAGGCGAACGATCACACGAGTGTCGGTCGACGTCAGGGGCGACGCGCCCGCCAGCCAAGGTTCACAAGGAGGTGGCGCCATCGTCTGTCACGCCGAGTACGCCTGATTTTCTCGGGCCGGCGCGCTTCACGCAGCGCTCGCGTCCGATTTCTGTTTCGTCTTTTTTCAGCAGGGAGTTTTCATGGCCAACAACAACAGCAGTCAGAAGTTCATCGCCCGCAATCGGGCGCCACGCGTGCAGATCGAGTACGACGTCGAGATCTATGGGTCGGAAAAAAAGATCGAGCTGCCCTTTGTCATGGGCGTGCTCGCCGACCTTTCAGGCAAGCCAGTCGAGGCGCTGCCACCGGTCGCCGAACGCAAGTTCCTCGACATCGACATCGACAACTTCGACGAACGCATGAAGGCCATCCAGCCGCGGGTCGCGTTCGCCGTGCCCAACACGCTGACGGGCGAAGGCCAACTCATGGTCGACATCACGTTCGAAAGCATCGAAGACTTTTCGCCGGCGGCTGTTGCGCGCAAGGTCGAACCCCTCAGCCGACTGCTCGAAGCGCGCACCCAGCTCGCCAACCTTCAGACCTACATGGACGGCAAGGCTGGAGCGGAAGGTCTGGTCAACAAGCTCCTGCAAGACCCGGCGCTCATGAAGTCGCTGGCCCAGGCGCCCAAGCCTCGCGGTCCGGTTGGCGAAGCGCGTGCCAGCAACGACGAATCCACCGCCGAATCGGCGTCCTGACTCCATCGGACCGAACTTAAAAAATGACCACCAACAGCGATCAAGTGCTCCACGCGACCCCGGCGGCGCGCTACGACCACCCCTCCGACTTCGCGTCCCTGCTGGACATGGAGTTCAAGCCCAAGACCGAAGAGGCCCGAGACGCCGTCGAAGCGGCCGTGCGCACGCTGGCCGAACAGGCGCTCGTCAACGCGGCGACCATGACGGACGATGCCTACAGCAGCATCGAAGCCATCATTGCCGAGATTGACCGCAAGCTCTCCGAGCAGATCAACCTCGTGCTGCACAAGGACGATTTCCAGAAGGTCGAGTCTGCCTGGCGCGGCATGCATCACCTGGTCTACAACACCGAGACGGACGAGAAGCTGAAGATCCGCTTCATGGATCTTTCGAAGGACGAAATGCGCCGCACCATGCGCCGCCACAAGGGCATCGCATGGGATCAAAGCCCCATCTTCAAGCGCGTCTACGAGGAAGAGTACGGCCAACTCGGCGGCGAACTCTACGGTTGCCTTGTGGCCGACTACTACTTCGACCATACGCCCCCCGACGTCGAATTGCTCGGCGCCATCGCGCGAATCTCGGCGGCCTCGCACGCGCCGTTCATTGCGGGCTCCGCGCCGTCGCTACTGGGCATGGAGTCGTGGCAGGAGCTTGCGAATCCCCGCGACCTGGCCAAGATCACGTCGAACCTCGAGCATGCGCCCTGGAATTCGTTGCGCAGCACCGAAGACTCGCGCTACGTCGGGCTCGCCATGCCGCGCTTTCTCTCGCGGCTGCCGTATGGCGCCAAGACCAATCCGGTCGACGAATTCGACTTCGAAGAACAAACCGAAGGCGCCGATCACCGCAACTATGTGTGGAGCAACGCGGCTTATGCCATGGCCGTCAACGTCAACCGCAGCTTCAAGCTCTACGGCTGGTGCACCATGATCCGCGGCGTGGAATCCGGCGGCACGGTAGAGAACCTGCCGTGCCACACCTTCCCCACCGACGACGGTGGATTCGACATGAAGTGCCCGACCGAGATCGCCATCTCCGATCGCCGCGAGGCCGAACTCGCCAAAGCTGGCCTGATTCCTCTGGTACACCGCAAGAACACGGACCATGCGGCCTTCATCGGCGCGCAATCGATGCAGAAGCCGCAGGAATACATGGACCCCGACGCAACGGCCAACGCCAACCTGTCGGCCCGGCTGCCCTATCTGTTTGCCAGCACCCGTTTCGCGCACTACCTGAAGTGCATCGTGCGCGACAAGATCGGCTCGTTCAAGGAGCGCGAGGACATGCAGCGCTGGCTCAACGAATGGATCATGCATTACGTCGATGCCGACCCCGCCAACTCTTCGCAGGAGACCAAGGCGCGCAGGCCGCTCGCTGCTGCCGAAGTGGTGGTGGAAGACATCGAGGGCAATCCGGGCTACTACAGCGCCAAGTTTTTCCTGCGGCCGCACTTCCAGCTCGAAGGCCTCACCGTTTCACTTCGGCTCGTGGCCAAGCTGCCGTCGCTCAAGGAAGCCGCCTGATTCCAGGCGCTGCACATCAATCGAGGAAGTGGCACGCAGATGCCACCGGCCAATTCGTTCAAAAGCGCTGTCAACGGCGCTTGAGCATCTGTCACATCACAAAACAAGTTCAGGGAGTTTTCATGGCACAAGACATTTTTCTGAAAATCAACGGCATCGAAGGTGAGTCGCAGGACACCGACCACAAGAACGAAATCGAGGTGCTGGCCTTCAACTGGAAAGCCTTCCAGGAATCCACCATGCATGCGGGTTCGGGAGGCGGCGCGGGCAAGGCCACCGTCGAAGACCTCGAATTCGATCACTACGTGGACCGCTCGAGCCCCAACCTCATGAAGTACTGCCTCACGGGCAAGCACGTCCAGGAGGCGAAGCTCACCGTCCGCAAAGCCGGCGGCAATCCACTGGAGTACCTGAAGTTCACGTTCTCCGACGTGATCATCACGGCCATCCAGCCTTTCGGCTCGAATGCCGACGAGATGCGCGTCAAGGAGCGCGTGCGCCTGTCGTTCTCGAAGATCAAGCAGGAATACGCGGTGCAGAACGCCCAAGGCGGCAGTGGCGGCGCGGTGACTGCCGGCTACGACATCAAGGGCAACAAAGAGTCCTGAGTCTTCTTCGCCGGGGTTTTGGAGCCCCTCCAGACGTTCCCGGTTCGGGGGCGGGTCGTGCACGTTGCTGCGCGGCCCGCAACCGGTGCGGCCTTTTCGACGAACCGACTTCGCTCTCCACTCTGCTTGATATGGTCTTCAACGTGCCCGATCTCCGGTGGCTTTCCGCTGTGCGTGCGTTCTCGGTCATGGCGCTCACGCTGGCTGTGGCGCTGCCTTCCCGTGCCCAGTTTTCATACCCCAGGGAGCAGACCAAACTCGACATCACGATCACGGCGGACGCGGGGCTCAACCCCGACGACAAGGGGCGGGCGGCCCCGATCCTGGTGCGTATCTACGAGCTGAAGTCCGAGGGCACCTTCGAGTCGGCCGACTACTTCTCGCTCAACGCCAACGACAAGAGCGTCATCGGCAGCGACCTGTTGGTCCGCGACGAATTCGTCCTCCGCCCGGGAGACGTCAAGACCCTGCGTCGCAAATCGCATCCCGACCTGGGCGCCATTGGCGTCATTGCGGGCTACCGGGAGCTTGCGCAAGCCGACTGGCGCGCGGTCCTGAAGATCGATCCAGCGCCCGAAGTCGCATGGTACCGATCGGTCATGCCGGCCAACAAGATCAAGCTGCAGATCGATCTGCAGCCCAAGAGCATCCAGCTCATCACCCTCAAGTGAGCCCCAGGGCTCTCAAGCACAACGGACCATTCATGAGCTGGTACAACAAAGTCGCCTGGAGCGAAGGTCTTTTCCTGCGTCCACAGCTGTTTCAGCAGCAGGAGCGTTACCTCGAACATCTCGCGCACAAGCGGGCGGGCTCGCTCGGTCCCTTCTACTGGGGCTTCACGCACTACGGCATCGACGCCGAGTCCCTGTCGCTGGGCAAGCTCGTGCTCGGCAGCGCCGCGGGTATTTTTTCCGATGGCACGCCTTTCGATGCCCCGGGCCAGACGCTGCCGCCTGCGCCGCTCACCATCCTGCCGGAGCATCTGGAGCAGGTCATCTACCTCGCCGTGCCCATTCGTACGCCCAACGGCGAGGAAACCACCTTCGACGATGTCGCGGCATCCAGCGCTTCGCTCGCACGTTTTTCGGTGTTCGACACCGAATTGCGCGACGCGAACTCCGTCGGGCAAGGACCCAAGACGGTACAGCTGTCCAGGCTGCGCCTGCGGCTGCTGCCGCAGCGCGAACTCACCGATGCCTGGATCGGACTTCCACTTGCAAAGGTCACGGTCCTGCGGTCCGATGGCAGCATCGCGATCGACCCCCATCTGATCCCGCCCGTCTCCGGCTATGGCGCAAGTCCGTTGTTGGCCGACTGGATCACCAATTTGCACGGTCTGTGCAGGCTGCGCGCCCAGTCGCTGGCAGGCCGTCTCAGCGGCAACGACGGCAAGTCGAGCGAATCCGCCGAGGTGTCCGACTTTCTGCTGCTGCAGATCCTCAACCGCTACGAGCCCTTGTTCGAGCACTGGTTGCGTGTGCGGGAAACTTCTCCTGAGGGGGTCTACACAGCGCTGCGCACATTCAGCGGAGAACTCTCCACCTTCGTGCGCGCGAGCACGCGGCGGCCCCAGGCCCACCCGCCTTACCAGCATATCGACCCGTACCTTTCCTTCAAGGAACTGATAGGTGATGCGCAGGCCCTGCTGAACGACGTGTTGGTGCGCAGCGCGCAGAGCATTCCACTGGCCAACCGCGCCAACGGCGTGCGTGTTGCCAGCGTCGAACCGTCGGAGCTCCAGGGCTTTTCCAGCCTGGTGTTTGCTATCGCTGCACACATTCCGCCCGATCAGCTGGCGAGCCAATTTCCTGCACGTTGCAAGGTCGGGCCCAGCGACCGGTTGGCCGAACTCATCCGGTCGCACCTGCCGGGCATCCCGCTGCAAACCCTGCCGGTGCCGCCGCGCCAGATTCCATTCAACGCGGGCTTCGTCTATTTCCAGATCGACCCGCGTGGCCCGCTGTGGGAACACATGGTCAAGCACGGCGGCCTCGCGTTGCATGTGGCTGGCGAGTTTCCAGGCCTGCGAATGGAACTCTGGGGCGTGCGCGAGAAGTGACTTACCGGAGTTGCTCATGACCACAAGCCCGCAGAAGAAACACGTCCAACTGCCCGACGGGCGTGCGGCATCCGTGAACGAGTTCGCCAAGTGCAAGGCCTGGCCTGGCTCATCTTTCCGTTCCGCCCGGCCCCTTCATTCTTGAACGCACCCATGCTCCACAACGAAGAACGCGACGATACCCACGGAGGCGGCGACAGGCGCGAGCCCCATGGCGACCCTCTGGACGGGGCACCCGTGCCTGACGGTCGAGCCGACGGCCCGAGGCTTGTTCCGGAATCCTCGTCGCAAGAGCGGTTGGCCGCTGTCGCAGCTGCCCAGAACCCGCTGCTCGAAGCAGCACAGCCCTTGCTGCGCGCACTTGCCGACATGCCCGCGCAGCTGAGCGACGAGGGCGTGACCGTCTTGCACCGCCTGCTGGAGCGCGAAGTTGCGCGCTTTCAGTCCATCTGCAGCAGTGCGCTCGTCAAGCACGAGCATGTGGTGGCGGCGAGCTATTCCTTGTGCACTGCGCTCGACGAAGCCGCCAACAGCACCGATTGGGGCGGCGGCACGGGCACGGAGGCGGGCATCTGGGCCAACCAGCAGTTGGCTGCCAAGTTTCACGGTGACACCAAGGGTGGCGACAAGTTCTTTCTGCTGGTCGGCCGCCTGGCAGCCAGTCCGCAGGAGCACATCGATCTGCTCGAGCTGATGTACCAGATCCTCGGCCTCGGCTTCGAGGGGCGCTTCAGCACCGCAACCAACGGGCGCAGGCAGCTGGAGACAGTTCGCCACCGGTTGTTCGGCCTGCTGGGTACGGCGCGGGGCGACGTTCCGCAGGACCTGTCCCCGCACTGGAAGGGCGTGGGCGCAGGCAAATTTCGGCTCTTGCGCAGCGTGCCGGTGTGGGTGACGGCGTCGCTGCTGACGCTGATCCTGTTCGGCCTTTTTGCTTGGTACAAGTACCAGCTTCTGCAACTTGGCGCGAACGTGGAAGAGCGTATTGCGGCCATTGGCCGCATGCGGCCGCCGCCTTCCCCCCCGGTCAAGGCCTTGCGCTTGAAGGAGCTTCTGGCACCCGAAATCGCACGCGGCACGGTCAGCGTGGACGAAGACGACCGGCGCAGCGCCGTCACCTTCAAGGGCGACGACATGTTCGTGCCCGGGCAGGCACGCGTGAGCGCGAAGATCCTGCCGGTGCTGGCCAAGGTGGCCGACGAAATCAACCAGGTCTCGGGTTCGGTGAAGGTCACAGGGCATTCGGACAACCAGCCCATCCGCACCCGCGAGTTTCCCAATAACCAGGTGTTGAGCGAAAAGCGCGCGGCAGCCGTGGCGGCTGCTCTGCAGGGCGCCGGCGTGGTGGCATCCCGACTCCAGATCGAAGGGCGCGGCGACACGATACCGATCTCCGACAACGCCACCGCCACCGCCACCGGCCGCGCCAGGAATCGCCGGGTCGACATCGTCGTCACGCAAGGCGACGGCAGCACTGCCGGGTCGTTTGTGCCAAAGGCAGCCACTGCCATCACGCGCGCAACCCGTCGCTAGAGGCAGGTCAGAAAGCTCTCATGCAATACCTCAAACAGTTCGCGACATTCCTTTTTTCGCGCCAGATGCTCGCGTTCGTGGCCATGGTGCTGCTGGCACTGGCGGTCTGGTTCATCGGGCCCTTGCTTGCCGTCGACGGATTGCGTCCATTGGCGACGGTGGGGGTGCGCGTCACCCTCATCGTGCTGCTTCTGGTGCTCGGCATCCTCTGGCTGGTTTCGGGCCCCTACAGCCTCGTGGGAATCGCCGCGCTCTGCCTGCTGGTATGGCACGCAGGGCCTCTGCTGGCCGTCGGAGCGGCCAAGCCGCTGGCACCGGTGTGGGTGCGCGCGGCAATCATTTGTGTGGTCCTTTTGTCGTGCGCGCTCTACTGGCTCTATCGCCTGTGGCAAGCCTTGCGCGACAACCAGGATCTCCTCGCCAAGTTCCTCAGCTTTGGCCGGGATTCGGGCAAGGACGAGACGGCGAAGGAAGAAATCAAGACGCTCACTGCCGCCGTCAACAGGGCTCTCGCGCAGTTGAGAGGCCTGCGCGCACGCGGCGGCCTGTTCCGCTGGCTCGAGGGCAAGCGGCACCTGTACGAGCTGCCCTGGTACATGATCGTCGGCAGCCCCGGCGCCGGCAAAACCACGGCGTTGCTCAATGCCGGACTGCAGTTTCCATTGGCCGGGCAGACTGGCCCTGCGTCGAAGCGCATGGTGCTCACTTCCCGCGGCGGCACATTGCACACGGATTGGTGGTTCACGAACGAGGCGGTGCTGATCGACACCGCCGGCCGTTACACCACGCAGGAAAGCAATCCCGTCACCGATCCGGTCGAATGGCGCGGCTTTCTTGGCCTGTTGCGCAAACACCGCCCGCGCGCCCCGCTCAACGGCGTGATCGTTGCGCTCGATGTGTCAGAACTCCTGACCATGACCGTCTTGGAACGTGCCGAGCAAGCCGGCCGGGTGCGCGACCGGCTCGCCGACCTGCGCGAGGAATTGGGCATCCGTTTTCCGGTGTATGTCGTCGTCACCAAGGTAGACCTGTTGCGCGGATTCGGCGAGTACTTCCAATCGCTCACCAGCGAGGGGCGTACCCAGGCCTGGGGCTTCACCTTGCCTTTCACGGGCATCAAGAGCCCCCGGGCGGGTGCGCAGGGGCGCGCGGCCTTGCGCACACAGATCGAGGTGGAACTGGCGCTGCTTCATGACCGGGTTGCCGCCGGATTGCGCTCCCGTCTGAACGAAGAGTTCGATATTGACCGCCGCAAGCGCCTGTTCGCCTTGCCGCAGGAACTGGCGGGCCTGGCCGAGCCACTGGTCCCGATGCTCGACGAGATTTTCCTGGCTTCTCGCTTCGACCGGACGCAGTTGCACGACACGCTGCGCGGCGTCTATTTCACGAGCGGCGCACAAACCGACCTGGACCTTCCCGCCGTTCCGGACACCTTGTTCCAGCGGCTTCAGCGCAGCCTGGGCGTGCCGCAGCGCAAGGCGGCCGACTCGACGCCCAGCTTCGGGCAGCAGGGCTTCTTTCTCCAGGACGTGCTGACCAAGGTCATCATTCCCGAAGCGCATCTGGTGCGGCCGAACCTGCGCTGGGAGTTTCGATTCAGGCTGCTGCGCCTGTCGGGGCACGCGCTGTGCGTCGTGATCTTTCTCTGGCTGTCCGGGGCGCTGGCGCTGAGCTTCGGTAACAACCATCGGTATCTGAACAGCGTGGGTCAGCGCGCGGACGTGCTGTCTGGCCAGGTTCGCGCGTTGTACGCCAGTTTCAAGCCAGCAGGCATTCCCGACGTGCTCAACGGTGCCAGCGAACTGCCGGCCCACCCGGGGCTCGACATCGACAGCCCGCCGGGCAGTTTCCAGTACGGCCTTTACACCGTGCCACCGGTGGTGGGTGCAACAAGCGAGGCTTACGCTCAGCTGCAGGACCACATGTTGGTTCCGACGATCCTGAAGCGCATGGAAGCCGTGCTGGCGCAGGGTGTGAAAGACGGTGATGCCAAGACCGTCTATGAAACGCTTCGGGTCTACAAGCTGCTGCACGACCGGGAGCGGTATATGAAGGGTGGGGCGCGGGACGTTCGCAACTGGGTGCTCAAGGACTGGGAGACGGCCGACAGCGCCGCGGCCTTCGGTGGGCGTGCTTCGATGGTCGGCCACGTGACAGCCCTTTTTTCAGGTGAGCGCCCGGTGCAGTCGGCGTCATTGCCCAACGAGGGACTGGTACGCGCCGTACAGGATTTTCTCGACAGCAACACCTCGACCCGGCGCGTCTACGAACGCGCCAAGGCCGCCATGCTGCCAGACGCGCCGCAGGAATTCACGTTGATCCGAGCGGTCGGGCCGCAGGCAGGCACCGTGTTCTCGCGCGCCGGCGGACTGCCGCTCGAAAAAGGCATTCCGGGTCTTTTTACCTACGACGGCTATCACGACGTCTTCGACAAGCGCCTGTCCGAGTTCGTCGGCCGGGCGCTCGACGACGATGCCTGGGTGATGGGGCGCGGGGCTGCATCCCCAGGAGTTGCGGGAGGCGCCGGCAAGAAGGCTGTAGCGCTGCTGGACGACACCGCGCGCAAGCTGCAGAACGATCCCCTGCTCGAAGACATCCGTCGTCAGTACCTGAACGAGTATGCCCGGCACTGGGAGACCTTCCTTGATTCGGTGCGCACGGTCAGCGCCAGCGATGCCACCGGCACCAGCCTGGGCTTCGATCTGAACGTGCTGCGCCAGTTCGCCGCGCCCGATTCGCCGTTGGCGCGGTTGGCGCGCGCGGCAGCCAGGGAGACGACACTGTCGCGCCCGCTGGTCGTTCGCGCGCAGGAGGAGAAAGGCTTTCTCGACAAGGCCACCGACGAGCTCAACAAGCAGACGGGCGCATTGGGCAGAAACCTCGGTATTCGCGCGGAAGAGCGGCTCGAAAAGCAGATCGTGGACAGTCGCTTCGCCGCGCTTCGGGAAGTGGTCACGGGACAACCCGACATCGGCGCAGGCAGTGTCGGTGCAGCCGGTGCCAAGCCCGGGCTGGAAACCATCTCCGGTCTTGTCAACGAGTTCTACACCTTGCTGGTTGTCGCGGACACGGCGCTTGCGGCCGGCAGCTTGCCGCCCGGCGGCAGTGAAGTCGGCGCGCGCCTGAAGCTGGAGGCCGGGAAACTCCCGGCGCCTTTCCGTGAGGTGCTGACCGCGCTGGCCACCAGCGGCGGCGACAAGGTCGTGCTGGGCACCGCAGGCATCCTGCGCAGCCAGGCCCAGTTGCAGCTCGACCGCATCATGGGCCTGATGGCCCTGCAGGTCAGTGAACCCTGCAAGCGAGGCGTGGAAGGCCGCTATCCGCTCGCCGCGGTGGCGCAGGACGCTTCGATCGAAGACTTCACCCTGGTGTTTTCCGCTGGCGGTGCCGCCGACGAGTTCTTCAACAAGTACCTGGCGTCGTATGTAGACACCAGCGTGCGTCCGTGGCGCTACAAGGACCCGAACACGGCCAACGCCATGGTCGGCGCGGAAGGCGCTGCCCAGGGCGTGGCCCCCGCGCCCGCCACCACCGGCCCGACCTTGCTGGGCGAGCTGCTCAAGCTGCTGGCCCAGAGCGGGCCGAACCTCGATGCGTTCTATCGGGCGCAGCAGATCCGCGACCTGTTCTTTCGCGACGCCGGCGGAAAGAAATTCGCCTGGAAGATGGATCTGCGCGTGCTCGAGCTCGAACCGGGCATCACCGACCTGGTCATCGACATCGACGGGCAGGGCCAACGCTACGTGCATGGTCCGGTCCAGGCCCTTCCCGTGAGCTGGCCCGGACCCCGCGGCGGCGCCATGGCGGAGATCACCGCCAACCCTCGCGTTTCCGGACCGACCTCGACCGTGCTGGTCAACGGTCCGTGGGCACTCTTCCGGCTGCTCGAGAAAGGGCGCATCGTGAACACCGCGACGCCGGGCCGATTGAGCGTGGAGTACACCTTCGACGGACGCAAGGCGCTGATCGACATCAACGCCGCAAGCCAGCCCAATCCGCTCGGCAGCGATGTGCTGAAGGGCTTTCGTTGCCCCGGCAGGGCGGCCTGATCGTGTGGGCGCGAATGCTCGATGTCTGGGGCATCACGCCGCCGGCCATCTGGGGGAAATTGCCGAATCACACGGATTTCGTGCGAAGTGGCATGCGTCACGGTGAGCTGGAAGCATGGGCGTCCTGGCTGGACGGCCAGGCCCCGAATGCGGGTGCCGACGCGTCGGCCAAGGCCGTTGCCCTGCCTGCTGCCTTTGTCTTGCCGCCCGGCACCCTGGCATTTGCGCAGCGCCGGTTCGTGCTGGGTGTGATTGCGCCGTCGATCGACAGGGTAGGGCGCCACCATCCGTTGGTGGTCTACCAGCAAGCCCATCCGCGCTGGGTGCTGAAACACTTCGAGGTCCAACTGCGGCAGCCACGCGACTGGCAGTTCTGGCTGGCCCGCGCGGTGGCGCGTCACACGCGTGCGGAAGGGCCAGCCGATCTGGCCGCGATCGAGCGCACGGTGAAGGCGTTGTGGCGCGATCAGAGGCACGCGCCGACAGCGGCGGGTACCCCGGCCTGCAACGAATTCGAGACCGCGGTGCGAGTCCGCCGCACACAAGGGCTGCTCGACCAGTGGGCAGGCGCTGCGCCCCAGGACGACCTGGGCGGCCAACTGCATGGCGTTCGCTTCCTGCCGTGGGCCGACTGGCCACAGCGCCTGTCGGGTGCATGCGTCGAGAGTGCGTTCTGGCAGCAGGACGTTCATGGGCGTTTCGTGGGCGCGGCCAACCGGCTGCAAAAACTTTGGGGCGGCGTGCCATGAACACCGAGCGTCCTGCGGATGCTTCCCCGAAAGAGAGCGAGCAGCCCGCGCCCCTGCGCCTTCGACTGACGCACAGCGGCGGCGAGGCGCGCTGCGGCGTGCTGTGCATCCCCGTGGGCGGATCGGGAATGAGTGACGCGCTGGCGTTGAGCGGTGAGCGTCACAGCGATGCCCAATGGCGCCTGGCCAACCTGTGCCGCATTCAATGGGACAACGGTCACGGCCGCTGGCAACTGTTGAACAACAGCCACACGCTGCTGTGCGTGCGCAACGGGCAGCGCGTGCCGCCCGCGTGCCCCGTGCCCGTCGCCGCAGGCGATGTGCTGGAGCTGGGCCTGTTGCGCTTCGTGGTGGAACCTTGGAACGACCCGTCCATCGCGCACGAGCCTGCCATCGTCGCAGACCAGGTGGACAGGGCCGCGACACCCGATGAACACACCGCGCCAAGTTTCGATTGGCACGATCTGGCCGGTTGCCCGCAAGACAGTGGCGTCATCGGTTCTCAGGATGGTGCGCACATCGATCCCTTCGCCGTGCTCGGGATTGCAGGTGCGCAGTCTCGCTCCACGGCAGACGTGCTGACAGCCTTGCTGGGCGAGTCGCCGCCGCCCGAGCGGCGCGCAATGCACGCGGTCCGCGCTGAAATATCGCTGACCGCTCTTGGCGGCCCCAAGTCCTTGCTCGACGACCTGAACGATGAATTCGTGCGCGTCGTCAGCGATCCTGATCAGCTTGCCGGTCGTACCGACTGGGAGGGCATCTTCGCCATCGACGGCGAGCCCGCGCCCACGCTGGACGAACTCAGCAAGCAGGCCGAACCCTATCCCATGCTGCGCGACATCGTGCTGCCGCGAGAGGGCATCGACCGAATCATCGATGGCTTCGAACCGCTCGACCAATCCACGTTGCTCGACGCGCCGAACACGGAAGACGTGCTGAGCCTGTTCGCTCCCGAACTGGCCCGCGATGCGCAGGCCGCATTGCCCAGCCTGACACGCAGAGAGCACCACCAACTGTCGCCTGACAGCCATGTCCGCCTCGGCACGGCCCGTGCCATCGCGAACGGCCACGGCAGCGACAGCGACAAGGGAGGCGCCGCGTGAAGCCGGACGCCGGACTGGCCCTGCAGCCCATGCTCGAACGACTGCGCCAAGCGCCGTGGAAGTTCGGGTTTTTCTCCTTGCTTCGCCGGTTGGGGGCATCCCATGTGCAGCAACCTCCGATCGGGCTGGCGAACCGGCCTCAGCAGGAGCCGTTTCGCCTGGGCCAGACGGCTGCATTGATCTTCGCGCCCCGCGAGATCGCGCAAGCCGTGCTGCCCGGGGAGGCGCAGGCTCGCGTGCCTGGCGCTGCGCCGCCCCGCTCCGGGAACAACCCGCTGCTTCCGATGGTGCGCGTGTACGGCCTTGGCATGCTGGGACCGAACGGGCCGTTGCCGCTCCACTACACCGAAATCGTTCGCGATCGCAGCGAGAACCACAACGACACGACGCTCGCTGATTTTCTCGATCTGTTTCACCACCGCTACCTGACGCACATGTACCGCGCATGGGCCCAGAGCCAGGCCGCGGCGGGCCTCGATCGTGCCGGCGACGAGGTCTTCAGCCGCTACGTGGCACGCTTGACGGGCCACGATCCGCTGGAGATCCGGGACTCGGTGCTGCCCGCGCACGCCCGGCTCGCGGCATCGACGCACTTGGCGCGGGAGTCCCGCAATCCCGACGGACTGGCCGCCGCGCTGGCGCGCTTCTTCGCGGTGCCTGTGCAATTGCAGGAGTTCGTGTTGCACTGGATTCGCATCGACGACGAAGACCGGAGCCATCTGGGACAGGCACGCGCCTCCAGTGTCATGGGCGTGGGCGCAATGGCGGGCGAGGTCGTGGCCGACCGGCAGAACAAGTTCCGGCTCGTGCTCGGGCCGCTGAGCCTCGACCAGTACCTGCGCTTCACGCCGCAGGGACGCGACCTGCCCTTGCTCGTGGAGTGGGTTCGGGGCTTCGTCGGCTATGAATTCGTGTGGGAGGTCGAACTGCGCGTGCACAACGAGAGCACGCCGCCCGCACGGCTCGAGGACAAGGAAAAGCTCGGCTGGTCGACGTGGCTGGGAGGGGCCGAAGGCGCGATGGGGCCCGGCGACAACACGGTCGGCATGGTGTTCGAGCCCGAGCAGTACATCGGTTCCCGTTCTTCTCACGATGCCGCGCGCGCTGCGTTTGGCGTCTTTTCTCCTGCCAATCCATGATCCTCGTCACCCCCTCCGAAGATTCTTCCGTCACCTTGCCGCTCAGCCCGACCGCTCCGTGCGGTCCCAGCCTGGAGTACGACTCGGAGTACGCGGTCCTGCTTTCGCGCCTGTCGCCGCGCGGGGATGCGCAATATGGCGAGTTCGTGGGCGTGCCGGACGCGCCGAACTGGGCCGACATCGAGCGGGACTGCCGGCGCTTGCTGTCGAGGACCCGGGATATCAACCTGTTCGTCTGGGTCTGCAGGGCCCGCACGCGGCTCGCCCAGGCGGCAGGACTCGCCCCCGCCCTGGCCGCCTTGGCTGAAGCCTTGCAGGCCTGGCCGGACGCGATTCACCCGCAACTGGTCGTGGAGGGCGAGCGCGATCCGGCCGTGCGTGCCAATGCGCTGGCGGCGTTGGCCGACCCCGAGGGCCTGCTGGGTGACGTGCGCGAGATCGTTGTGGCGGCGAACGCCGCGCGTCACCTGACCGTGCGGGAGGTCGAGCGCGCCTTCGCCGTGCCTCGGCAGGTCGGCTCTCCCAGCCCGGAGTGGATGGCGCAGCAACTGGATGGCTTGCGTCGGTCCGCCGTCGACGATGCCGAAGCCCCCGTCAGTCTGCTTGCGGCGGCGTCGAAGGCTGCACGAGAGATCGCCGCGTGGTCAGCGAGCAACCTGGGGCCGGACGCGCCATCGCTGCAGGCGTTGTGCGTCCTGCTGGCGCCGTTCGAGCTGCCTGAACCGCAGGGTGAGGCCGAACCGACCGAACGCGCTGAGGCCAACAGGCGCATCGAGAGACCGCCCAGCCCGTCCGCGCTTTCGCGCGACGATGTCCGCGACAGCATCCGTGACGCCCGCGAATGGTTCGAGGTCCACGAGCCCAGCAGCCCGGTCGCCGTCCTGCTCGGGCAGGCCGAGCGAATGGTCGGGCGACGCTTCTCGGAGGTGGCCGACGCAATTCCGCTCGATCTCGTGCGCAAATGGGACGCCGCGGGGGAGGGGGCTCGATGACTGCCCTCCTGCTCGGACTGCCCCTCGTCTGCTTCGTTGTCGGGATGCTCGGGGCTTTGCTGGCTGCCTGGCTTTGTGCGCGCAGTTCCCGTGCGCAGTTGGAGACCCAGCGGCATGCGTTCGAGCTGGCTCGCGAAAAGGCGGAGCGGGACCTGCACCAGGCCTTGCTGTGCGTGCCTCAGTGGATGCAGCAAACGGTTCGTGTGGAGCTCGAGTTCCTGAGCAGACAGCAAACCGAGCGATGGAAGGAGCTGGTGAGCGACCAGCACCGTTGGCAGGCCGTGCAGGACGGCCTGCGCGAGGCCGAATGGCAGGCCCTGCTGACGGGCTCGCCGGCCCGGCGCCCTCCGATGGTGCCGGGTCCGGTGTATGCCGCCCGGGCGCCATCTGGTCAGGCGGTGCCTTTGACCTCGCTTGCCAAGTCACCCGAGCCGCAAAAAATCAACGATCCCCTGCCACGTCCCGCGGCTGAACCTGAGCAGGAGCTGACCGACGAGGAAATCGACGCCTTGCCGCCCGATTTGCCAATGCCCGCGCGGGTGCCCGGCAGAAAATTGCAGGCACCCAAGAGGCCCGTCCTGCGCAATTTATGAAAGACCGGCGGCCCGCCGGTTTTTTTATGGGCGATTTCTGTTGTCGCACACGCCGCAAGGGCCTTGATTTGTCGAATACGCGCCACCAAGTCTCTCTGCGTCGGCACGGTGCTTGCACGCTCTATAGAATCTTTTTCATGGCAACGAGAATTCCCAAGACTCCCAACACTCCACCGGCGCAGAAACCCGCTGGGGACGACGGAGATTCGGTCGTCCTGGAGCGCCGGCCGC
The DNA here is from genome assembly GCF_056394985.1 of Variovorax sp. 10N412. NCBI lineage: Bacteria > Pseudomonadati > Pseudomonadota > Betaproteobacteria > Burkholderiales > Comamonadaceae > Variovorax > Variovorax sp. 10N412. Next base: position 21,479 of record NZ_JBFTIO010000022.1, read on the forward strand.
AGAAAACTGCGCCGCCTCAGATGTACCAGGTGGTCATGCTGAACGACGACTACACCCCCATGGAGTTCGTGATCGTCGTTTTGCAGGAATATTTCAGCAAGGATCGCGAAAGTGCGACCCAGATCATGCTCAAGATCCACCTCGATGGCCGCGGCGTCTGTGGGGTCTATTCCCGCGACATGGCAGCCACCAAGGTCAACCAGGTGATGGAAGCGGCCCAGCAAGCCGGGCATCCGCTGCAATGCGTCAGCGAGCCGGTTGCATGAACCAGTTGAATTGCGCAAGCTACAACCCATCTGAGAACTTATTTACAGCAAGGCAAAAGGAAATCACATGATTGCCCAGGAACTGGAAGTCAGCTTGCACATGGCCTTCGTCGAGGCCCGGCAGCAGCGCCACGAGTTCATCACCGTGGAGCATCTGCTGCTCGCTTTGCTGGACAACCCGAGCGCCGCGGAAGTTCTGCGCGCCTGCTCGGCCAACGTCGACGACCTTCGGGCGTCGCTCACCAACTTCATCAAGGACAACACGCCGCAAGTGGCGGGTACCGACGATGTAGACACCCAGCCTACGCTGGGTTTCCAGCGCGTGATCCAGCGCGCCATCATGCATGTGCAGTCCACCGGCAACGGCAAGAAGGAAGTCACCGGCGCCAACGTGCTGGTGGCGATCTTCGGTGAGAAGGACTCGCACGCCGTCTATTACCTCCACCAGCAGGGCGTGACCCGCCTGGACGTGGTCAACTTCATTGCCCACGGCATCAAGAAGAGCGATCCGCCGGAAGCCGTCAAGGGCAGCGGCGAAGCTCCCCAAGGCGAAGGCGAAGAGGGCGGCGGCGAACGCAACGAGAAGGCATCGCCGCTCGAGCAGTTCACGCAAAACCTCAACCAGCTTGCCAAGGACGGCAAGATCGATCCGCTGATCGGCCGCGAATACGAGGTCGAGCGCGTCATCCAGATCCTGTGCCGCCGGCGCAAGAACAACCCGCTGCTGGTGGGTGAAGCCGGCGTCGGCAAGACCGCGATTGCCGAGGGCCTCGCCTGGCGCATCACGCAGGGCGATGTGCCCGAGATCCTCGCCGAAGCGCAGGTCTACTCGCTCGACATGGGCGCATTGCTGGCCGGCACCAAGTACCGCGGGGACTTCGAACAACGCCTGAAGGGCGTGCTCAAGTCGCTCAAGGACAAGCCGAACGCCATCCTGTTCATCGACGAAATCCACACCCTGATCGGTGCGGGCGCAGCCTCGGGCGGCACGCTCGACGCGTCGAACTTGCTGAAGCCGGCGCTCTCCAGCGGCCAGCTCAAGTGCATCGGTGCGACCACCTTCACCGAGTACCGCGGCATCTTCGAGAAGGACGCGGCCCTGTCGCGTCGCTTCCAGAAGGTCGACGTGGTCGAGCCGACGGTGCAGGAAACCGTCGACATCCTGAAGGGCCTGAAGTCGCGCTTCGAGGAACACCACGGCGTGAAGTACGCGGTGGCGGCCCTCCAGGCTGCCGCAGAGCTCAGCGCCAAGTACATCAATGACCGTCATTTGCCCGACAAGGCCATCGACGTCATCGACGAAGCCGGTGCCGCCCAGCGCATCCTGCCGCCGAGCAAGCGCAAGAAGACCATCAGCAAGGCGGAAGTCGAGGAAATCGTGGCGAAGATCGCGCGCATTCCCCCGGCGAACGTCAGCAACGACGACCGCGGCAAGCTGCAGACCATCGAGCGCGACCTCAAGAGCGTGGTGTTCGGCCAGGACAAGGCGCTCGAAGTGCTCGCCTCGGCGGTCAAGATGGCGCGTTCGGGCCTGGGCAAGGGCGACAAGCCGATCGGCTCGTTCCTGTTCTCCGGCCCCACGGGCGTCGGCAAGACCGAAGCCGCGAAGCAGCTCGCCTACATCATGGGCATCGAGCTGATCCGCTTCGACATGTCGGAGTACATGGAGCGTCACGCGGTGAGCCGCCTGATCGGCGCGCCTCCGGGCTACGTCGGTTTCGACCAGGGCGGTCTGCTGACCGAAGCCGTCACGAAGAAGCCGCACTCCGTGCTGCTGCTCGACGAAATCGAGAAGGCGCACCCGGACATCTTCAACGTGCTGCTGCAGGTCATGGACCACGGCACGCTGACGGACAACAACGGGCGCAAGGCCGACTTCCGCAACGTCATCATCATCATGACGACGAACGCGGGCGCCGAGACCATGAACAAGGCGACCATCGGCTTCACCAACCCGCGCCAGGCGGGCGACGAAATGGGCGACATCAAGCGCCTGTTCTCGCCTGAATTCCGCAACCGGCTGGACGCCATCGTCAACTTCAAGCCGCTCGACGAAAACGTCATCCTGCGCGTGGTCGACAAGTTCCTGCTGCAGCTGGAAACCCAGCTCGGCGAGAAGAAGGTGGAAGTCACGTTCAGCGACAAGCTGCGCAAGCACCTGGCCAAGAAGGGCTTCGACCCGTTGATGGGCGCGCGTCCGATGCAGCGCCTGATCCAGGACACGATCCGTCGTGCACTGGCCGACGAACTGCTGTTCGGCCGCCTGACCGACGGCGGCCGCCTCGAAGTCGACCTCGACGACAAGGACGAAGTGCTGCTCGACATCCAGCCGCTGCCGAAGAAGGAAGGCAAGTCGAAGCCCGAAGCGGAAGAAGCTGCAACGGGCTGAACGAACCGTGCAATCCGTGGCCAATGAGTCCACGGAGCCGCCTCCAAAGGCCGGTAGCATCACGCTGCCGGCCTTTTTCTTTGGCCGGTGCATCCGCATCGCCGCTTCAACTCGCTTTTGTCTTGATCCTCCCCGTCCTCAGCCCCGAATGGAAAACCGGCCTCTCCCTGGCCTGGAGCGGCTACATTGCCGTGCTGTCGATCTGGATCGTGATGCAGAAGCGCGCGCCGGTGTCCACCATGAGCTGGATCCTGTCGCTGGCGCTGCTGCCGTTCGCAGGCTTCGTCATCTACTACTTCCTCGGGCCGCAGCGCCTGCGCAAGCAGCGCATCAAGCGGCTGCGCAGCCGTGCCAGCGCCTATGCCCAGGCCGACGTCGCGCTCCTGCGCGACGTGGCGCAGAGCGCGCCACCGGCCCTGCAGCAGATGGCACGGCTGGGCACCGCGACCTGCGGGCTGCCGGTGTCCAGCGCCGTCGACGTGGCGCTGCTGTCGGGCGGCGCGCGCACCTTCGACGCCATCTTCGAGGCGGTGCGCGCCGCGCAGAACCACATCCACCTCGAGTACTACATCTTCGAACCCGACAAGATCGGCACCGCGCTGCGCGACCTGCTGGTCGAGCGCGCGAAAGAGGGCGTGACGGTGCGCCTGCTGATCGATGCGCTGGGCTCCAAGCGCATCGGCCGCAAGTTCATGGCGCCGATGCACGAGGCGGGCGTCAAGGTGGCGCTGTTCCACGACACCAAGATCGGCCGCCGCCTGCGCCCGGTGACCAACTACCGCACCCACCGCAAGATCGTGGTGTGCGACGGCCGCGTGGGCTTCACGGGCGGCGTGAACATCACCGACGAGGAAGACAAGCGCACCAACCCCGACGCGTACCACGACGTGCACCTGCGCATCGAGGGCAGCGCGGTGCGCTGGCTGCAGACCACTTTTCTCGAAGACTGGACCTACGCCACCGGCGAAGACCCGCGCGGCATGGACGACACCATGGCTGCGATGCTGCCGCAGCTGGAGGCGGGCGACATTCCGGTGCAGATCGTCACCAGCGGCCCCGACAACACGCTCGAGGCCATCCACCGCGTGCACGTGGAGGCCATCCATTCGGCCACGCACCGTGCCTGGCTCACCACGCCGTACTTCGTGCCGGGTGAGCCCGCGTTGATGGCGCTCACCAGCGCGGCGTTGCGCGGGGTGGATGTGCGCCTGCTGGTACCGCGTCGCAGCGACTCGGCCATCGTGAGCGCCGCGGCGCGCTCGTACTTCGACGAGCTGATCGCCGCCGGCGTGAAGGTGTGGGAGTACAAGGCGCGCATGCTGCACTCCAAGACCCTGGTGGTCGACGACCATTGCGCAATGATCGGCACCGCCAATTTCGACAACCGCAGCTTCCGCCTCAACTTCGAGGTCTGCGCCGTGGTTTATGGTCCGGAACTCGCCCGTCCGCTCGCGGCGCAGTTCGAGACCGACCTGCACAGTTCCGGCGCGGTGCGCGCCCACCGGCCACAGAAATTCTGGCGTCGCCTCGGCGATGCCGTTGCGCGCTTGTTTTCACCCCTGCTCTGAATGAACCACACCTTTCTCTGGCACGACTACGAAACCTTCGGCGCCGTGCCGCGCCGTGACCGCCCCTCGCAGTTCGCCGCCATCCGCACCGACGCCGAGCTGAACGAGGTCGGCGAGCCGATCATGGTCTATTGCAAGCCTGCGCCGGACTACCTGCCCAGCCCCGAGGCCTGCCTGATCACCGGCATCACGCCCCAGGTGTGCCTGGAGCGCGGCATTCCCGAGCACGAGTTCGCCGCGCAGATCGAGCAGGCCTTCTCGCAGCCCGGCACCATCGGCGTGGGCTACAACACCATTCGTTTCGACGACGAGGTCACGCGCTTCCTGTTCTGGCGCAACCTGATCGACCCGTATGCGCGCGAATGGCAGAACGACTGCGGGCGGTGGGACCTGCTCGACGTGGTGCGCCTCACCTACGCGCTGCGCCCCGACGGCATCCAGTGGCCGAAGAAGGAAGACGGCAAGCCCAGCTTCAAGCTCGAAGACCTGGCGCGCGCCAACGGCCTGCTGCACGAGTCGGCGCACGATGCGCTATCGGACGTGCGCGCCACCATTGCGCTGGCCCGGCTGATTCGCGACAAGCAGCCCAAGCTGTTCGACTTTGCCTTCGGCCTGCACAAGAAGGACCGCGTGGCCACCGAACTCGGCTTGCCCGCGATGCGTGAAACGGCCAAGCCCTTCCTGCACGTGTCGGGCATGTTCCCGGTCGAGCGCGGCTGCATCGCCGTGATGTGGCCGCTGGCCAGCCACCCGACCAACAAGAACGAGCTGCTGGCCTGGGACCTGGCGCACGACCCCAGCGAACTGCGCGAGCTCGACGCCGACACGCTGCGCCTGCGACTGTTCACCCGCACCGCCGACCTGCCCGAAGGCATGGTCCGCCTGCCGGTGAAGGGCATTCACCTGAACAAGTCGCCGATGGTGGTGGGCAACCTGCGCACGCTCGCGCCGGCCATGGCCGAGCGCTGGAACATCGACCTCGACGCGGCCATGCGCAACGCCGCCATCGCCCGCGACCTGCCCGACATGAGCGCCATCTGGTCTCAGGTGTACGCGCGTCCGAAGGAGGCCGCGCCCGATGTGGACGAAGACCTCTACGGCGGCTTCGTCGGCAACGCCGACCGCCGCCGCCTGAACCAGCTGCGCTCGCTGTCGCCCGAAGAGCTTGCCAAGGACCGCACCGGTTTCGACGACGGCCGGCTCGACGAGATCCTGTTCCGCTACCGCGCGCGCAACTGGCCCGAGCTGCTCAGCGAAGAGGAAACCGAGCGTTGGGAAGCCCTGCGCGTGGCCAGGCTCTTCAAGGGCGAGGGCGGGGCGCGCACCATCGAGATGCTGTTCAGCGAGGTCGATGCGCTTTCGGAGACCGCCGACGAGCGCGGCGAGGAAATCCTGGGCGCGCTCTACGAGTACGCCGAGGCCATCGCGCCGGAGGCCTGACCCATCGTTTGCCGTGCGACGGGCGACGGGCGCTACAGCTTGATCCCCGCGCCCTTCACCGTCGGCCCCAGCACGTCCACCTGCTCCTTCACGAAGCGGTTGAACATGGCCACCGTCTCCGGCTGGGCCACGATGCCCAGTTCGGTCAGCTTCTTCTGGATCTCGGGCATCACCAGCACTTCGTTGCACGCGGCGTTGAGCCGCGCCACCACGTCCGGCGCAAGCCGGGCAGGGCCGGACAGGCCGAAGAAGTTCTCCAGCACCAGCTTCGGCTGGTGGAGCTCGACCATGGTGGGAACCTCCGGCATCAGCGGCGAGCGCTGCGTGCCCGTTACCGCCAGCGGCACCAGCTGGCCGCTCTTGAAGAACGGCACATAGGACGTGATGACGTCGATGCCGACGGGAATGGTGTTGGCGATCAGGTCGGTGGTCATGGGGGCGCCGCCGCGGTAGGGCACGTGCACCATGTTGAGCCCGGTGGTTTTCTTGAGCAGCTCGCCGTGGATGTGTCCGATCGAGCCCGGGCCGCCCGAGCCGAAGTCCATGCGGCCTTCCTTGCGCGCCATGGCCTCGAAGTCCGCATAGGTCTTCAGGCCGGACGGCTTGCTCGCCATGACCACCAGCGGCGCGGCGCCCAGGTAGGCGACGTGAGTGAAACCCGCGACCGGGTCATAGGGCTGCTTGTCGAGCGTGAAGGGGCCGAGCGCGATCGGCGTGGTGTTCGACAGCATCAGCGTGTAGCCATCGGGCGGCGCCGCCGCAACCTGTGCGCCGCCGATCGTGCCGCCCGCGCCGGGCTTGTTGTCCACGACCACCGGCTGCCCGAGCTTCTTGGTCAGTTGCTCGGCCATCACGCGCGCCAGCACGTCGCTGGAGCCGCCCGGCGGAAATGTCACGACGATCTTGATTGCCCGGTCGGGCCATTGAGCGAAGGCCGGCAGTGCGGCAGACGCGACGCCTGCGGCCAGAAGTTGCAGCGCACTGCGGCGCGTGGGATGAAAGGGGGGCATGGCGTTCTCCGCGGACGGGTAAGAACAGGGCTCTTAGCAGGAATCAGGCCGCCGACTTATGCTGCCCGCATGACCGCTCCAGCCGCCGCGCTCGCCGACTTCGCCACCCGCCACCCCAAGCTCTTCGTGCTCACCGGCGCGGGATGCAGTACCGAGTCGGGCATTCCCGACTACCGCGACGTGAAGGGCGAATGGAAGCGCCCGTCGCCCGTCACCTACCAGGCGTTCATGGGCGAGGAGTCCACCCGCCGCCGCTACTGGGCGCGCAGCCTGATCGGCTGGCCGACGATGGCCGGTGCCCGCCCCGGTGCGGCGCACCGCGCGCTGGCGCAGCTCGAAGCGGCCGGGCGCGTGGGCCTGCTGCTCACACAGAACGTCGACGGCCTCCACGAGGCCGCCGGGAGCCGGGGCGCCATCGACCTGCACGGGCGCATCGACACCGTGCGTTGCATGGGCTGCGAGCGGCGCACCACGCGCGCCGACCTGCAGCTGGCACTGCGCGAGCGCAACCCGCACTGGGCCGCACTCGAGGCCCGCGCCGCGCCGGACGGCGATGCCGACCTTGAAGGCCACGACTTCTCCGCTTTCGACGTGCCCGCCTGCGCCCACTGCGGCGGCCTGCTCAAGCCCGACGTGGTGTTCTTCGGCGAGAGCGTGCCCAAGGAGCGCGTCACGTCCGCCTTCGCGGCGCTCGAAGCAGCCGATGCGGTGCTGGTGGCCGGCTCGTCGCTGATGGTGTATTCGGGCTTTCGCTTCGTGCAGGCTGCGGCCGCGGCGGGCAAGCCTGTGGCGGCGGTGAACCTGGGGCGCACGCGGGCCGACGATTTGCTCACGCTGAAGGTGGAGCAGCCGGTGGGCGAGGCGCTTTCGGCGCTTGCGCAGCAATGGGTGCCCAAGGCGCAGCCCGACAGCGTGAACTGAGGGCGTGCGACAGCGGCTTCAGCTCGCGTTCAGGCCGCGCGCTTCAGCGGCGCCGCATCGGTCTCGTAGTACGCCTGGCGTTCCTCGACAGCGTTCCAGCCGATGATTTCCTTGAATGCCGGCATGGTCGTCTGTCCGCTCGGCAGGCCGTCGACGTCGCCCGTGCGGCGCTCCGACAGCACCTGCAGGTTGGCCTGCAGTGCATGCACGGTGCTCATCAGCGTGACGATCGGGTAGGTGGCAAAGGCCGCCACCGATTCGATCTGCGCACGGCTCAGCTTGGCCATCCACAGGCCCTGCATCAGCTGCAGCGACAGGCGACGGCCGGTAGCTTCCTTCAGCTTCACCAGGTCGTCGTAGCCCTTGAAAGTGCGCGAGATCGGCTGGATCAGGTCGGCGCCGGCCTCGGCGTACTGGCAGGCGCGGTCGATGGCGTCCGAGGGGTCGATGGCGTCGGTGCGCGCCACGATCAGAAAGTCGGGGTCCTGGCGCGCGTCCACCGCCGCCCGGATCTTCGCCACCGCGTCGCGCACCGGCACCAGCGGCATGGTGCTGGCGGCGGCGGGGCAGCGCTTGGGGCTGAACTGGTCCTCGAGCGATATGGCGGCCACGCCGGTCTTCTCGAACTCGCGCACGGTGCGCGCCACGTTGATCACGTTGCCGTAGCCCGTGTCGGCGTCGGCAAAGATCGGCTTCTTGACGATGTTGGCGATGCGGTTCACCACGCCGACGTTTTCCGTCAGCGTGTACAGCTCCACGTCGGGCTGCCCCAGCAGCGAGGCCGAAATGCCGAAGCCGGTGGTGAAGATGCCGTCGAAGCCCGACTGGTCGACGAGCAGCGCCGACAGCGCGTCCTGCGCGCCGGCCATCCAGAAGGTGGGGCCGGAGGTGATGCGCGCGCGCATGGTCTTGCGGACGGACGTTGTGGAAGTCATGGAAAGTCTCCTTGAAAGGGGGATGAGATCAGCGCTTGACGGGGTCGATGTAGCCGCCGAGCGAAACGAACTTCTGGTCCTTGAGTTCCATCAGCGCCACGCCAGTCTGGCCGCGCCGCGCATAGCCGCCCGCGCCCAGCGGCTGGAAGGAAATCTTCGGGCCGATCTTCTGGTCGAAGCTGTTCATCGCGTCGAGCGCGGCCACCACCTTGGCGCGGCTGGGCTCGTTGCCCGCGCGCTTGAGCGCCTCGACCGCCACGGCCGCCGCCGAGTAGCCCATCAGCGCCGTGGACGAGGGCGCCGACTTCGGGTACAGCCTGGTGTAGCGGGTGAAGAAGTCCTTGATGGCCGGGTTGTCTCCCTCCACCGCGTCGTAGTACGAGGCCACGTACAGCTTGGCCGGGCTCTTGCCCAGCAACTCGACGAACTTGGGATCGTTCAGGCCGCCCGCGCCGAACACCGTCGGCTTCCAGCCGAGCTTTTCCGCGCCGCGAAAGAACAGCACCGCCTCCTGGCCCAGCGCGTAGACGATCACCACGTCGGGCTCGGCCTGCTTGAGCTTGAACACCTGCGAGGTGATGTCGGTGGCAAAGCGCTCGAAGCTTTGCGCCTCGACCAGTTTCAGCCCGTGCTTTTCCAGCTGCTTGCCCGCGATGTCGTAGGCCGGCTTGCCCCAGCCGTCGTTCTGGTAAAGCATGGCGATCTTCTTCGCCTTCAGCTTCTCCACCGCGTAGTCGATGTAAGCGGCGGTCTCGGTCGACTGCGGCGAGGGCAGCACGTAGAGCAGTTCGCGCGGCGGCGTGCTCGTCAGGTCGGAGATGCTCAGCGCACCGATGGTCGGCACCTTCTTCGTCGAGCTGTATTCGTAGGCGCTGATGTTGGTGGCGTGGCCGATGTTGCCCACCATCGCGAACACGTTGTCGCGCTCGATCAGCAGCTTGGCGTTGGCCACCGACTTCGCGGGCTTGAGCTCGTCGTCGTAGGTGATGAGCTTGATCTTGCGGCCGTTCACGCCGCCCTGTTCGTTGACCATGTCGAAGTAGGTGCGAATGCCTTCATCGACCGCCTTGCCCATGTAGGCCAGCGTGCCCGACATCGGTTGCGACGAGCCGAGCACGATCTCCTTGTCGAGCACGCCTTCGGCCTTGTTCTCGAAGGCGAAGGCCAGGGGCGGCAGCGCGGCTGCGAAGAGCAGCGCGGCGCCGGTGGCGAGGGCGGTTCGGCGCGGGGCGGAATGGGTCATGGGAATGTCTCCTGTCGTTGATGTGGGGAAATCTGCGTGCGCTTCAGCCGCCCAGGTAGGCGCGGCGAATGTCCTCGTTGCCGGCCAGTTCGGCCGCCGGGCCGTGCATGACGACGCGGCCGGTCTCGATCACGTAGCCTTCGTCGGAAATGTCGAGTGCGATGTCGGCGTCCTGCTCCACGATCAGCAGCGTCAGCCGCTCGCGGTCGCGGATGTCGCGCAGCGTGGAGAAAATGGCGTCCTTCATGATGGGCGCCACGCCCATCGAGGGCTCGTCCAGCATCAGCAGGCGCGGCTTGGCGAGCAGGCCGCGCGCAATGGCCAGCATCTGCTGCTCGCCGCCCGACAGCGTTCCGGCGCGCGAGGTGATGCGCTCCTTCAGCCGCGGAAAGTAGCCCAGCACGCGGTCGATGTCCTCGCGCACCTCGCCGGCCGGGCGGGTGTAGCCGCCGAGCACCAGGTTCTCCTTCACCGAGAGCTGCGCGAACACCATGCGGCCCTGCGGCACGTGCACCACGCCGCGGCGCACCAGCTGCTCGGCGGGCACGTTGGCGATGCTGCGGCCGTCGAACACCGCGGTGCCGCCCGCCACCGGCAGAAGCCCCGAGAGCGCGCGCATCAACGTGGTCTTGCCTGCGCCGTTGGCGCCCAGCACGCAAACAATGCCCGCGGCCGGCACCTCGATCGACACGCCGTGCAGCGCGCGGATCTTGCCGTAGGCGGCGCTCAGGTTGTCCACGCGCAGCAGCGGTTCGCCGCGCTTCATCGGTTCAACGGCGTTTGCCACTCTTGCCTCCTCCGAGATAGGCCTCGACCACGGCCGGGTTCTGTTCGATCTCGCGCGGCGAGCCCTGCGCCAGGAAGGCGCCGTTGTGCATCACTGTGATGGTGTCCGAGATCGACATCACCAGCGGCATGCTGTGCTCGATGAGCAGCAGCGTCGCGCCCGTGGCCTGCTGCAGCCGGCGCAGCGTGTCGCCCAGCGCGTCGATCTCGCGGTTGTTCATACCGGCGGCGGGTTCGTCGAGCAGCATCAGCACCGGCTCCAGCGCCATGGCGCGCGCCAGTTCCACCAGCTTCTGCGTGCCGTAGGGCAGGTCGCGCACCAGCGTGTGGGCGTGCGCGCCGAGCTTGAGGCTGTCGATGATCTGCTGCGTGCGTTCGCGCTGCTCGCGCTCCTCGCGGCGCTGGCGCGGCAGCCGCAGCAGCGCCTCGGCCAGCGTGCAGCGCATGGCGCCCGAGCGTGCGATGAGCACGTTGTCGAACACCGTGAGCTCGGAGAACAGCTCCAGGTTCTGGAAGGTGCGCGCAATGCCCAGGCGCGCGATCTGGTGGGCCTTGCACTTGAGCAGGTCGTGCTCGCCGGTGGCCGTGCGCAGGCGCATGGCGCCCTTTTGCGGCGTGTAGAAGCGGCTGATGCAGTTCAGCATCGTGGTCTTGCCTGCGCCGTTGGGGCCGATCAGCGCGTGCACGGTGCCGGGCATCACGTCGAAGCCGACGTCCTGCACGGCGACGATGCCGCCGAAGCTCATGCGAACGTCGGAGAGCGACAGCACGGGCGCCGTGCCGGGGGCGGCTTGCGGCCGGCTCGTGACGGGCGCGCCGTCGATCAGCGCCCTCATCGCGGCACCTCCGGGCCGGCGGCCGTGTCGGCGCCCGGCAGCTTCTTGCGCTTGAGCAGGCTGGCCAGCCCGTCGGGAAGGAACATCAGCGCCAGGATCATCGCCACGCCGTACAGCGCGCGCTGGAACTGGTCGAAGCCGAAGTAGGTGAGAAGCTGCGGCGCGCCGATGACGAACACCGCGCCCAGCACCGACCCCATGATCGAGCCCAGCCCGCCCACGATCACCATCGACACGAAGCTGATCGACACCATGATGTTGAAGAGCGACGGATCGATGAAGCGCACCACCGGCGCATACAGCGCGCCCGACAGGCCCGTGTAGAACGCGCACACGCCGAAGGCGATGAGCTTGAGTTTGGTGGCGTTGAGCCCCAGCGCGCGCGAGGCCGTCTCGCTGCCCTTGAGCGCGAGGAAGCCGCGCCCGAAGTGGCTCTGCGAAAGGTTGCGCGCAATCCACAGTGCGGCGCCCAGCACCACCGCCACGAACAGGTGGTAGGCCCGCTCGTCGAGCGCAAAGCCGAACAGCGTGGGCCCGGGTGCGCCCATGCCGTTCTCGCCGCCCGTGAGCTCGCCGCCCGATTTGGCGACTTCCACGGAGATCATCACGAAGCCCAGCGTGGCGATGGCCAGGAACACCTCTTCCAGGCGCAGCACCGGCAGCGCCAGCAGCACGCCCACCACCGTGGCCACGGCCGCCGCGATGAGCATCGACAGCACCAGCGGCACGCCGAAGTGCGTGGTGAGAATGGCGCTGCCGTAGGCACCGATGCCGAAGAACACCGCGCCGGCCATCGAGATCAGGTTGGTGTAGCCCGTGAGGATGTTGGTGCCGAAGGATGCGAGCGTGTAGATCAGCACCAGCGTGAAGATGTAGAGCACGTAGCCGCCCGGAACGAGCGGCGCGAGCACGAACAGCGCAATGAATACCAGCGGCGCCAGCCAGGGCCGCGAATCGAAGATGCGTGTCATGGGTTGCTTCCTCAGACTTTCTTGACCTGGCGCCGTGCCAGCAGCCCGTGCGGGCGCAGGATCAGGATGGCCAGCATCACGATGAAGGGCACCGCGTCCTTCCATTCGGAGGACAGGTAGGCGCCGGTGAGGTTGGAGGTCACGCCGATGATCACGCCGCCCAGCAGCGCGCCCGGCATGCTGCCGATGCCGCCGAGCACCGCCGCCGCGAAGGCGAAGTGCAGGGCGCTCTGCATCATCGAGAAATGCACGAAGGTCAGCGGCGCGATCAGCAGGCCCGCGGCCGCCGCGATGACGTGCGACAGCGCCCAGGCCAGCGCGTAGATGCGCTTGATGGGAATGCCCATGAGCCGCGCAGCCGTGGGGTTCTCCATGGTCGCCTGCATCGCGATGCCCAGCCGCGTGAAGCGGAAGAACGCGAACAGCGCCCCCGCCAGCGCCGCGCACACGCCCACGATGCCCAGGTCGATGCCCGAGACGATCACGCCGCCCACGTCGATGGGCGCGGCGGGGAACACGCTGGGCAGCTCCTGCGTGTCCTTGCCCCAGAGCCAGATGGCGAGGTCGCCGAAGATCAGGAACAGGCCCAGCGTGCAGATGGCCGACGACAGCAGCGCCTTGCCGATGAAGCGCCGGATGATGAAGCGCTCGATCAGCATGCCCAGCGCTGCGCCGAACAGCAGCACCAGCGGCACCACGGCCCACATCGGCAGGCCCAGGCGCACCAGCGTGTACGCGACGAAGGCCGACAGCATGGCCGCCTCGCCGTGCGCGAAGTTGAGGATGCCGGTCGCCTTGAACACCATCACGATGCCCAGGGCGATCAGCCCGTAGATGGCGCCCAGGGCGACGCCGCTCACGATCATCTGGAGCATGCGGTGCGCTCCGGGCTCAGGCCGACGCGGGCTGCGTGCCCTGCGCCAGCCTTGCCTTGAGGTAGGGAATGAAGCCGCCGGCCTCCAGCGTGCCGCGCTCCACCGAAGACAGGCGCTCGAAAGGCAACTGCTTGCCGCTGCCCACGTGGGTCACGGTGCTGGCGTCCCAGTCGACCTTCAGTTCGTCCCAGCGCGTGGTGATCTCGCGGATGCCGGGGCAGGTGATGAGCGGAAAGCCCATGCTGATCTCGCCGCGAAAGAACCCTGGCGAAAACGACTCGGCAATCACGCCCGCCACGCCCAGGTGGCGCATGGCGCGCATCGCAGGGTAGTGCGGGTGGCCGTAGCCGAAGTTGTGGCCGCCCACCAGCAGGTCGCCCTTTTTCACCGAGGCGGCGAAGCCGGGGTCGTAGCTCGTCATGGTGACGGCGGCCAGCTCGTGGATGTCGGTGATCTTGATGTTCTTGATGCCGACGATCAGGTCGATGTCGAAGTCGTCTTGCTCGAAGATCCAGGCCGCGCGGCCGTGCAGGTTGGGCATGCTCATGCGGCGCTCCCTTGGAGGGCTTCGGCCTTTGCCCTGTCCCTGGCGGCCTCGGCGAGGTAGGGGCGGGGATCGGCAATGCAGCCTTCGAGCGCGGAGGCCGCCACCACTGCCGCGTTGCAGATGAAGATTTCCGAATCGGCGCTGCCCATGCGGCCCGGCGTGTTGAGCGTGCCGGTGGACACGGCGCGCTGGCCGTCGGTCATGGTCGCGATGCGGCCGTAGCAGTAGTCGCAGCTCGACGAACTGATGAAGGCACCCGCGTCCACCAGTGTGGAAATCAGTCCTTCCTTGGCGGCCTGCGACATGATGGCCTGCGAGGTCGGCACCACGTGCAGCTGGAAGCCCGGCTTGATGCGGCGCCCGCGCAGCACGTCGGCTGCGGCGCGCAGGTCTTCGAGCCGGCCGCTGGCGCAGGAGCCGAGGTAGCCCGTGTGCACTTCGAGGCCCGCGTACTCGCTCAGGTCGCGCGTGTTCGCGGGGCTCGGCGGCGCCACGACGATGGGGGTGAGCTCGCTCACGTCGATGGTCACTTCGCGGTCGTACACCGCGTCGGCGTCGGGGTAGACCGGGTCGAGCGCGATCTTCGAGCGGCCCGCGGCGTAGGCCAGCGTCTTCTCGTCGGGCGCGATCAGCATGGTGGTCGCACCCAGGAACATGGCCTGGCCGCAGATGGTCTGGCGGCCTTCGATGCTCATTTCTTCGATCACCGGCCCGCACAGCTCCACCACCTTGAAGCGGCACGACGACGGCCCCAGCACGCGCACCATGTGGTGGAACACGTCGCGCGCCATCACGCCGGGCTGCAGCGTGCCGGTGAGCTCGATCTTCACCGTGCCGGGCACGGTGAGGGCCATGGTCTCGCTCACGAAGGTTTCCAGCACGCTCTTGCGCGCGCCCATGGCCAGCGTGCCGAAGGCGCCGAGCTGGCTCACGTGGCCGTCGAAGTGCACCGCAAAGGCGCCCGGCGTGGCGTAGCCCAGTTCGGCCGACACCTGGTGGCCGATGCCTTCGCGCTCGTGCACCGGCACGCCCTGTTCCTTGCCCCAGGCGCGCGTGACCTTGTGCAGCTCTTCTTCCTTGGGCGCGGTGGCCGGCACCATGTGGTCGATGAAGAGCACGAAGCGCTCGGGGCTGGGCACCTTGTCCACGCCGAACTCCTCACGGGCTTCCTTGAAGAACACGTCGGTGTAGCCGGGGAAGTCGTAGGCAATCACGAAATCGGGGCGGGCCAGCACTTCGTCGCCGGGGCGAACGCTGGAACGTCCGGCCACGCGGGCCAGGATCTTCTCGGTCATCGTCTGGGGCATCTGCACTCCTTGGGTATCCACAATGTGGCGACATGTGTTGTCGTCTCCCATGAATTACAGACGGGCAAGCCCTGGGCTCCGGATAGGGTTGACCCTTAAATATCCACAATGTGGATGCAATATAAAGCGACACCCAAGTGACAAAAGACGGAGGGCATACATGGCAGACAAAGAATCGCCACAAGGTGAGAACGCACGCACCGGCACGCAGAGCATCGAGCGCGTGGTCGGCATGCTCCGCGTGGTGGCGTCGCGCGGGCGGCGCGGCATGCGGATCGGTGAAATAGCGGCCACCAGCGGGCTGCCGCAGTCGACCTGCGCGCGCATGCTGGCGCGGCTGGAAATCGAAGGCCTGGTTGCACGCGACGTCGCCACGCGCAAGTACTTCCTGGGGCCGCTGCTGCATGAACTCGGGCTGCTCGCGCGCCCGCGCTACCGGCTCAGCGACCTGTGCGACGGCGCGCTGCACCGCCTGGCCGACCTGACGCAGGACACGCTCTACCTCAGCGAGCGCAGCGGCATGGAGGCGGTGTGCACCAACCGGGCGCTGGGCGACTTCCCGATCAAGGCGATGCCGCTGGACATCGGCATCCGCCGCCCGCTGGGCGTGGGCGCGGGTGGGTTGTCGATGCTGTGCGCCATGCCCGAGGCGGAGGCCGAAGCCATCATCCGGGCCAACGGGCACCGCTACGAGAAGTTCGCCTCCTTCACGGCCGACTTTCTGCGCGAGGCGGTGGCGCAGGGCAGGGCACAGGGCTATGCGTTTCTCGACAGCGCGGTGACGCCGGGCACGGGTGCGATCGGCATCGCGTTTCCTGCGGAGAACCCCGTGGGCGCGATCAGCATCGCGGCCATCTCGGGGCGGCTCGGGGCGGACCGGCGCGAGGACATGGCCCGCGAACTGCGCCGCGAGGTGCGAAAGATCGAATCGGCGCTGCTCGGCACGGCCGCTTCGGTGGCCGCCGACGAGGCCTGACTTTCAGCCCGGACCGTCTGCCCGGACCTTCAGCCCGGACCTTCAGCCCTGGCTTTCAGCCCTGGCGCTGCGGCGTCATCCAGTTCGTCGCGCCGCCGCGCCCCGCCAGGTGCAGGCTCGCCGTGGCCGCGGGCGTTTCGGCCAGCAGCCGCCCCTTGCGGAACACCTTGAGCCGCGTGGCGCGCAGGCGAATCGCCTCGACCGGGTCGCGCGCCTGCAGCAGCACGAAGCTGGCCTCGCAGCCCGCCGCGATGCCGTAGCCCTCCAGGTGCATCACGCGCGCCGCGTTCGTGGTCACGGCCTCGAAGCACTGGCGAATGCCGGCCTGGCTCGTCATCTGCGCCACGTGCAGGCCCATGTGCGCCACCTCGAGCATGTCGCCCGAGCCCATGCCGTACCAGGGGTCCATCACGCAGTCGTGGCCGAAGGCGACGTTCACGCCGGCGGCCATCAGTTCGGGCACGCGCGTCATGCCGCGGCGCTTGGGGTAGGTGTCGTGGCGGCCCTGCAGCGTGATGTTGATGAGCGGGTTGGCAATGACCGCGACGCCGCTTTGCGCGATGAGCGGCAGCAGCTTGCTCACGTAGTAGTTGTCCATCGAGTGCATCGAGGTGCAGTGCGAGCCCGTCACGCGGCCCTGCAGGCCCAGGCGCTGCGCCTCGAAGGCCAGCGTCTCGATGTGGCGCGAGAGCGGGTCGTCCGATTCATCGCAGTGCATGTCGACCAGCTTGCCGCGCGCAGCCGCCATTTCGCACAGCAGCCTCACGCTGGCGGCGCCGTCGGCCATGGTGCGTTCGAAGTGCGGAATGCCGCCGACCACGTCCACGCCCCGGTCGAGCGCGCGCTCGATGTTCTCGACGCCACCGGCAGAACGCAGCATGCCGTCCTGCGGGAACGCGACCAGCTGCAGGTCGAGGTAGGGCGCCACCTGGCGCTTGACCTCCAGCAGCGCATCGACCGCCAGCAGGCTCGGGTCGCTGGTGTCCACGTGCGTTCGCACGGCCAGCAGGCCCTTGGCCACCGCCCAGTCGCAGTACGCCAGGGCACGCTCGATGAGCGCGTCGGGCGTCAGCAGCGGCTTCAGCTCGCCCCACAGCGCGATGCCTTCGAGCAGCGTGCCGCTCTGGTTGACGCGCGGCAGGCCGTAGCTGAGCGTGGCGTCCATGTGGAAATGCGGGTCGACAAAATGCGGCGAGAGCAGCAGGCCCTGCGCGTCGATGGTCTCGTGCGCCGGGGCGGCCAGGCCTTCGGTGACTTCGGCGATGCGCCCGTCCTGCACGGCGATCGACATGCCGGTGCGGCCGTCGGGGAGGGTGGCGTTGGTGATGAGGAGGTCGAGCATCGTGGGGGTCTCTGGAGGACGGGGTGATCGGTATTTTCCGCCGCGATCGGCGCTTGGCTTACGGGCAGTTCATGCGCGCAGCGCGCGTCAACGCGTCCTCTGCGCCCGGTACCGGTACTGCCCCGGCGCCGGTCCGACTTCGATCGTCACGCGCCGCAGCTTGTTGTCGTGCCCCGAGTCGGCCTTGGCGGTCACGACGATGCCGCGCGGCGTGGCGCGGCAGGTCAGCCCCGACAGCGCGACTTCCGCATGGTCGTTGTCGAGCTCGGCAATGGCGACGGTGTGCTCGGCATGCAGGCCGCCGTTGGCGTCGCGAGTCATCCATTGCACGTACAGGAACGACTGCGCGTACTGGTCGGCATGCACCACGCGGAAGGTGCCCTGGCGGTCCTTTCCCCAGGTGCCGCACAGCTGCACCCAGCTGACCGAGTCGGGCGTCTTGAAGGTGTCGTAGCTGTAGTCGCTGCCCAGCGCATGGGCGCCGGTGCCGCACAGCGTCAGCAGCGCGGCGAGCAGCGTGGTGGCGGTTGTCTTCATCGTCAACGTTCCCCCTTGCGGTAAGGCTTCATCAGCGCCTGCGGATAGCTGGCCTTGCGGGCCACCAGCACCAGCGCCAGGATCGACAGCAGGTACGGCAGCATCAGGTAGAGCTGGTAGGGCAGCACGGCGTCGCCCGATTGTTGCAGCCGCAGTTGCAACGCATCGAAGAAGGCGAACAGCAGCGCGCCCAGCAGGGCCTTGCCAGGCCGCCACGAGGCGAACACCACCAGCGCGACGCAGATCCACCCGCGGCCGTTCACCATGTTGAAGAAGAAGGCGTTGAAGGCCGACAGCGTGAGGAACGAGCCGGCCATGCCCATCAGCGCAGAGCCCGCCACGATGGCGCCGGTGCGCGTGGCTGCCACCGACACGCCCTGGCTCTCGGCCGCCTGCGGGTTCTCGCCGGCCATGCGCAGCGCCAGGCCGAGCGGCGTGCGGTACAGCACCCAGCCGACCACCGGCACCAGCAGCAGCGCGAAGAGCGTGAGCGCGGTCTGCGCGTTGAGGATCGGAATCGGCAGCCAGTCCATCGGCGCAAAGGGCGTGATGGTGGGCGGCGTGTTCACCTTCGGAAAGCTCACGCGGTAGCCGAAGTAGCTCAGCGAGGTCGCCAGCAGCGTGATGCCCAGGCCCGACACGTGCTGCGACAGCGCAAGCCCGACCGTGAGAAAGGCGTGCAGCAGGCCGAACACCATGCCGGTGAGCGCTGCCACGCCCACGCCCATCCACAGGGGCGCGCCCATGTACACGGCGAGCCAGCCGGTGAAGGCCCCCGCGACCATGATCCCTTCGATGCCGAGGTTGAGCACGCCCGCGCGTTCGCACAGCAAGACGCCCAGCGTGCCGAGGACGAGCGGCGTGGCGATGCGCAGCACCGCGACCCAGAAGGCGGGGTTGGAGAGGATGTCGAGAAGGTCGGTCATGGCGCGTTTCTCCCTCCCCCTTTGGGGTAGGGTTGGGGTAGGGGCAAGCGGCGCTCGTGGTGGAGGCCGATGCCCCCATCCCAACCTTCCCCCGGGAGGGGAAGGGGCAAGACAGACGATGCGAAGGCTTTGGGCATTTCGGTCATGGCGCGTTTCTCCCTCCCCCTCTGGGGGAGGGTTGGGGTGGGGGCACTCGGCGCTCGTGGTGGAGGCCGATGCCCCCATCCCAGCCTTCCCCCGGGAGGGGAAGGGGCAAGGCCGAAGATGCGAAGGCTGCGCTCATTGCTTCATCCTCACCCGGTACTGCGTGAGCAGCGTCGCCACCAGCACCGCGATCAGCGAGGCCGCCACGATCACGTCCGCGATGTACGTCGGCACGCCGACCGCGCGGCTCATGGTGTCGGCGCCGACCAGCACGCCCGCCACGAACACGCCGGCCGCGATCACGCCCAGCGGATGCAAGCCCGCCAGCATCGCGATGACGATGCCGGTGTAGCCGTAGCCCGGCGACATGTCGAGCGTGACGTAGCTCGTGCGGCCGGCCACCTCGATGGCGCCCGCCAGCCCGGCCAGCGCGCCCGAGAGCAGCGCCACCACCACCACGGTGCGCGTCACCGGCACGCCCGCGAACGCCGCGGCGCGTGCGTTGGCGCCCACGGCGCGAATGTCGAAACCCAGCACCGTGTACTTGAAGACGGCCCACACCATCACCGCGAGCGACACGGCCCACAGCAGCCCGGTGTGCACGCGCGTCTGCGCAATGAGCTTGCCCAGTTCCAGGTCTGGCTGCAGCGACACGCTCTGTGGCCAGCCCATGGCGCTCGGGTCTTTCATCGGTCCGTCGAGCAGGGCCGACACGCCCAGCAGCACGATGAAGTTGATCAGCAGCGTGGTCACCACCTCGTCGACGCCCAGCTTGTTCTTCATCAGCGCCGGGCCCAGCAGCATGAGCGCGCCCGCCACGGCTGCCGCCAGCATCATGAGCGGGAACAGCAGCCATGGCGACAGCCCGAAGCCCGTGCCGCCGTGCATGCCGCCCACGGCGACCGCGGCCAGCGCGCCCGCGTAGAGCTGGCCTTCGGCACCGATGTTGAAGAGCCGCGCCTTGAAGGCGACCGTGGCGGCCAGCCCCGTGAGGATCAGCGGAATCGCGCGTGTCAGCGTCTCGCTCCACGCGAACACCGAGCCGAAGCCGCCCTGCAGCAGCAGCGCATAGGTGCGGCCGACCGGCGCACCGGCCCACAGCACCAGCAGCGCGCTGACCGCCATGGTGAAGACGACCGCGCCGATGGGTGCCAGCAGCAGCGCGGCGCGTGAGGTTTCGTGGCGTCGTTCGAGCCGCATCATGGCGCGGCTCCCTTGGCTTGAGTTGCCGTTGCGCCGGCCATCGCCAGGCCGATGGCTTCGCGCGTCCAGGCCGCGGCCGGCCGTGCATCGCCCAGGTGCCCGCCGTGCATCACCGCCACGCGGTCGCCGAGCGCGAGCACTTCGTCGAGGTCGTCGGAAATCACCAGCACCGCCGCGCCGGCGTCGCGCGCGGCAATCAGCTGCTGCTGCACGTAGGCGACCGCGCCGATGTCCAGGCCCCAGGTCGGCTGGTGCGCAACGATCAGGCGCGGGGCGCGGTTGGGGTACTTCTTGTTGTCGCCGCCGTTGGTGGCTTCGGGCTGCTCGGGCGCCAGCAGGGCGCGCCCCAGAATCAGTTTCTGCATGTTCCCGCCGGAGAGCGAACGGGCCGGCGCCATCAGGCCGGCACCGCGCACGTCGAACGCCTTCTCGATGCGCCGGGCATGCAGGCGGGCGGCGGCGCGCTTCACGATCCACGACCAGCGCGAGAACACCGGGCTGCGCAGGCGCTCGGACACCGCGTTCTCCCACACCGGCAAGTCGCCGACCACGCCGACCGCATGGCGGTCTTCGGGAATGCGCGCCACGCCGCGCTGCACCAGCCGGGCGGGCGAGGGCGGCAGGGCACGGCCCATCAGTTGCGCGGTGCCCGACACGGCGCGGCGCGTGCCGCACAGCAGCTCGGCCAGCGCCACCTGCCCGTTGCCGGAGACGCCCGCGATGGCGGTGATTTCGCCGGCGCGCAGCGTCAGCGACACCTCGCGGAGCCGGTCTTGTCCGCCGTCCTTGGCCGACGCGGTGCTCACGTGGTCGAGCACGCAGACCGCATCGCCCACGCGCTGGGCCGGCCGCCGCTGCGGCGCCTCGACCGCATGCCCGACCATCCACCGCGCCAGCTGTGCCTGCGTGGTGTCTGCCGTGCGCGCCTCGGCGACCAGCTTGCCGCCGCGCAGCACGGCCACGCGGTGCGACACGCGCAGCACCTCGCCGAGCTTGTGGCTGATGAAGATGACCGACAGGCCCTGCGCCACCATCTGCGCGAGCGTGGCGAACAGCGCCTCGCTCTCCTGCGGCGTGAGCACGGCGGTCGGTTCGTCCAGGATCAGGATGCGCGCGCCGCGGTACAGCGCCTTCAGTATTTCCACCCGCTGGCGCTCGCCCACCGAGAGGCTGCCGATCTTCGCGTCGGGCTGCACCGGCAGGCCGAAGCGCCGCGCCACGTCGAGCAGACGCTCGCGCGCGGCCGCGCGGCGCGACACCGGGCGCCACAGCGGCTCGGTGCCCATCATCACGTTGTCGAGCACGCTCAGGTTGTCGGCCAGCGTGAAGTGCTGGTGCACCATGCCCACGCCGGCGGCGAGCGCGGCCTTGGGGTTGCCCGGGGGCAGGGGCGCGCCGAAGACCTCGATGCCGCCTTCATCGGCGACGTAGTGGCCGAACAGGATCGACATCAGCGTCGACTTGCCCGCGCCGTTCTCGCCGAGCAGCGCAAGCACCTCGCCGGCCTGCAGGTCGAGGGAAATGGCGTCGTTGGCGACCAGGCTGCCGAAGCGCTTGGTGATGCCTGCGAGCAGGAGCACGGTGGTGTTCATGGAGGGGAGGGCACGGGATCTCCGAGCTCGCGGCAAAAGTTGTCGATGGCCCGCGCCGTGGCGAGCGGCGCCGCTTGCAGCAGGCCGTGCGGACCTTCGAAGCGCTCGAGGCGCAGACCCGGCAGTGCACGCTGGATCACGCGGGCCGCCTGGGCGGGAACGATGCGGTCCTGCATGGCCTGCAGGTACATCGAGGGTACGCGCACCCTCGCCAGCTTGTCGACCACGTTCACCCGCTGCACCTCCTTCATGCGGTGCGCCATGACGGCGCCCGACACCTTCTGCAGCGAGCCTTGCAGCAGCCCGGCGAGATGCGGGTCGGCGAAGCGGCCCAGCAGCAGGTGGCGCATGGGTGCGCGCATGGCGCTCAGGTGCAGCAGCTTCATCGTCAGCCCGAGCAGGCCGCCGCGCAGCAGCGCCAGCCCGGGCGAGGGGCTGCGGGCGAAGCTGCAGCACAGGACGAGGCCGCGCAGGCCCGGGGGCGGCGCGGCCGCGATCGAGATGGCCAGCGGGCCCGAGAACGATTCGCCGAGCAGCACGAAGGGCTGGCCTTCGGGCAACTGCGCGCGCACGAGCGGTTCCAGTTCGGCATAGCCCTGCGGCTGGGTGCCCGAATAGCGCACCACGTCGATGTCCGCGTCCGGCCCCATGGCCGCCTTCAGCGGCTCGAACAGATCGCCCGTGCCGTCCATGCCCGGAAGCAGGACGAGTCGGACGGGTCGCATGGCGCGAGGGGGCGCCGCCGTCACTTCCAGGCGGCGAGGAAGGCCAGCATGACCTTGGCGGAGTTGTCCGCCGCGATGCTCATGAAGGTGCCCATCTCGTTCTCGCCGTCGCCGCCGCCCGCAAGGTCGCTGAGCGAGCGGAAGGCGATGTAGGGCACGCCGTTGCTGTAGGCGACCATGCCCACCGCCGCGGTCTCCATGTCGAGCACGTTGGCCTGGAAGGTCTTGTAGGTGTATTCGCGGTAGGCCTTGTTGTCCATGAAGGCCTGGCCCGACACGCCGTTGCCGCCCACCACCAGCTGGGGCTTGCGCGGCAGGCACTTGCCGGCGCCGCAGTTGGCCAGCTCGACGTTGCGGATGCTGCGCGCCACCTCGAGCATCTTCGGATCGGCCTCGAACCAGAACTTGCGAACGATCTCCGGCTTGGCCGCCGAGCGTACTTCGACCGGGCGCGGGAACATCATTCCGAAATTGGGCAGCGTGGCGTCGGTGATGAAGGGCGGGGCGCTGAACTTGCCCGGCGCGGTCTCGCGCGCCATCAGCACCTCGAGGTACTGGCCCCATTGGGCCGGCACCGTGACGTCGCCCACATGCAGTTGCGGGTTCACGCCGCCGGCAATGCCGCTGAACACGATGTTCGTCACGCGAAAGCGGTTGAGCACCAGCTGCGTGTTCATGGTCGCGTTCGTCATGCTGATGCCCGAGAGGAACAGCACCACCGGCTTGCCTTCGAGCGTGCCGGTGGTGAACGCAACGCCGTTCACGCTGTGCTTCACCGGGCCCTGCAGGCGCGTGAGCAGCAGCTTGAGCTCGGGCTCGAAGGCCGAGAGCACCGCGATGCGCGGTGTGTCGTCGAGCCGCGTGCTGCTGTTGATGCTGACGACGTCGGACCGGTAGACGCCGGCGCAGCCCGTGAGCATGGCGGCGATGAACGCGGCGGACAACGGACCGCGAAGGCGCTGGAGCAAGGAAGTGTTCGTCATGAGTTCGTGGGCGGAAGTTGAGGGCGATGCGCGGCATCGGGCGTGACTATCCAGGCCTGCAGCGCCGCGATGCGCGGATGCTTGGGAGCCAGGCCGACGAAGGTGGTGTACGCGGCCAGCGCCTTGGCGTCGTTGCCGGCCTGCAGGTAGGCGTCGCCCAGGTTCAGGTAGGCCAGCGCGCGGCTGCCGTCCATGTCGATGGCCTGCTCGAACCAGCGTGCGGCTTCCACCGGCTTGCCGCGCTTGAAGTACACGAAGCCGAGGTTGTTGGCGGCCAAAGCAAACTTCGGCTGCAGTTTCAGCGCCTCGGTGAACGCGGCTTCGGCTTCGTCGTAGCGGCGCTCGCGGTACAGCTGAAGGCCGCGGTCGTTGGCGCGCTGGGCCGCCACGCGGGGCAACACCGGCGCGGCGGCCGGCATGGTGAGCTTGGCGTCGGCGCCTTCCAGGTTCTTCACGACCACCTCGATGGCGGCCGGGGCGGCTGCACCGGCTGTACCGGCTGCACCAGCTGTACCAGCCTTCGGCGCCTTGGCGGCCTGCACGGCATGCACCGCCTGCTCGTTGGCCTCGTCGATGCGCTTGTTGACCTGGCTGGCGGCGGCGTCGAGCTGCAGGCTGTCGCCGCTGAGGCCTTCGCGCTCCGCGGGCAGCTCGAACACGAACTCGCCGCCCTCGGAGCCCGGCAGGCTGCCGAAGGCCGGCGTCTGCCGGGCGATGGCGGACACCGCCGGCGCCACGTAGGCCGCGAGTTCGGTGCCCGTGATGACGCCGTCGCCGTTCAGGTCGGCCTTGCCCGACAGCGCCTGCAGCATGGTCCAGGTGAAGACCGAATGGCCGCCGGGGCCGTCGTCGGCCACCTGCTGGTCGGCGCCGCCCGCGGTGAGCATCTGGCGGCCGATGCGCCGCGCGTTGTCGCTCAGGAAGTTCTTGCTGCCCTGCGGCGCACCCCCGCGTGTGAGGCCCAGCCCCGAGTAGCAGGCGTCCACCAGAAACAGCACATGCTTGGCCGACAGCGCCTCGGCCACTTCCTGCAACTGCGGCATCGAGATGGCATCGGAGGCAAGGTCGTCCAGCTGCGCGTCGACCGGCACGATGTAGCCCACGTCGCGCCCGCTGGCGAGCTTGCGGGTGCTGCCGTGGCCGGCGAAGAACACCAGCACGCGGTCGTCGCGTTTCACGCGCTTGTTGTCGGTGAGCTTGTCGTTCAGCGCGCGCAGGATGTTGGCGCGCGTGGCGTCGCCGTCGTACAGCGCCGTGACGTTCTCGGGCTTGAAGCCGAAGCGCGTGACCAGCAACTGCTCCATCGACTTGGCGTCGGGCACCGCATGGTGCAGGCCGGGCCACTTGGCGTACTTGTCGATGCCGATCACCAGCGCATGGCTCTCGCGGTAGAGCGTGTCGCCCGCGGCGGCCACGCCGTCGTCGGGCGCCGGGCGCTTGGGCGCGTTGACGACGAACTTACCGTCGCGCCAGGTGGCGAAGCGGTAGCCGTCGGCCACCAGCTGGTCGAGCACCGTGGGCAGCGCCTGCACGGTGCGGCCCTGGATGTCGTGGAACAGGATCACGCCGCGCTTGGCCTTGTCGACCTCGGCCAGCACGCGGTCGGCGATCGACTTGGGCACCGGGTCGGCCCAGTCCATCGAGTCGACGGTCCAGAGCATCGAGCGCAGCTTGAGCGCCTCGACCGTGCTGAGCTTGTCTTCGTTGCGCGCGCCGTAGGGAAAGCGGAACAGCGTGGACTGCGGCCGGCCGGTGGCGTCGAGCAGCGCCTCGGTTTCCGTGGCCTCGGTGCGCACCGCGTCATCGCTCATCTTGGCCATCATGCCGTGGCTGAAGCTGTGGTTGGCCAGCGTGTGGCCCGCGGCCAGCACGCGCCTGGCGACCGCGCCGTTGGCGCCCAGCTGCGCCTTGCCCTGCGCGTCGAGCTTGCCCAGGTTCTGGCCCAGCTCGAAGAAGATGGCCGGCGCGTCGTAGCGCTTCAGGATCTCGAGGATCTCGTCGGTGTGCTTCGCATGCGGGCCGTCGTCGAAGGTCAGCACCACGGTCTTGGGCGGCAGCGAGGTGCCGAAGATCTCGCGGGTGTCGCCGCCTTCCTTTTCCTTGGCGCCGCCTGTGGGCAGTGTGTAGGGCACGATGGTGCCGAAGTCCTTGAGGATCTGGTCGCGCGAATACAGGCCCTGCAGCTTGGCCACGTAGTCGGCCCATTTTTCGCGTTGGGGCTCGATGCCGCGTTGCGCGAAGCGGCCGAACACGTCCTTGAGTTCGCGGTCGTAGGCCTGCTCGATCTCGGCGAGCACGGCCAGGTCTTCGCTGGCGCGGCGGCCGAGCTTGAGGCCGGGCAGCGATTGCGCCTGGCCGTAGCGCGTGCTCAGCTCGCCCAGAAACTCCTTGAACGCCAGGCGGTCCGCGTCGAACCAGCTTGGCTCGCTCTCGATGCGGTCCAGCAGCGCGTTCAGTGCCGGCACCGTGGCCGGGTCGGTCATTTCGCCGGCCTGGGCGATCAGTGCGCGCTGGCGCTCCTGCATGTCGTGGAACAGCATCTGCCCGACCGCGCTCACCGCGCGCTTGTCGGCTGCGCCAAGTGCACGTTCGCCGGTCATCAGCACGACCATCTGGCGGTGCGCGGCCAGCAAGGCATCGGCGCGCTCCTGCAGGGCGGCCGGAATGCCGACCGGCGCCGCTGCCGCAGCCGGCGCAGTGGGTGCAGGGGCCGAAGCTGCCGGCGCAGGCGGTGCGGCAGCCGCCACCGGGGCGGCCGTGCCCGCCGGCTCGCGCTCACACGCGGCCAGCCCGATCGTCAACGCCGCGACAGCCACGGCTTGGCCTGCGATCTGCCATCGCGAACGTTTCATGGGCACGGCGATGCTTACCTGGCGGTGGACTTGGGTTGGCTGTCGTCCACCTTCACGGTGAACTTGCCGGCGAGGATGTCGGCCTGTTTGGCCTTCACCTTGGCAACGATGTCGGCCGGCACCTTCTTCTCGAAGGTGCCCAGCGGCGCCAGCTCGGAGCCCTTGTTCTTCATCTGCGCGTACACGCCGTAGTCTTCGGCCGCGAACTTGCCTTCCTTCACGAGCTTGATCGCGCGGTCGGCCGCCGGCTCGAAGTTCCACAGGGCCGAGGCGACCACCGTGTCGGGGTACTGGGCCTGCGTGTCGATCACGTTGCCGATGGCGAGCTTGCCCTTTTCCTTGGCGGCGTCGGACACACCGAAGCGCTCGGCGTACATCACGTCGGCGCCCTTGTCGATCATGGCGAAGGCCGCTTCCTTGGCCTTGGGCGGGTCGAACCAGCTGTTGATGAAGCTCACGCTGAACTCGACCTTCGGGTTGGTTTCCTTGGCGCCGGCCATGAACGCGTTCATCAGGCGGTTGACCTCGGGAATGGGGAAGCCGCCGACCATGCCGATGCGGTTGCTCTTGGTCATGCCCCCCGCCACCATGCCGCTCAGGTAGGCCGGCTCCTGGATGTAGTTGTCGAACACGCTGAAGTTGGGTGCCTGCGGCTTGAGCGACGAGCCCATCAGGAAGGCGACCTTGGGGAAATCTTTCGCGACCTTGCGCGCCGCCGCTTCCACACCGAACACCTCGCCCAGGATCAACTGGTTGCCGCCGGTGGCGTACTCGCGCATCACGCGCTCGTAGTCGGCGTTGCTGACGTTCTCCGTGGCCTTGTATTCGATCTCGCCGCGCGCCTCGGCCGCCTTCAGCGCCTTGTGGATGCGGCCCACCCATTGCTGTTCGAAGGGCACGGTGTACACCGCCGCCACCTTCAATTTGGCCTGCGCAAGCGCCAGGCCCGGCGCGCCGGCCGCGATTGCCGCGGCAACGGCGACGGAACGAATGATCAATTGACGACGTGCTGTCACGGTCTTCTCCTCGGTTTATTGAAAGAACCTGCGCTGCAATCCCCATGCCCGTTTGCCCCGGGCTTGAGCTCGGGCGCGCAGCGCCCGGCCCCGGCCCGCTTCCAGAGACACCGAGGAACCGGCTTCGCCGGGCCTCAGGTGTCGCCCCCGGCAGGGGGAAGGAGAAGCGGACACGAAGTGCCGCGCAGCCTGGGGGCGAGCCAATTCCTCTGGGGGCGAGCCTTACTTCGTGCCGAAGATCCGGTCGCCGGCGTCGCCCAGGCCCGGCAGGATGTAGCCGTGGCTGTCCAGCTCGCGGTCGATCGCGGCGGTGTAGATCGGCACGTCGGGGTGCGCCTTCTGCATCGTCGCCACGCCCTCGGGGCAGGTCAGCAGGCAGACGAACTTGATCGACTTGGGGTTGAGCTCCTTCAGGCGCTCGACCGCGGCCACGGCCGAGTTGCCGGTGGCCAGCATCGGGTCGACCACGATCACGTCGCGGCTGTCCATTTCGCCGGGCATCTTGAAGTAGTACTCCACGGCCGTCAGCGTCTTTGGGTCGCGGTACAGGCCGATGTGGCCGACGCGCGCACCGGGCACCACGGTGAGCATGCCGTCCAGGATGCCCGTGCCGGCGCGAAGAATGGACACCAGCACCAGCTTCTTGCCGTCGATGACCTTGGCCTGCATCGTTTCGAGCGGGGTCTCGACCTCGATGTCCTGCATCGGCATGTCGCGCGTGACCTCGTAGGCCATCAACATGCTGATTTCGTTCAGGAGCCGGCGAAAACTGTTGGTCGACGCGTCCTTGCGGCGCATCAGCGTGAGCTTGTGCTGGACGAGGGGATGGTTGACGAGGTGGACGTTGCTCATTGGAATTGTGTGTGGCGTTGCTGGTGAGAGAACCCTGGAGTCTAAAAGACGGTGCCGTCGCTCTCGATCAGCAGAGGCGGAGCACCATCACGCAAACGCTGTGCCAGTGCGCGGCCCGCGGCCCAAGTGCCGCCTTCGAGCACGCAGGCCAGCGGCAGCTCTTCTTCCGTGCGGTCGAGCACCTTGCGCACGCGCGGCGCCACCTCGTCGAGCAGCGCCACCGTCAGCGCGCGCCATTCGACGATGAATTCGTCGCTGGCTTTCCAGGTACGGGTGAGAAAGGCCGGATCCTTCGGCACGATCACGCCGCTGTCGATCAGCAGGCCGCCGTTGCGGTATTCGGGAAGGGCGGTGAGCGCATCGAGGTGGCGCACCTTCACGCCCGCCCATTCGAAAGGTTCGAGCAGCGAATACGTGAGCCATTGCGACAGCTTGTGGAACGGCATCCAGCCGTTGGTCAGGCCGGGGCCGCGCACCGCGCTGTGGCGCCAGCAGTCGCCCAGCGCCAGCGCGGGGTCGCCCGAGCCGATGCCCGCCGCGCTGTCGCTGCCGTCGGCCGCGATGCTGTCCACCGCATTGGCCGAGGGCCAGATGCGCGAGAGGGTTTCCAGCAGCAGCGACAGGATCTGGTGCGCCGTGACCTCGGCCGTGGGCGGCGCGGCCGGGCCGTAGGGGCCCACCAGCGCGTCGAACAGCTTGCCGGGGCGGCCGTCGTCGCCAAAGGTCTCGGGCTGCTCGCTCATGGCCTCGCCCAGCCGGCGCAGCAGCATGGCGCGGCCTGCCAGGCCGACCAGCGGATTGGCCTCGCTGACCTGGAAGGCGTCGCCCAGCCGGTCGGCCACGAGGCCGCGCAGGCCGGCTGCGTCCACCTGGTAGGGACGCTCGGGGTTCGAGGAGAACAGGCCGCTCATGAACGCGTGGTAGCTGGCCACGCCCAGGCCTTCGGAACGGGTGAAGCGTTCGCCCGTGGCCGATTCGGTGTAGTGCCAGTCGGGACCGGCGCCGGCGTCGAGCAGCACGCTGACCAGCACAAGGTCGATGTGGGCGCGAGCGCGCGTGCGCGCATCGGATTCGCCCATCAGCGTGTCGAGTTCTTCGATGCGGTTGATGCTGCCGGCCTCGAAGTGGCGCCAGCGGCTGTGGTACGGGATGGTGTCCCACGGATAGCGCTCGCGCGTGACCTCGGCGACGGTGCGCGCCGTGTCTTCGAGCGTGTCGCTGCCGCCGATGCGAAACCACTGCGATTCGCCGTTGCGCGCGCGTGCCAGCAGGGCGCCCGCACGCTGGCGGATGGCCGCCGTGGTGCGCAGCAGGCTCGCCGCACCGGCCGGGTGGCTGGTGTCGGCGGTGAATTCGGTGGCGGGGTCGACCTTGCCCGCGCCGCCGGGCGGCAGGCTGCCGGAACCGTCGACGGGCATGTGGGGGTCGGTGTTGTTGCTGGTGGTCATTCAGTGAGTCCGCGGCCCTTGGCCTTTTTCAGTTCTTCTGCGTCCGGCACCGGGCCGGGGGTGAAATAGCCGGCGGCCATCTTGGCGTCCATCTCGACGCGGGCGTCCGCCGGAATCAGCGAATCGGGAATGTTCACGCGCTCGCCGATCTCGATGCCCGAGCCGGTGATTGCGTCGAACTTCATGTTGCTCATCGACACGAGCCGATGGATCTTCTTGATGCCCAGCCAGTGGAAGACGTCGGGCATCAGCTCCTGGAAGCGCATGTCCTGCACGCCGGCCACGCACTCGGTGCGCGCGAAATACTGGTCGGCCGTGTCGCCGCCGACCTGCCGCTTGCGTGCGTTGTAGACCAGGAACTTGGTCACTTCGCCCAGCGCCCGACCTTCCTTGCGCGAGTAGGCGATGAGGCCCACGCCGCCGCGCTGCGCGCCCTGGATGCACTCCTCGATGGCATGCGTGAGGTAGGGCCGGCAGGTGCAGATGTCGGAGCCGAACACGTCGGAGCCGTTGCATTCGTCGTGGATGCGCGCGGTGAGCTCCACCTGCGGGTTGGCCAGGTCGCGCGGATTGCCGAAGATGTAGAGCGTCTGCCCGCCGATGGGGGGCAGGAACACCACCAGGTCGGACCGCGTGACCAGTTCGGGGTACATGCCGCCGGTTTCCTCGAACAGCGTGCGGCGCAGGTCGTTCTCGGAGCAGCCGAAGCGGCGCGCCACCTCGGGCAGGTACCACACGGGTTCGATGGCGGCCTTGGTCACCATCGCGGCGCCGCCGGCGGTGAGGAAGTGGCCGTCGGCCTTCAGGCGCCCGCTCTGCAGCGCCTCGATGACCTCGGGCAGGATCACGTGGGCCTTGGTGATTGCGATGGTGGGGCGGATGTCGTAGCCGGCCGCCAGCTCGGTGGAGAACACGTCGGCCACCAGCGCGCCCCAGGGGTCGAGCGAGACGATGCGTCCGGGCTCGCTCCACTGCGGGTACGGGCCGATCACGTCGGTGGGCGCGGTGTTGGTGAGGTCGGCCTTGTGCTCGCGCTTGAGCGCCCCGGCCGCCACGGCCAGCGCGCGGTACACGCTGTAGGAGCCGCTGTGCGTGCCGATCACGTTGCGGTGCGCCCGCTTGGTGGTGGTGCCGACCACCGGTCCGCGCTCGGTGGGCGTGGCCGCGCCCCAGCGGATGGGCAGCGCGCCGAAGCCGCCGGCGTGCGAGGTCAGCCGGATGTGCCCGGTCGAGGACGAGGCATGCAGGGGAGGAGCCGGGGGAAGGGAGCTGGCACCGGCCGGTGGCGTGAGCGGCACCGGCGGCGTCGTCGAAGGGATCGTTGTGCTGTCTGCAGACATTGGGGGCCCTCAAAAAACACAATGTACCGATGGTGTGTGGTGCTTGCAAGCGGACGGCTTCGGCACAATGGCCCGAAATCTTTTTTCGACGAGGCTGTAACCGGCCGACCGGATGGCACGAAACACCGTAGGCAGCAGGACGAACTTGAGCGACGTGGAAGCGGCGCTGCGCAGCCTGTTCCTTCGCGGCCTCGACGGCGACGCCAAGGCCTACCGAGACTTCCTGCAGCAACTCGCCGCGCACCTGCGCGCCTTTCTGGGCAAGCGCCTCTTTGGCTGGCCCGATGAAGTGGAAGACCTCGTCCAGGAATGTTTGCTCGCCATGCACAACCAGCGCCACACCTACCAGAGCGACCAGCCGCTGACGGCCTGGGTGCACGCGATTGCGCGCTACAAGATGATCGACCTGCT
Organism: Variovorax sp. 10N412; assembly: GCF_056394985.1. Taxonomy (NCBI): domain Bacteria; kingdom Pseudomonadati; phylum Pseudomonadota; class Betaproteobacteria; order Burkholderiales; family Comamonadaceae; genus Variovorax; species Variovorax sp. 10N412. The sequence goes on from NZ_JBFTIO010000022.1 coordinate 52,920, forward strand.
GCGCGCCAAGTCTGTTCGCGACGACCTGCATGACCCGCTGGACGACGATCTCGCGGTGTTCGCCGCGTCGGCCGAGGACGCCAGCGACGCGAAGCGCGACCTGAGCGGACTGCTCGACACCCTGCCCGAGCGCCAGCGCCTGCCGATCGTGCACGTGAAGATCCAGGGGCTGTCGGTGGCCGAGACCGCAAGCCTGACGGGCATGTCCGAGTCGGCGGTGAAGGTGGGCATCCACCGGGGCCTGAAGGCCTTGGCCGCGCGCTTCGGCCACAGCTGGGGAAGCGCCACATGAAGACCGACGACCTCGTGGCGATGCTCGCCACCGGCGACGTGGCGGTGCCGCGCCGCAGCGCAAGCTGGCGCATCGGCTGGGCCGTGCTGGCGGGGTTGCCGGTCTCTTTGTTCATCCTGTTTGCCGAATACGGAATGCGGCGCGACATCGTCCAGGCCATGTTCTGGCCGATGTTCTGGGTCAAGGTGCTGTTCCCGCTGTGCATTGCCGCCGCCGGCTTCGTGGCGGTGCAGCGGCTCGCGCGGCCGGGCGTCGAGGCCCGCCGGGCATGGCTGGGGGCTGCGCTGCCGGTGCTGGGTGTGTGGGCACTGGCGGTGATCGCGTGGTTCACCGTGCCGATGGAAGAGCGCATGCCCTCGCTGATGGGGCAGTCATGGCGCATCTGCGCGCTGAGCATCGGGCTGATGGCGCTGCCGGTGTTCGCTGCCACGATGGTGGCGCTCAAGGGGCTGGCACCCACGCGGCCCGCGCTGGCGGGGGCCGCGGCGGGGGCGTTGGCCGGTGGCATGGGGGCCTCGGTCTACGCGCTGCATTGCATGGAGCTCACCGCGCCGTTCCTCGCGGTCTGGTACGTGAGCGGGATTGCCGTGCCGGTGCTGGCGGGGGCCTTGCTGGGACCGCGGTTGCTGCGCTGGTAGCGGTCCGCCGGTTCTTCCTTCAGCGCTTCTTGCTGCCGAAGATCCCGCCCAGCACGCCGCGCAGGATTTCCTTGCCCACCGATGTGCCCATGGTGCGCACCGCCGACTTGGCCATGGTCTGCACCAGTCCGTCGTGCTTCGCGCCGCGCGGCCCGGTGGTGCCGAACAGCATGTCGTTGAGCATGCCGCCCATGCCGGAGCCCGACGATTCCGCCGCGGACTTGCCGCCGGGGAGGGCGGCTGGCGGTGCGTCGGGCGCGCTGTCGGCGCGGCCCTTGAGCTTTTCGTAGGCCGATTCGCGGTCGACCGTCTTTTCGTAAACGCCCGCGACCAGCGAACCGGCCACCAGCGCCTTGCGCTGGTCCGGCGTGATGGGGCCGAGCTGGCTCGCCGGCGGCACGACGAACACCCGTTCGGTCACGCTCGGGCGGCCCTTGTCGTCCAGGAAGCTCACCAGCGCCTCGCCCACCGCGAGTTCGGTGATGGCCGTCTCGATGTCCAGGCCCGGCTTCTGCCGCATGGTGCTGGCCGCCGCCTTCACGGCCTTCTGGTCGCGCGGGGTGAAGGCGCGCAGCGCGTGCTGCACGCGGTTGCCCAACTGGGCCAGCACCGAGTCGGGAATGTCCAGCGGGTTCTGCGTGACGAAATAGACGCCCACGCCCTTGGAGCGCACCAGCCGCACCACGAGCTCGATGCGTTCCACCAGCGCCTTGGGCGCCTCGTTGAACAGCAGGTGCGCCTCGTCGAAGAAGAAGGCCAGCTTGGGCTGCTCGGGGTCGCCGATTTCAGGCAGCTGCTCGAACAGCTCCGACAGCATCCACAGCAGGAAGGTGGCATACAGGCGCGGCGAGTTCATGAGCTTGTCGGCCGCGAGGATGTTGATGACCCCCTTGCCGCCCACGGTCTGCATGAAATCGGCGATGTTGAGCATCGGCTCGCCGAAGAACTTGTCGCCGCCCTGGGTTTCGATCTGCAGCAGGCTGCGCTGGATGGCGCCCACGCTGGCCGCGCTGATGTTGCCGTACTGCGTGGTGAACTGGCTCGCGTTTTCGCCCACGTACTGCAGCATGGCGCGCAGGTCTTTCAGGTCCAGCAGCAGCAGGCCGTTGTCGTCGGCGATCTTGAACACCAGGTTCAGCACGCCGGCCTGCGTTTCGTTCACGTCCAGCATGCGGCCCAGCAGCAGCGGGCCCATGTCGGAAACCGTGGCCCGCACCGGATGGCCCTGCTCGCCGAACACGTCCCACAGCGTGACGGGGCAGGCCGAAGGCTCGGGCAGTTCGATGCCGCGTTCCTTCAGCGTGGCGGCCAGCTTGCCGCTGATGGCCCCCTTCTGGCTGATGCCGGTGAGGTCGCCCTTGACGTCGGCCATGAACACCGGAACGCCGATGCCGGAGAGCTTTTCGGCCATGGTCTGCAGGGTGACGGTCTTGCCCGTGCCGGTGGCGCCCGTGATGAGGCCGTGGCGGTTGGCCAGCGCGGGAAGAAGTGCACACTCGATGCTGTCGTGCCGTGCGATCAGAAGAGGGTCGGCCATGGGGCGCTCCGGGTCGTATCGAAACGGGCAGTCTAATCAAGCCGCACTCCTATAATCCACGCCGCACGGTAGTTCAGGAAAAAGTTTTCAGGAGGTTTTTTTGTCATCGACTGCACAGCCCCCCATTCCCGCCACCGGCGACGCCTCCGAACAGTCGCCCATTGAAAAAGAGCTGGCCGTGTTGCTCGTGAACGCGCTGAACCTCGAGGTTGCGCCCGAGGCCATCGTGCCGACCGACCCGCTGTACGGCGAAGGGCTGGGACTCGACTCGATCGACATCCTCGAAGTGGCGCTCGAAGTCTCTCGCCGCTACGGCTTCCAGCTGCGTTCGGACGACGAACGCAACCAGCAGATCTTTCAGTCGCTGCGCACGCTCGCGACCCACGTCGCCGAGCACCGCGTCGCCTCCTGAACCCCATGTCGCGATGGCGAATAGCGCTCCTGCTGGTCGCAGGGGTGGCTTATGCCGGCCTCTCTCACTGGATGACGCTGTTCCACCCCACGGCACCGTGGGCGGTGGTGGTGTTGCTCGGCCCGCTCTGGCTGGCCGCCATGGGGTTCGCCGCCAGCTGGTTCGGCCGCTGGGGCTTCGTCGCCGCGGCCGCGCTGGGCGTGGGCGGCTTCACGCTCGTTTTCCTGGGTGAGGCCGGGGACCCCAACCGCCTGTATGTGCTGCAGCATGTGGCCATCAACAGCGTGCTGTGCGGCTGGTTCGGCTCCACGCTGCGAGGCCGGGGCCTGCCCCTGATCACCCAGTTCGCGCAGCGCGTGCACCCGCTCAAGGGGCACATGCTGGCCTACACGACGCAGCTCACGCGCATCTGGACCGCCTTCTTCGCGCTGGTGGTGGCTGTGTCCGTCGTGCTTTATCTCACCCGGCCGTTTTCCGACTGGTCGCTGTTCTCGAACGTGTTGTGCCCCTTGATGGTGGGCCTGCTGTTCGTGGGCGAGCATCTGGTGCGCTACCGGCTTCATCCCGAATTCGAACGCACGCGCCTGGTCGATGCCGTGCGCGCGTTCTACGGCAGATCGTCGGTGGACTCCAGCGCCGGCGGCCAATGACACAGGCGTGGCCCGCGTGACGACCGACAACCCCGATACCGCCGAACCCGGCTTCCTGCCGCTGCTCGCGCCCCGCGACCTCGACGCCCCCCTGGCCTGGCGCGCCGGCGTGCCCGTGAGCGGGCGGCAGTTCCTGGCCGACGTGGCCCGTTTCGCTCCCACCCTCCCCCACGAGGGGCCGGCCGTCAATGTGTGCGGCGACCGCTACGCTTTCGCCGTGAGCCTGTGCGCCGCGCTCGTGCGCGGCCATGCCAGCCTGCTGCCGCCCGACGCACGGCCCGACACGCTGGCGCGGCTGCGGGAATCCGGCGGCCCTCGGCTCTTTGCGCTGGCCGACGACCCCACGCTGCAAACACCCGGCATGCACCGCGTGCTGATCGAAGACCGCTCCAGCCCCGAAGGTGGTGCAGGTGATGCGGTTCCCTCCATCGACGGCGCGATGCATGCGGTCAGCCTGCTCACCTCCGGTTCCACCGGCGTGCCGCAGCCGCACGCCAAGACCTGGCGCACGCTGGTGGGCGACGTCGCCGTGGCCGTCCGGCGCCTGTGCCGCGTGCTCGAGCGGCCCACGCTGGAAGGCGTGACGCTGGTGGCCACGGTGCCGGTGCAACACAGCTACGGGCTGGAATCGTCCGCGCTGCTGGCCCTGCTCGGCGGCGCCGCCTTCGAAAGCGCCCGGCCGTTCTTTCCCGCCGACGTGGCGCAGACATTGGCTTCGGTGCCGCGCCCCCGCGCGCTGGTGACCACGCCGTTCCACCTGAAGACGCTGCTGCTGTCGGGCATCAAGCTGCCGCCGGTCGACCTGATCCTGTCGGCCACCGCGCCGCTGTCGCCGCAGCTCGCGCTGCAGGCCGAGCAGGCCATGGGCGGCGTGCTGCTCGAAATCTACGGCAGCACCGAGTCGGGTCAGGTGGCCACGCGTCGCACGACCGACAGCGAAATCTGGGAAACCTTCGGCGAGATCAAGGTGCATGCGGAGCCCTCCGCGGACGGCGGGCCCGAGCGCTTCGTCTTCTCCGGCGATTTCATGCCCGAGCCGACGCCGATGGCGGACGTGCTTGAACTGCTCGACGACCGCCGCTTCCGGCTCTTCGGACGGGCCAACGATCTGATCCATGTGGCCGGCCGGCGCAGCTCGCTGGCGCACCTGAACTTTCACCTCAACAGCATTCCCGGGGTGGACGACGGTGCCTTCTGGCTGCCCGACGAGGTGGCCGACGGCGTGGTGCGGCCGGTGGCTTTCGTGGTCGCGCCGACGCTGTCGGCCGGTGAAATCATCGCCGCGCTGCGCCAGCGCCTGGAGGCCGTGTTCGTGCCGCGCCGGGTGGTGCAGGTCAAGTCGTTCCCGCGCGAAGGCACGGGCAAGCTCACGGTGCGGGCACTGCGCGAGTTCGCGCTGGCCCAGCTCGCAGAAGACGACACGCCCGTGCAGATGGCCCTCGCGGTGCCGGCCGACCACCCCGTCTTCGCCGGGCATTTCCCGGGGCAGCCGCTGCTGCCGGGCGCGCTGATCCTGGCCGAGGTGATGGAAGCCGTGCGGCGCGTACCGGCCCTGACGGCGCGACTGGGCACCAGCCCCACGCTGGCCGCGGCCAAGTTCCTTGCGCCGGTGCGACCCGGCAGCACGCTGTCCATCGAGCTGCATCCGGAAGCCGGGGCCGGTCGCGGGGTGCGCTTCGACGTGCGTTGCGACGGCGTGGTGGCTGTCACCGGCAGATGGACGGCCGTGCAAGGCTCTGCGTGATGAAGCACACCGACGTGGAGTCGCGCGCCGTGGACGAGGCGGCCCGCACGGGGCAGGGCGCACACAAGAACGACAAGCCGGACACCGGCGACTGGGCACACGCGCCCGAACGCAGCAACATGCTCGCGCTGCGCTTCATCGTGTTCATGGCGCTGGTGTGCGGGCGCCGCGTCACGCGCCTGCTGCTGCCCCCGATTTCGCTCTATTTCCTGCTGTTCGCACCCACGCAGCGCCGGCACATCAAGCGTTATCTGTTCCGGGCCATCGGCCCGCACGCCGGCTGGATGGACGGCTTCCGCCTGCTCCACGCCTTCGCCTCGACCGTGCTCGACCGCGTGTACTTCCTGCGCGGACGCATGGACCTGTTCGACCTGACGGTCGAAGGCAACGTGCCGCTCGAGGCCGAAGCCGTGGCGGGGCGGGGCGCCTTCATGCTCGGTGCGCACGTGGGCAGCTTCGAGGTGCTCGGCGCGTGCAAGCAGCAGACGCAGCAGCACCACCTGCGCCTGGCGATGCTGATGTTTCCGGACAACGCGCAGCGCATCACCGCCATCCTCAACGCGGTTGCGCTGCCGGAGCTGCGCCCGCACGTCATCGCGCTGGGCCGGCCGCACTCGATGCTCGCGCTGCGCGACTGGCTCGACGGCGGTGGCCTGGGCGGCATGCTGGCCGACCGCACGCTGCCGGGCAGCGAAGACCAGCCCGCCTCGCAGCGCGGCAACAGCATCGTGCTGCCGTTCCTCGGGCAGCCTGCCAGCTTCAACGACGGGCCGTTCCGGCTGGCGGCCCTGCTGCGCCGCAAGGTGTTCTTCATGGCCGGCCTCTACCGGGGTGGCGCGCGCTACGATATTCGGTTCGACCTGCTGGCCGACTTCACGGAGCGGGTGCCCGATGCCGCGGAGCGGGAACGCCGCATCCGTGCCGCTGTCGAAGCCTATGTCGCGCGCCTGGAAGCCATCTGCCGCGCCTATCCCTACAACTGGTTCAACTTTCATGATTTCTGGCTTGAAGATGCGGCTTGAGCGGCTTTGCAAGGCATGCGTGCTGGGGCTGGCCTTGGCGCTGTGCGCCGCGCCGGCCTGGGCGGCCTTCGACCTGCCCGAACTGATGGGCCTGCTGGCCAAGCAGAAGAGCGGGGAGGCCCGCTTCACCGAGCAACGCTTCGTGCACGGCCTGGAAGGCCCGCTGGACGCCAGCGGCACGCTGAGCTTCGACGCGCCCGACAAGCTGGTGCGCCGTACGCTGTCCCCGCGCATCGAGACCATGGCGGTCGAGGGCAACACGCTGACGCTGTCGCGCGGCGGGCGCAACCGCACGCTGGCGCTCGACAGCATGCCCGAGCTGCTCGGCCTGGTCGAAGCCATGCGCGGCACGCTCACCGGTGACGGCGCCACGCTGCAGCGCTACTTCAAGAACACGGTGACGGGGTCGCCTGCCAAGTGGACGCTCGACCTCGTGCCGATGGACAGCCGGCTGGCCGCGCAGGTGCGCAGCATCCGCATCAGCGGCCGCGCCAGCGACGTGCTCGGGCTGGACATGGAATTCGTCGGCGGCGACCGCTCGTCGATGAACATCACGCCGGGCGCTGCACCGGCCGCCGCAGCCCCGTCCGGCGCGCCCGGACGCACCACGCCGTGACACCGCTGCGCACCGACGGCCCGCCGAGCTGGTCGCGCCGGGCGGTCGTGCTGCTGGCATGGCTGCTGGTGCTGCTGTGCGGCGCGGTGGTCATCGCCCGCACGCACATCGGTGCCGACCTGTCGGCCTTCCTGCCCAAGAGCCCCGACGTGCGCCAGCGCGTGCTCATCGAGCAGCTGCAAAGCGGCGTGGCCTCGCGCACGCTGATGCTGGGCATCGAAGGCGGCACCGCCGAGCAGCGCGCCGCCGTGTCGCGCGCGGTGGGCAAGGACATGCGCGAGAGCAAGCTGTTCGACCTGGTGCAGAACGGCGACGTGAGCGACTGGAGCGAGGCGGGCGCCTGGGTGCTGCAGCACCGCTACCAGTTGTCGCCCGGCGTCACGCCCGGCCAGTTCACCGCCGAAGGGCTGCGCGACGCGATCAACGAGACCCTGTCGATGCTCGGAACGCCGGCCGGCAACGCGATCAAGCCCTTGCTCGACCGCGATCCGACCGGCGAGACCCAGCGCATTGCCATGGAACTGGTGCCCGCCAGCGCGCCGCGCAGCGAAGACGGGGTGTGGATGTCGCGCACCGCGCCACGCGCGCTCATGATTTCCACCACCCGCGCGGCCGGCAGCGACCTCGACGCCCAGGCCGTGGCCATCGCGCGCGTCCAGTCGGCGTACCAGGCCGCCACGCGCGAGATGGGCGCATCGGCGACCGAGCTGCTGCTGAGCGGGCCGCCCGTGTTCTCGGTGATGAGCCGCGACAAGATCAAGACCGAAGCCATCCACCTCGCGGTGGTGGGCGGCATCGTGATGGGCGGGCTGCTGCTGCTGGCGTTCGCCTCGCCGCGCGCATTGGTCATCGCCTTCCTGCCGGTGGCCACGGGCGTGGTGATCGGCACTGCCAGCGTGAGCCTGGTTTTCGGTTCGGTGCACGGGCTCACGCTGGGCTTCGGCAGCACGCTGATCGGCGAGACGGTGGACTACGCCATCTACTACCTCATCCAGGCCCGTCAGGTCGGGGCGGGCGCAGTGGCCGGCACCGGCTGGCAGCGCTGGCGCGACCTGAACTGGCCGACCGTGCGGCTCGGCCTGCTGACCTCGGTGTGCGGCTTCGCGGCGCTGGTGTTCTCGGGCTTTCCGGGGCTGGCGCAGCTGGGGGTGTTCTCCATTGCCGGCCTGGTGTCCGCCGCGCTGGCCACCCGCTATGTGCTGCCGGTGCTGGCGCCCGACGGTGCCACCGGCATGGGCATGCGCAAGTACATGGCACAGATGGCCGGCGCGCTGGTGCGCGGCCTGCCGCGCCTGCGCTGGCCGCTGGCCGCGCTGGGCGTGGTCGCGCTGGGGCTGGTGCTGTGGCAGGGCGGTCATTTGTGGCGCGCCGACCTGGGCGCCATGAGCCCGGTGCCCAAGGCCGCCCAGCAGCTCGACGAAACGCTGCGCAACGACATCGGCGCGAGCGACGGCGGCGTGCTGGTGGTGGCCTACGGCGACGACGAGCAGTCTGCGCTGCGCCACACCGAAGCGGCCGCCGCGCGGCTCGACGCGCTGGTCGACAAGGGCGAACTCGTCGGCTACGAAACCGTCACGCGCGTGCTGCCGAGCGTGGAGACGCAAACGGCGCGCATCGCGAGCCTGCCGAGCAGCGAGATCCTGCGCGCCAACCTGGCCGAAGCGACGAAAGGCATGCCGCTGCCGGCATCGCGCCTCGGGCCGTTCGTGGACGACATCGAGGCGGCGCGCAAGCTGCTGCCGGTGCAGCGCGCCGACCTGTCCAGCGGGCCGCTGGCTTCGGTTGTGAACACGCTGATGTACGAGCGCCCGGGTGGCGGCTGGGGCACGCTGGTGGTGCTGCACCCCGGCAAGACCTTCGACCAGGGCCGGCTGGAGGCCGCGCTGACCGGGCTGCCCGAGGTGCAGGTGGTCGACGTCGGCCGCGAACTGGCGGGGCTGTACCAGCGCTATCTGCACGAGGCTTTCGTGCAGGTGCTGCTGGGCGCGCTGGCCGTGGTGGTGCTGCTGGGCATCTACCTGCGTTCGTGGCGCCGCCTGCTGGCCGTGTGCCAGCCGCTGCTGTTCGCGGTGGTGCTGGTGCTCGGCGGCATGGCCGTGCTGCAGGCGGCGCTCGGCATCCTGCACCTGGTGGGGCTGCTGCTGATCGTGGCGGTCGGCTCCAACTACGCGCTGTTCTTCGACCAGCTGCGCACCACCGGGCGGGCCGACGAGGACACGCTGGCGTCGCTGATGCTGGCCAACCTGACGACCGTGGTGTCGTTCGGGCTGATCGCCATTTCCGACATTCCGGCGCTCTCGTCCATCGGCCGCGTGGTGGCGCCGGGGGCGCTGCTGGCGCTGCTGCTGTCGGCCGCGTTCGCGCGCAGCGTCGCGCCGTCTGCGAAGTCGCCCGACGTGCGTGGCTGATGGGAAAATCCGTGCCCATGCATCCCGCCTCCGCCCCGACCACCGATTCCTGGCCATGGCCGCCTGCCATCCGTGCCAGCGCGGCGTGGCACGTGGCGGCCATCGGTGCGGGCGTGCTGGTGCCGGGCGCGTTGCCGTGGGCGGTCGGCGCCATCGTGCTGAACCATGCGCTGATCACCGGCGCCGGCCTGACGCCGCGCAGCAGCCTGCTGGGCCCCAACGTCACTCGGTTGCCCGAAGCGGCCGGGGCGCGGCGCGAGGTGGCGATCACCATCGACGACGGCCCGGAGCCCGAGGTCACGCCGCGCGTGCTCGACCTGCTGGACGCGCACGGCCAGCGGGCCACCTTCTTCTGCATTGCCGAGCGTGTGCTGGCGCAGCCCGGACTGGCGCGCGAGATCGTGGCGCGCGGCCACAGCATCCAGAACCACACGGCGCGGCACCGGCACAACTTTTCGTTTCTCGGGCCGCGCGGTTTCGCCGCCGAGATCGCGCGCGCACAGGACATCCTGAGCGACGTCACCGGCCAGCGCCCGACCTGTTTCCGCGCGCCGGCCGGCCTGCGCAATCCGTTTCTGGAGCCGGTGCTGCACCGCCTGGGCCTGTCGCTCGTGAGCTGGACGCGCCGTGGTTTCGACACGCGCGAAGGCGACGCCGACAAGGTGATGGCGCGCCTCGCCCGCAATCTGCAGGCCCGCGACATCCTGTTGCTGCACGACGGCAACGCCGCCCGCACGGCCGAAGGACAACCCGTTTTGCTGGAGGTACTGCCCTTGTTGCTCGAACGCCTGCGCGCCGATGGACTGCGCGCCGTGACCTTGACAGAGGGAATGAAGCCATGAGTGCCGTGATGCCGTCGTCCACCGACAGCGCCTGGCGCGAGCTGCATGAAGCCGCGACCATTCCCTACAAGAAGGGTGGCAGCTTCGCCTGGCACTTCGCGCGCGGCAAGCTGGGGCGTGACCCGGTGTTTCGCGGCCTGCTCGAGCGCGGGCTGATCGGTGCGCAGCACCGGCGCGTGGTCGACATCGGTTGCGGCCAGGGCCTGTTCGCCAGCCTGCTGGCCTCGATGAGCGCGATGCAGAAGCAGGGCCGCTGGCCGTCGTCCTGGCCCAGGACGCCCGCTGCCGCCGACTACACGGGCATCGAGCTGATGCCCAAGGACGTGGCGCGCGCCGAAGCGTCCATCGGCCATCTGCAGCCTCCGCCGCAGCTGCTCTGCGCCGACATGTGCTCCGCTGCGTTGCCGGCGTGCGACCTGGTCGTCATTCTCGATGTGCTGCACTACGTCGACCTCGAGGCTCAGGAAGGCGTGCTTCTGCGCGTGCGCGATGCGCTGCAGCGCGGCGGCAACGCGCAGGCTCGCTTGCTGCTGCGCGTGGGCGATGCGTCGAGCCGGCGCGGCTTCACCGTCAGCCAGTGGGTCGATCGCACCGTCACGCGCATCCGCGGGCACAAGGTCTCGCCGACGTGGGGCCGTCCGCTGGCCCAATGGACCACGCTGCTGCAGCGCCTGGGCTTTCATGTGCAGAGCATCCCGATGAGCGCAGGCACGCCGTTTGCCAATGTTCTGCTGGTGGCCGACCTGGCGCCCGCCGCATGACCGCACCGCAGACGCTCGACCGCGCGGGCATCGCGCAGCGCATTCCGCACAGCGGCAGCATGTGCCTGCTGGAGCGGCTCGAAAGCTGGGACGCCGAGGCGATCCACTGCAGCACCACGACGCATGCGCAGGCCGGCAACCCGTTGCGCACCGAGAGCGGCTTGCTCGCGCCCAACGCCATCGAGTACGCGGCACAGGCCATGGCGCTGCACGGCGGGCTGCTGGCTGCCGAGGGCAGCGCGCCGTCGGCCGGCTTCCTGGCGAGCGCGCGCAACGTCAGGCTCGCGGTGGCGCGGCTCGACGATGTGCCTGGCGCGATGCAGGTGCGCGCGCAGCGCCTGTCGGGCGACGACCGACAGATTCTTTATGCGTTCACGGTGACGGCTGACGACGGCCGCATGCTGGCCGAAGGCCGCACCGTGGTCGTTCTCAACACGCCGCTGGCCACAGAAAGCACCCCCACGCCATGAGTCTCGAAGGAAAACGCGCGCTGATCACCGGCGCGAGCGGTGCGCTCGGTGCCGCCATGGCCGAACGCCTGGCGCGCGACGGCGCCACGGTGCTGCTGCACGCCAATTCGCGGCCGGAGTCGGTCGAGCAACTCGCCGCGTCGATCATCGCGGCGGGCGGCAAGGCGGAATGCCATGTGTTCGACCTGCGCAGCGACGAGGCCTGCGCGGCCGCGTGCGCACGCATCCTCGAAGGCGGGCCGGTGCAGGTGCTTGTCAACAACGCGGGCGTGCACGACGACGCGGTGCTGCCGGGCATGCGCGCCGAGCAATGGCACAAGGTGATCGACGTGTCGCTCAACGGCTTCTTCCGTGTCACGCAACCCTTGCTGCTGCCGATGATGCGCACGCGGTGGGGGCGCATTTTGAACATATCTTCGGTGGCCGCGATTGCCGGCAACCGGGGGCAGGTGAACTATGCGGCCGCCAAGGGGGCGTTGAACAGCGCGACCAAGGCGCTGTCGCTCGAAGTGGCCTCGCGCGGCGTGACGGTGAATGCGATTGCGCCCGGGATCATCGCGTCGCCGATGGCCGATGCCGTGTTCGATCCGGCGGTCATCAACCAGATGGTGCCGGTGAAGCGGGCAGGCACACCGCAGGAGGTGGCGGCGCTGGCTGCTTTCCTGGCCAGTGACGAGGCGGCCTACATCACGGGGCAAGTCATTTCCATCAACGGCGGAATGATCTGAGTTGCTCCCTCTCCCCTTGGGGAGAGGGTTGGGGAGAGGGTTGGGGTGAGGGCCGGCGGCGATGCGTCGGCCTCGAGAACCTACAGCGGCAAGGTATCGAAGGCCGCGTAGGCCGTCGCCAGCCAGGACTTCACGCGCTGACGCTCCAGCAGGCCCAGCGCATGCACGCCTTCGCGGTCGTTCACAGCCTTCCAGAAGCTCGTGTTCTGCGCATCGATCTTGCGCATGCTCGCGTCGTGCAGCCGGGGCAGCGCAATCACCCGCGCGCCGTTCGCTGTCGCCTTGGAAAGCGATTGCGACGCCAGCAGCATCCCGAAGTCGCTGCCGCGTCCGTAGTTCTGCACCACGATGTAGTTGGGCCGGTTGCCGAAGGTGTCGATCAGCGAGCCGAGCAGGTCGGTGGAGTCCTTGCCGTCGTCCAGCACATGCCAGAAGTTGACCGTGACGCCGATGTCGGCGAACACGTCGAACAGGTCCGACTCCTTGATCCAGCGCGACAGCGGCGCCAGCGTTTGCGCGGCCAGGTCGACGATCACGCTCTGCTGCGGATTGCTCTCGAAGCCGTTGACCACGGTGTCCAGTCCTTCGAAGCTGTCTACCACCACGGGGGAGGCGAAGCCTTCGTAGAAGCGGGTGAACGAGCTGTGCGAGCGGTCGGTGTCGAAGCCCACGAACGGCCGGCTGTGGTCGATGAAGTACTGCGCCAACACGCGCGCCGTGACCGACTTGCCGACTCCGCCTTTTTCGCCGCCGATAAAGTTGATGGAACTCATGGGTTGTCCGTAAAAGTGTGGAAAAGAGCGGAAAGTTTTGCTTTTTGCTGCGACATCGATAACCGGGGTCGATTGTATCTTTGGCGGTTTAGTCGCATGCCGCTGCCCACCCAGTTCAGGCCCCCCAGCGCTGGCGAGCATCCACCGCAGCGCGTCGGACCGTGGCGAACGCCGAGCTGCTCGGCTGGCTGGCATACATCGGCGGACCTCACAGATCGAACCGCAGCTCGGCCGTGTAGGTGCGCTGCGGGTACGGGTGGAAGTTCCAGTACTGGTAGTTGTTGGCGTTGTCGATGCCGAAGGCGGCCGACCACTGTTTGTCGATCTGGTAGCGCACGCGGAAGTCGACCGTGAAGTACTTGCTGGCGCCGAAGTAGGCGAAAGCGTTGACGTCGCTGTTGTCCAGGTTGGAGTACTGCTTGCCGCTGTAGCGCGCGGCGACCGTGAAGGCCCAGCGTGCGTCGGGCTTGTACGTTGCGTAGACGGTCGAACGCCAACGCGGCACGCGCGGCTGCCACTTGCCCACGGCGGCCGGGAAGGCGGCGTCGGCGACGGTCTTCGAGTCGGCATAGGTCAGGCTGCCGCCCAGGTCGAGTCCCTTGATGAAGACGTTCTGCCCGGTGTAGGCGACCTCCAGGCCGGTGGTGCGCACCTTGTCGATGTTCTGCACGCGCGAGACGGTGGCGTTGGGAATGAGCTGGTTGTACAGCGCGTTCCTGGTGGTCTCGTGGAACAGCGTGGCGCGCAGCAGCCCGTTGCCCAGGTCCTTCTCGGCCGAGAGTTCGCCGGTCCACGACTTCTCGGGCTTCAGCGTGGGGTCGTTGATGAACGAGAGCGCGCCGCCCGAGGTCGCGCCGTACAGCTCGCCGACCGTGGGATAGCGCACGGCGCGTCCGACGGAGGCCTTCAGCACGGTGTCGCTCGTGAGCTGGTAGGCCAGCGCGGCCTTGGGCGACAGGTCGGATTCGCTGCGCGAGGCGTACCCCTGCGAGCTGGCTGCCGTGGACGTGAAACCGTCGTTGGCCTGCCAGTGCTCGTAGCGGAGCCCGAGCACCGCCTTCCATTTCGGCGCGAACGACCAGGCGTCCTGCGCCCACGCGCTGTAGGTCTCGGTGCGCCCGCCGACGTTGCTCACCGGGGTGAACGAGGCGCCGTCCTGCCAGTTGCCCAGCACGTTGGTCTTCGCGATGCCGAGCTTGTAGGCATCGCGCCCCACGCCGAAGTCGACGATGTGCGCGCCGCCCACGCCCTGCGGGCGCCACGTGCCCTTGGCCGCGAGCGTGTTCCAGCCGGTGCCGCCCTGGTCTTGCAGCGTGCCCGCCCCACCGTAGGCCGCCAGCGGCAAGGCGATGGTGGGCGCGCGTTGCGTGTCCTTGGAATAGTCGTACAGGCTGGCCGCCAGCTCCCAGTCGAACACGCCCTGCGTGTTGCTCTTCACCGAGAGGCCGTGCATGTAGTGCGTGGCCCTGTCCTCGGTGAGCGGGAAGGCGGTGGGCGACAGGTTGAAGCTGCGCCCGGCGATGTTGACGAGGCCGCTGTACACCGGCTGCCCCTGCGCATTGGTGAGATAGCTGGCGGACTGGCCGCTCGAGGTGTTCTGCCACCAGCCGAGCGTGTAGGTCGCGCGCACCGTGGGCGAGATGTCGTAGGCGAGCTTGAGCTTGGCATGGTCCTGCAGCGTGTGGTACTGCGTGCCCGTGCCCAGGATGTACCAGGGCGTGTTCGTGGTGTTGAGCCCGCCCAGCGCGCCATACACCGGCGTGCCCGCGCGGCTGGCCACGCCCGAGGCCAGGGTGGCGGTGGTGAAGGTCAGCGGCTGGCCTTCGCTGTCGGTGCGGTTGATGTCGATCCACCACGACCAGTCGCCGCTCTTGCTGCCCAGCGACGCGCTGGTCTGCCAGCTGTTGAAGGTCTGGCGGGTGTTGTAGAGGTCGTTGGGCTGCGACGAGTAGCCGACCTTCACATGCGCCTCCAGTTGCGTCGGCATGCGCGTGACGTAGTCGACCACCGCGCCGGCGGAGTTGCCGGGGTAGGCGGCAGAGAAGGGCCCGTACATCACGTCGACGCGCTCGATCTCCTCGGGCGTGACCAGGCCCCAGCGTGGCGCGAAGTTGGTGCCGTTGGCAATGCCGTTGCCCAGGTAGTTCGACAGCAGGATGCCGTCGGCGTACACCGCCGAGCGCGCGCTGTTGCCGGTGCCCGAGGCTCGGGTGGACAGGATGGCGTGGTTGTAGTCGCCGATGTAGCGCTTGCGCACCAGCAGGCTGGGCAGGTACTTGAGCGCGTCTTCGCTGTCGGTGGCGTTGATGCGCGTCTCGATCTCCTCGCGCGTCACGCCCTCGATGGTGGTCGGAATCTGCGTGGGCAGCGAGGTCGGCTGGCCGCCGGTGACCGTGACGACGCCGAGCGACTTGGTCCGCTCGGGGGCGCTCTCGGGCGTTGCACTGGAGGCCGCGTCGGCAGGTGCGTTGGCTGCGGGCACGGTGCCCTGCGCGAAGGCGGGCACGGCCAGCCAGGGGAATGCCGCGCCGAGCGCGAGCGACAGAAGGGTCTTGTTCATGTGAAAGCTCTCTTCGGCGCCCACAGGGGCGCCGACTCATTGCAGGGAAGCGCGTGGCAGCGTGCAACGGATGCCCATGGCCATTGCCATGAGCGACGTCAGCTGCGACGAAACCGAAAACGAGTCAGGAGAGCGAGGGAGGTCCGCGCGCAGGCAATGGCGCGGCGGTGGCCGCAGCGATGCGCGCGGCCGGAATCGGCTGGACGGCATGGCCGAGCGGCAGGACGTTCGGGAGATCGACGGGTTGCGCCGCGGGCGGCGGTGCACCGGTCAGCATGCACATCGGGCAGTCCAGATGACTGGCGCCCAGTTCGCGCGCGCCGTCGTCGGTCTGCACGACCACCTTGATGACGCCGGCCGCCGAACACACGAGCTGCATCGACTGCGGTTGGACCACCGGCGATGCAATCGCCACCCCCAGCGACAACACGAACCACGCCAGCACGAAGCGGACAAGATGGCGGGCGTGGCGCAGGGCGGGCATGGGGGCGATTATGTGTGAGGCATCTGGCCGATGGCGCCTTGTCGTGAACCAACGTTGTATTCCGGCCTCTGGAATTCGGCCATGCGCGTCGGCCAACTCTTTCGAATGGGGCATCAACGTTCACCTCGGCCAGGAGTTCGGCGTGCCCAACCAGGCGCTGCTGGCGCTGGGGAGCATCGCCTTTCCGCTGGTGGGCGCCTCGCTGCTGGTCATGCTGGCGCTGGATGGGTTGATGACCGGTCGTACTGCTCGATGGAGACAGGCCGGCTCCGCGGCGTCAACTACCCCAAAGTGACCCCAGGTCGGCCTGAAACCCGCATGGATGGAGGTGTGGAGGGCTGCTTCGTTTCAGAGGCGCACCCGGCTCACTTCGGCAGCAGCGTGAAGAAGGGCATGACCACGCCCATGACCCAGTTCTGCCCGAAGTCGAGCGCGGCGCGGCGGTACTTCTCGTCGGCCTGCGCAGCCAGCAGGTCGAGCCGCGCCACCACCTTCGACAGCTCGCGGTCGGCCACGAGGTTGCGGCCGCGCTCGCTGATTTCGGTGGCCAGCAGCAGCGGCTGGCCGTCGGGGCCGGTCTTGGAGGAAATGAGCCACAGTGAAATCTCGAAGTTGCGCGCGGCCCGGAAGCTGTTCTCGGCATTCACGCCATCGATCATGGTCTGGTCCCAGGTGTCGCCGTTGGCCTGCTTGAGCATGCTGGCCCACCCGTACACCAGCGCTGCGACCCGGTCGCCCTGGTAGCCCTGTGGTCCGGTTTCGAAGGCCAGGCGGATCGCGTCGATGCCGCTGGCGCCCTTGAGCTCGGGCAGGGGCGGGCCCTTGAGCACGGCGTCCCAGGCGCGCTGGGCGGCTTCGTCCATGCTGGGCGCCGACTTGCGCCATTCGCGGGGGTTGCGCTTGTACAGCGTGCCCTGCACGCGCCGCACCGACTGCAGGTTGTCGCGCAACGACAGGTTGGCAATGCGGTTGGCGCCGGATTGCAACCATTCCTGGTTGGCGTAGGGCTCGGCACGCTGGGTGTCGCGCATCGACGAACAGCCTGCAAGACCGAGCAGGGCGGCCGCGCCGGCCACCATGCCTGCGAGGATTGCGGGACGGCAGCTTCGTCTTGCGGGCAGGGGGGAAACAAGGGAATCGCTCATGCCCTGACGTTATCATCCACGGCTGGGGCGGCGGCCTGCTGCAAGCTGCAGGCCCGTGCAATTTTCCTTACAAATCAATACCTTGGCGCTACAGCCAAGCCAGGCCGACAAGTCGTGCGTCTTAATTCCATCAAGCTCTCGGGCTTCAAGTCGTTCGCCGAACCCACCAACTTCCTGCTACCGGGCCAACTGGTCGGCGTGGTCGGGCCCAACGGTTGCGGCAAGTCGAACATCATGGATGCGGTGCGCTGGGTGCTTGGCGAGTCGCGCGCGTCGGAGCTGCGCGGCGAGTCGATGCAGGACGTGATCTTCAACGGCACGACCACCCGCAAGCAGGCCAGCCGTTCGAGCGTGGAGTTGGTGTTCGACAACGCCGACCACCGCGCCGGCGGCCAGTGGAACCAGTTCAGCGAAATCGCGGTGCGCCGCGTGCTCACGCGCGACGGCACGAGCAGCTACTACATCAACAACCAGCCGGTGCGCCGGCGCGACGTGCAGGACGTGTTCCTGGGCACCGGCCTCGGGCCGCGGGCCTACGCCATCATCGGCCAAGGCACGATCAGCCGGATCATCGAGTCCAAGCCCGAGGAACTGCGCCTGTTCCTCGAGGAAGCCGCGGGCGTCTCCAAGTACAAGGAGCGCCGCCGCGAAACCGAGAACCGCCTGGGCGACACGCGCGAGAACCTCGTGCGGGTCGAAGACATTCTTCGCGAACTGAACGCGAACCTCGAGAAGCTCGAGAAGCAGGCCGAGGTGGCCGCGCGCTACAACACGCTGCAGGGCGATGCCACGAAGAAGCAGCACCAGCTGTGGTTCCTGAAGCGCAGCGAAAGCGATGCCGACCAGGCCAAGATCAAGACCGATTCAGAGAAGGCCATCAACGACCTCGAGTCGCGCACGGCCGATCTGCGCCGCATCGAGGCCGAACTCGAAACCGTGCGCCAGGCCCACTACGGCGCGGGCGACAGCGTCAATCAGGCACAGGGCAAGCTCTACGAGGCCAGCGCCGAAGTCGGCCGGCTCGAGGGCGAGATCCGCTTCGTGGTCGAGGGGCGCCAGCGCGTCGAGCAGCGCCTGGTGCAGTTGCGCGAGCAGATGGGCCAATGGGGCCGCCGCCGCGACGAGGCCGAAGCCGAGATCGAGACACTCGCCGGTGCCGGCGTGGACGCCGAAGAGCAGGCGATCCTGCTGGCCGCGCAGCTCGAAGAGCACGACGCGCGCCTGCCCGAGCTCGAAGAAGCCGTGCAGCGTGCCCAGGACCAGGCCAACAGCCAGCGCACGACCGTGTCGCAGGTGCAGCAGCAGATCCAGGTGCTGGCCGCCGACCAGCGCAACATCGAGGAACAAAGCCGCCAGCTCACGCAGCGCAGCGAACGCCTGCGCGCCGACCAGAACGCCCTGGCCGCGCCCGACGAGGCCCGCCTGCTCGACATGCAGGAGCAGCACGCCGCCGCGCAGGAGGCCGCCAGCGAAGCCGACGGACGCCTGCAGGAGCTGCAGGAAACCGTGCCGCAGCTCGACGACGACCGCCGCACGAAGCAGCAGGCCGTCAACACCGAAGGCGCCCGCCATGCCGAGTTCTCGGCCCGCCTGGAAGCGCTGCGCGCACTGCAGGAAAAGGTCAAGACCGACGGCAAGCTGGCGCCCTGGCTCGCCAAGCACGGCCTCGAAGGCCTGCAGGGCCTGTGGAGCCGCATCCACATCGAGCTGGGCTGGGAGAACGCGCTCGAATCCGCGCTGCGCGAGCGCCTGGGCGCGCTCGAAGTCAGCCGCCTGGAGATGGTGCGCGCCTTCGGCAACGATGCGCCGCCCGCCAAGCTCGCGTTCTACAGCCCGCCGGCTGCCGGTGCACCGCAGGGCCCGGCCACGCTGCCGCGGCTGTCGAGCCTGCTGCGGCTGAACGACGCTGGCCAGCAGGCGCTGCTGACCGACTGGCTCCACGGCTGCTTCACGGCCGCGAGCTTCGAGGAAGCGCTGGCCCAGCGCGCCACGCTGCAGCCCGGCGAGGTCATCTATGTGCAGAGCGGCCATGCCGTGTCCGCGCACAGCGTCAACTTCTACGCGCCCGATTCGGAGCAGGCCGGCCTGCTGGCCCGCCAGCAGGAAATGGAAAACCTGGAGCGCCAGCTGCGCGCCCAGACGCTCATCAACGAAGAGGCGCGCACTGCGCTGGTCCGCGCCGAAGCCGCCTACGGCGACGCCGCCTCGCGCCTGGTGACCGCGCGGCGCGAAGCCGCCGAAACCCAGTCGCGCGCGCACGAGCTGCAGGTCGAGACGTTGCGCATGACGCAGCTTGCCGAGCAGACCCGCGCGCGCAGCGCACAGCTGGCCAACGACCTCGGCGAGGTCGACGCGCAGCTCGAGGAACTGCAGGAACGGCGCATTGCCGCCGAAGGCCGTTTCGAAGAACTCGACATGCAGCTGGCCGACAGCCAGGAGCGCCATGCCGAGCTGGACGAGCGCGTCATCGAGGCCGGCCGCGCGCTGAACGCCAGCCGCGAGCAGCACCGCAGCCTGGAACGCCAGGCGCAGGAAGCAACCTTCTCGCAGCGGACGCTCGAAGCGCGCCGCGGGGAGCTCAACCGCTCCATCGAAACCGCGGCGCAGCAGGTGGTGTCGCTCACCGACGAAGACGAGCGCGCCCGCGCCGAGCTCGGCCGGCTGTCCGACGCCGCCGCGCAAGCCGGCCTGCAGGACGCGCTGTCGCTCAAGCTCGAACGCGAAACCGCGCTGGGTGCCGCGCGCAGCCAGTACGACGACCTCACGCTCAAGCTGCGCGCCAGCGACGAGCGCCGCCTGCAGCTCGAACGCGAACTCGACCCGCTGCGCCAGCGCATCACCGAGTTCCAGCTCAAGGAACAGGCCGCGCGCCTGGGTGTCGAGCAGTACCAGCAACTGCTGGACGATGCCGGCGCCGACCTCGAGGCCGTCGCGCTTTCCATCGAAACCGACAAGGTCCGCCTGACCGGCCTGCAAGGCGAAATCGATCGCCTCAACCGCGAAGTGGTCGCGCTCGGCGCGGTGAACCTGGCCGCGCTCGACGAACTGGCCATTGCCAGCGAGCGCAAGACTTTCCTGGACGCGCAGTCGGCCGACCTGAACGAAGCCATCGGCACGCTCGAAGACGCCATCCGCAAGATCGACGCCGAAACGCGCGACCTGCTCGGCGGCACCTTCAAGATCGTCAACGAGCACTTCAGCCGGATGTTCCCCGAGCTGTTCGGCGGCGGCAATGCGCGCCTCGTGATGACGGGCGACGAAATCCTCGATGCCGGGGTGCAGGTGCTCGCGCAGCCGCCCGGCAAGAAGAACCAGACCATCCACCTGCTCTCGGGCGGCGAGAAGGCGCTCACGGCCATTGCGCTGGTGTTCGCGATCTTCCAGCTCAACCCGGCGCCTTTCTGCCTGCTCGACGAAGTGGACGCGCCGCTGGACGACGCGAACACCGAGCGCTATGCCAAACTCGTGACAGCCATGAGCCGCGAAACCCAGTTCCTCTTCATCAGCCACAACAAGATCGCCATGGAAATGGCCGAACAACTGATCGGGGTCACGATGCAGGAGCAGGGCGTGTCACGCATCGTGGCGGTCGACATGGAGTCGGCGGTCTCGATGGTCGACGCCGCCTGAGCAGAGCGGCAACCATGAGCAATCTCACTCTCGCCCTGGCCATCCTCGGCGGTCTCGTTCTCGCGGCCGTCGTGGCCTACAACACCCTGATGTCGCGCCGCAATGCGCCGCGCCAGCCCGATGCGGTCGACATCGCGCTGGACGAGGCCGAGCGGGCCGCGTCTGCCTCGGCCGGCGGCATCGAGCCGATGCTGCACGCCGACCCCAGCCAGGTGGCGGGCAGCGACCGCCACGAGCCCTTGTTCGACCCCGACCTGCCCGCGCCCAGCGGCGTGCCCGTGCCCAGCGGCGAGCGCCGCGGCGGGCTGGACCCGCTGATCGACGTGATCGCGCCGGTGTCGCTCGAAGGCCTGGCCTCGGGCGACGCCGCCATCGCCGCCATGCCGCCGACGCGGCGCGCGGGCAGCAAGCCGGTGGCCATCGAAGGCCTGAACGAACACAACGGCCAGTGGGAGCCGCCCGTGGCCGGGCAGCGCTACAGCGCCTTCCAGGTCGGCGTGCAACTGGCCAACCGCACCGGCGCGCTCAACGAGATCGAGTACTCCGAGTTCGTGGTCAAGGCGCAGGCCTTTGCCGACGCCGTCAACGGCGCGCCCGAATTTCCCGAGATGCTCGACGAAGTGGCGCGGGCCCGCGAGCTCGACCAGTTCGCCAGCGCGCACGACGCGCAGCTGGGTTTCGTGCTGCGTGCGCTGCATGCGGCCTGGAGCCCCGGCTATGTGCAGCAGAACGCGGCGCGCCTGGGCTTCGTGGCCGGCATCATCCCGGGGCGCATGGTGCTGCCGACCGGCGAGGCCGGCCTGCCGCCCGTGCTCGGCCTGGCGTTCGACACGCAGGCCGCGCTGGCCGACGACCCGGCCCAGTCGGCCATCCGCGAACTCAGCCTGAGCCTGGACGTGCCGCAGGTCGACCGCGGCGAGGAGCCGTTTCGCCGCATGCGCGAAGCCGCCGCCACGCTCGCGCGCGAGATGGACGGCGTCGTGACCGACAGCGACGGACAGCTGCTGCGGGACGAGACCATGGACGTGATCGGCAACGACCTCGAGCAGCTCTACGACACGCTCGACGCGCGCGACCTGGCGGCGGGATCGCCGCTGGCGCGCCGACTCTTCAGCTAACTCCGACTTTCGGGAGACACCCCATGACGACGCGCGACGAAGCGGCACGCGAAGCCGCCGCACTGAGCGAACAGCTTCACCGGCACGGCCATCTCTACTACGTGCTGGACGCGCCCGAGCTGCCGGACGCCGCGTACGACAAGCTGTTCCAGCGGCTGCAGGCGCTCGAAACCGAGTTCCCCGACCTGCGCACGCCCGATTCGCCGACGCAGCGCGTGGGCGGCAAGGTGCTCGACGGCTTCACCAAGGTGCGCCACAGGGTGCCGATGCTGTCGATCCGCACGGAGACCGATATCACGCCCGGCGGCGCGAGCGCCTTCGATGCGCGTGTGCGCAAGGAGCTGGGCCTGGCCGAGGACGGGCCGCAGGTGTCGTACGTGTGCGAGCTGAAGTTCGACGGGCTGGCCATGAACCTGCGCTACGAGAACGGCGTGCTGGTGCAGGCCGCCACGCGCGGTGACGGCGAGGTGGGCGAAGAGGTCACGCAGAACATCCGCACCGTGCGCGAGATCCCGCTGCGCCTGAACGGCAAGGCGCCGCCCGTGGTCGAGGTGCGCGGCGAGGTCTACATGAAACGCGCCGATTTCGATGCGCTCAACGAACGCCAGCGCGAGAAGATCGCGGCCGGGCAGAAGAACGAGAAGGTGTTCGTCAATCCGCGCAATGCGGCGGCGGGCGCTGTTCGCCAGCTCGACCCGGCCATCGCCGCGGAAAGGCCCTTGAGCTTCTTCGCCTACGGCCTCGGCGAGGTCACCCCCGCGGCCGAGGGCGGGCCCGACCATCCGACGCAGTTCGACTGGCTCAAGCAGTTCGGTGCATGGGGCTTTCCCGTCGCCACGCAGACCGCACGTGCGACTGGAGCTATTGAATTGATAGCATTCCACGAAAACATCGGCCGCCAGCGCGATGCCTTGCCCTACGACATCGACGGCGTGGTCTACAAGGTCGACAGCATCGAGCTGCAGCGGCAACTGGGCTTTGTTTCGCGCGAGCCGCGCTGGGCCGTGGCCCACAAGTACCCCGCGCAAGAGCAGCTGACCGAGGTGCTGGGCATCGAGATCCAGGTCGGGCGCACCGGCAAGCTCACGCCGGTGGCCAAGCTCGCGCCGGTGTTCGTCGGCGGCGTGACCGTGACCAATGCCACGCTGCACAACGAGGACGAGGCACGCCGCAAGGACGTGCGCGTGGGCGACACCGTCATCGTGCGGCGGGCCGGCGACGTGATTCCCGAAGTGGTCGGCGTCGTGCCCGAGAGCCTGGCCAAACCCGACGGCGAGCGCGGCGCGCAGTTCACCATGCCGCACCGGTGCCCCGTATGCGATTCGGAGGCCGTGCGCGAGGAGGGCGAGGTCGATTACCGCTGCACAGGTGGACTGTTCTGCGCGGCGCAGCGCAAGGAAGCGATCCTGCATTTCGCGGCGCGGCGCGCGGTCGATGTCGACGGGCTCGGCGACAAGCTCGTCGAGCAGCTGGTCGATGCCAACCTGATCCGCACCTTGCCCGACCTGTACAAGCTGGGCTTCACCACATTGGCCGGGCTGGAGCGCATGGCGGACAAGTCGGCGAAGAACCTGGTCGACGCCCTCGAAGCGTCGAAGAAGACCACGTTGCCGCGCTTTCTGTTCGGCTTGGGCATCCGCCACGTGGGCGAAACGACCGCGAAGGATCTGGCCAAGCACTTCGGCAAGCTGGACGCGATCATGGACGCCACCGAAGCGCAGTTGCTCGAAGTGAACGACGTGGGGCCGGTGGTGGCGCAGAGCCTGCGCACCTTCTTCGACCAGCCGCACAACCGCGAGGTGGTCGAGCAGTTGCGCGCCTGCGGCCTGACCTGGGAAGAGGGCGAGCCTGCGGTCCGCGCGCCCAAGCCCTTGGCGGGCCTGACCTTCGTCATCACCGGTACCCTTCCTACGCTGAGCCGCGACGAGGCGAAGGATAAGTTGGAAGCGGCCGGTGCAAAGGTGTCCGGTTCCGTCAGCAAGAAAACCCATTACCTCGTGGCCGGTGAAGAGGCCGGGAGCAAGCTGGACAAGGCCAGGGACAACGGGGTCGAGGTCATCGACGAGGCGCGTATGCTGGAGATTCTTGCCAACGGATTGCCAGCGGCAGCGCCCGAAGGATGAGGCAGCGGCAGGCCCTCTTTACCGGCCGTTACGCCGCTTCATCGCAGCGCAGTCAACAGGGTCTACAACCTGACGTTGAAAGATAACTGAAGGCCACAAGGAGAGTTCCTCATGAAAAAAATCCGAGTTCTTGGTGCCAGCGTTGCACTTGGCGGCGTCGCGCTGCTGAGCGGTTGCGTGGGGGTTCCCGGCGATCCGTACTACGGTGGCGGCTACAACGCGGGCTATGGCGGCGGTTACTCGTCGGGTCCCTACTACAGCGAGCCTGCGCCCGTGGTGGTTGCCCCCGCGCCGGTCTATATCAATGGAGGCGGCTACTACGAGCGTGATCGCCGTCCTTATTACGACGGTGGGCGCCAGTACTACGGCCGGCCCGGCTATCCGGCAGCGCGACCCGGCTATCCGCAAGGTGGACGTCCGAACTACCAGGGCGCGCGGCCTGGCAACTACCCGCAACCCGGTGCTGGCGGCGGAGGTCGGCCCCCCGCCGTGGCATTCCCGCAGCAGCGCCAGGCGCCGCTCGCGGGCAGCGTGATGCGCCCGCCACCGGGCGTGCCGGCCCGTGAGGGCCCGTCGCTCGCCGACAAACCCTGAGTCGTCGTTGGGTGAGGGCCGGTGGCGATAATTCCGCCATGGCCATTCACGACATCCTGAAAATGGGCGATCCCCGGCTGCTGCGCATTGCGCAGCCGGTCACCGCCTTCGATACCGACGAACTGCACCTGCTGGTGCGAGACATGTTCGAGACCATGCATGCGGTCAACGGCGCCGGCCTTGCGGCGCCGCAGATCGGAGTCGACCTGCAACTCGTGATCTTCGGCACCGACGTCGTCAACCCCCGCTATCCCGATGCGCCGCCGGTGCCCCGCACCGTGCTGCTGAACCCCGTCATCACCGCGCTGGACGACGAGGAGGAAGAGGGCTGGGAAGGGTGTCTTTCGGTGCCGGGCCTGCGCGGCGTGGTGCCTCGCTTCGCCAACATCCGATATACCGGGTTCGATCCGTACGGCGACCCGATCGAGCGCATTGCCACGGGCTTCCATGCGCGCGTGGTGCAGCATGAAGTCGACCATCTGCTGGGCAAGCTGTACCCGATGCGGGTGCGCGATTTCTCGCGCTTCGGCTACACCGAGGTCCTGTTTCCAGGCCTCGATGCGGCCGACGACGACTGACGCTGCTCAGTTGTACTTGCTGCTGAGGGCGAAGCGGCCGCCGCCCATGAACGCCAGGGCCAGCGCCGCGAACAGGAACATGCCTTGCAGTTCCAGCGCCCAGCCGCCTTGCTTGCCGAGTGCGGTCAGGTCCTTCATGTGGACCAGCGCGAACGCCACCAGCATGTTGATGGCCACGATCCAGGCGGCCGGCCGCGTGTAGAGACCGATGATCAGCAGCACGGGCGCCACGATCTCGCCGATGTAGACCAGGTAGGCCAGCGCGCCCGGCAGCCCATGCTGTGCCAGCATGCCGGAGATGAAGCCGACGCCGCCCTGCAGCTTGGCGATGCCATGCAGCAGGATCAGCACGCCTAGAGAAACGCGCAGGATGAACTTGCCGGTGTCGTCGGATTTGACCATTTGAGTAGGTTCCAGTGAGAGTGTTGAGAGGGCCGTATGGTAGTGAACATCCGGCACTTCCAGTCAGCCTCTTGCCGCGCATATGCATCCAACCCCGAGTTCTTTGGCAGAGTCCGGTGTCGGCCCGTACACTGCCTTTCGCTTACTGTTGAGGAGAACACACCAATGAACAATCGATTCCGCCCGGCATGGCTCGCAGCCGCCTGCGTCCTCGCGCTGGCCGCTGCCGCACCGGCCTTCGCAGGCAAGACGCTCGACGCCGTCAAGCAGCGCGGCACCGTCAAGTGCGGCGTGACCAACGGCGTGGCGGGCTTCTCCGCACCGGACACGCAGGGCAACTGGTCGGGCCTCGACGTCGACACCTGCCGCGCCATCGCGGCGGCCGTGCTCGGCGATGCGAAGAAGGTCGACTTCGTGCCGCTCAATTCGCAGCAGCGCTTCTCGGCCCTGCAGGCCGGCGAAATCGACATCCTCGCGCGCAACACCACCTGGACGCTCACGCGCGATGCGTCGCTGGGCTTCAACTTCACCACCATCATCTACTACGACGGCCAGGGCTTCCTGGTGCCGAAGAAGCTCAAGGTGACGAGTGCCAAGCAGCTGAAGAACGCGACCATCTGCACGCAATCGGGCACCACCAACGAGAAGAACGTTTCCGACTACTTTCGCGGCCTGAACATCCCGGTCAAGACCGTCGTGTTCGAGAGCTTCGAGGCCTCGTTCAAGGCCTTCTTCTCGGGCCGCTGCCAGGCCTTCACGACCGACGCCTCGGCGCTGGCCGGCCTGCGCAACAAGGAAGCGCCCAACCCCGACGACTACCTCATCCTGCCCGAGCTGATCTCCAAGGAGCCGCTCGCACCGCTGGTGCGCCGCGGCGACGACGAGTGGTTCGCCATTGCCAAGTGGGTGCCCAACGCATTGATCGAGGCCGAGGAATTCGGCGTCACGCAGGCCAACGCCGACGAGCTCAAGGCCAACAGCAAGGACCCCGCGCAGCAACGCCTGGTCGGCACCGGTGAAGACCTGGGCAAGCTGCTGGGCCTGGACAAGGACTGGTCGTTCCGCGCCATCAAGGCCGTGGGCAACTACGGCGAGATGTTCGAGCGCAACGTCGGACCGAAGTCGGTGCTGAAGCTGCCGCGCGGCTCCAACAACCTGTGGAGCAAGGGCGGCCTCATCTACGCACCCCCGGTTCGATGAGTCCTGAGGCCTCGCGCCGCGGCGCCTGGCTGGCCTGGGTCGTCCAGGCGCTGCTGGTGCTGGCCGTCGTGGCCGGCGCGGCGTGGGTGGTCCACCATGCGCTCGAGGTGCTTCGCGCGCGCGGGGTTCGCTCCGGCTTCGACTTTCTGACCGAGCCTGCGGGCTTTTCCATCAGCGAGGGCTGGCTCGACTTCGATGCGGGCCAGCCGTCCTGGCGCGCCTTCCTGGCGGGCCTGATCAACACCGTGCGCGCGGCGGTGCCCGCAGCCATTTTCTCGGTTGTGCTCGGCACGCTGATCGGCATCGGCCGGCTGGCGCCGCATGTGCTGCTGCGCGGCATCTGCACCGCGTATGTCGAGCTGCTGCGCAACGTGCCGCTGCTGGTGCAGCTGCTGATGCTGGCCTTCGCCATGGCCAACCTGCTGCCCGACCCGACCGAGCCCGTTCGGCTGCTGCCGGGCGTATGGCTCAGCAAGGGCGGCCTCGCCGTGCCCTGGCCGGTGGCGGGCGAGGGCGGCTGGTGGCCCACGCATTTCGAATGGCCCGAGCGCGGCGACTTCGGCGTGAGCGGCGGCGCGGCGCTGAGCCCGGAGTACGTGACCATCGTTGCCGGCCTGAGCTTCTATTCGGCCGCGTTCGTGGCGGAGATCGTGCGCGCGGGCATCCTGTCGGTGTCGCAGGGGCAGGTGCTGGCGGGGCAGGCGCTGGGGCTGTCGTCGGGGCAGCAGTTGCGCATCGTCGTGCTGCCGCAGGCGCTGCGGGTGATCGTGCCGTCGCTCACCAACCAGTTGCTCAGCCTGACCAAGAATTCGTCGCTGGCGGTGGCCGTGGGCTATCCGGAGCTGGTGTCGGTGGCCAACACCACCATCGGCTCCAACGGCCGTGCCTTCGAGTGCATCGCCATCATCATGGCCGTCTACCTGATGCTGTCGCTGCTGATTTCCTTCGGCATGAACCGCTACAACGCGCGCGTCGCCTTGCGAGGCTGGCAATGAGGAACGTCGCGCAAGGGCCGATCGCATGGCGCAGCGAACTGTGGGGTTCGCCGCTGCGTGCGCTGGCCACGGTGCTGCTGCTGGCGGTGCTGGCGTGGGTCGGCTTTCATGTCATTGAATGGGGTGTGGTGCACGCCGTGTTCCGGCCCGACGCCGAGGCCTGCCGCGCGGTGCAGCACGGCGCCTGCTGGGGCGTGGTGGCGGAGAAGTGGCGCCCGATGCTGTTCGGACGCTTTCCCTACGAAGAGCAATGGCGTCCGGCCATCGCGGTGGTCGTGCTGTCGGCGGTGACGGTGCTGAGCGCCTGGCCCCGCAGCTGGCGCTGGTGGCTGCTGCCGCTGTGGGTTGTCGCGCTGCTGCTGTTCGTGGGGCTGATGCGTGGCGGCGTGCTCGGCCTGGCCCCTGTGCCCACCAGTCGCTGGGGTGGCCTGCCGCTGACCATCGGGCTGGCGGTGGTCGGGCTGGCGCTGGCGTTTCCGCTGGCTTTGCTGCTGGCGCTGGGGCGCCGTTCGGGCTGGCCGGTGGTGCGCACCTTGAGCGCGAGCTACATCGAGCTGGTGCGCGGCGTGCCGCTGATCTCGGTGCTGTTCATGGCGTCGTTCCTGCTCCCGCTGCTGTGGCCCGCCGGCTGGCAGCCCGATGTGCTGGTGCGCGTGCTGGCCGGACTCACGCTGTTCGTGGCGGCCTACCTCGCCGAGATCATCCGCGGCGGGCTGCAGGCCGTGCCGCGCGGGCAGACCGACGTGGCGATGGCGCTGGGCTTCGGGCGCTGGCCGGTGCAGCGCGACATCGTGCTGCCGCAGGCGCTGCGCCTCGTGGTACCCGCACTGACCAACAGCGTGGTCGGCACGCTGAAGGACACCTCGCTCGTGACCGTGGTCGGCTTGTTCGAGCTGACCGGCGCGTTGGGCCTGGCGCTGGGCGGCGACCCCACATGGCGGCCGTTCTACCTCGAGGGCTACCTCTTCGTCGCGGCGGTGTACTGGGTGCTGTGCTTCGGCCTCTCGCGCTACAGCGTGTGGCTCGAAAGGCGGCTGTCGGCCGCGCCCTGAGCCGGGCGGCCCCAAAAGCCTGTTGTACACTCCGGGCCTTCATGACGAGCCACAACTCCAACCCCGCGTCCGCCGCAGCCTCCATGGCTCGCATGATGCCGCCTGCCTCCGTGCAGGCGATGGTTGTTGCTCGAATGATTACCACCATTACCTCCGCGGTCACCTGACACGCGCAGGTGGCCGTTCCGGCAGCCACCTGGTGTATCGCTCTCCCCCCGAACGAATGAACCCAGCTCTGGCAGCTGGGTTTTGTTTTTTCGTCTGGAGATGTCCATGTACCGCGATCCTGTTGAATCCCTCGAGCCTCTGCCCGGCAGCCTGAAAACCGATCGGGCGGCCACCCGTGCCCTGCGCGTGGGGATGATCGGCATCGGCACCGTGGGCTCGGGCACGTTTCGCGTGCTGGCGCGCAACCGGGCCGACATCGCGGCCCGCGCCGGCCGGCCGATCGAACTGGTGATCGTCGCGGCGCGCGACCTGGCGCGGGCGACGGGCATCGTGGGCGACCGCGTGGCGCTGACGGCCGACCCGATGCAGGTCGCCACGCACCCCGATGTCGACGTCGTCGTGGAAGTGGCCGGCGGCACCGGTGCCGCACGCGACTGGGTGCTGGCCGCCATTGCGCAAGGCAAGCACGTGGTCACGGCCAACAAGGCGCTGCTGGCTGTCCACGGCACGGAAATATTCGCTGCCGCGCGCGAGCACGGCGTGGTCGTGGCCTACGAAGGCGCCGTGGCGGTGAGCATCCCCATCATCAAGGCGCTGCGCGAAGGACTGGCCGCCAACCGCATCGAGTGGGTGGCCGGCATCATCAACGGCACCACCAACTTCATTCTCAGTAAGATGCGCGACGAAGGCCTGGACTTCGCCGCCGCGCTCTCCCAGGCACAGGCGCTGGGCTACGCCGAAGCCGACCCCAGCTTCGACATTGAAGGCATCGACGCCGCCCACAAGCTGACCCTGCTCGCCGCCAATGCCTTCGGCATGCCGCTGCGCTTCGATGACGCACAGGTGGAAGGCATCACGTCCCTGCAGGGCGCGGACGTGGCCTGCGCCGAGCAACTCGGCTACCGCATCAAGCTGCTGGGCGTGGCGCGCCGGCAGGCGAATGGCGTGGAGCTGCGCGTGCAGCCTGCACTGGTGCCGGCCGAGCACCTGATGGCGCATGTGAACGGCTCGATGAACGCCGTCATGGTCAAGAGCGATGCGGCAGGCCTCACGATGTACTACGGCGCGGGCGCAGGCTCGGAGCAGACCGCCTCCGCCGTGATCGCCGACCTGGTCGACGTGGCGCGGCTCGACGGCGTTCACGCCACGCAGCACGTGCCGCACCTCGGCGTGCATGCCCATGCGACGAACGCGCTGGCGGTGCTTCCCCGCGCCGCTGTGCACACCGCGCACTACCTGCGCGTGCCGGTCACGGCTGTCGGCCAGATCCAGGCCGTCACGGCCTGCCTCGCGGAGCAGCGCGTGCCGGTGCGGCAGGTCGCAGTGGCCGCCGAGAAACCGGGCGTGGGCCCGCAGGTGCTGGTGCTGACCGGCCGCGTGGCGCAGGGCACGCTCGACCTGGCGGTGCATGCGCTGCAGGCACGGACCGAAGTGGCCGGCCCGGTGGTGACGCTGCGCGTGGAGGCGCTGGAAGGCTGAGCCCGCTTCAGGCCGCCCGAGGCTGCAGCCCCAGCGCGACCGCATCGCGCTGCGGCGCACGGGTGGCCAGGCTCACCACCACGACCACGGCGGCGTTGATCGCCATCGCGATCAGGCCGGCCTCCCACTGCGGCGCCGCCGTCGCCCAGAACTTCGCCGCGAACGGCGCCAGCAAGGCGACGAAGCCCGCCACCAACCCGGCCAGCACGCCGATGGCGCTGGTGCGTTTCCACAGGAATCCGAGGAACACGCCGGGCGCCAGCATGCCGATGGCCGAATAGGCGTCGAGCAGGATCTTCACCAGCGAACCCTTCTGGCTGATCGACAGCCACACCGCGATTGCCGCGAACACCACCAGCGAGCCGCGCGAAAACGCCAGCGACCCGCGCTCGCCCAGCCCGGGCCGGAACGGCTGCACCACGTTGCGCGTGAAGATCGAGCCCGCCGTCAGCAGCAGCAGCGAGCCTGGCGCCAGCGCCAGCAGAAAGCCCGTGCCCGCAAGCAGCCCGACCGTCCAGGCCGGGTAACGGTCCGACACGAACTGCAGCAGGGCAGCGTTCAGGTTGCCGCCCGGCGGCAGGGTGTTCGCCAGCAGTGCCGCGAAGCCCAGCAGGATGATGAAGAAATAGGCCAGCGAATACAGCGGCTGCCAGATCGCGTTGCGACGGATGGCGGTAGCGCTGTGCGCCGTGTACGACATCTGGAACAGGTGTGGAAAGACCC
Source organism: Variovorax sp. 10N412 (assembly GCF_056394985.1). Taxonomy (NCBI): domain Bacteria; kingdom Pseudomonadati; phylum Pseudomonadota; class Betaproteobacteria; order Burkholderiales; family Comamonadaceae; genus Variovorax; species Variovorax sp. 10N412. Next base: position 84,064 of record NZ_JBFTIO010000022.1, read on the forward strand.
AGTTGCCCAGCGCGATGTTGATGGCCGAGGTCATGAGCCAGATCGCCGTGGTGGGCGAGGTGGCGTCCAGCCCCGGAAACTTGCCGATGCCCGGGTGCTTGCTTTCCGCCATCGAGAACAGGTCCATCAGCGAGGCCGCGCCGACCTTGCTGGCCACCGTCACGCTCAGCAGCACCACGACGACCACCATCAGGATGTCCTTCACGCCGGCCGCGAAGGCGGCGGAGCGCACACCGGCCGTGAACACGAAGGCGATCATCAGCACGCCGGCACCGATGGTCGCGGCTTCGCTGGAGATGCTGTTGCCCAGCGTGAGCTGCACGATCAGCCCGAGGCTCACCAGCTGGATCTGCACGTACACCACCAGCGACGCGATGCCGACCATGCCGGTCAGCACGCCGAGCCAGGGCGCGTCGTAGCGCGCGGCGAAGAAGTCCGACTGCGTGAGCAACCCGCGCAGCCGTCCTGCGCGCCAGATCTTCGGCATCAGCCAGTAGCCGACCGCATAGCTCATCGAGACCGAGCAGAACGCCAGGTAGGCGGGCGCGCCCAGCGCCCATGCATACCCCGAGATGCCGAGTACCGCGAAGGTGGTGTAGACCTCGCCGGCGTTCATGAACCAGAACACCAGCGTGCCGAGGCTGCGGCCCCCGACGGCCCAGTCGGCGAAGCTCTTGCCGTGACCCGTGCGGCGGCCGTAGGCCACGGCGCCCGCCACGGTGGCCAGCAGGATGGCAAGGACGATCACGAGCTTCATGGCGCACCGTCCTTGCCAGCATCTTCGGCCTTCAGGCTCTTTTCCAGAAAGTCGGCCTCTTCGGCTTCGACGCCTGCCCGCGCGTCGAGCCGGAAGACGAGGGCGATCACCACGCTCGTGAGCACGATGCCCGCCATCTGCCAGAACATCGGAAAGGGCATGCCGAAGGGCCGGGCTGCGATGTCGTTCACCGCCGGGGCCAGGCAGGCCTGCCAGACAAAAGGGAAGACCAGCAGCCATCGGTGGCCCAGGCGGGGTGGCTGCATGCTGCGCGCGGGAGGGGTGTCGACCATCTCTCTGCTCCTGTAAAGTGATACTGCACAAAACTGGCTGGAGTGTGCAATCGGGTTGTCAAAAAACGCAAGCAGGGTTTCAGCTATTTCCAGGTAAATAGATATGCACCACCTTTGATCGAATGCACCGTTGACGTGCAGTCTCACAGCACATACCATCGCCAATCAATGAAGCCACACTGCACAACTGATGGAGCGCCCGAATGATCGGTGAGCGACTGAAGGAGCTTCGGACCGCACGGGGCCTGTCCTTGCGCGAACTCGCGACTCAGGCCGGTGTGTCGGCCACGCTGCTCAGCCAGATCGAGCGCGCCATCACCGACCCCAGCCTCGAGACCATGCGGCGCCTGGCCGGCGTGTTCGGCGAGTCGGTCTCCTCGCTGTTCTCCGAAACCGCCCCGGCGTCGGTGTGGATCAGCCGCCCCGGCGAACGCTCGCTGCTCACCGCGCCCAAGGGGCAGGTCGGCTACGAGCGCCTCACGGCCGGCAATGGCCAGCTCGAAGTGTTGCGCGCCGTGCTGCAGCCCGGCCAGGTATCGGCCGACGAACCGCGCGGCCACGCATCGACCGAGTGCGTGTACGTGGTCGCGGGCGCGCTGGTGGCGCAAATCGCGGGCGTCGACTACCCGGTGCTGGCGGGCGAGAGCATCTCGTTCGACTCGCGCCTGCCGCACCGCTACCTGAACCAGTCGAAGGCGCCGACCGAAATCATCCTGTCGGTCACGCCGCCCAACCCTTGAACACCTGAGCACCTGAACATGCGAGGCCCACGATGACCCCCGACCCCAGTTTCACGCTCCACGACCTGCGCGTTGAAGTGGTCGCGCCGGAAGGCGCCCGCATCTACTGCGGCGCCAAGGTCGGCGACCATTTCGAATTGCGCGGCGAGATGCTGCACCTGCCCGAGGGGCAGGGCTTCTCGATCTATTCGCTGGGCGCCTTGCTGCCGCTGCTGGCCGCCAAGCAGCGGCCCACCGACGCGAACGACTGGATGAGCACCGACGCCGAGGTGGCCTGCCCCGACCCGAACTGCCCCTCGCGTTTTCGCATCACGCGCATGGGGCTGCGCACCTTTCGCCACGCCGACACCACGGCGGTTGTCCATCCATCGAACGAGTCCTCATGAACCCCTCGCAGCCTTCGAAGAATTCGCAACACCGCATCGAACTTGCGCCCGGCTATGAAATTTCACGCCTGCTGAAGGGGGGCTGGCAGCTGGCCGGCGGCCACGGCGACGTGGACCGCACGCGTGCCATCGCCGACATGGCGGCGTACTACGACGCCGGCATCACCACCTTCGATTGCGCCGACATCTACACCGGCGTGGAAGAAATGATCGGCGAGTTTCGCGCCGACCACGTCCAGCGCCATGGCCGTGACAGCCTCTCGCAGCTGCGCGTGCATACCAAGTTCGTGCCCGACCTGGCCCTCCTGCCGAGCATCGACAAGCGCCAGGTCGAGCAGATCATCGACCGCTCGCTGAAGCGCCTGCGCATGGAGCGGCTCGACCTCGTGCAGTTCCACTGGTGGGACTACGCCGTGCCGCGCTATCTCGAGGTGGCGCACTGGCTGGTGGAACTGCAGCGCGCCGGCAAGATCGACCGCCTGGGGGGCACCAACTTCGACACCGCGCACGCGCGCGAGATGGCCGATGCGGGCGTGCCGCTGTTCAGCATGCAGGTGCAGTATTCGCTGCTCGACCAGCGGCCCGCGCCGCTGATGGCGCCGTACGGAATGCAGTCAGGAATGAAGCTGCTGTGCTACGGCAGCGTGGCCGGCGGCTTCCTGTCGGAGCGCTGGCTGGGCGTCGGCGATCCGGGGCAGTCGTTCGAGAACCGCTCGTTGGTCAAGTACAAGCTCATCATCGACGACTTCGGCGGCTGGGACCTGTTCCAGCAGTTGCTGGGGCAACTGAAGCAGATCGCGCTGCGGCATGGCGTGTCGATCTCGACCGTGGCGATGCGCTGGGTGCTGCAGCAAGAGGCCGTGGCGGCCGTGATCGTCGGTGTGCGGCGCGGCGACCACTTGGCGGATCACCTGAAGGTGCTCGACCTTCAGCTGGATGCGGCCGATCTCGCGTCGCTCGATGCGGTGCTCTCGCAGCGCAGCGCGCCGAGTGGCGATGTCTACGCCGTCGAGCGCGACCTCGAAGGCCGCCATGGCCGCATCATGAAGTACGACCTGAACGACAAGCCGCACTGAGTTCGGCGTAGCCGGTGAGCGGGTCGTGCGTGCGCGCGAACTGCCAGTCGGGCAGCACGGCGACAAGGATTTCGGCCGTGGTGCGTACCACGCACCCGGGCGCCGCATGCCCGCCGAAGACCCGGCCCTCGCTGTCCGACACGCTCATGTGAATGTGCGAGCCGTCGGGCGACAGGCTGCCCGCCAGCGTGAGGATTTCCAGGTCGCCCTCGATGCGTGCCGGCGTCTCGGCACCCGCGAAGCGCACGCTGGCCCCGCGCAGGCTGCCGATGCCCGAGACGACGAACGCGGCCTGCGCACCGGCTTGCTTCAAGGCCGCATCGAGCGACGCCCGCAGGTCGTCACCCGGGTTCAGCCGCAGCACCAGCGTGTGCATGGCATCAAGACCCCGAGAGCGCCCCGTCCACCACCTGCTGCGCCTCTTCGAGGATGCGTGCCAGGTGCTCCGTGCCCTTGAAGCTCTCGCCGTAGATCTTGTAGATGTTCTCCGTGCCCGAAGGCCGCGCCGCGAACCAGCCGTTCTCGGTGACCACCTTCACGCCGCCGATGGCCGCGCCGTTGCCCGGTGCACGGCTCAGCACGTTCACGATCTTGTCGCCCGCCAGTTCGGTGGAGCGGATCTGTTCCGGCGACAGGCTCGACAGCCGCTTCTTCTGCTCGACGGTGGCCGCCGCGTCCACGCGGTCGGACACCGGCTGGCCCAGCGCCTTCGTCAGCTCCGCGTAGCGCTCGCCCGGGTCGCGCCCGGTGCGCGCGGCGATCTCGGCCGAGAGCAGGGCGGGCACCATGCCGTCCTTGTCGGTGGTCCACACCGTGCCGTCGTGGCGCAGGAAGGTCGCGCCGGCACTCTCTTCGCCGCCGAAGGCCAGCGAGGCATCGACCAGACCGTCGACGAACCACTTGAAGCCCACCGGCACCTCGTACAGCCTGCGCGCCAGCCGCGCGGTGACGCGGTCGATCATCTGGCTGCTCACCACCGTCTTGCCCACGGCCGCATGGGCGGGCCATTGCGGGCGGTGCGTGTAGAGGTAGTCGATCATCACGGCGAGGTAGCTGTTGGGCTGCATCAGCCCCGTGCTGCCCGCCACGATGCCGTGGCGGTCGTGGTCGGTGTCGCAGGCGAAGGCGATGCCGAAGCGGTCTTTCAGGGCAATCAGCTTGTGCATGGCGTCGGGCGACGAGGGGTCCATGCGGATGCGGCCGTCCCAGTCGAGCGACATGAAGCGGAAGGTCGGGTCGACCTCCTGGCTCAGCACGCTGAGCCGCGACAGCTTGTAGCGTGCCGCGATCGCCGGCCAGTAGTGCACGCCGGCACCGCCCAGCGGGTCGACGCCCAGGTCGATGTCCACGCCGCGGATCGCGTCCATGTCCAGCACCTGCGCCAGGTCCTCGACGTAGGTGTTCAGGTAGTCGTGCCGGTGCGTGGTCGAGGCGCGCAGGGCCTGCGCGAGCGGCATGCGCTTCACGCCCTCGAGGTTGTTGGCCAGCATCCTGTTGGCCGCCGCTTCGACGGCCGAGGTGATGTCGGTGCCCGCCGGGCCGCCGTTGGGCGGGTTGTACTTGAAGCCGCCGCTCTCGGGGGGGTTGTGCGAAGGCGTGATGACGATGCCGTCGGCCAGGCCGCGCGAGCCCGGTGCGCGGCCTCGGTTGTAGACCAGGATCGCGTGCGACACGGCCGGCGTGGGCGTGTATTCGTCGTCCTTCGAGATCATCAGCTCGACCCCGTTGGCCGCGAGCACCTCCACCGCGCTGTTGAAGGCCGGCGTGGACAGCGCATGCGTGTCGATGCCCAGGAACAGCGGGCCGTCGATGCCTTTGTGCTTGCGGTAGTCGCAGATGGCCTGGCTGATGGCCAGCACGTGCCATTCGTTGAAGGCGTCGTCGAACGAAGAGCCGCGGTGCCCCGAGGTGCCGAAGGCCACGCGCTGGCTGGCCACGGACGGGTCGGGCCGCCCGGTGTAGTAGGCAGAGATCAGTCGCGGCACGTTGACCAGCAGGTCGAGCGGGGCGGGCTGTCCCGCGAGTGGGTTGGTGGCTTGGCTCATGTCGATGGAAAGTCGAAGTTGATCAGGTCGCCGATGCGTTCGATGGTGATGTCGGCGGGGGCGTAGGCGGCAATGGCCTGCGTGTCCAGCGCATAGTGCCCTTGCCGCACGAAGACCGTCGTCAGACGCGGCCCCCAGATGGCCTTCATGGCCGACAGGATGCGCAGCTTGTCGTCGATCATGACGTAGTGCTTCGCCGGGTGGCACTGCTCGATGGCGTCGAGCATCTGCTCCTTGTGCACGTAGATCAGCACGCGGCCCTCGGTGGCGTCCCACAGGCCCGAGCGCTGCACCTTGCGCGGCTGGAACACCACGTCGCCGTCGGACAGGATCACCGTGGGCCCATGGCGGCGCAGGTGCTTCAGGGCCTCCAGCGCGCCGGGGTAGAGCCGCTCGGCGAAGGGGTAGTCGATGAGAAAGCTCGACATCAGCAGCAGCCGGGAGTCGCTCATGCCGTGGCGGCTTTCCTCGGCGCGGTAGCGCTGCAGGGCGCCCAGGTAGTCGACGTAGCCCAGTTCGCTGCGCAACTGCTCGAAGGCCGTCCAGTAGCGGTTGGCGCTGTCGGCGCCGAAGGCGTCCTCGAGGTGCTTGCGAAGGTCGGCAATGACCCGGTCGTTGTCGAGCAGGGTGTTGTCGACGTCGATCAGGAAAACAGTGGGGGCAGGCTGCTGCTGTGTCATGGAAGGGGCGGCCGGTGGGCCTGGGTGCGGGCGTCGGTTTCAGCATACGCCTCGAACGCGAGACCGGCCTGCGGCAGCGTGAATTAGTTGATGCTTTGCCCGGGCGCGGGCGTAACCTGTGCCGCGGGGCCGTCGCCGGGTCCCCTAAGCTCTCGCCCAGTTTCAAGGAGCAAGAACACATGCGCATGACGATGAATGGTCCAGGCCGGGTCCGGCTTGCACTGAGGGCCGTGGCCCTGGCGATGGGAACGGGCTTGCTGCTCGCAGGCTGCCAGGCACCCCCGAAGGACCGGCCGCTCACCTCCGAGGTGCCCGAGCCGCCGAGCTTCGCCGCGCCGCCCGAGGCCTGCCGGGCCGCTGCCGCGCGTTTCGGGCTGGGCCTGCGTGCGACCCCGCAGCTGCTGGAAGAAATGCGCCAGCGCGCGGGCGCCACGCTGGCGCGCGTCGTGCTGGCCGCGGACACCGACTATCCGGCGCCGGACATCACGCGGCTCAGCGTGCAGATCGAGTCCACCGGCCGGGTGGTGGGTGCGTTCTGTGGCTAGCCCGGCTGGCGGCGGCCGCGGGATGCATGCACGAGTGTTGTGCGCACACTGCGCGTGTAACATTTCTGGGTGCCTGACCGCAGAATGCCCCGAATTGGGAGAACAATAGTCCGCGACTTTCCGGAGCCACAGTCTTTTGTCGAACACCCAACCTCCCGTCTCATTGCCTTCGTACTACGACGGTTCGGCACGCCTTCCGCCGGATGAGGTGCTGCGCCCGCTGATGGCCGATTGGGCCCGGGCAGGCAAGCGCCTGGCGGCCGTCTGCTACATCGACGTCGACCGCTTTGCCGAGCTGAACGACCGCCTGGGCATGGTGGCGGGCAATGCCGCGCTCGAAGAGGTGGCCCGCCGCGTGCAGGCGCAGTTGCCCCGCGAGAGCGTGATGGCCCGGGTAGGCGGCGACGAATTCGCGGCCGTGTTCGCCGGCCTGGGCACCTCGCAATGCGCGCAGGTGCTCGAACGCATCCAGACCGCGCTGGCCGAGCCCTGGGCCTGGCGCGACCAGCCCGCCAGCATCGACGCCAGCATCGGCGCCATGATGCTCGACAGCAACGGCCCGCCGCCCGAAACCGCCCTGCGCCAGGCACAGCACGCGGCCTTCTTCGCCAAGCGCGCGGCCGACGGCAAGGTGCACTATTTCGACGCCCCGCAGGCGCGCGCCGACGAGCAGATCGTGCGCGAACGCCAGCGCATCCAGGAAGGGCTGCTGCAGGGCGAGTTCTTCCTGGTCTACCAGCCCAAGGTCGACATGCAGCGCGGCGTGGTGGTCGGCGTGGAGGCACTGATCCGCTGGCAGCACCCCGAGCGCGGCCTGCTGCCACCCGTGCAGTTCGTGCCGCTCATCGAGGACGATGCGCTGGTCGAGCAGGTGGGCGACTGGGCCATTGCCACCGCGCTCTGGCAGGCGCACCAGTGGCGCCTGGCGGGCCTGCAGATTTCGGTGAGCGTGAACGTCGCGCCGCGCCACATGATGCGCTGGGACTTCGTCGACCGGCTGGCGCGCCACCTGGCGCAGTTTCCGAAGCTGGGCGCCGGCATGCTCGAGCTGGAAATCCTCGAGACCACCGCCATCAGCCAGTTCGCGAACGTCGCCCTGTTCGTGGAGGCCTGCAAGGCGCTGGGCGTGGGCGTCACCATCGACGACTTCGGCACCGGCTATTCGTCGCTGACCTACCTGCGCCAGTTGCCGGTGTCTGCCGTGAAGATCGACCAGTCCTTCGTGCGCGGCATGGCCGAGAACGAACAGGACCGCGCCATCGTGCAGGGCATCCTGGCGCTGCTGAATGCGCTCGGCCTCACGGCGGTGGCCGAGGGCGTGGAAACCGCGAAGCTGGGCGAAGTGCTGCTCGCCATGGGCTGCACGCTGGCCCAGGGCTACGGCATTGCCAGGCCAATGGCCGCCAAGGACATCGTGCAATGGGTGGCGCAGTACGAGCAGGCGCCCCTGTGGGGCACCGACGCGCCGACCGGCACGATCGTGCTGCCCGCTGTGGCCCCCAGCTGACAGGGCGCCGAACCGGGGCCCGGCGCCCCGGCTTGCGCGTCAGAGCAGCGGCGTGTAGGGCGAGGTCATCGGGTTCAGCGTGGTGCCGCTCCCGCTGCCGTAGCCCGGCGCACCCAGCGTGCTGGAGCCGCCGAACATGTAGCGCAGGTACACGCTGCCGGTGAACTGGCGGTAGTTCTGCGCGTTGTTGAAGCCGAGCGCACCCCCCAGGAACATCTTCGGCGCCAGCTGGTACTCGAGCACCGCGGCCAGGTTGTAGGCCAGGCCGGTCTTCGACGTGCTGGCGTACGTGTTGTTGTAGACCGCACTGCTCAGGCCCAGCGCCAGCGCTTCGCTGGCCGCGCTCGATGCGCCGGCGTTGCGCGTCGGGTCCGTCGGGAAGTAGGGCGACGACTTCTGGGTGAACGACTGCACGCCCAGCGAGGCGTTCACACGCCACGAGAGCCGGTCGGCGCGGCCGGTCCAGTCGACCGGGAACGCCACGCTCACGAAGCTCTGCGGGCTGAAGTAGCCGCCTTGCCCGAAGGTGTAGTAGCTGAGGTTCTTGTCGTAGCCCATCAGCCCGATGTTCATGCCCAGCGTGAGCTTGGAGCTGGCGCTGTTCAGCAGGTGCAGGTAGGCGCCGCCGCCCGTTTCGAAGCGCGAGTTGCTGGCCACGTTCTTGCCCGTGATGCCGTGCGCCGCGAGGTAGCCGTACACACCGTAGGTGCCGTCGTCGTAGCCGATGTCGCCGCGCGCGCCGGTGGCGACCACGCCGCCCCAGCGCTCGTTGGTGCGCTCGTCCTTCGCGCCGGCGAACGACAGCACGCTGTCCGTCACCGCGCGGCGCGAGAGGTCGGCCTTGTAGGTCCACGAGTCGCCGAAGCCACCCTTGAAGGTGACGTTGCCCACCACGTTCGTGGTCGGGAAACCCAATGGCGTGGTGCCGATGCCGGCCTCGAGGTTCTTGCCTTCGTAGCCCACGTTCAGGCCGACGCCGCTGGCGTTCTGCTGGTTGGTCGTCGTGCCGCTGCGCAGCGCATTGAGCGCCGCCGCCGGGCCGCCGCCGAAGCGGCTGCCGGTGGGGTAGTCGCTGGCGGGCGTGCCGGCGTCGAGCACCGTGGGCGTCACGCCCACGACGATCTTGCCTTCGCCGACCGGAAAGCGTGCCTGCACCGGCAGCTGGAAGTCCGACAGCCGGCTCAGGCCCGCCTCGCCCGCACGGTTGCGAAAGACGGTGCCGGCGGTGAGGCTGACGGCGCGCTGCGCCTCGAGGTCCTGCAGCTCGGAGGTCAGCGTGGTCGCCGGCGCGGGGCGCAGCGGCGCATTCCAGCTGGGTTCGCTGCGCGGGGCGTTGGCCTGCGCATAGGCCGCATTGGCTTGCGGATACGCCGGATAGCCGCCCGGTTGCGCCTGCGGAATGTAGACCGGCGCCACCTGCTGCGTGCCGGGCACCGGGTACTGCTGCATCGGCTGCATCGACGGTGCCACATAGGCCGAGGCTTGCGGCACGTTGCTGTTGTTCGCGTTGTTGCGCGCGGTGCGCGTCGCACCCTTGGCCGTGGCCGCGCGGCCCTTGGCCGTGGACGCCGGTGCGGCGGTACCCCAGGGCAGGGCACCCGGTGGGTAGGCGTTCGGCGTCGCCCCGCCCGGGTAGGCAGGGTAGGCCTGCTGCTGCGGGTTCACGGGGTAACCCGCCGCAGGGTAGGCCTGCGCGTAGACCGGCGCCGCGGCCGCCGCACCGGGATAGGACACCGGCTGCATGCGCGCCTGCTGCGCGAACGGGTTGCCGTTGGCCGGCGGATAGCCCGTGGGCACGGCCGCGCCCGGCGCGCCGCTGCCGGTCATGCCGGCGAACGGGTTGCCGCCCCCCATCTGTGACGGCACGCCGCCCGGCGCACCGCCCGAGGCGACCTGCCGTTCGGCGTCCACCGCCGCGCGCAGGTACTGCTCGGCCTTGCGGCTTTCGCCCGCATTGCGGTACACGCGGCCGGCGGCAGCCAGCACGCGCGACTGGTCGGGCGCCTGCTTCAGCGCGGCCATGACGTAGTTCTCGGCCTCGCCGTGTTCGCGCTGCGCACTGGCGCTGGCGGCGGCGGCCAGCAGGGTGTCCAGGTCGGTCGGGTTGCGCTGAAGAATGCGCTGGTACAGGGCCAGGGCCTGGCTCTCGTCGCGGGCCGCCGAGTACATGCGCGCCAGCGCGCCCATGGCCTGCGGGTCGTTCGGGCGCTCGGCCAGCACCGGCGCCATCGCGTTGTACGCGGCCTCCAGGTTGCCGGCTTCGCGCAGCGCGTCGGCCTGGCGCAGCGCGAAGGCCACGCGCAGGCTGTCGAAGTCGTTGCGTTGGCTGGCCGTCATGTTCACGCTGGCAAGCTGGCGCAGCACGGCGGACAGCTCGATGTCCTGCTTGGTCTTGAGCAGCACCGACGCGTACAGCAGGCGGTCGCCGATGCTCGGGGTGGGCGAGCGCGCGAGCAGCTGGCGGCTCATGGCGAGCGCGCGCGGCGCGTCGCCGATCTCCGCGTAGGCGCCTGCCAGCTGGCCCCACAGTTCGGCCGGCATGTCGGTGCTCAGCGCCGACTCGGCCTGGGCGAGCACGCCGCGGGCCGCGTCGACCTGGCCCTGGCGTGCCAATGCGAGTGCGCGCGCGGCCTGCGACTGCGCCCACAGGCGGCGTTGCAGCCCGGCCATGTCGCGCGTGCGCGATGCGGCGGGAATGCGTTCGAGGTACTGGATGCCGGCGGCCGAGTCGCCCGTTTCGGAGGCGAGCAGGGCGCTGGCGTACAGCGCGTCGGGCATGTCGGGCTGCGACATCAGCAGCCCTTCCATCACACCGCGCGCCTCGGACACCATGCCTTGCTTGCGGTAGATGTTCGCCAGGTCCAGGCGCACCCACGGGCTGTCGGGCGCCGCGAGCATCGCGTCTTCGAGCGTGCGCTGCGCGCCGGCCGCGTCACCGGCATCGGCTTGCTGGCGGGCACGGGTGCGTGCCTGCTCGACCTGGATGTCGCGCAGGCCGCCGAGCTGCGTGGCCTGCTCGGGCGTGAGGCGGCGCGCGAGCGCCAGGGCCTCGTCGGGGCGGCCGGTCTGGCCGTACACCGAGATCAGCCCGCGCAGCGCCTGCGTGTTCTGCGGCTTGCTTTCGAGCACGCGCTTGTAGCCCTGCTCGGCCTGCGCGTAGTCGCCGGCGGCGGCGCGCAGGTCGGCCAGCGCGTTCTGGCCCACGGGTTCGCGCGCGTCGATGCGCACGGCGCGCTCATACAGCGACTGCGCACCGCGCAGGTCGTTCTTGCCTTGCGCGGCGCGGGCCTGCCCGACCAGCGTCCAGTAGGTGGCGCTTTGCAGCGCCGAATTCCATTTGCTGCCGCCGCCGCGCACCGCGCGCTCCAGCAGTTCCTGCGCTTCGCTGAAGCGCTCCTGGCGCAGCCGCACCAGGCCCAGGCCGCCCAGGGCCTCTGTGTCGTCGGCCTTGGCGCGCAGCGCCAGCTGGAAGCGCTGCTCGGCGGTGGCCGCGTCGCCGCGGTCCAGCGCCTTGAAGCCTTCGCCCACGGGCACGTCGGGCGTGCTGGCCGCGGCGGCCTTGGCGGTGGTGAGCGTTTCCAGCCGGGCAGCCACGGCCGCATCGGTCTGGTTGCTGCTCAGGTAGTCCTGGTAAAGCGGCACGTCGGGCTGGCGCGCGTCGAGCCAGATCAGCGCCTGGCGCCAGGCCGCGCGCGCGGCGCCGGCCACGGCGGGCTGCTTGCTCAGCTCGACCAGTTCGCGGATGCCGGCGCGGCGCGTCGGTTCGCTGTAGGTCTTCTGCTGCGCCAGCGCGAGCCGGTAGTTGGCGTTGTCGGGGTGGTCCTTCACCAGCTGCTCGAGGCCCTTGCGGCCCTCGTCGGCGCCTTGCGGCGTGCTGGCGAGCACCTGGTAGTACTCCAGCGCCAGCGCCTCGGGCGGCGCCTTGTTGTCGAACTGGCTGCGGTACAGCTCCACGGCCTCGGCAGCGCGGCCGCTGCGCGCGGCGGCGCGGGCGCGCTGCAGCGTGCTGCCGGCCTGGCCGGGCTGCTGGGCCTGCTGCTGCAGGCGTGCAAGGCGCGGGTCGTTCGGGGCGGCGGCGCGCAGCCGGGCGATCCAGCTGCGTGCGGGCTCCGCGTTGTTGCGCGACAGCTCGACCTGCGCCATGCCGTACATCGCGTCGGCCGAGCGCGGGTTGACGGTCAGCAGCTTCTTCCAGCTCTCCTCAGCCAGGTCGGCACGGCCCTGGGCCTGCCAGTAGTTGCCTTGCTCGACGAGCGCCGCCGCGGCGTCGGCCTGCGCGTGGGCAGGGTTGGCGGTGCACAGCGCCGCGAGCATGCCGAGGCAGGCCATCCATTGCTGCGACTGGGACGACAGGCGCCCCGGCGTGCGCGGCGACGCAATTGGGGCGACGCGAGAGGGACGCTGCGGCTTCAAGCCGGTCGATTGGGACGGCATAGCGTTCTCCATGAGGTTTGCAGCTGGCCGTTTCGGCCGAATTCATAGCGGCCGTCGAGCCAGGCCTGCCCGAAAAGCAACAGGCACTGTTCGTAGTAGGGTAAAGGCGCCACCGGCGGGGTGGTGTCGTTCGGCGCACGAGGGGGCACCCGGCCGCCCGGCACGCGCGCGACCTGCACGGCCAGGGCGTCGTTGTCGTTCAGCGCCTTCAGGTAGGGCAGCATCGCGCCCGAGAAACCCAGCGGCGCCATGCCGCGCACGGCACCCGTCACGGTGTCGACGTATTCGGGCACCGGATGGCCATTGGCCAACTCCTGGTGCGGGCCTCGCAGGTTCAGCAGCAGCATCTTGCGGGCCGGGTCCTTGTCGGACAGCATGCCCGCCCAGAGGTACGTGCGAATGGCGTCGTAGCTGCCGGTGGCACCCTTCAGCGGGTCGGGCACGAAAGCGCGATCGCTCTGCGACCAGGCGCACCAGTCGGGCGCGAAACCCTTGGGCGTGACGCCGCCGAACATGCGCAGCGTGTTGTCCGTGACCTCGCTCCACGGGCCCGCCGGGTCGGCCTGCTGGAAGTAGCGCAGCAACTGCAGCGGCATGTAGCTCGGATTGAGGCGCCACAGCGGTCCGCTGGCCACCGACTTGGGCCAGGGCAGCAGCATGCGGCCGAGCCCGGGCAGCGAGATCACTTCGTCGCGCACCACCATGGCCAGCACGGCGCGCCCGAGGGTGCGGTAGTTGACCTCGTTCCAGAGCCGGCCGCCTTCCATCAGCGCGTAGGCGATCCACAGGTCCGAGTCGGATGCCGAGTTGGCATCGAGCACGCCCCAGCCGCCTTCAGGCTTGCGGCCCCACTGCCAGGCCGGCAACTGCTTGGCCAGGCTGCCGCCCGCGAGGTTGGCCTCGGTCCAGGACAGCACGCGCGCGAAGGTGGCGCGGTCGTTGTGGACCAGCGCGAAGAACAGGCCGTACGACTGGCCTTCGGAGGTCGACTGCTGCTGCGCCGTGCTGAAGTCGATCACCCGGCCGTCGGGCTGGATGTGGCGCCCCGAGAAGGCGGCCCAGTCGGTGGCCGGATGGCAGGCCGCGGCGACCGGGGCGGGAGCCGGCGCAGCCGCGGACGAAGAAGGCGAGGGCGCGTTGGCCCGTGCGGCTGCGGAAGCCGGCGCCGCCGCAGGGGCGGCAGCAGGCGCGGTGCCCGTGCCCGGCGCGGCGGCCGCCAGCTTGGGAAGCGTCAGCGCAAGGCCGGCCGCCGCCAGCAGGGCGCGTCGGCCCGCGAGCGGTGGGGGGGAGGGCGTGATGATCTGCAAACGTCGCATGAAGAGATTATTTGGCCTTGTTGACCGACAGGCGACGGCGCGCCCGCAGTTGCAGGCCCGCATAGGACACGGCCGCGCCCAGCAGGGCCAGCACGATCACCAGCGCGCCCAGCAGCAGCGGGCTGCGCGACAGGTTCCATTGCACCCACGCGATGGGAGGCAGGCGGCCGACGTAGTAGGTGTCGCCGCCCAGCACGCTGTTGACCTGCGTGTCGCGCACGATGGTCATGCTGCCCTGCACGCTCTTGAGCAGGTCGGGCGTCATGAGCGCGTTGAGCAGCGCTTCCTTCGAGCCCGCGGTGGTGATGGCGGCGATCACGCTGCGCCCGCTGCGCAGCGGCGACTCGAAGCCGGCCAGCACCGCGTCGCGGCCGTCGTCGCTCACCGCGATCTGCATCGCGCCGGGCAAGTCCTCGCGGGTGCGCGCGCCGATCACGAAGTCGACGGCGTTGTCGATCCAGCTGTTGAGCTTGAGCTCCGGCGCATTGCCGTTGCGCTTGAGCGGCATCTTGTCCGCCCACTGCGTGAACAGCGGCTGGCTCTGCAGGTTGCCGATGACCAGCAGGTCCTTGTCGGCCCATTGCGCCGCCTCGCCCGAGCGGCCCACCTTCACGCGCAGCGCGGGGTAGCCGGTGGAGCGGCCGATCTGGCCGAGCAGGCCCAGGTAGGTCTCGGTGTCGTTGCTGTCGGGCTGGTCCGGCAGGATCACGGCGGTGTCCGACAGGTCGGCCATGCGCGAGAACGGGAAGCCGCCGTTGGCATAGGCCGCCAGCTCGGGCATTGCGATGAAGTGCGGGAAGCCCGACACGTCGATCTTGGAGGTCGGGTCGATCGAGCCGCGCACGTTGTCCAGCTGCGGCACGCAGCGCCCGCCCACGGGCTCGAAGTAGTAGTGCAGCCGCAGCTGGCTGCGCGCGCCCATGGCCAGCGGCGGCAGGATGATTTCCTTGTTCTCTGCCAGCGTGCCGTCGGGCATCAGCTTCACGGCCAGCGGGTTCCACCAGCGGTCGCCGGCCGGGTTGGCCGAGCGCAGCGGCAGTCCGCCGATGAAGTTGTCGTTGACGTTGACGTTCAGCGTCGACTGGTCGGGCCGCACGCGCGGCGTGTAGCGGTATTGCAGGTCGAGCGGAATGCCGCGGCTGCGCCAGGTGAACAGGTCGGGCGGCAACTGCAGGTTGACGCGCACCACGTCGGGGTTGTAGCCGGTCACCGACAGGTCGGCGGCGGTGGTCAGCTCGCCGAGCTGCAACGCGCGGTCGCTCGGGATCCAGCGCGGCGCGTCATAGGGCTTGCGCGCCGGCGGCTCCTGGAACGCGGTGACCGCGGCCTGCGCGCCGGCAAAGGCCTTGCTGTTGAGCGCCAGCGCGGCGGCGGCCGTGCGCAGTTCGGCCGGGTTGCGCCCGATCACCAGCAGCAACTTGCCCGAGACGTCCTGCGGGTTGTCGACCACGGCCAGCGCCGGGCCCTGGATGGCAGGCAGCGTGAGGCCGGGAATGTTCGACTCGGGCGTGACGAACACCACGGCATGGCCGTTCGGCAGTTCGCCGCTGGACACCGGAAAGGTCGCGCCGCGGTAGTCGGCCAGCGAGCCGAACCACGACGACAGCACGCCGGCCGCTTCGAGCACCGGGCCCGCCGCGGGCGCGCCGAAGACGAAGGGAATGCGCGCGCGCCGCACGTCGCGGCGGTCGAAGAAGGGCTGCGGCAGCGTGGCCAGGTCGTTCGTGAGCTTCAGCGGCGCCACGGTCAGCTTCAGCGTGCTGGTGGCGTCGATGCGTGCCCACAGGCTGGTGTGGGCCGGGTCTTCGCACTCGCGCGTGTAGTGGCCGATCAACTCGACGTTGATGCGGTTGAATTCGGTGATCAGGCGCCGGTCGATCGGAATGTCGGCCGTCTGCGGCTTGCCCGCGTCGGCGCGGTTCACCGCCAGCGTGGCCACCAGCACGTCGTTCACCGTGACCTTCAGGTGCGACAGCTCGGGAATCAGCGAGGGCGAATAGGCGTAGTTCAGCTTGAACGAGGCGGCCGTGACCAGCTCGTCGGCGCGCACGTTGAACGGAATGCCCACCGTGCCGCTGATGCCGCGCAGCTGCACCGCGTAGTCGATGCCCAGCTGCGTGAGGTTGAATTCGCGCACAGCGCCGGCGGCCGGGCTGGCGGCAGGTGCACCGGCGGCGACGGTGGCGGGGGCCGGCGGCACAGCCGATGCGCGCGATGCGGCCGCGGTCGGCGCGGTCTGCGCTGYCGGCGCGG
>NZ_JBFTIO010000023.1:0-80955 GCF_056394985.1 Variovorax sp. 10N412
CCGCTGCTGACGCTGGGCATTCCGCCCAACGCGGTGATGGCGCTGATGGTGGGTGCCATGACGATCCACAACATCCAGCCCGGCCCGCAGGTGATGACCAGCAACCCCGAGCTGTTCTGGGGCCTGATCGCCTCGATGTGGATCGGCAACCTGATGCTCATCGTGCTGAACCTGCCGATGATCGGCATCTGGATCAAGCTGCTGACCATCCCCTACAAGTGGCTCTTTCCGTCGATCGTGCTGTTCTGCGCGGTGGGCGTGTACTCGGAGAACAACAACACCTTCGACGTGTGGATGGTCGCGATCTTCGGCATCGTGGGCTACGCCTTCCTGAAGCTGAAATGCGAGCCTGCGCCGCTGCTGCTGGGCTTCATCCTGGGGCCGATGATGGAAGAGAACCTGCGCCGCGCGCTGCTGCTGTCGCGCGGCGACTGGAGCGTGTTCGTCACGCGGCCGCTGTCCGCGGGGCTGCTGGTGGTGGCCGGGTTGCTGCTGGTCATCGTGCTGCTGCCGTCGGTGAAGGCCAAGCGGGAAGAGGCTTTCGTCGAGGAGTGATGCATCGCAAGGCCCTGGAAAAAGCGGCGCCACGGAACTCCGCGTCATACTCGCGGTCCCATGGTTCCGCCGCTTTTTCCCCGATGCCGAACGTGCGCCTCTACGCTCCCCTGACCCTTCTTCGTGCGCTTGCCGCGAGCGCGGCCCTTCTCGCAGCGGGCGCGCCGCATGCGCAGGCGCTGCCTGCGGGTGTGCGTCTGGGCATGTCGGCCGAGGCGCTGCAGGCCGCATTGCCTGCCGCCGAACGCGTGCAACGGCCCCAGCGCCTGAGCGGCGGCCTGGTCGGCAGCTGGCACGGCGCACCGGTCGAGATGGCCGGGCTGCTGTTCGAGCCGACCTTCTTCTTTGCCGCCTCGGAGTTGCGTCGCGTCGAGTACGTGGCCACGGCTCAGGCCATGCCGGACAGCGGCGCTTCGGCTTTCGCGGCGCTCGTGCAATGGGGCCGCGGTGTGTTCGGCGCCGAACTCGCCTCGCGCGACCCCGGCAGCGCCTACGCCGCCTGGGTGAGCAACGACACCGACGTCTACGTGCAGCAGGTCAGCGACCCGCGCCGCGCCAGCGTGCGGCTCGTGTACAAGGCCCGGCAGCTGCGCGACGGCAGCGAACTCTGAGCGGGCGCGCCGCTTCAGCGGCGCCGCGTCGCTTCAGCCCGCCCCGCGCTGCGCGAGCTTGTGCAGCGCGGCCGACAGCGCCTCCACATCGACCGGCTTCAGCAGGTGGTGGTCGAAGCCCGCCCGCGCGATGCGCAGCCGGTCGTCGGCCTGACCCCAGCCCGTGAGCGCGATCAGCCCCATGCCGTGCAGTCTCGGGTGGGCCCGAAGCCGGCGCGCCAGCTCGCAGCCGTCCATGCCCGGCATGCCGATGTCCAGGATGCCGAACGACGGGTTGAACTGCTCGGCCTGTTCCAGCGCGTCCGCGCCGCTGAACGCCACGGCGGTTTGCGCACCCAGCAGCCCCAGCAGCGCCGAGAGCGACTCCGCGGCATCGCGGTTGTCGTCCACCACCAGGATGCGGTGCTTCGCGGCGATGGTCTCCTGCGACGCGCGGGCCTTGGCACCGGCCCGCACCCCGTGCTCGAGCAGCGGGAGCGAGACGATGAATTCGCTGCCCTGGTTCGCACCCTCGCTCTTCGCGACGACCGTGCCGCCGTGCAGTTCCACCAGGCTCTTCACCAGGGTGAGGCCGATGCCCAGGCCGCCCTGCGCGGCCCGCGCGGTGTCGCTCACCTGCACGAACATGTCGAAGATGGCGCCGAGCATCGCGGCCGGAATGCCCGCGCCGCTGTCCTTCACCCGTACCACCGCGTGGCCGTGGTCGCCGCGCTCGACGAAGACATCGATGCGCCCGCCCTCGGGGGTGTACTTGGCGGCGTTGTTCAGCAGGTTGGAGAACACCTGCGTCAGGCGCACGCCGTCGCCTTCCACCGCCAGCGAGGCGTCGGCGATGTGCAGCGAGAGCGTGTGCTTGCCGGCGTCCATCAGCGGGCGGCTGAGCTCCACGGCGCCGCGGATCACTTGGTTGAGCGCCAGCTCCGCGGGCTGCAGTTCGATCTTGCCGCGCGTGATGCGCGAGACCTCCATCAGGTCGCTCACGAGCCGCACCATGTGCTCCAGCTGGCGGTCCATGAGCTCGTAGTAGGGCAGGGCGGTCTCCGGCGTCAGCGCCTTGCGCTTCAGGATGGCCAGCGCGGTGCTCAGCGGGGCCATCGGGTTGCGCAGCTCGTGCGCCAGGGTCGCGAGGAATTCGGTCTTGCGCTTGTCGGCCTCGTTGAGGTCTTCCAGGATGCGGCGCAGTTCGTACTGGCGGCGCCGCGCACGCAGCGCGCTGCGCAGCGCACTCACCAGCGACGCCACGCGGATCGGGCGCTCCAGCACGGTGACATTGGCCATGCCTTCCATGGCGGTGGAAATGGCGCGCGAATCGGCGCCCTGCCGCGCCAGGATCAGCACCGGCAGGTCGGACCACGGCGGCTGGGCGGCCACCGCGGCGGCGAGCTCCGAGGCGCTGCTGCCCGAGAGCATTTCCTCGGACACCAGCAATGCCCCCGCGCCTTCGCCGACCGCGCGCAGCAGTTCCGGCAGATCGGCGCACACCTGGGTCTCGATGCTGGCGCTCGAGAGCACGGCGGAGGCCATGACGGCGTCCCGCGTCGTGGCCGTTCTCATCAGAACGCGCAACTGCGGGTTCTGGAGGGGGAGGGTGTCCGTCACGGCGAAGGCGTGGCGACGCCGTCGACCGGCACCGGCACGCCGGTCAGGATGCCGCGGAAATGGCGCAGCGGCTCGCCCACGTTCAGGCCCTCGCTGTCCATCGAGAAGGCGCGGATGGAGCGCTCATGCGCGCCGCCGCGCTTCTTGAGCACCGAGATGGCCTGGCGCACCTCGCCTTCGGCTTCGAAGTAGCGCAGCAGCACCACGGCGTCCGCCAGGTAGCTCGCGTCCACCGGCGTCTGCATCTGCATGCCGATCAGCCCGTGCTGCGCGCCGACAAGGATGGTGGCCACGCCGGACTGGCCCAGGTAGGTGAGCAGTTCGTGCAGCTGCACGATCAGGAAGCGCTCGTCGGGCATCGCGTTCAGGTAGCCGTTCAGGCTGTCGATGACGACCACCTTCGCGCCGTGCTGGGTCACCGCCACGCGGATCTCGTGCACCAGCTCGCCGGGAGAAAGCTCCGCCGGGTCGACCTGCTTGATGCGGATCCGGCCCGACTCCAGGTGGGGCTCCAGCGTCATGCCCAGGCCGGTGCAGCGCGCGCGCAGGGTGTTGACGCTCTCGTCGAAGATGAAGAGCGCCGCCGATTCGCCGCGCTGGGCGGCCGCGATGGCGAACTGCACCGCCACCGACGACTTGCCGGTGCCGGGCGCGCCGACCAGCAGGGTGCTGGTGCCCTTCTCAAGCCCGCCGCCGAGCAGTGCGTCGAGTTCCCCGATGCCGCTGGGCAGCTTGGTGAGCGTCGTGTCCGCCACGTGCTCGGCCGCCACCAGGCGCGGGAACACCTGCAGGCCGCCGCGGTGGATCTTGTAGTCGTGGTAGCCGCCGCGAAACGACTGCCCGCGGTACTTCACGACCAGCAGGCGGCGGCGCGACGCGCCGTAGTCGGAGTTCGACTGCTCCAGCCGCACGACCGCGTGCGCGATGCTCTGCACCTGCAGGTCGTGCTCGGTGGCGGTCATGTCGTCGAGCAGCAGCACCGTGCACTGGCGCCCCGCGAAGAATTGCTTGAGCGCCAGGATCTGCCGCCGGTAGCGCAGCGACGTGCCCGAGAGCAACCGCAGCTCGGACAGCGAATCGAACACGATGCGCGAGGGCTTGAGGGCTTCCACGTCGCTCAGGATGCGCAGCGTGGTCTCGCTGAGCTCCACCTCCGAGGGGTGGAACATCGTGTACTGCTCGTCGGGCTGCAGGCTGTCCTGCGTGGGCAGCATCTCGCGCACATGGATGGGCGACACGTCCCAGCCGTGCGAGGCAGCCACCCCGCGCAGCTCGGTCTCGGTTTCCGACAGCGTGACGTACAGCACCGATTCGCCGAGGCGTGCGCCTTCGAGCAGGAACTGCATGGCGATCGTCGTCTTGCCCGCGCCCGGGGTGCCTTCGAGCAGGTACAGGCGGTTGGGCTCCAGTCCGCCGCCAAGCACGTCGTTCAGGCCCGGTACGCCAACACTCAGCAGTCGCTGGTGGTGAGGCTCCATGTTGCTTCTCCGTATTGAAAGAGGTTGCCCAAATTCAAACATCGAAGCATCCGGGCGGCTTGCAGGACGGCGCCGCCAACGGCTGGCGGAAGCTTTTGTCGGTGGCACGGAGGGCGAGGCCATGTCCTGCACGGCGCGTCGGAATCGTCCGGCTGGCGCGGCGCGGCGGCCATGGAAACTGCGTTTCCTGCCTGCCCAACCCCTTAATCACCTTCAGTTCTTCAGGAGAAGACGATGCGCGAAGACACCGAGATCCGCATTCCCCAGGACGATGAACGCATCGATGTCACCGACCTCAAGGAGGTCGACTACTGGACCCAATGGTTCGGCGTGAGCGAGGCACGGCTGCGCACGGCGGTGGCCTCGGCGGGCACGGTGAAGGACGACCTGCGCATCTACCTCGGCCTGCCCTGACCCCCGGCAGGCTCAGCCTTCGGCGAGCATGCCTCGCGCTTCGATGAACGCCACCACCTCGGCCACGCCGGTGTGGGTCTTGAGGTTGGTCATCACGTAGGGACGCTGGCGGCGCATGCGCTGCGTGTCCTGCTCCATCACGTCGAGGTTGGCGCCCACGTAGGGTGCCAGGTCGGTCTTGTTGATCACGAAGAGGTCGCTCTTGGTGATGCCAGGGCCGCCCTTGCGCGGGATCTTCTCGCCGGCCGCCACGTCGATCACGTAGATGGTGAGGTCCGACAGCTCCGGGCTGAACGTGGCTGCCAGGTTGTCGCCCCCGGACTCGACGAACACGATGTCGGCGTCCGGAAAGTCTTCGAGCATGCGGTCGATCGCCTCGAGGTTGATCGATGCATCTTCGCGAATGGCGGTGTGCGGGCAGCCGCCGGTTTCCACGCCCATGATGCGCTCGGCCGGCAGCGCGCCGGCCACGGTCAGCAGGCGCTGGTCTTCCTTGGTGTAGATGTCGTTGGTGATGGCGATCAGGTCGTACTTGTCGCGCATCGCCTTGCAGAGCATTTCGAGCAGCGTGGTCTTGCCGGAGCCGACCGGGCCGCCGATGCCCACGCGCAGCGGGGGCAGTCTCTTGGTGCGATTCGGGATGTGGTGCAGGGCGGAGGTCATGGCGGGTGGGCTCGGTTCAGCTTCGGAAGAGGCGGGAATATTGTGTTTCGTGGCGGGCCGAGAGCACGGCCAGCAGGGGGGCGAAGGCCTGGCGGTCGTCGTCGCCCAGGGCCATGGCGCGGGCGACGGCGGCGGGTATTTCTTGCGACAGCCGCCCCAGGATGCGCTGGCCCGCGCTCTGGCCCAGTGGCACGGCCTTGACGGCGGCGCCGACCATGTTCTCGGCCCAGCCGAAGGCGAAGGCCAGGCAGCCGTCGTGCACGCTGGCGCCGGTGCGGCTCACCGCGAAGGCGAAGGCCACGGGGTAGCTCGCGGGCAGGCCGGCAAAGACTTCGGCCGTGTCGGCATGGTGCAGCTTGAGCCACTCGACGAAGGAGCGGCCCATCTGTTCGGCCTGCAGGAAGAATTCGGCCGATTCGCGGGTGGTCATGACCCACTGGTTGAGTTCGCGCACGCGCGGCATGTCGTTGGCGCGCCAGGCTGCAACGGCCTGCGCGAACAGGGCGAGGTCGCCGCGCGCAAAGCTCAGGTGCAACTGGTCCGAGAGCCACTCGGCAGCCTTGGCTTCCGAGTCGATGCCAGCCCATTCGACGGCCGCCTCGACGCCTTCCGAATACGAGAAACCGCCCACGGGCAGGGCGGGGGAGGCCAGCCAGATGAGCTGCAGGAGGCTGTGGGCGCCGGCTGGGTCGGACATGTCAGTGGTACGCCGCTCTGGTTCAGTGCGAGTGACCGTGGTGGTCATGGCCGTGCGAATGGCCATGGTCGTCGAGCAGTTCCGGTGCGAGCACGAGCGGCTTCGGCCCTTTGCTGCTGCCATGCGATGGCGCATGGTCGTGCCCGTGGTCATGGCTGTGACCGCCGCCGTGCGACCCATACGCGCCGCCCTCGGGCTCGAAGGCTTCGTCGACCGCCACCACGATCAGGTGCATCGAACGCAGCATGTCGGCCAGCACATGGTCGGGCTCGATCTTCAGGTGGTCGGGCTTGAGCTCGATCGGCACATGCCGGTTGCCCAGGTGGTAGGCCGCGCGCGTCAGGTCGAAGGGCGTGCCGTGGGCGGTGCAGTGCGTGATGCGCAGCACGGGCTGCGGCGCCGCGATCACGCGCACCAGCGAACCGTCTTCCGCCACCAGCACGTCACCGCCCCGCACCGCCGTGCCGCGCGGCAGGAACACGCCGATCTGGCGGGCCTGCGAATCGGTGGCGTCGAAACGGCTTTTCTGGCGCACGTCCCAGTCGAGCTCGATGGTGGCGGCGCGCTTGAGCAGCACGGGTGCAAGGCCGCGGCCCTGGGGCATGAGTTTGTTGGCGGTGAGCATGGTGGCTTGCGGCTCCAAATAAGGCGGGCTAATATAACGCTTGTTATAACTTCTGTTCAACGGAGCGTCCCATGTCCGCCCTCAAATTGACTCAGATCGGCAATTCGGTCGGGGTCATCCTGCCCAAGGAAGTCCTGGCGAGCATGAACGTGGGCAAGGGCGACACGGTCTACCTCACGCAGGCCGCCAACGGCGGGGTGACGATCACGCCGTACGACGACGAGTTCGAGCGCCAGATGGAAGCCGCGCGCCGCGTCATGAAGAAGCGGCGCAACGTCCTGCGCGAACTTGCCAAGTGAGCGCTGCCAACCAGCGCTGGGTCTGGCTGAACCTCCAGATGATCCAGTTGGTGCATGAAGAACAACTCGCAGAGCATGGGGGACCGGGCGGTGTGCGCGACGAAGGAATGCTCGCATCCGCCATGGGGCGACCACAGAACCGGGCGACGTACGAGTCTCCCGATGCCGCAACGCTGGCCGCGAGCTACGCCTTCGGCATTGCCCGCAATCACCCGTTCGTGGACGGCAACAAGCGAACCGCGTTCGTGGCCATGGAAACCTTCCTGGCCCTCAACGGATTCGAGCTTCTCGCATCCGATGAGGACTGCGTGCTGAAGACGCTCGGCCTTGCGGCAGGGGACACCGATGAAGCGTCCTTCGCGCAATGGATTCGCGATCACCTCGCGCCGCGTGACCTCTGACATTCAGAACAGGAAATACCGCTGCGCCATCGGCAGCAGCTTTGCGGGCTCGCAGGTCAGCAGGTGCCCGTCGGCGCGCACCGCGTAGGTCTGCGCGTCGATCTCCATCTTCGGCGCGTAGCCGTTGTGCACCATGTGGTGCTTGCGCACGCCGCGGATGTTCTTCACCGCGCTCAGGTGCTTGGCCAGGCCGTAGCGCTCCTTGATGCCCGAGGCCAGGCCGGCCTGCGACACGAAGGTCAGCGAACTCTTTGCGAGCGAGCCGCCGTAGGCGCCGAACATCGGGCGGAAGTGCACCGGTTGCGGCGTCGGGATCGATGCGCTGGGGTCGCCCATCGCCGCCATGGCGATGGTGCCGCCCTTCAGGATGGTGAAGGGCTTCACGCCGAAGAATGCGGGCTTCCAGATCACGATGTCGGCCCACTTGCCGACCTCGAGCGAGCCGACCTCGTGCGCGATGCCGTGCGCAATGGCCGGGTTGATCGTGTACTTGGCGACGTAGCGCCTGGCGCGGAAGTTGTCGTTGCGTTCGCTGTCTTCGGGCAGCGTGCCGCGCTGAACCTTCATCTTGTGCGCGGTCTGCCAGGTGCGGATGATCACCTCGCCGACGCGGCCCATGGCCTGGCTGTCGGAGCTGAACATGCTGATGGCGCCCAGGTCGTGCAGCACGTCTTCGGCGGCGATGGTTTCCTTGCGGATGCGCGACTCGGCAAAGGCCAGGTCCTCGGCGATGCCGGCGTCCAGGTGGTGGCACACCATGAGCATGTCGACGTGTTCGTCGAGCGTGTTCACGGTGTAGGGCATCGTGGGGTTGGTCGACGACGGCAGGAAGTTGGCCTCGCCCACCACGCGCAGGATGTCGGGCGCATGCCCGCCGCCCGCGCCTTCGGTGTGGAAGGCGCAGATGGCGCGCCCGCCCACGGCGGCAATCGTGTTCTCGACAAAGCCCGACTCGTTGAGCGTGTCGCTGTGGATGGCCACCTGCGTGTCGGTGGCGTCGGCCACGTCCAGGCAGTTGCTGATGGCTGCCGGCGTGGTGCCCCAGTCTTCGTGCAGCTTCAGGCCGATGACGCCGGCGTCGATCTGCTCGTGCAGCGGGTCGGGCAGGCTGGCGTTGCCCTTGCCCAGGAAGCCCAGGTTCATCGGGAACGCGTCGGCCGCCTGCAGCATGCGCTCGATGTGCCAGGGGCCGGGCGTGGCGGTGGTGGCGAAGGTGCCGGTGGCCGGGCCGGTGCCGCCGCCGAGCATGGTGGTGACGCCGGAGGACAGGGCCTCCTCGATCTGCTGCGGGCAGATGAAGTGGATGTGGCTGTCGATGCCGCCGGCCGTGACGATGTTGCCTTCGCAGCTGATGATCTCGGTGCCCGGGCCGATGACGATGTCCACGCCCGGTTGCACGTCGGGGTTGCCGGCCTTGCCGATGGCGGCGATGCGGCCGTCCTTCAGGCCGATGTCGGCCTTGACGATGCCCCAGTGGTCCAGGATGAGCGCGTTGGTCAGCACGGTGTCGACCGCGCCTTGCGCCCTGGTGCGCTGCGATTGCGCCATCCCGTCGCGGATGGTCTTGCCGCCGCCGAACTTCACCTCTTCGCCGTAGCCGCCGGCACGCAGGGTGTAGTCGGCCTCGACCTCGATCAGGAGTTCGGTGTCCGCCAGGCGCACGCGGTCACCCACGGTGGGGCCGAAGATTTCGGCGTAGGCACGCCTTGAAATGGTCGCCATCAGAGCTTTCCTTGAACGAGGCCGCGAAAGCCGTAGACGATGCGATCGCCCGAGTAGTCGACCAGTTCGACCGTGCGCTGCTGGCCCGGCTCGAAGCGCACCGCGGCGCCCGAGGCGATGTTCAGCCGCATGCCGCGCGCGGCCTCGCGGTCGAAGCCCAGTGCGCCGTTGGTCTCGGCGAAGTGGTAGTGCGAGCCGACCTGGATCGGCCGGTCGGCGGTGTTCTGCACCACCAGCGTGAGGGTGCGGCGGCCGGGGTTGAGCGTGTGCTCGCCGTCGTCGGTGAGGAGTTCGCCGGGGATCATGGCCGGCCTCAGATGGCCTGGGCCAGCAGCGTGGCACCCAGGCCTACCACCGCGGCACCGGCCACGCGCGGCAGCCAGGCGTTGGCATGGCGCAGCGACCAGCCGAGCGCGATGCCCGCGCCGTGCAGCAGCACCGTGGCGCCGACCATGCCGGCCAGCGTGAGGGCCGCGCCCTGTTCGCTGGCCAGTTCGTAACCGTGCGCCACGCCGTGGAACACGGCGAACACGCCGACGACCGCCATCGCGACGCCGGCCGGCAGGTGCACGCGCGTGACCACCAGCAGGCCCAGCACCAGCAGCGAAGCCGCGATCATCGGCTCGACCGCCGGCAACTGCACGCCGGCCAGGCCCATCAACGCGCCCACCAGCAGCATGCCGGCGAAGGCGAGCGGCGCCCACAGCAGGTCGGGCCAGGCGCGGCGCGCGGCCAGGGCGCTCCAGAAGCCGACCGCGACCATGGCGGCCAGGTGGTCGGCGCCGGTCAGCGGGTGCAGGAAGCCGGTGGTGAACCCGTGGTGCATGCCGCCGTCGACACCGACGTGGGCGCTGGCTGCGAAAGGCAGCAGCAGGGTGGCGAGCAGGGGGAGGGTCTTGAGGGTGTGGGCGAGGCGCATGAAAAGGTCTTTCTTCTTTTTGGCGGAGGTTCAGACGATCGGCTGGTGGACGGTCACGAGCTTGGTGCCGTCCGGGAAGGTGGCCTCGACCTGGATGTCCGGGATCATCTCGGCGATGCCGTCCATCACGTCGGCGCGCGTGAGCACGGCGCGCCCGTCGCTCATGAGCTCGGCCACGCTCCTGCCGTCGCGGGCGCCTTCCATCACGGCGGCGGAAATCAGGGCGATGGCTTCGGGGTAGTTGAGCTTCAAACCGCGGGCCTTGCGGCGTTCGGCCAGCAGCGCCGCGGTGAAGATCAGCAGCTTGTCTTTTTCGCGCGGGGTCAGTTCCATGGGATCGGCATCGGGTGGCTGGGGGAGGCGGCCATTATGGGCAAGCAAGCTTCTTTGCAACAGTCGTGCCCTGTTCGCCAAAAGTCGTACGGATGGCACGAAAGATGCACCGAAACGGTGTGAATCCCACTGACACAGCCGCCATCCCAGACGACGCTCCCCAGCGCATCGTCAAGGTCCGGCGCGACTACAACAGCTGGGTGGCCAGCGAAACGCTGGAAGACTACGCCCTGCGCTACACGCCGCAGCGCTTTCGCAAGTGGTCCGAATGGCGGGTGGCCAACACGGCCTTCGGGGCAGCGTCGTTCCTGATCCTGGAGGCGGTGGGCGCCACGCTGCTGGTGCAGTACGGCTTCGCCAACGCCTTCTGGGCGATCCTGGCGACCGGGCTCATCATCTTTCTGGCGGGCCTGCCGATCAGCGTGTACGCGGCGCGCTACGGCGTCGACATGGACCTGCTCACGCGCGGCGCGGGCTTCGGCTACATCGGCTCCACGCTCACCTCGCTGATCTATGCGAGCTTCACCTTCATCTTCTTCGCGCTCGAAGCGGCCGTGATGGCCTATGCGCTGGAGCTGGCGCTGGGCATTCCCCCGGTCTGGGGCTACCTGGTGTGCGCGCTGGTGGTGATTCCGCTGGTCACGCACGGGGTCTCGGCCATCAGCCGGCTGCAGTTGTGGACGCAGCCGCTGTGGCTGCTGATGCTGGTGGTGCCCTTCGGCTATGTGTTGGTGCGCGATCCTGGTGCGTTTGCAGGCATAACGCACTACAACGGTGTCAGATCTGGAACGCAAGGCTTCAACTTGCACCTGTTTGGCGCAGCCCTCACGGTCGGCATCGCGCTCATCACGCAGATGGGCGAGCAGGCCGACTACCTGCGCTTCATGCCCGCGCGCACCAAGGCGACAGCGGGGCGCTGGTGGGCCGGGGTGCTGGCCGGCGGACCGGGCTGGGTGGTGCTGGGGGTGTGCAAGATGCTGGGCGGCGCGCTGCTGGCCTACCTGGCGCTCACGCACATGGTGCCGGCCGATCGGGCGGTCGACCCGAACCAGATGTACCTGGCGGCCTACGAGTACGTGTTTCCGAACTACGGCTGGGCGGTGGCGGCCACGGCGCTGTTCGTGGTGATCTCGCAGCTCAAGATCAACGTGACCAATGCCTACGCCGGCTCGCTGGCCTGGAGCAACTTCTTCTCGCGCGTGGCGCACAGCCACCCGGGGCGCGTGGTGTGGGTGGTGTTCAACGCGCTCATCGCCTTCATGCTGATGGAGATGAACGTGTTCGAGGCGCTGGGCGACGTGCTGGGCCTGTTCGCCAACATCGCCATCGCCTGGATGATGGCGGTGGTGGCCGACCTGGTCATCAACAAGCCGCTGGGCCTGTCGCCGCCGGGCATCGAGTTCAAGCGCGCGCACCTGTGGGACATCAACCCGGTGGGCGTGGGCGCGATGGCGCTGGCCTCGGTGCTGTCGATCACGTCACACCTGGGTGTGTTCGGCCCGCTGGCGCAGGCGTTCTCGGCGCTGATCGCGCTGGGCACGGCGCTGGTCGCCTCGCCCCTGCTCGCCTGGGCCACGGGCGGCAAGTACTACCTGGCGCGCGGCTCCGACGAGGCCCATGGCGCAGTCCCCTTCGCGCCCGCCGAGGGCCCGCGCGCGGTGCGCTGGGCGCGCGTGGAAACCGGCAGCTACCAGCGGCTGAAGGTGCAGCACTGCGTGATCTGCGAGCGCGAGTACGAGGGGCCCGACATGGCCCATTGCCCGGCCTACCAGGGCGCGATCTGCTCGCTGTGCTGCACGCTCGACGCGCGCTGCGGCGACCTGTGCAAGCCGCATGCGAGCCTGTCGTCGCAGTGGTCGGCGGTGCTGCGCTGGTTGTTGCCGCGGCGCAGCTGGCGCTACCTGGACACCGGCCTGGGGCACTTCCTGCTGCTGATGCTGGTCATCGTGCCGCTGCTGGCCGTGGTGTTCGGCGTGCTCTACCAGCAGGAGCTGCGCGCGTTCGGCGAGGGCGCGCTCGAACTGGCCTCGCAGGCCGACGTGGCCGCGGCGCTGGCCGGCGTGCAGAAGCTGTCGCTGCGCTCGGGTTTCCTGAAGGCCTACATGGCGCTGCTGGTCATCGCGGGCATCGTGGCGTGGTGGCTGGTGCTGGCGCACCAGAGCCGCAAGGTGGCGCAGGAAGAGTCGAACCGCCAGACGCACCTGCTGGTGCGCGAAATAGAGCTGCACCGCGAGACCGACCGCGCGCTGCAGGCCGCCAAGCAGGCGGCCGACGAGGCGCGCGAGATCGCGGAGCACGCCAAGCTCGCGGCCGAGCAGGCCAAGCAGGCCGCCGACCAGGCCAACCAGGCCAAGAGCCGCTACATCAGCGCCATCAGCCACGAGCTGCGCACGCCGCTCAACAGCATCCTGGGCTATGCGCAGCTGATGGGCGAAGACCACTCGGTGCCGCCGCACCGCCAGCAGGCGGTGGCGGTCATCAAGCGCGGCGGCGAACACCTGCTGTCGCTCATCGAAGGCACGCTGGCCATTGCGCACATCGAGGCCGGCAAGCTCACGCTGCATGCACAGCCGATGCGTTTTGCCGACACGCTGCGCGAACTGGCCGACATGTTCGAGCTGCAGGCGGCGGAGAAGGGGCTGCAGTTTCGCTTCGAGGCCGCGGGCCCCTTGCCCGAGGTGGTGCGCGCGGACGAGAAGCGCGTGTGCCAGATCCTCATCAACCTGCTGGGCAACGCGATCAAGTTCACGGCGGCGGGGCAGGTCACGCTGCGGCTGGCCTATGCGCGCGAGTTCGCGTCGGTCGAGATCGAGGACACCGGCCCTGGCATGCCGGCCGAGGAGATCGAGCGCATCTTCGAGCCCTTTGCGCGCGGCAATTCCGCCGGCGCGTCGTCGGCGCCGGGCGCGGGGCTCGGGCTGACCATCGCCAAGATGCTGACCGACCTGATGGGCGGCGAGATGAAGGTCAGCAGCACGCCGGGCGTGGGCTCGCTTTTCTGCGTGCGGTTGTTCCTCCCGCGCGTGCACGACACCGTGGCGGGCGCGAACCGCCCGGTGCAGGTGCAGCAGCGCGCGCGGCGCGGCTACGAAGGCGCGCGCCGCCGCCTGCTGGTGGTCGACAACGAGGAGGCCGACCGCGACCTGCTGGGCCATGTGCTCGCGCCGCTGGGCTTCGAGCTGCGCAGCGCGGCCAGCGGGCACGACGCGCTGGACCTGATCGCCGCGGGCTACCGGCCCGACGCGATGTTCGTCGACCTCGCGATGCCGGGCATCGACGGCTGGGAAACCATCCGCCGCGCGCGCAAGCTCGGGCTGACCGACGCCTCGGTGGCCATCGTCTCGGCCAACGCCTTCGACAAGGGGCTGGACAACGACGTGGCCATTGCGCCGGAAGATTTCTTCGTCAAGCCGGTGCGTCACACCGAGCTGCTCGACTGGCTCGAACGCCGGCTCGGGCTGCAGTGGACCGACGCGGCCGCCAAGCCCGCGCCGGTGGCGCCGCGCGCGCTGCAGGCCCCCTCGCTGGAACGCCTGCGTGCGCTGGAAGAAGCGGTGAGCCTGGGCTATTTCCGCGGCATCATGAACCAGCTCGACGCCATCGACGCGGCGCAGCCCGAATGCGCGGGCTGGTCCGAGGCCCAGCGCGTGCTGGCGCGCCAGTTCCAGTTCGAAGCCATGAGCCGCGCGCTCGCCGCCGCCGTTGAAAGCGCCGCATGACCCCGATCCAGACGCCACCCCCCATGGACACCTCGCCCCTCGCCCGGACATTGCGCGAGCAGCAGGGCGCCAACAGCGACCTGGTGCTGATCGTCGACGACGTGCCCGACAACCTCGCGGTGCTGCACGACGCGCTGGACGAATCGGGCTACACCGTGCTCATTGCCACCAACGGCGAGCAGGCGCTGCAGCGCGCCGCGCAGGCGCGGCCCGACATCGTGCTGCTCGACGCGATGATGCCGGGCATCGACGGCTTCGAGGTGGCGCGCCGGCTCAAGGCCGACGCGGCCACGGCGCACATTCCCATCGTGTTCATGACCGGCCTGACCGAAACCGAGCACCTCGTGGCGGCGCTGGAGGCGGGCGGTGTGGACTACGTCACCAAGCCCATCAAGCCCAAGGAAGTGCTGGCGCGCATGAACGTGCACCTGCAGGGCGCGCGCCGCGCGCGGCAGGACGCGCGGCAGGCCGGCCAGGCGCGCAACGCGCTGGACGCCTTCGGCTACGCGAGCATCACCGTGCGCCTGCCCGAGGGGCGGCTGATCTGGCAGACGGCGCTGGCGCGCGACCTGCTGCAGCGCTACTGCGAAACGCGCGCCCCCGAGACCCCGCCCGCGGTGCTCGAATGGCTGCGCCGCCACACCCCCGATGCGCGGCAGCGCGGCATCGAGCCGCCGGCGCTGTCGATCGCGCAGGGTGCGGGCAGCCTCACGCTGCGGCTGCACCAGCAGACCAGCAGCGACGACGACGGCGACGAGTGGATGATCATCATGCGCGAGGTGTCCGACACCGGCGTGATCGAGGCGATGAGCCTGAGCCTGAAGCTCACCGCGCGCGAGGCCGAGGTGCTGTACTGGGTGGTCAAGGGCAAGACCAACAAGGACATCGGCGAGATCCTGGGCAGCAGTCCGGCCACGGCCAAGAAACACCTGGAGCGGGTGTACGTGAAGCTGGGCGTGGAAACGCGCACGGCCGCGGCCGGCGTGGCCATCAAGCGCATCCGCGAGCTGCAGCCGCAGTTCGAGATCTGACGCTGGTGGTCCCTTGCGGCGCGTCATGGCGCCGACTTTCCGCGTCCCTAGAATGGGTCGAGGGCCTCCGGGATGCGCGCGATGAAGAACAACAGCAGCCAAAGAACGACGACCCGGCCGTCATGCGGCCGGATGCTTGCGTCTTGCTGCCTGCTTCTGGGCCTGGGCATCGGTACCGGCGCGCGAGCCTCGGGGCATTTCGACGTGGACGACGCCAGCATGCTCGACGCGGGCCAGTGCCAGTACGAAACCTGGTGGGGCCGCACGGGCGTGGAGCCCGTCACGGGGTTTCACTTCGGGCCCGCATGCCGGGTCGGCGCGGTCGAGCTGGGCCTGAACTTCGACCGCGCCTCGGTGGACGGCCTTCATTCGGTCAGCGGCGGGCCGCAGCTCAAGTGGAATTTCTACGGCCAGGCGCCCGACGCGTCGCTGAGCGCGGCGGTGTCGATGGGCGCGGTGTTCGACCTGAAGCGCGGCGGCCGCGCGGGCGGACAGTTCGTCGTGCCGGTGACCTGGCGGCCGCTCGACAGCCTGCAGGTCCATGCCAATGTCGGCGCCGACTGGGCCACCGGCACCGGTGTGCGCACCTCGCGCGTGGGCGCGGCCGTGGAGTGGGCGCTGAACGACACCGTCTCGCTCATCGCCGAGCGCAATCGCGCGTCGAACGCGTGGACCTCGCGCATCGGCGGGCGCTTCAGCCTGACGCCGCTGATCAGCGTGGACGTGAGCACGTCGCGCACCCGGCTCCAGGGCATGCAGGGCACGCGCGGCTTCGTCATCGGGCTGAACCACGAGTTCACGTGGAAGTGATCGCGGCTGCGACCACGTGAACTTGCAGGCTGCCAAAGCCACGCATTCGGCAATGCGCAACTGCAAGTTTGTGATCGGGCGGCCCGCCAGGACTGCCTGATTTATTCGCTGGTGCATAAAATTTGGCTCCGCCTCCATTGCACTGACCGCCGTGATGACATCGCCCGTTCTGGACTTCAAGTTCGCCGTCCCTCCCCCGGATGTCTACACGCACCCTTCGGGAAACACCCTGGGGTTGGTGCGGGACCGAACGCCCAAGCCGCTGCGCAACCCGCACCTGCGCGGGCTGCAGTGCTTGCGCTGCGATGCGCTCTACCCGGTCACGCTGACGCACGACGGCTGTCCGGCCTGCCGGCACGCCGGCTTTCACGTGGCCTTGCGCGCCAGCTACCTGCCCGACGGCGGCGAGGCGGTGCCGCTGCCCTACAGCGCTGGCCTTACGCTGGGCGAAGGCCGCACGCCGCTGCAGGACATGCCCGAACTGGCGCGGCAGTTCGGCGTGGCGCGGCTGGCGTTGAAGGACGAGTCGTGCAACCCGACCGGCTCGCACAAGGACCGGATGACCGCCGTGGGCGTGGCGCAGGCGCTGGACTTCGACGCCCACACGCTGGTGCTGGCCTCCTCGGGCAACGCGGCGGTGTCGGCGGCGCACTATGCCTGGGCCGCGGGCCTGGGCTGCGAGGTGGCCACCTACGAAGGCATGCCGGCCACCTATGCGCGCCAGCTTGATGCACTGGGCGCGCGGCGCTACGAGTTTGCCCACAACGCGGCCCGCTGGGCCTTCGTGCGCGAACGTGCGCAGCACCCCGGCTACTTCGCGCTGACCAACTACCGCCTGCCAGCGCTGGGCAGCGCGCCGCTGGCCATCGAAGGCTACAAGCCCATCGCGCTGGAATGCCTGGCGGACGGCGGCTTGCCGGACCACATCGTGATTCCCACCGGGCGCGGCGACCTGGCCTGGGGCATCTACGCGGGCTTTCGCGACCTGCTGGCCGCGGGGCGCATTGCGCGCCTGCCCAGGCTCTGGCTGGTGGAGCCGTTCCCGCGCCTGTCGCGCGTGCTGGCAGGGGGGGCCGTCAATGGCAGCTACCCGGGGCACACCGCGCAGCTTTCCACCGCGGGCGCCACCGTCACCTACCTGCAGTGGCAGGCGGCCACCGCGACGGGCGGCGGTGCCGTCGTCGTGAACGACGACCAGGCCCGCGAGGCGCGCAGCCTGCTCACGGCGGCCGGCGTCAGCGCCGAGCTGTGCGCGGCCGGCGGCCTGGCCGCACTGCGGCAGCTGCGCGAGAGCAACGACGTCGCGCCCGATGCGCACGTGTTGCTGATGCTGACCGCCAACGCGGCCAGCGATCCGAGTTGGCCCGACCGCCCCGCCTGACTCGGCTACTTCGCGTCGCTGTACACGGTGGCGCGCGACACGCCCATGTGCGCCGCGGCAATCTCCGCGCCCCGGCGCACTTCGAGCAGGCCCGCCTTCTTCAGCTCCTGCACCAGCTGCTTGCGGTCGGCCGGCTTTAGCGAGCGCGAGGTCGTGGCGCGCGCGGCCGCGAACTCGTCGATGCGCGCATGGATGCGCTCCGAATGGGCGCCGCCCGTGTCCAGGTGCTCGTGCACGTCCTTGTCGTCGATGCGCGTGAACTGCGCAATCGCGCCCTGGAAGCTCTGGAACAGCGTGAGGTCGACGTTCAGGCACAGCGCGGCCACGTACTCGCCGCTCTCGTCCTTGATGCCGATGGAGGTGCTCTTGACCTTGCGCCCGTCGGGAAAGGTGTTGGCGTAGTTCGCAATCACCGCCGGAAATTCCGGGTCGCGGATGCGCGCCAGGCCCAGCTCGGTGACCGACTGGCCGACCTCGCGCCCGCTCAGGCTGTTCTCGATGGCGTAGATCGCGTTCTTCGGGTTGCCGAGGTCGTGCACTACCACCTCGCAGAAGGGTGCAAAGGTTTCGCCCAGGCCCTGGGCCAGGTGGCGCAGCGTTTCCAGAACGTGCTTGTTCGACGGCTTTTTCATGTCGCCCAATGTATCCAGCTCTGTACGAAGCATCCAGAATATACGAAAAGTCTAGTGTTGGATGTATTATCCAGTCCTTCCAAATCGTCCGGATTTCTCCAGGAGCCGCGAATGACCCAGAAAGAACGCGCCCGCTATGTCGATCCCCGCACCGGCAGGCACCATGAACTGTCCGAACGCCGCTGGCGCTCGGACGACGGCAACCCCATGCTGGTCACGCCGCTGCCCGGCATCGGGCGCGACGACATCGATTCGCGCACCCGCTCGCTGTGGCGCTACCGCGCGGCGCTGCCCGTGGTCATCGAGCGGCCTGCGAGCATGGGCGAAGGCTGCACGCCGCTGGTGCAGAAGCGCTGGGGCGCGCTCGAGCCGTACTTCAAGCTCGAGTGGTTCAACCCGACCTGCAGCTTCAAGGATCGCGGCGCGGCCGTGATGATGTCGTTCCTGCGCCAGATCGGTGTCGACGCGGTGCTGGAAGACAGCTCGGGCAACGGCGGCGCGGCCATCGCCGCAGCCGGCGCGGCGGCGGGCATGCGGGTGAAGGTGCTCGCGCCGAGCTACACACCCGCGCCGAAGGTGGCGCAGATCAGGGCCTTCGGCGCGCAGGTGCAGCTGGTGCCGGGGCCTCGCGAGGAGTCGGAATACGAGGCGGTGCGCCAGTCGGCGTCGATCTTCTATGCGAGCCACAACTGGCACCCGTTCTTTCTGCAGGGCACGAAGACGCTGGCCTACGAGCTGTGGGAAGACCTGGGCTTCGTCGCGCCCGACAACGTGGTGATCCCGACCGGCGCGGGCAGCAATGTGCTCGGCTGCTGGATCGGCTTCAAGGAGCTGCTGGCGGCGGGGCAGATCAGCAAGCTGCCGCGCATCTTCGTGGCGCAGCCGTTGAACTGCTCTCCTGTCGATGCGAGCTTCACGGCCGGCGTCGACACGCTGGTGGAGCGCCTCGTGCAGCCCACGATCGCCGAAGGCACGGCGATCAAGCGCCCCGTGCGGCTGCGCGAAATACTGCAGGCGCTGCGCGAAACGAACGGCAAGACGGTGGCGCTGACCGAGGCACAGATTGCAGCGGCGGTGCGCCAGCTGGCGGCGAGCGGTCTCTATGCGGAGCCGACGTCGGCCTCCGCCGCGGCGGCCATCGACGTGCTGGCGCAGCGCGGCGACATCCGGGCCGGCGAGACCACGGTCGCGCTGCTGACCGGCACGGGACTGAAGTCGACGCAGTTCATGACGGAGCTGTTCGGCGGCACGGCCGCCGGCGCCGCCTGACAACCGCTACCAGGGCCACGCGATGCGCGTGCCGGTGCCGGTTTCCGTCGCGCGCACGTGGAGCCGGCGCGCGACCGTGAGGTCCTGCAGCGCGAGGCCGGTCATGTCGAAGACGGTGATGTCGCCCGGCGCGCGCACGAAGGGCGTCTTGCCGCTCAGCAGGTCGCCG
This sequence comes from Variovorax sp. 10N412, assembly GCF_056394985.1. NCBI lineage: Bacteria > Pseudomonadati > Pseudomonadota > Betaproteobacteria > Burkholderiales > Comamonadaceae > Variovorax > Variovorax sp. 10N412. The sequence goes on from NZ_JBFTIO010000023.1 coordinate 19,328, forward strand.
AGCTCGGTGCTCTGCGTGCCGGGCGCCCATTGGGTTTCGCCGATCTGCAGTGCCTGCGTGCGGTCGTCGACCACCAGGCGCACGCTCGACAACGACAGCAGGCCCTCGGGCAGTTCGCGCTTGCCCTTCGTGTCGGCGCCCACGCAATTCAGGTGCGTGCCGGGTTGCACGGCGTCGAGGTCGAACAGCGCGCCACCGCCCGGCGTGGCGGTGATCACGATGTCGCTGTGCGCGACGGCGCTGTTGCGCTCGGTCGCGGGGGCGATGTTGCAGCGGTCGGCAAATTGCGCCTCGAACGCGGTGTTGCGCCGGCCGTCCACGCCCACATAAAGAACCTCGCGCAGCGAGGGCATCAGGCGCAGCGCGAAGTCGAGCTGGATGCGCGCCTGCACGCCGGTGCCGAACAGGCACAGCCGCGTGCTGTCGGGCCGTGCGAGCTGTTGCAGGCCCAGACCGCCGGCCGCGCCCGTGCGAACCGTGGTCACCGTGTTGCCATCGATGACGCACAGCGGCCGGCCGGTGGCGGGGTCGATCAGCAGGATCGTTGCCTGGTGCGGCTCGCCGCCACGCCCGCGGTTGGCGGGCCAGAAGCCTGCCGCCTTGAAGCCGAGCAGGCCCTGGGCTTGCACGTCGCCGGACTTGATGCCGAACACGCCGCCCGTGGCGAGCGGCTCGCGCACCACCGGGAAGACGCGGCCTTCGCGCTCGCTTTGCAGCACGAAGGCCTCGCGCACGGCCTGGAGCACGTCGTCGGGGGAGAGGAGGGCGTCGACCTGGTGTTTGTCGAGCAGCAGGAGCCGCGCGTCCGCGGGGGCATGGGAAAGTGTCATTTGGAAATATTATCTACTTCCAGACAAAAAATCAAAAATAAGACGCCACAATCGCATCGGCGCCTGGTGTTCAGCGCCCGGTGTGCACCTTGATCCGGATCGTCGCCACGTCCCAGCCCCGGTTCTTCAGCCGGGTCACCAGCATCGGCGACAGCTGGCGCAGCTTGGCGGCCGCGGCGCTGCCCTTGACCAGCAGGCACCAGACGTCGCCTTCTGCCGGACCGGGCTGGATGGCCGCGCGCATGGCCGGCGGGATCAGCCCTTCCACGGCTTTCAGCCGCTCGGCGGTGTCGCGGGCGCGCGCCATCAGGCTGCCCAGGGTGGGCGAACCTTCCGCTGCCTGCTGCAGCGAGATGGGAGGGGGCGTGCGGCGATACATGGGTAATCCAGGGGTTAGAAACAAGACAGCTAAAATGCCCGGTTTGCCGACGTTCGCGCCGGAAAAAGGGCCGCTTGCTTTCACGGAAAGCGCGCCCAACTGCTTTCACCATATCTTAGGGAATCCGGTCGAAGTGCCTGTCGTCTCAGGTGCCCGTCCATCTCCACCCATGGCAACCAACTTCCTGACCCAGATTTTCGGCAGTCGCAACGATCGGCTCCTCAAGCAGTATCGCAAGACGGTGGAACGCATCAATGCGCTCGAACCCGAGTTCGAGAAGCTCACAGACGACGGGCTGCGTGCCAAGACGCAGGAGTTCAAGGACCGCGTCGCCAAGGGCGAAAGCCTCGACGCCCTGCTGCCCGAAGCCTTCGCCGTCGTGCGCGAGGGCTCCAAGCGCATCATGAAGATGCGGCACTTCGACGTGCAGTTGCTCGGCGGCATGGCGCTGCACAACGGCAAGATCTCCGAAATGCGCACCGGCGAAGGCAAGACGCTGACCGCCACGCTGCCGGTGTACCTGAATGCGCTGTCCGGCCAGGGCGTGCACGTGGTCACGGTGAACGACTACCTGGCCAACCGCGACGCGACCTGGATGGGCCGCCTGTACAACTTCCTGGGTCTTTCGGTGGGCATCAACCTGCCGCAGATGCCGCGCGAGGAAAAGCAGGCCGCCTACGCCAGCGACATCACGTACGGCACCAACAACGAGTACGGCTTCGACTACCTGCGCGACAACATGGTCTACGAGCCCGGCGACCGGGTCCAGCGCGTGCTGAACTACGCCATCGTCGACGAGGTGGACTCGATCCTGATCGACGAAGCCCGCACCCCGCTGATCATCAGCGGCCAGGCCGAAGACCACACCGACCTGTACCTGGCCATCAACAAGGTGGTGCCGCTGCTGACCAAGCAGGAAGGCGAAGCCGACCCGCGCACCGGCGAAGGCGTCACGGTGCCCGGCGACTTCACGGTCGACGAGAAGACGCACCAGGTGTTCCTGACCGAAGACGGCCACGAGAACGCCGAACGCATCCTGGGCGAGTTCAAGCTGCTGCCCGAGGGCGCCTCGCTCTACGACCCGGCCAACATCACGCTGATGCATCACCTGAATGCGGCATTGCGTGCGCGCCACCTGTACCACCGCGACCAGCACTACGTGGTGCAGGACGGCGAAGTCACCATCGTCGACGAGTTCACCGGCCGACTGATGACAGGCCGCCGCTGGAGCGACGGCCTGCACCAGGCCGTGGAAGCCAAGGAAGGCGTGGAGATCCAGGCCGAGAACCAGACGATGGCCTCGATCACCTTCCAGAACTACTTCCGCCTGTACGGCAAGCTCGCCGGCATGACCGGCACGGCAGACACCGAGGCCTACGAGTTCCAGGAAATCTATGGTCTGGAGACCATGATCATTCCGCCGAACCGCGTCAGCAAGCGCGACGACCAGCTCGACCGCGTCTACAAGACGACGCGCGAGAAGTACGAGGCCGCCATCCAGGACATTCGCGAGTGCTACGAGCGCGGCCAGCCGGTGCTGGTGGGCACTTCGTCCATCGAGAACTCCGAAATCATCGACGCGCTGCTCACCAAGGCGGGCCTGCCGCACCAGGTGCTGAACGCCAAGCAGCACGCCCGCGAAGCCGACATCGTGGCGCAGGCCGGCCGCACGAAGATGATCACCATCGCGACCAACATGGCCGGGCGCGGCACCGACATCGTGCTGGGCGGCAACATCGAGAAGATGATCGAGGCGGTCGAGAACGACGAAGGCCGCGACGAGGCCGCCAAGGAAGCCGACATTGCGCACATCCGCGCCGAGTGGGTCAAGGACCACGAGTTCGTGAAGTCGCTGGGCGGCCTGCGCATCATCGCGACCGAACGCCACGAGTCGCGCCGCATCGACAACCAGCTGCGCGGGCGTTCGGGCCGCCAGGGCGACCCGGGCTCGTCGCGCTTCTACCTGAGCCTGGACGATCCGCTGATGCGCATCTTCGCGGGCGACCGCGTGAAGGCGATCATGGACCGCCTGAAGATGCCCGACGGCGAAGCCATCGAAGCGGGCATCGTCACGCGCAGCATCGAGAGCGCGCAGCGCAAGGTCGAGGCGCGCAACTTCGACATCCGCAAGCAGCTGCTCGAGTACGACGACGTGTCGAACGACCAGCGAAAGGTGATCTACCAGCAGCGCAACGACATCCTCGACGCGCGCGATCTCACGGCGCAGATCGCGGCGCTGCGCGAAGGCTGCTTCACCGACCTCGTGCGCCAGTACGTGCCGCGCGAATCCGTGGAAGAGCAGTGGGACCTGGCCGGCCTGGAGAAGAGCCTCGCCAACGAGTGGGGCCTGGACATGCCGCTCAAGAAGGAAGTGGAAGCCGCGGACGCCATCGCCGACGAAGACATCGTCGAGAAGGTGCTGGCGCACGCCAACGAGACCTTCGACGCCAAGCTGGCGCTGATCGGCCAGGAAAACTTCACCCAGTTCGAACGCATGGTGCTGCTGCAGAGCATCGACACCCACTGGCGCGAACACCTGGCCTCGCTCGACTACCTGCGCCAGGGCATCCACCTGCGCGGCTATGCGCAGAAGCAGCCCAAGCAGGAATACAAGCGCGAAGCCTTCGAGCTCTTCGGCCAGTTGCTCGACTCGGTGAAGAACGAAGTCACGCGCCAGCTGATGACGGTGCGCGTGCAGTCGGGCGAACAGCTCGAGGAAGCCGCCGAAGCGCTCGAAAGCCGCGCCGAGAACGTCGCCAACATCACCTACACCGCGCCCACCGAGACCGGCGAGGTCGAGGTGCGTGTCGACGAGGAAAGCCAGCGCCGCCTCTCGGCCGCCGGTGCGGGCGCAATCAGCGCCGAAGCTGCGGCCTTCGGCCGCGTCGGTCGCAACGACCCGTGCCCCTGCGGCAGTGGCAAGAAATTCAAGCAGTGCCACGGCAAGCTCTCCTGACCCCGTAACTTCCGAAGAGAACCCTTCATGCCTGTGAACCTGTCCGCCCCTGATCCCGCCGCCTTGTTCGCGGTGCCCGGCGTCCGCATCGGCGTGGCCGAAGCGGGCGTGCGCAAGGCCAACCGCAAGGACCTGACGGTCGTGCTGATCGACGAAGGCTCGGCGGTCGGCGGGGTGTTCACCCAGAACCGCTTCTGCGCCGCGCCGGTGCAGGTCTGCCGCGCCCACCTGGCCGCCAGCTACGGCATTCGCGCGATGGTGATCAACACCGGCAACGCCAACGCCGGCACGGGCGAAGACGGGCTGATGCGTACGCGCTCCACCTGCATCGCGCTGGCGCGCCACCTGGACATCGCGCCCGAGCAGATCCTGCCGTTCTCGACCGGCGTGATCATGGAGCCGCTGCCGGTCGATCGCATCGAAGCCGGCCTGCCGGCCGCGCTGGCCGACGCATCGGAAAATCATTGGGCCCGTGCCGCCGAAGGCATCATGACCACCGACACGATCCCCAAGGCGTTCAGCCAGCAGGTGCAGGTCGGCGGCGCGACGGTCACCATCACCGGCATCAGCAAGGGCGCCGGCATGATCCGCCCGAACATGGCGACCATGCTGGGCTTCATGGCCACCGACGCGAAGATCGACCCGTCGCTGATCCAGCCGCTGGCCACGCTGCTGGCCGACGCCTCGTTCAACCGCGTGACCATCGACGGCGACACCTCGACCAACGACTCGTTCGTGGTCATTGCCACGCAGAAGGCGGCGCACGCCCCCATCACCTCGCTCGACTCGGCCGACGGCAAGGCGCTCGTTGCCGCCATGCAGAACGTGGCCCGCCAACTGGCGCAGGCCATCGTGCGCGACGGCGAAGGCGCGACCAAGTTCATCACCATCCAGGTCGAAGGTGGGCGCGACGCGGGCGAATGCAGGCAAGTGGCGTACGCCGTGGCGCATTCGCCGCTGGTGAAGACCGCCTTCTTTGCCAGCGACCCGAACCTGGGCCGCATCCTGGCGGCGGTCGGCTATGCGGGCATCGCCGACCTCGACCAGACCGGCATCGACCTGTTCCTGGACGATGTGCACGTGGCCGTGAAGGGCGGGCGCCACCCGTCGTACCGCGAGGAAGACGGCCAGCGCGTGATGAAGCAGAGCGAGATCACGGTGCGCATCGGCCTGGGCCGCGGCAACGCCAGCGAAACCGTGTGGACCTGCGACCTGAGCCACGAGTACGTGACCATCAACGCCGACTACAGATCATGATGACCCCCACGCTGCGCACTTCGTGTGGTCGCTGCCCCCCGGGGGGGCGTTCAACGCGCTTCGGGCGGTCGGGCGGGCGTCGATGAACGAGCAATTCCAGAGGCTGATCGAGCGCGCAGAGCAGCTCATTACCCGCATCGAATCGGTCCTGCCCCAGCCGCTGTCGGCGCCGGCCGACTGGAACGCCTCCATCGCCTGGCGCTACCGCCGCCGCAACTCCGGCCATGGCGTGCTGGAGCCGGTGCGCCACGTGGCCGCGATGTCGCTCGATTCACTCAAGGAAATCGACGTCCAGAAGGAAAAGATCGCGCGCAACACGCAGCAGTTCGTCGAAGGCAAGCCGGCCAACAACGTGCTGCTGACGGGCGCGCGCGGCACGGGCAAGTCGTCGCTCATTCGCGCCTGCCTGCAGACCTATGCGCCGCAGGGCCTGCGCCTGATCGAGGTGGACAAGGCCGAGCTGGTCGACCTGCCCGACATCGTCGAGGTGGTCTCGCAGCGGCCCGAGAAGTTCATCGTGTTCAGCGACGACCTGAGCTTCGACGAGGGCGAGCCGGGCTACAAGGCGCTGAAGTCGATCCTGGACGGCTCGATTGCCGCTTCGACGCCCAATGTGCTGATCTACGCGACCAGCAACCGGCGCCACCTGCTGCCCGAGTACATGAAGGACAACCTGTCGTACACCCACACCGACGATGGCGAAGTCCATCCCGGCGAGGTGATCGAGGAAAAGATCTCGCTGTCGGAGCGCTTCGGCCTCTGGGTGAGCTTCTATCCCTTCAGCCAGAAAGAGTACCTGGCGATCGTGGCCCAGTGGCTGTCTTCGTTCGACGTCACGCCGGCCGCCATCGAGGCGGCGCGGGCCGAGGCGCTGGTGTGGGCGCTGGAGCGCGGTTCGCGCAGCGGCCGCGTGGCCTACCAGTTCGCGCGCGACTACGCCGGCCGTGCCGCCGGGCGGAGCGCCGCGTGAGCCAGGCCGCCCCAGCCTCGCGCAAGCACACTGAAGTCGCAGTCGGCGTGCTGATCCGCCTGGACGACGACGCGCTGCTGCTCTCGACCCGTCCCGAAGGCAAGGCCTACGCGGGCTTCTGGGAGTTTCCCGGCGGGAAGATCGAGACGGGTGAAACGGTCGAGCAGGCACTGCGGCGCGAGCTGCAGGAAGAGCTCGGCATCACCATCGAGGGCGCCGAGGTCTGGAAGGTCACCGAGCACGACTACCCGCATGCGCTGGTGCGCCTGCACTGGTGCAAGGTGACGGCGTGGAGCGGCGACTTCGAGATGCGCGAAGGCCAGCAGATGGCCTGGCAGCAGTTGCCGCTGGCGGTGAGCCCGGTGTTGCCCGGCGCATTCCCCGTGCTGCAGTGGCTGTGCGAGGAGCGCGGCCTGCCGTTCGTGGCGCCGCCGGTGGTTGCGCCGACCGACTGATTGATGCATCCCAAGTACCGTCCGGACATCGACGGCCTGCGCGCGCTCGCGGTGGGCTCGGTGGTGCTGTATCACGCCTTTCCGACGGCGTTGATGGGCGGTTTCATCGGGGTGGACATCTTCTTCGTGATCTCGGGCTTCCTGATCACGACCATCATTCTCCAAAGCCTCGCGGCGGGCGATTTCAGCTACCGCGACTTCTACGCACGGCGCATCCGGCGGATCTTTCCGGCGCTGATCGTGGTGCTGCTGGCCACGCTGGCCGCCGGCTGGTACCTGCTGCTGTCCGACGAGTTCGCGGAGCTGGGCAAGCAGACCGTGGGCGGCTCGGCCTTCGTTGCCAACCTGGTGTTCTGGAGCGAGTCGGGCTACTTCGACACGGCCGCCGAGACCAAGCCGCTGCTGCACCTGTGGTCGCTGGGCATCGAGGAACAGTTCTACATCTTCTGGCCGCTGCTGCTGGGGCTCGCGTGGCGCAAGCGCTGGCCGATCGTGCGCGTGGTGCTGGCCGTGGCGGCGGTGTCGCTGGTGATCAACGTGGCCACGGTGCATCCGCTGCCGGCGGCGTCGTTCTATTCGCCGGCTTCGCGCTTCTGGGAGCTGATGGTGGGCGGCATCCTGGCCTGCATGCGGCTGAAACCGCCGGCCCCGAACGCATGGCGCAGCCATGCGCAGTCGGTGCTGGGCGTGGGGCTGATCGTGCTGGGGCTGGTGATGATCCGCAGCAACAAGGCGTTCCCTGGCTGGTGGGCGTTGCTGCCCACGCTGGGCGCGGTGAGCTGCATTGCCGCCGGCCCCGCGGGCGTGCTGAACAAGTACCTGCTGTCCAACCGGGTGATGGTGTGGATCGGGCTCATCAGCTACCCGCTGTACCTGTGGCACTGGCCGCTGCTGGCGTTCGTGCGCATCGTGGAGGCCGACCCGCTGCATCCGTCGCCGGTCTACCGCGCGGGCGCGATGGTGGCGAGCGTGCTGCTCGCCTGGGCCACCTACCGCTTCGTGGAGCGCTTCGCGCGAAACCGTCCCGGCACCGGCACGCTCAAGCTGCTGGGCGGCGGCATGGTGCTGGTGGCCGTGGCAGGCGCCGCGATCTTCTTCGGCCTGCCCGAGCCGCGCAACAACAGCGCCCGGCTGCAGGTCGTGGCCAATGCCACGCTGGACGCCGACTATTACCACGGCTTCAAGCTCGACCAGATCGGCGAGCAGCTGATCTACAAGGTCGGGGGCGGGCCGAAGCGGGTGCTGCTCCTGGGTGACAGCCACATCCAGCAGTACGCGCCCCGCGTGATGGAACTGGCGCGCACGCTGGCCATGCCCGCGGACACGTCGGCCTGGTTCGCCACCCAGGGCGCATGTCCGGCCGTACCGGGTGTGCATGCGGACAAGAACATCGGCTGCGCCGAGCGGCGCGACGCCATGCTGGCCTACGCGCTGGGGCCGCAGGTCGATTCGGTGGTGATCGGCGGCTGCTGGAACTGCTACTTCGTGGGGCAGGGTGCCTTGGCTTACTACTTCCGCGACGCCGACAACAAGGTCCATCCGTTCCAGGGCGGCGACGGCATCGAGCGCGCCCTGGCTTCGATGGAGTTCACGCTGCGCGAGCTGGCACGGCACAAGAAGGTCTACCTGCTGCTCGACAACCCGGGCGGTCCCGAGTTCGAGCCCAAGCGCCTGATCGAGGGCAGCCGTCTCACGCACATGGAAGCCACGCGCTCGACGCCGACCGCGCCGCTGCCGGCCGACCAGAAGCAGCTCAACGACCGGTTGCGCGCGATTGCGCTGGCCGCCGGCGCCGAACCCATCGATGCGATGGCGGTGCTGTGCAAGGACGACCAGTGCCTGCGCACGCTGCCCGACGGCGCGCCCGCGTACAAGGACGCCGACCACCTGCGCCCGCGCTATACGCGGGAAGAGGCCAGCTACTTCGACCGGACGGTGCGCGCAGCGCCTGTCGCCGCGCCACAGCCGGCGCGCTGATCGCGCCTTCGCGAGCCATGCATCCCAAGTACCGCCCGGACATTGACGGCCTGCGCGCCATCGCGGTGGGCTCGGTGCTGGCGTATCACGCGTTTCCGAGCCTGCTGCCGGGCGGCTTCATCGGGGTCGACATCTTCTTCGTGATCTCGGGCTTCCTGATCACGACCATCCTGCTGCAGAGCCTGGCCGCGGGCGACTTCAGCTACCGCGACTTCTATGCGCGGCGCATCCGGCGGATCTTTCCCGCGCTGGTGCTGGTGCTGCTGGCCACGCTGGCCTTCGGCTGGTACGTGCTGCTGCCGGGCGAGTTCTCCCAGCTGGGCAAGCAGACCACCGGCGGGGCCGCCTTCTTCGCCAACCTGGTTTTCCTGGGCGAAGCCGGCTACTTCGACGCCACGGCGGAGACCAAGCCGCTGCTGCACCTGTGGTCGCTGGGCATCGAGGAGCAGTTCTACATCTTCTGGCCGCTGCTGCTGGGCCTGGCCTGGCGCAAGCGCTGGCCGATTCTTCGGGTGACGCTGGCCGTGGCCGCGATCTCCTTCCTGGTCAACGTGCTCACGGTGCAGCCGCACCGCGCGGCCGCGTTCTATTCGCCGCTGTCGCGCGCATGGGAACTGATGGCCGGCGGGCTGCTGGCGGCCATGCGTCTGCAGGCCGCAGGTGCGCCGGCGGGCACCGCGGATTCGCGTGCCTGGACGAAGCATGTGCAGTCGGTGGCCGGCGTGGGTCTGATCGTGCTGGGGCTCTTCATGACGCGCAGCACCAAGGCGTTTCCGGGCTGGTGGGCGCTGCTGCCTGTGCTGGGCGCGGTGAGCTGCATCGCGGCGGGACCGAACGGCGTGCTCAACCGCTACCTGCTGTCGAACCGGGTGATGGTGTGGATCGGCCTGATCAGCTACCCGCTGTACCTGTGGCACTGGCCGCTGCTGTCGTACGCGCGCATCGTCGCGGGCGGCGAGCCTTCGCTGCAGATGCGCATCGCGATGGTGGTGGCGTCCGTCGTCCTGGCCTGGGCCACCTACCGCTTCCTGGAGCGCTTCGTGAAGCTGCATCTGTCGCAGGGCATGCTGCGCGGCCTGGCGGGCGGCGGCGCGGCGCTGGCGCTGGCCGGCGTGCTGGTGTTCCTGGGCACGCCGCTGCCGCGCAACCACAGCCCGGCACTGCAGGCGGTGGCCGATGCCACGCGCGAAGACAACTACTACGGCGGCTTCGAGGAGTCCGCGCTGGGCGGGCAATTCGTCTATCGCGCCGGCAGCGGCAGGCACAACGTGCTGCTGATCGGCGACAGTCACGTCGAGCAGTACGCGCCGCGCGCGCTCGAGCTGATGCGCACGCAGCCCGGCAAGGCCCGCACCGTCTACTTCGCGACCAAGGGCTCCTGCCCGCCGGTGCCGGGGCTGTTCAGCGGCAGCGACACTAGCTGCGACGAGCGGCGCGCGGCGGTGCTCGACCTGGCGCTCAAGCCGGAGATCGATTCGGTGGTGATCGGGGCCTGCTGGAGCTGCTACTTCACCGGTGCCGGGCCCACGGTGAACTACTTCGTGGACGACAACAAGGCGGTGCACCCGTTCCTCGGCGGTGACGGCGTGGACCTGTCGCTGAAGTCGCTGGGCGAAGTGCTCAAGCGCCTGTCGGCGCACAAGAAGGTCTACCTGGTGCTCGGCAATCCGGTCGGCATGGATTTCGATCCGCTCAGGCAGATCCAGGGCAGCCGGCTCGGCGGCATGACGGCCGCCAGCGGGCAGCTGAAAGCGCCGATGCCGCAGGACCAGGCGCAGTTCAATGCGCGGCTGAAACAGGTGGCCGAAGCCAATGGGGCGCAGGTCATCGCGCCGTTCGACACCTTGTGCGCGGACGGCCAGTGCATCCGCAGCATGCCGGACGACGGCTCGCCGGCCTACAAGGACATCGGGCATCTGCGGCCGCGGTATGCGCGCAGCTTCGCGACGTACATCGACCCCGCGCTGCTGGACGAGGGAACGGACGGCAAGTAGCCCGCGCCTGGCGGCTGCTACTGGATCTTCGGATCGCCGAAGGGGTCGTCGTCGGGTGGCGCCTCGGCCGGCATGCGGAACTCCTCGCTGGCCCAGGCGCCGAGGTCGACGCCCTTGCAGCGCGCGCTGCAGAACGGCCGGTAGGCATTGCTCGGCGCGTAGATGCTGTCGCCACCGCACGTGGGGCAGCGCACGATGCGCTCGCCGTTCGCGTTCAGCTTGCTCATTGGCTTGCCTTCATGCTTCCCGCCGCGGCGTTCATGCGCAGAGGGTCAGCTCGAAGGGCGCGTCGTCCGAGCTTTGGTGCAGGCGGTCGTCCTTGTCGTGGCGCATGAGGCGCACCGACACCATGAGACGGTTGCCGCTGATTTCGGGAACCAACCCCAGCCGCGGGTCGATGCGCAAACGCAGCAGCTGGAAGCTGCGGCCCTGCGGCAGGTTCTGCTGGAACTGGCCGTGGGTGGCGATGACCTTGTAGGGCACATCGGCATCGCGCAGGAGCTTGAGCAGCAGGTAGATCGACGAGGCCAGCGGGGACAGGGTGTTCGACCAGCGTTCGAGGTCGGCGCGGCGGTCCTTGGCGGGGCGATGCTGCCAGGCGTAGTAGGCCGGCAGGTCGAACTCGCAGGTGCCGCCCGGAATACCGGCACGGCTGCGAATGCTCATGAGCCACTCGTTCTCCGTGAGCGCCTGGCCGGCCTTGCCGGACACGCCGTTGAGCGTCGTGAAGTTGCGCTCGAGCTGGCCGACGACCTGGTCGAGCACGGCCTCGGCGATGGCCGGATTGCCGCGGTAGCTGTTGAAGACGTTCTTGTGCTTGTCCAGGTCGCGCAGCACATCGGCCTTGAGGTCGGCCCGCGCGGCGACGTCCATGATCTCGAAGATCGTGATCAGGGCGAAGTGATGGGACAGCGGCGATTCAGAGGGCACCAGCTCGCCGAGCCGGCGAAACAGGTGCTCCAGCCGCAGGTAGGTGCGGATGCGCTCGTTGAAGGGGTACTCGTAGAGGATCACGCGTATCGTTTTTTCACGTCAGGTTCGAGCTCATTGCGGTCTGGCAGGCGGTGCGGGCAGCACCTGGCGCACAGCCTCCAGCATACGCTGACCGAAAAGAATGTAACCCCGGGTCGAGACATGGGTCTCGTTGGCGGGGAAAAGGTCCATGACCTTGAAGCGGTGCTGTTGCGCCAGCTCGAAAAGGTCCGGCCCGATATTCTGCGGGTTGAACGCGGCCCTGAATTCGTCGGCATGGTTTTGTTGCAAATACACCGTGCTCTTGTTGGGGACCACCATCCACAGGACCTTGTACGGCGCGGCCGTGTCCTCGAAGTTCTTCATGAAGCGCGCGGACTTGACCGACAGCGGGGCGTTGACCCGGTCTTCGGCGGTCATCAGCAGCTTGTCGCAGGCGTGGTGGCTGAACTGCTTGCAGCCGTCGGGTACCACGCGCGCATCGATCAGCGGGCCCCAGCGCTCGGGCGTGTTGGTCCAGCTGTCGGAGCGCAGGATGGCCTTGGTGTTGCGGTACGTGTACCAGCCGCTGAGCAGTTCGGCGTCCCAATTCAGCTGGAAGCCGGGTGCGGGCTTGGCCGGGTTCTCGAAGGGCGGCGGCGTGGGCTTGAAGGCGTGCGTCATCGTCTTGCAGCCTTCGGATTTCTCGATGCGGTCTTCGAGCAGGCGCTCGATGCTCTCGATGATCACCACCTTGCCCTTGAAGCCGGATTTCTCGAGCCATCCCGAGAAGTCGCCGCACACCACGCCGCCCAGGTTGTCCCAGTGGGTGGTCGTGAGCTTGTAGCCCGCGCCCACGAGGGACGCCTGCCAGGCGTAGCGCACCGAGAAGCTGTCGCCGATCACCAGGACGTCGGATTCGTTGATGGGCCAGGTCTTGACGTCCGCGTCCGGAATGGGCGGGGGCGGCGCGTGCCAGCCGAACTCGCGTTCGGAGATGCGCCCGATCCGGGTCAGGTCGCCATAGGGAATGGGAGTGAACAAGCTGACGACCAGCAACGCGCAGCACACCAGGAAACCTGCGGCGAAGATGCGAAGCCAGGTCTTGGCCGATGTCGTGTCTTCCATGTCAGAACTGGAAATAGAGGAACGGGCTGTAGTTGCCGAACTTCGACACGCACAGGCCAAAAAGATAGACGCATCCCAGCCCGGTGACCCAGGTGGCCACGCGCTGCAGGTGAGGCCGTCCGGCCAGGCCCGCGACGTTGGGAATCCAGCGGTCGAGCGTGATGGTGGGCGGAAGCGCCAGGCAGATCACCAGGCCCACCAGGAGGGTCTGGAAGAACTCGGGCTTGCGGAACGGCACGCGGAATTCGCTGAAAGCCGAAACCGGCGCGCCATGCAGGCCCAGCATGCCCTTGTAGATCTCGATGGCGGCCGTCATGCTGTCGGCGCGGAACACCACCCAGGCGATCATGACGCACAGGAAGGTGATGAACCAGCCGACCACGCGGCCCGCCACCGAGCTGCCGGTCTTGCCGCGGCGCACCTTGGCGTTCCAGAAGTGGTTGACCATCAGGAACGCGCCGTGCAGCGCACCCCAGATCACGAAGGTCCAGGCAGCACCGTGCCACAGGCCGCCCAGCAGCATCGTCAGGAAAAGATTGATGTAGCGGCGCGCCGGCCCCTTGCGGTTGCCGCCCAGCGGCACGTAGAGATAGTCGCGCAGGAAGGTCGACAGCGAGATGTGCCAGCGGCGCCAGAACTCGATCATGTTGGTCGACTTGTAGGGCGAGCGGAAGTTGAGCGGCAGCTGCACGCCCACGCACAGCGACAGGCCGACTGCCATGTCCGAGTAGCCCGAGAAGTCGAAATAGATCTGCAGCGTATAGGCCAGCACGCCGAACCACGCGGTGTACAGCGAGGGCAGAACGCCTTCGTGCACGCCCTTGAACATCATGTCGGCGTACTGCCCCAGCGGGTCGGCGATGAGCATCTTCTTGGCCAGGCCGAAGACGAAGATGCCCAGCCCCAGCGCCATGTGGTTGGCGTTGAATTTGTAGGTGGCCGGGTTGTTGAACTGCGGCATCATCTGCGCGTGATGCAGCACCGGGCCCGCGATCAGGTGCGGGAAATAGGTCACGAACAGCGCATAGTGGACGAAGCTGCGCTCTTGCACCTTGCCCTGCCAGCAGTCGACCAGGAAGGCGATCTGGGTGAACGTGTAGAACGAAATGCCGATCGGCAGCACGATGTGCACCAGATCGATCTGCGCGAAGCCGGCGGCGGCCAGGCCGGCATCGATGTTTTCCAGGAAGAAGTTGGCGTACTTGAAGACCGCCAGCACCCCGAGGTTGACCACCAGCGCAATGATCAGCAGGGCCTTGCGGTGCTTGTCTTCCCGGCTCGGGGAGGGGGTGAGTCGCAGTCCGAACCAGTAGTTGATGCAGATCGACCCCAGCAGCAGGGGCAGCGCCTTGACGCTCCACCAGCCGTAGAAGAAGAGCGAGGCCAGTGCCAGGAAACCCGCCGCCGCTCGGGGACTGCGCGCGCCGATCAGGAAGAAACCGATCAGGACCAGCGGAAAGAAAACGAAGATGAAGGGATACGAATTGAAAAGCATCGTGAGGGGCGCTAAGGCGTGCGCCGTTTGACGTGACCGTCGTGTCGCCGCTGCGGCGTCAATGCCAAATTATCGCGTGCCCGCCGCAACCCAACGTTCCCAGAGACCCCACACCTGCGCCCCGAGTTGCTCCAGGGTCAGGGACTCGTTGTAAATGACCGCGTCCGCGGCCGCCCTGCGCGCCTTGCGCGGGGCCTGCTGGGCTATGACTGCCTCGACGGCTTCCGGTGCCCAGCCTGAGCGTGCGACCACGCGTTTCATTTGCGTTTCCTCGGTGGCGTCGACCACCAGCACCCGGTCGACGAGGGTGCGCCAGCGGCCCGATTCGACCAGCAGGGGAACGTCGAAGACCACCACCGCATCGTGACCGGCCGCCGCGGCCTGGCGCTCGGTTTCGGTGCCGATGAGGGGGTGCAGGATGGCTTCCAGGCGACGCTTGGCGCTGGCATCGGCGAACACGATCCGGCGCATTGCGGCCCTGTCGAGGCCGCCGTCCGGGGCGATGACGCCGGGGCCGAAGTCGGCCTCCAGCGCAGGCATCGCGACGCCCCCGGGCTGCGCGATGGCACGCGCAATGGCGTCGGTGTCCACCAGCACGGCGCCCTGTCGCACCAGCAGGCCGGCCACCGTGCTCTTGCCGCTGCCGATGCCGCCGGTCAGGCCGATGCGCCGCACCATGGCCGGCGTCAACGGACCCACGCGCCCAGGGGGAAGGCGAACGGAATCCATTGCCTCACGACCTCCGGGCCCGCCACCAGACAGATGAGGCCCGCGCCGGCCAGGAAGGGGCCGAAGGCGATCGGGATGTCCTTGTGCGCCAGCTTGCCTGCCACGCGCAGCGTCACACCGATCACGGCGCCCACCAGCGAAGAGACGAGGATGATCGCAATGAGGTAGTCGGCGCCGAGCCAGGCGCCCAGCGCAGCCAGCAGCTTGAAGTCTCCATAGCCCATGCCCTCCTTGCCCGTGACCAGGCGAAAGGCATGGTACACAAGCCACAGGCTCAGGTAGCCGAACACGGCGCCCCAGACGGCTGAACTCAAAGGCACCCCGGTCCAGCCCGCCGCCGCGCCGATCAGGCCAAGCCACAGCAGGGGGTAGTTGAGCGAATCGGGCAGGAACTGGGTGTCGAAATCGATCAGGAACTGGCAGACCAGCAAGGCGCCGAATGCGGCCCAGAGCGCGCCCGCGGGCGTGACACCGAAGCGCCAGGCGCACAGGGCGAACAGGGCGCCCGTGACGAGCTCGACCAGCGGGTAGCGCGGGCTGATGGCGGTCCTGCAGGCGCCGCAGCGGCCACGCAGCACCAGGTAGCTCAGCACGGGGATGTTCTGGTACCAGCGGATCCTGTGGCCGCAGGCGCCGCAGCGCGAGGCGGGACGCGCCAGGTCGAAAGGGGACTGCGCTTCGATGACCGCCGCGGCCCTGTCGGCCGCGACCTCCAGCCCGGCGGGGGGCGCGACCTTCGAGCCGAAGGCCAGCGACCACAGCGAGGGGGCATCCTTCGACGACATGAGGTTCGCGACGGCGTCGGCGAGCCAGTCGCGGTACATCATCACCGGCGTGCGGTAGATGACGACGTTGAGGAAACTGCCGATCAATAGCCCCAGCACACCGGCGAACGCGGTGTCGAATTCCCTCGACACGAGCATCAGACGACCTGGCCGAGCTTGAAGATGGGCAGGTACATCGAGACCACGATGCCGCCGATGATTGTGCCCAGGAACACGATGATGATGGGCTCCATCAGGCTCGACAGGCCCGCGACCATGTCGTCCACCTCGGACTCGTAGAAGTCGGCCGCCTTGCCCAGCATGTGGTCGATGGATCCGGACTCTTCGCCGATGGCGGTCATCTGGATGACCATCGAGGGAAAGAGGTTGGCATTGGTCATGGCCGCGGTGAGGCTGGTGCCGGTGGAAACCTCCTGCTGGATCTTCGCCGTGGCGTCGCCGTAGACGCTGTTGCCCGAGGCCCCGCCCACCGAGTCGAGGGCTTCGACCAAGGGGACGCCGGCGGCGAACATGGTTGCCAACGTTCGCGTCCAGCGGGCCACGCACGATTTTTCGATCAATGTGCCGAAGATGGGAATGCGCAACAGGACGCGGTCCATGACCTTCTGGAAACGCTCATTGCGTTTCCACGCCTGGATGAAGAAGTAGAGGCCTCCGCCGATGCCGCCGAAGATCAGCCACCAGTACGAGACGAAGAATTCGCTGATGGCCATCACGAACAGCGTGGGCGCAGGCAGGTCGGCGCCGAAAGAAGTGAACACCTGCTTGAACGCCGGAATCACAAAGATCATGATGATGGCCACCACCACGAAGGCCACGACGACCACGGAGGTCGGGTACATCAGCGCCGACTTGATCTTGGACTTGATCGCCTCGGTCTTTTCCATGTACGTGGCAAGGCGGTCCAGCAGGTCTTCCAGAATACCGGCGGCTTCGCCGGCTTCCACCAGGTTGCAGTAAAGGTTGTCGAAGTACTTCGGAAACTTCCGGAAGGCCGCCGACAGCGAAGTGCCGGTTTCCACGTCGGTGCGAATGTCGTTGAGCAGCTTGGCCACGCTGGCGTTCGCGTTGCCGCGTCCAACGATGTCGAAGGACTGCATCAACGGCACGCCGGCCTTCATCATCGTTGCCAGCTGGCGCGTGAAGATCGCGATGTCCTTGGGCTTGATGGCCTTGCCCGAGCGCATCCGGCGCTTCTTGATCTTCGACGCAAGCACGCCTTGGCGGCGCAACGCCGCCTGCACCTGGTTCTCGCCGGCGGCCCGAAGTTCGCCGCGCACCATCTTGCCATTGCGGTCCTTGCCCTCCCACTCGAAGACAAACTCCTTGTGCGTGGGCTTGGAGCGGGGGGATGCCACTGTTGCCATTCGATCTCCGGTTTCTCGGTGTGTTCGTTACAGGTTGGTGCAGGCGACCACTTCTTCGAGCGAAGTGAGACCTTGCATGACTTTGCGCAACCCCGACTGGCGCAGCGAGCGCACGCCTTCGGCCTCGGACTGCTGGGCGATGTCGAGCGCGCTGCCGTCGCGCAGGATGATTTCCTGGATCGCCTCCGTGATCGGCATCACCTGATAGATGCCCACGCGCCCCTTGTAGCCGCCGCTGCATGCGGAGCAGCCGACGGGGCGATAGGGCTTCCACGTTCCGTCCAGCTGTTCTTGCTGGAATCCGGCTTCGAGCAGCGCTTCGCGCGGCACTTCGGTGGGCACGCGGCACACGGTGCACAGCCGCCTGGCCAGGCGCTGCGCAGTGATCAGGATCACGCTGGACGCAATATTGAATGGCGCGATGCCCATGTTGCGCATCCGCGTGAGCGTGGTCGGCGCGTCGTTGGTGTGCAGCGTGGATAGCACCAGGTGGCCTGTTTGCGCGGCCTTGATCGAGATGTCCGCAGTTTCCAGGTCGCGGATTTCGCCGACCATGATGATGTCCGGATCCTGGCGCAGGAAGGCGCGCAGCGCGGCCGCGAAGGTGAGCCCCGCCTTTTCGTTCACGTTGACCTGGTTGACGCCGGGCAGGTTGATTTCCGAGGGGTCTTCCGCGGTCGCGATGTTCACGCCCGGCTGATTCAGCAGGTTCAGGCAGGTGTACAGCGACACCGTCTTGCCTGAGCCCGTGGGGCCGGTCACCAGCACCATTCCGTAGGGGCGGCCGATGGCGTGAAGGAGGCGCGCCTTTTCGTCTGCGTCATAGCCCAGCGCATCGATGCCCAGGCGAGCGCTGCTGGGGTCAAGAATACGGATGACGATCTTTTCGCCGAACAGCGTGGGCAGGGTGCTCACGCGAAAGTCGATGACGCGGTCAGGGCCGATCTTGAGCTTCATGCGGCCGTCTTGCGGCACGCGCTTCTCGGAGATGTCGAGCCGCGAGATGACCTTGATGCGCGACGCCAGCTTGTCCTTGATGACGGTGGGCGGGCTGGCGATTTCGCGCAGCTCGCCGTCGATCCGGAACCGCACGCGGTACTGGTGCTCGTACGGCTCGAAGTGGATGTCCGACGCCCGCATGCCGATCGCGTCGAGCAGCATCTTGTGAAGAAAGCGTACGACCGGCGCGTCTTCGACTTCGGCAATCGCCTGATCGGAGGCTTCGCTCGAAGTTTCGGAAGTGACTTCGTCGAACTCGAACTCGCTGCCGACAATGTTGTTGATGGTCTCCGCCGCGCTCACTGCAGCGGCTTCGATCATTCGAGAAAGCTTGTCGTATTCCGCAATGACCCAGTCGACGCCCATCTGGGATGCGAACTTGATCTTTTCCGCCGCTTGCTGGTCCGACGGGTCGGCTGTTGCAACAATCAGACGATTGTTGCGCTTGCTCAGGACGACGATGCGGTACGCGTGGCACAGCTTGACGTCGAGCAGGTCCTTGGGCAGGCGCTGCGGATCGATCGCATCGAGGTCGAGAAGCGGAGCGCCGAAGGCGCTCGAGAGCGTGTGGGCCAGATCGGCCGCCGAGACGGCGCCAGAGCCGGTGAGCTCGGCGATGAAGCTGGTGCGCCCGCTCAGCGACTTCTGATAAATGTCCTCAGCGGACTTGGCGGGAAGCTTGCCGGCCGAAACCAGAGCACGTGCGAGCCCTGGGAGCGCAATCTGCGCAGGTTCTTTGACGGGAAGTTCGGCAGCGGCCATTCAGCGAATGCAAAAGATGTGAAAAAATGCTTCACGATCATCGCTGAACACTCCTGCGCTGTAAATCGCCATACAGCAACAGGCGCGGCCATTTATTTATGCCAGCCAAAGGCTGGTCGGGGTGAGAGGATTCGAACCTCCGGCCTCTACGTCCCGAACGTAGCGCTCTACCAGGCTAAGCTACACCCCGATGGTTGCAAGAAAAAAGTAATCGCCCTAGATGCCAACTCAGTGAGGTGTTCAGGTACGTCGCTCAAGCAACTGAGCCGCCAATTGTAGCAAACCTGAAGCGTACAAATTGGACGGAAAGTCTTTCAATGCGTGAATCGCGCGTTGTGCCTCGGCGGCGGCGGCTGCGCGCGAGGCATCCAGCGCCCCGGTTTCGCGAACGATTTCGACGATTTTTCCCAGTTGGGCGGTGTCGCCAGCCTCGATGGCTGCACGAACCAGTGCACTCTGCGCAGGGGTGCCGCGCTGCATCGCGAAGATGAGTGGGAGCGTGGTCTTGCCTTCGCGCAGGTCATCGCCCACGTTCTTCCCGGTTTCCTGGGCATCGCCCGCGTAGTCGAGCACGTCGTCGATCACCTGGAAAGCGGTACCCAGCGCCTGGCCGTAGGTGGCGCATGCCTGCTCCGTGTCTGCAGAGGCGCCTGCGAGCACGGCGGCGAGCCGGGTGCTGGCTTCGAAAAGCTTGGCGGTCTTCGAGCGGATCACGCGCAGATAGGCCTCTTCGTCCAGCGACGCGTCGTGCATGTTCATCAGCTGGAGCACCTCGCCCTCGGCAATGATGTTGGTGGCCTCGGCCAGGATTTGCATCACGCGCATGTTGTCGGCGTCCAGCATCATCTGGAAAGCGCGCGAATAGAGGAAGTCGCCGACCAGCACGCTCGCTGGGTTGCCGAAGGACTCATTGGCTGTCGCCCGGCCGCGCCGAAGGGTCGACTCGTCGACCACGTCGTCATGCAACAGGGTGGCCGTGTGAATGAACTCCACCACGGCCGCCAGGTTGAAGCGTTGCTCGCCGGTGTAGCCCAGCGCCCCCGACATCAGCAGCAAAAGCGCAGGCCGCAGGCGCTTGCCGCCCGCGGAGATGATGTATTTCGAGACTTGGCTGACCAGCGGCACGCCCGTGTCGAGGCGGTGGGCAATCACACGGTCGACTTCGACCATGTCGCCTGCAATCAGGTCCAGCACAGTGGCGGTGGGGGAGGTGTCGGCGGCGGGAACTGGCAAAGCGTGGGCGCGGGGCGCTGCTGGAAATGATGGCGGCCCCCTTCTATGAAGGGAGGGCCGGAAATGCCAAATTATAGGGAGCCACCGTGGCTTCCCCATGCTGCCGGGCCTGTGGCTGGGCGGCGAGTGCAAACCGCGCTATAATCTTGGGCTCTGCGGAATTCGCCGTGGGGACTCAATTTCTAAGAGGTTTACATGTACGCGGTCATAAAAACCGGCGGCAAGCAATATCGCGTTGCTTCCGGCGAAAAAATTAAAGTAGAACAGATTGCTGCGGACGTAGGCCAGGAAATCGTGATCGATCAGGTTCTGGCTGTCGGAAACGGCGCTGAAATCAAGGTTGGCACGCCCCTGGTGTCCGGCGCAACGGTGACAGTCACGGTACTGTCGCACGGTAAGCACGACAAGGTTGGCATCTTCAAGATGCGCCGTCGCAAGCACTATCAGAAACGTCAAGGCCATCGCCAGCAGTTCACCGAACTGCAAATCGGCGCGATCGCCGGCTAAGGAGCACATTCCATGGCACAGAAAAAAGGCGGCGGCTCAACGCGAAACGGGCGCGATTCCAAGCCCAAGATGCTCGGCGTGAAGACGTTCGGCGGCGAACTGATCAGCGCAGGCTCGATCATCGTGCGCCAGCGCGGCACCAAGTTCCACCCCGGCGTGAACGTCGGTCTGGGCAAGGACCACACGCTGTTCGCCCTGGTCGACGGCCATGTGTCGTTCGGTTTCAAGGGTGCATTGAACAAGCACACGGTCAACGTGACTCCCGCGGCGTAAGCCTCGCAGTCATTTCGATCACCCGAGGCCCCGCATTGCCGGGGCTTCTTCATTTGTAAACTGGACATCCCATGAAGTTCGTCGACGAAGCCTTCATCGACATCGCTGCCGGCGATGGCGGCAACGGCTGCGTGTCGTTCCGTCATGAGAAGTACAAGGAATTCGGCGGCCCCAATGGCGGTGACGGCGGCCGCGGCGGCCACGTCTTCGCAGTGGCCGATTCGAACCTGAACACGCTCGTCGACTTCCGCTATTCGCGCCGCCACGAGGCCAAGCGCGGAGAGCACGGCATGGGCTCCGACATGTTCGGCGCCGCCGGTGACGACATCACGCTCAAGATGCCGGTCGGCACGATCATCTCCGACGCGGAAACGGGCGAGGTCCTGTTCGAGCTGCTGGAGGAAGGCGAAGTCATCACCATCGCCAAGGGCGGCGATGGTGGCTTTGGCAACATGCGTTTCAAGAGTGCCATCAACCGCGCACCGCGTCAGAAGACGCCTGGGTGGCCTGGCGAGAAGCGCAGTGTCAAGCTCGAACTGAAGGTGTTGGCCGACGTCGGTCTGCTCGGCATGCCGAATGCCGGCAAGTCGACGCTGATCAGCGCCATCTCCAATGCACGCCCGCGCATTGCGGACTACCCCTTCACCACGCTGCACCCCAACCTTGGCGTGGTGCGCGTCGGTCCGGAACAGAGCTTCGTCGTGGCCGACCTTCCCGGCCTGATCGAAGGTGCTGCCGAAGGCGCCGGCCTCGGCCATCTCTTCCTGCGCCACCTGCAGCGCACGCGCCTTCTGCTGCACGTGATCGACATGGCGCCGTTCGACGACGCTGTCGACCCGGTCGCCCAGGCCAAGGCCATCGTCGGCGAACTCAAGAAGTACGACGCCGCACTCTACGAAAAGCCGCGCTGGCTCGTGCTCAACAAGCTCGACATGGTGCCGCTCGAAGAGCGCCAGGCGCGGGTCAAGGACGTCGTGAAGCGTCTGCGCTTCAAGGGGCCCGTGTTCGAAATCTCGGCACTCACGCGCGAAGGCTGCGAGCACCTGGTGCAGGCTGTCTATCAGCAGGTCAAGGCGCAGCATTTGGCCGAACAGGTGCCGGTCGTCGTCGATCCGCGCTTCACGCCGTTGCCGCCCGAGAGCGCCTGAGCGACAACACAGCATCGCCCCTCTGATGCTGCCCAGTGACAGACCGCAGCACAACTCGCAGCATTCAAGATCGCACTGCCAGAAATGACCACGAACTCCGGATCCACTGCCTTGCGGGATGCCCGCCGAATCGTCGTCAAGGTGGGCTCCAGCCTCGTGACCAACGAGGGCCGTGGTCTCGACGAGGCGGCCATCGGTGAATGGTGCCGGCAACTGGCGGCGCTGGTGCGCGACGGGCGCGAGGTCGTCATGGTGTCGAGCGGCGCGATTGCCGAGGGCATGAAGCGGCTTGGCTGGCGCACGCGGCCGCACGAAATCAACGAGCTGCAGGCGGCAGCAGCCGTCGGGCAGATGGGCCTGGCCCAGATGTACGAGACCAAGCTGCGCGAGAACGAAATCGGCAGCGCGCAGGTGCTGCTGACCCACGCCGACCTGGCCGATCGCGAGCGCTACCTCAATGCCCGCTCGACGCTGGTCACCTTGCTCAAGCTGGGGGTCGTGCCCGTCATCAATGAGAACGACACGGTCGTGAACGACGAGATCAAGTTCGGCGACAACGACACGCTCGGTGCGCTCGTGGCCAACCTGGTCGAGGCTGACGCGCTGGTGATCCTGACGGACCAGAAGGGTTTGTACACCGCCGATCCGCGCAAGGACCCTGACGCGAAGTTCGTGCACGAGGCCGCCGCCGGCGATCCAGCGCTCGAGGCGATGGCCGGTGGTGCGGGTTCCAGCATCGGCCGCGGCGGCATGATCACCAAGATCCTCGCGGCCAAGCGCGCTGCCGGTTCGGGCGCTTCCACTGTCATCGCCTGGGGCCGCGAGCCCGACGCGCTGCTGCGCCTGTCGCGCGGCGAGTCCATCGGCACGCTGCTGGTGGCGCAAACTGCCAAGCACCAGGCCCGCAAGCGCTGGATGGCCGACCATCTGCAACTGCGCGGCGCCGTCGTCGTCGATGCGGGGGCCGCAGCCAAGGTGCGCGCCGAAGGCAAGAGCCTGTTGCCGATCGGCATGACCAGCGTGTCGGGAGAGTTCTCGCGCGGCGACGTGATCGCGGTGCGCGATGTCGACGGCGTCGAGCTGGCTCGGGGCCTGGCCAACTATTCGAGCGTGGAAGCGCGCCTGCTCTGCCGCAAGCCCTCGGCCGAATTCGAGCGTTTGCTGGGCTATGTCGCCGAACCTGAAATGGTCCACCGCGACAACATGGTGCTGATGCCGAGCTGAAAACGACAACGGGGCGCGACGCCCCGTTTTCATTGACGCGGCGCAGCGCGGTTTACTGCACTTCCCGAATCGGGTTGCGGATGTTCTGGACCATTTCTCCCACCGAGGAGCGCGGCGCATTGCCGCGGCACAGTGCCTGGGTAGACAGCGCACGGGTGTAGCTGGAGTTCATGGCGTTGATCTGCTTCCACTCCGGCGCCGCTGTCTCTTGCCAGATGCCGTTGTTGAAGCGCGCATAGCTCTTCATTTCGGCTGTCGAACAGCGCACACCCTCGTAGAAGGCATTGACTGCACTTCCGCTGCGGTTGTGCGCCACCACCACGTAGCGCACGATGCCGTCGTCCGTGATGACGATCGTGCTGGGGTCTACACCGAAGGTCAGGCTCATGTACGGCGGCATCTGGATGTGCAGCAGGCGGTTTTCGCTGAAAGCCGGCGGCGGCGGCACGGCGGTTTCTTGCCACTCTTTCTCGGTGCCGTAGCGCTTGGGCGGCAGCGGCATGCCCGACTGGGCCCAATCGGGGTTGTCCGTGTCGTATTGACCCGATGCGCATCCAGCCAGGATGCCGAAGCAGGCAAGCAGAAGCACCCGTTCAGCGTTGCGTCGGAAGGAAGGGCGCTTTGTGGTGGGAAGGAGGTTCATCGCTCGCGGAAGGAATGTCGGGATGCGGATCGAAACTGCCGCCGGGCGGCAGGTCCAGTCCGGGGGGCGCCCCGGCGTCCAGCGAATGGCGCTCGAACTCTCGAGCGCGCACGTTGCTGCGCAGGAAGCGATTTCGGAAATCCTGCCGTGGCAGGTAGCGAGCAAGCTCGGTGAGCGCCATCTCGTAGACGCCGCGCTTGAACTCGACGACCACGTCGAGCGGCACCCAATAGTCGTGCCAGCGCCAAGCGTCGAATTCGGGATGGTCGGTGGCACGCAGGTTCAGATCCCAGTCGTGACCGACAAGTTGCAGCAAATACCAGATTTGCTTCTGGCCTTTGTAGTGGCCCCGTGCGTCACGGCGGATGAACCGATCCGGCACCTCGTAGCGCAACCAGTCACGGGTACGGGCAACGATGCGCACATGCTCCGGATGGAGACCCACCTCCTCGTGCAGTTCCCGGAACATGGCTTGCTCGGGACTTTCGCCGCGGTCTATGCCGCCTTGCGGAAACTGCCAGGAATGCGTACGTATGCGCTTGCCCCAGAAAACCTGGTTTCTCTGGTTGAGCAGGATGATGCCGACGTTGGGCCTGAAGCCGTCCCGGTCGAGCATAATCAAACCCCAATTTTTGAACTGAGTCGATTATGCATGCCGGGGTGTCCCCGGCAAGCTGCCGATGCCAGGCTCTCAGGGTCTCTCCGGGGGAGCAGTCCCCCACTTCCCACTTTCGAGTCCAGCGAATCCATCCGAACGATCCCGATGAAAGCTTCCCGATTTTTTGTCTCCACCCTCAAGGAAGCGCCCGCTGACGCCGAGGTCGCGAGCCACCGGCTCATGACGCGTGCCGGCATGATCAAGAAGCTCGGCACGGGCATCTACACGTACATGCCCATGGGCCTGCGCGTGATCCGAAAGGTCGAGGCCATCGTGCGCGAGGAAATGAACCGCGCCGGTGCCGTCGAGATGGCGATGCCCGTCGTGCAGCCGGCCGAGTTCTGGCAAGAGACCGGCCGCTTCGAGAAGATGGGCCCCGAGCTGCTGCGCATCAAGGACCGGCATGACCGCGACTTCGTGATCCAGCCCACCAGCGAAGAGGTGGTGACCGACATCGCGCGCCAGGAAATCCGCAGCTACAAGCAGCTGCCCAGGAATTTCTACCAGATCCAGACCAAGTTCCGCGACGAGCGCCGTCCGCGCTTCGGCCTCATGCGCGGGCGCGAATTCATCATGAAGGACGCGTACAGCTTCGACCGCGACCTCGACGCCGCCAAGGCCAGCTACCAGGTCATGGCGCAGGCCTACCGCAACATCTTCGATCGCTTCGGCCTGCGCTACCGCGCCGTGGCTGCCGACAGCGGCGCCATCGGGGGCGACCTGAGCGAAGAGTTCCAGGTGATCGCCGCGACGGGCGAGGACGCCATCGTCTACTGCCCCGACAGCAACTACGCCGCCAACATGGAAAAAGCCGAGGCGCTGGCACCGGCCGGCCCGCGCCCCGCCGCCGCCAAGGCGCTTGAGAAGACCGCCACGCCGGCCAAGAGCACCTGCGAAGACGTCGCCGCGCTGCTCGGCGTGCCGCTGTCCACCACCGTGAAGTCGCTCGTGCTGGCCACCGACGTCGTCGACGCCGCCGGCAACATCAAGGGCGCGCAGGTCTGGTTGCTGCTGCTGCGCGGCGACCACGAGATGAACGAGATCAAGGTCGGCAAGCTGCCGGGCCTGGACAAGGGCTTCCGCTTCGCCAACCTGGCCGAAATCGACGAGCATTTCGGCTGCAAGCCCGGCTACCTGGGCCCGCTGAACCTCAAGAAGCCCGTGAAGCTCGTGGCCGACCGCGAGGTGGCCGTCATGGCCGACTGGATCACGGGCGCCAACGAGGTCGACTTCCACATGACCGGCGTCAACTGGGGCCGCGACCTGCCCGAGCCCGAACTCGTGGCCGACCTGCGCAACGTGGTCGCCGGCGACGCCTCGCCCGACGGCAAGGGCGTGCTGGCCATCGAGCGCGGCATCGAAGTGGGCCATGTGTTCGTGCTCGGCACCAAGTACAGCAAGGACATGAATGCCACCTATCTCGACGAAGGCGGCAAGCCGCAGTTCCTCGAGATGGGCTGCTACGGCATCGGCATCACGCGCCTGCCTGCCGCCGCCATCGAGCAGAACCACGATGAGCGCGGCATCATCTGGCCCGACGCCATCGCGCCCTTCACCGTGGTGGTCTGCCCGATCGGCATGGACCGCAGCGCGGAGGTCAAGACCGCCGCCGAGGCGCTTTACGAAGAGCTGCTCGCCAAGGGCGTCGACGTGCTGCTCGACGACCGCGGCGAGCGCCCCGGCGCGATGTTCGCCGACTGGGAACTCATCGGTGTGCCGCATCGAGTGGTCATCTCCGACCGCGGCCTGAAAGAGGGCCAGCTCGAATACCAGCACCGCCGCGACACGGCAGCCACCAAGGTGCCGTCGGCCGGCATCGCCGACTTCATCACCGGCAAGCTCGCTGCATGAGCCTTGAGGGCGGCCTCTCGCGGCGCCAGTGCCTGGGCGGCGCCGTGAGCGCGGGCGCCCTGACGGTGCTGTCGCTGCCACAGACCGCCCTGGCCGGCGCGCAGATCGAGGAGCCGCTCATCGACTCGGTGCGCACCGCGCTGAGTTCGGCCATCCACAACAAGGCGCCCCCGGTTCCCCAGTTTGCGAACACCGAGGCTCGCCTGGCGTACCTGCGCTGGCTCGGCGAGATGAGCGAACGGCTCAAGAAGAAGGTGGCCGATGCGCCCTCGCGCATCGAGTTCCTGCAAACCGCGTGGTACGAGGCCAAGCGCTCCGGGCTGGAGGTGAGCCTGGTGCTCGGGCTGGTTCAGGTCGAGAGCAACTTCCGCAAGTTCGCGGTGTCGAGCGCCGGGGCGCGCGGCTACATGCAGGTCATGCCGTTCTGGACGCGCGTGATCGGCGACAGCGATTCGGCCAAGCTCTTTCACATGCAGACCAACCTGCGCTTCGGCTGCGTGATCCTGCGCCACTACCTCGACCGCGAGAACGGCGACCTCTACATGACGCTGGGCCGCTACAACGGCAGCCGTGGCAAGTCGCCGTACCCGAACGCGGTCTTCGCGAACCAGCGGCTCTGGGCGTTCAACGACAAGGACCGCGAGCGCGAGAAAGACAAGGACCGCTCGGCGGCCTGAAACCTGTAGCGCCCGTCAGGCGGCCGGCGCCTTCGCTGTGCCCGAGCCCTTCGTGACCATCACCTGGTCGATGCGGTAGCTGTCCACGTCCATCACCTCGAAGGTGTAGCCGCCCCATGTCACGTTGTCGGTGCGCTTGGGCACGCGGCGCAGCATCACCATCAGGAAGCCCGCGAGCGTTTCGTATTCCTCCGAATGCGGCAACTCGTCGATGTGCAGCGCGCGCTGCACGTCCTGGATGGGCGTGATGCCGTCGATGAGCCATGAGTTCTCGTCACGCCGCACGATCTGCTCTTCGTCGGGCATCGTCACCAGGTCGCCCATCACCGTGCTCATCACGTCGTTGAGCGTGATCACGCCCACCACCAGGCTGTACTCGTTGACGATGATCGCGAAGTCTTCATGCGCCTGCTGGAACTGCTCGAGCACCTCGGTCAACGAGAGCCGGTCGGGAATGACCAGCGCCTTGTGCAGCGGCAGCCCCTGGTCGAAGGCCAGCGGCTGGCCGCTGAGCACGCGCTGGAACATGTCCTTTGCGTCGACATAGCCCAGCACGTGGTCGATGTCGCCGTCGCACACCGGATACGCCGAGAAGGGCTCGGCCACGATGCGCGCACGCAGCACTGACTCGGGGTCGTCGTGCAGGAACCAGGCGATGCTCTCGCGGGCCGTCATCACACTGCTCACCAGGCGCGTCTCCAGCTCGAACACATTGGCGATCACCTGCTGCTCGCGCACCGCGAGCACGCCCGCACGTGCGCCGGCCTCGGTCATGGCCAGGATGTCGGCCGAGGTGATCTTGTCGTCGCGAACCAGTGGCATGCCCAGCAGCTTGAAGAGCATGTCGGTCGAGCGGGTGAAGAACCACACCAGCGGCTTGAAGGTGGTGATGAGCACCTGCATCGGCCCGACCATGCGCACCGCGAGCTGTTCGGGATTGCTCATGCCCAGGCGCTTGGGGAACAGGTCGGCAAACACCAGGAACACCGCGATCACGATGACGAACGAGCACAGGAACGCGACGTTGGCGGAGGCCTCGACGCTCAACCAGCGCTCGAAGAACACCGCGAAGTAGGGGCTGAGCGAGCCTTCGCCGACCACGCCGCCGAGGATGGCCACGGCGTTCAGGCCGATCTGCACCACGGTGAAGTAGTGGCCTGGCTGCTCCTGCACGCGCAGCACCTTTTCCGCCCGCGGGTCGCCTTCGTCGGCCATCTGGCGCAGGCGCAGGCGGCGCGAGGCGGCCAGCGTGATTTCGGCGAGGGAGAAGAACGCGCTCAACGCGATCAGCAAGACGATGATGAGCAGGCTTTGGGTCAGGTTCATGGTGGCACGGCGAAGAGCGCCATGGTGCCATGACTCGGCCCCGGAAAAGCGCTCAGACGCCGCCGTGCGGGTGCGTGGGGTCGACCCACAGCACCGATTCGGGCTTTTCGACGGGTTCGATGTCGAGGTTCACAGCCACCGCTTCGCCATCGCTGCGGCACAACACGCATTCCAGCGACTCCGTCGCGCTCGCGTTGATTTCCTGGTGCGGCACGAAGGGCGGCACGTAGATGAAATCGCCGGGTCCGGCCTCTGCCGTGAACTCGAGCTTCTCGCCCCAGCGCATGCGGGCCCGGCCGCGCACCACGTAGATCACCGATTCGAGGTGGCCGTGGTGGTGGGCGCCGGTCTTGGCATCGGCGTGGATGGTCACCGTGCCGGCCCACAGCTTCTGTGCGCCGACGCGCGCGAAGTTGATGGCCGCCGCCCGGTTCATGCCGGGCGTCTGCGCGGTATTGACGTCGAGCTGGTTGGCCGCGACCACGCGCACGCCGTCGTGCTTCCAGGCCGGTTCGGCCGAATCGACCGGATGGTCGTCGTGAGTGTGCGAATGGCCGTGATCGTGGCTCATTGCAGTCCTCGTGAAATCAGGCGGGGCTGCCGTTCACCACTTGCTGCAGCTCACCGGATTCGTACATCTCCATCATGATGTCCGAGCCGCCGATGAACTCGCCCTTCACGTACAGCTGCGGAATGGTGGGCCAGTTGCTGTATTCCTTGATGCCCTGGCGGATGCCGTCGTCTTCGAGCACGTTGACGGTCTTGAGCGCCTTGGTGTCGACGCCGACCGCCTTCAGGATCTGGATGGCGCGGCCCGAGAAACCGCACATCGGGAAACTCGCATTCCCCTTCATGAAGAGCACGAGTTCGTTGGTTTTGACGAGATCGTCGATGCGTTGCTGAGCGTCGGACATGGGGAACTCCTGAAAAGTGGGCTGAGGGGATTATTTCACCGCGCGCCAGATTCCGCCTGAGCAGCGCGGGATGCCGGCAAGGTCGTCGCGGCTTTGCACGTCGGCAAAACCGCGCCCGGCGAGCAGCTGCCGCACCGCCGGGGCCTGGTCGTGGCCGTGTTCGAGCAGCAGCCAGCCGTCTTGTGCGAGGTGATCGGGGGCGTGCTGCACGATCCGGCGGATGTCGTCGAGGCCGTCGGCCCCCGCCACCAGCGCGGAAACCGGCTCGTGGCGCAAGGCGGGCAGGTGCGGGTCGCCAGCGGCGATGTACGGCGGGTTGCTGGCGATGACCGTGTACCCGCTGCCCGCGCCATCGAGCCAGTTCGCCTGGGCGAAGCGCACCGGCAGGCCGAGGCGCCGGGCATTGGCCAGCGCCACCGCAAGCGCGTCGGCGCTGGCTTCGACCGCATCGACCTGTGCGTCGGGGCGGGCGTGCTGCAGGGCCAGCGCGATCGCGCCGCTTCCCGTGCCCAGGTCGAGCACGCGCGGCGCGGCGCGGCCTTCGAGGCACTGCAGGGCCCATTCGACCAGTGTCTCGGTGTCCGGGCGGGGCACCAGCACGCGCGCATCGACCCGCAGGTCGAGGCCGTGGAATTCCTTTTCGCCCAGCAGGTAGGCCACCGGCTCGCCCGCCAGGCGGCGCGACAGCTGCGCGGCCAGCGCGGACCACGCGGCACCGGGCATCGCATCGGTGTCGTGCGCGAGCAGCCAGGCGCGGTCGTGCGGGGCGCGGCCCAGGGCGTGCAGCAGCAGCAGCTGTGCGTCGAGCCGGTCCACGCCCAGCGCGACGCCCGCCGCGAGCGCCTGCGCCACGGTCGAGGGCAACGGGTTTTCGGTGCCCATCACGCCGGCAGGCTCGATTCCAGCTCGGCCAGCTGCTCGGCCTCGCGCGCGGCGCGCAGCGCGTCCAGCACGTCGCCCAGGTCGCCTTCCATGATGGACAGCAGCTTGTAGAGCGTGAGGTTGATGCGGTGGTCGGTGAGCCGCCCCTGCGGAAAGTTGTACGTGCGAATGCGGTCGGAGCGGTCGCCGCTGCCGATGAGCCCCTTGCGCATGGCCGCGTCCTTGGCGGCGCGCTCGCTGCGGTCCTTTTCCTGGATGCGCGCCGACAGCACCTGCAGCGCCTTGGCCTTGTTGCGGTGCTGGCTGCGGTCGTCCTGGCACTCGGCCACGATGCCGGTCGGGATGTGCGTGATGCGCACGGCCGAGTCGGTCTTGTTGATGTGCTGCCCGCCCGCGCCGCTCGCGCGATAGGTGTCGATGCGCAGGTCGGCCGGGTTGATCTGGACCGCCACGGTCTCGTCGGGCTCGGCCAGCACGGCGACGGTGCAGGCGCTGGTGTGGATGCGGCCTTGCGTCTCGGTGGCCGGCACGCGCTGCACGCGGTGGCCGCCGGACTCGAAGCGCAGCTTGCCGAAGACGTCGTCGCCGACGATGCGGATCACCACTTCCTTGTAGCCGCCGAGCTCGCTCGCGCTCTCGCTCACGACCTCGCAGCGCAGGCCGGCGCGCTCGCAGTAGCGCGTGTACATGCGCAGCAGGTCGCCCGCGAACAGGGCGGACTCGTCGCCGCCGGTGCCGGCGCGGATTTCCATGAAGGCGTTGCGCGCGTCGTCCGGGTCCTTGGGCAGCAGCAGGCGCTGCAGCTCCTCTTCGAGCTGGAGCAGCTCGGGCTCGGCGCCTGAAATTTCTTCCTTCGCCATCTCGGCCATGTCGGGGTCGTCGAGCATCTCCTTCGCACCGGCGATGTCGGCCTCGCGCTGCCTGTAGCGCTCGTAGCGGCCGGCGATCTGCGTGATCTCGGCGTGCTCTCGCGAGATGGTGCGGTACTGCGCCATGTCGCTCATGATGTCCTCGCGCGAGAGCAGGAAGTCGAGTTCGCCCAGGCGCTGGACGTAGCGTTCGAGTTGATGGCGCAGAAAGGATTTCACGGCGGAAGGGGACTCGGAAAAATGAGGGGTTGCGGCCGTGCGATTGCAGGGCGCAAGGAAGCTGCGGCCACGGGGCCGCGCGGTGGCCCGCGTCGCTAACGCTCTTTGCGCAGGAACAGGCGCGAGATGGTCTGCGCCGTCTGCTCGCGCGAGGCGGCGTCGCCCGCGTGCAGCTCGGCCATGGCGCCATGCATCATTTTTTGCGTGAGCCCGCGCGACATGGCTTCGAGCACGGCTTCGACCGATTCGCCCTTGGCCAGCAGCTTGCGGGCGCGCGCCAGCTCGGCGGCGCGCCATTCGTCGGTCTGCGCGTTGAGCTGCTGGATCAGCGGCACGGTGCCGCGCTGGTCCAGCCAGTGCATGAAGCTCTGCACGCCCGCGTCGATGATGACTTCGGCCTGCGCCACGGCGGCCTGGCGATTCGCCTGGCCCTGCTGCACGACCTGGGCGAGGTCGTCCACCGTGTAGAGGTAGATGTCTTCGAGGGCCTTCACTTCGGGCTCGATGTCGCGCGGCACGGCCAGGTCGACCATGAACATCGGGCGGTGCTTTCGCGCCTTGAGCGCGCGCTCCACGGCACCCAGGCCGATGATCGGCAGCGTGCTGGCGGTGCAGCTCACGACGATGTCGAACTCGGCCAGCCGCGCGGGCAGGTCGGCCAGCCGCATGGCTTCGCCGCCGAAACGCGAGGCCAGCTTTTCGCCGCGTTCGAGCGTGCGGTTGGCAATGGCGATCGACTTGGGTTCCCTGGCCGCGAAGTGCGTGGCCGCGAGGTCGATCATTTCGCCGGCGCCGACGAACAGCACGCGCGTCTTGCGCAGGTCTTCGAAGAGCTGGCCGGCCAGGCGCACCGCGGCGGCGGCCATGCTGATGGAGTGGGCGCCGATCTCGGTGGCGGTGCGCACCTCTTTCGCCACGGCGAACGAGCGCTGGAACAGCTGGTTGAGCGTGCTGCCGAGCGCGCCGGCGGTTTCGGCGGCGCGCACGGCGTCCTTCATCTGGCCGAGGATCTGCGCCTCGCCCAGCACCATGGAGTCGAGCCCGCTGGCCACGCGGAAGGCATGGCGCGCAGCCTCGTCGTCATGCAGGGTGTAGGCATGCGAGCGCAGCAGGGCCGGGGCCACGCCGCCGCTTTGCGCCAGCCAGCCGAAGGTGTGGTCGAGCGCGATGTGCTCCGAGGCACAGTAGATCTCGGTGCGGTTGCAGGTGGAGATGATCGCGGCTTCGACCTGGGGGTGGCGGCCGGTGCCGAAAGAGCTGCGCAAACTCTGCAGCGTGGGGGCGATCTGATCGAGCGCGAACGCGAAACGACCGCGCAGATCAAGCGGCGCGGTCGTGTGGTTCAAGCCGAGAGCCCAGACTGACATGCGCGTGATTATAAAATCAGCAGCCGCGCCTGGCTTGCGCAGGGACAAATGGCTTTCCCTATGACAGCCATAACACTGCCCGCATGACCCGACGCATGCATACCCCCTCCCGATGGACCTTCTGGCCCTCCTGAATCACCTGCTCAATTTTGTGGCACCCGCGGCTTTCCTGGCCCTGGTGCTGGCCTTGGCCGGGCGTTTCCTGGGCGGGCGGCGCGCCGGCGTGCCGCGCTGGTGGGTGCAATGCGCATTCACCTTCCTGGCCGGGGTGGTCGTGTCGGTGGCCGGTCTCGTGGTGTCCGGTCGCGACGGGACGATGGCGACCTATGCCGTGCTGGTGGCGGTCTGCGGCACGGTGCAGTGGCTGGCGATGCGCGGCTGGCGCCGCTGACAGCCGCTCAGTCCAGCGCCCGGACCATGTAGACCGGATCGCCAGGGTAGGTGGCGAGCCGGGCCTGCTGGTCGGGGCCGGCGGGTTGCCCGGCTCCGTAGCCCTGGCGCAGCCAGAAACCCACCGAAGACTGCACCGACACCAGCGTCGAATGCCGCCAGCCGGCCTGCGCCGCATGGGCCCAGGCATGGCGCACCAGCCGCGGCCCGAGGCCCAGCCCCGAGGCTTCGGGGTGCACGGCCAGGTCGTGCAGGTACAGCGTATCGGCCGCGGCGGCCACCTCGAACTCGCCGTGCAGCGGCGTCAGCTTGCCCACCACCGACGGGTAGCCCGTCAGATAGGCCCGCACCCCACCCCCGTGTTCCCCGTGTTCCACCACCCAGCCCGTGTGCGGTGCGGCCGCGAGACGGCGCGCGATCAACGCGCCGTCCTCCACGAACCCCGCGCCGTAGCAGGCCAGCTGGATCGCCAGCACCGCGTCGAGGTCGTGCACGTGCATGGCGCGCACGACAAGGGCCCCAGATGCGCCCACGGCTTCAGCGCCGCCTTTCAACCTTGCACGCCCGGAATCGGAGACGCCGTCGAAGAAGGCACGGTGGGCGTGGCCAGCGGCTCCGGTGCAGCCGCTGTCGCCGCCATCACCATCGTCGGAACCGCCAGCGGCAGCGAGGCCTTCTTCAGCTCGTCGAGGATCACGAACAGCAGGTCGCTGCGCACGCCGCCCGCCAGCCGGGGGCTCGCCACGTAGGCGATGGCCTGGAAGATCAGCAGCCCGTTCTCGATGCCTTCGAGGGTGAGCGAGGGCGCCGGCGTTTCTAGCACGCCTTCGTGCGCCCTGCAGGCTGTGAGGATCAGTTCGCGCACGCGCTGCGCGTCGGTGGTCAAGGGCATCGGCAGGCGGATCAGGACGCGGCCCTCGGCGTTGGACAGCGTCATGTTGCGCACGGTCTTGGTGATGAACTCCGAGTTCGGCACGATCAGCGTCGAACGGTCGCCCAGCACGATTTCCGTGGCCCGCACGTTGATGCGCCGCACGTCCCCCTCGGCTGTGCCCAGCACCACCCAGTCGCCCACCTTCACCGGCTGTTCGGCCAGCAGGATCAGGCCCGAGATGAAGTTCTGCACGATCGCCTGCAGGCCGAAGCCGATGCCCACCGACAGTGCGCTCGCCACCCACGCGATGCGCTCGATGCCGATGCCCATCGCCGAGAGCGTGAAGGCAACCACCAGAATGCCGCCCACGTAGCCCAGCAGCGTGGTGATGGAGCTCTGCATGCCCGGCTCGAGCTGCGTGTTGGGCAGGTAGCTGCGTTCGAGCCAGCGCTTGAACACCCGCAGCACGATGAACCCGATCACCGCCACCGCAAGGGCGCTCAGGATGGCGCCCGGCACCAGCTGGAATTCGCCCACCTTCACGCCGGAGCCCAGCTTGCCGCTGCGCTGGAATACCTCGCCCGGCGAAGTGCCCAGGGGCGCGGCCAGCGCGATCAGCATGTACACGAACAGCGCCACCCGGCTGATGCCCGAGAGCACCGTAGCCGCCTGGTCCAGCGTCTGCGGCGCGAGCCCGAAGCTTTTCTGCAGCTTCTGGCCGAAGGCGCTGCGCGACGACACCACGGCCGTGAACACGTCGTCGGCGAACTTGAACAGCACGTAGAAGGCCGCGGCCACGATGCCGGTCCAGGTCAGCTGCGAGGCCAGGAAGCTGCCCAGCGCCACATAGCCCAGGGCCACCAGCACCCAGATGGCGATCATCAGCACGCCGATCAGCGCGACCAGCAGGCCGACCCACATCGGCCGCTCGGGCAGTCCGGCCTCCGGCGCGTTGGCGCGCAGCGCCTTGAGCCGGTAGATCACGGTGCCTACCAGCGCGGTGAGGACGAGCGCCGTCAGCACGTGCGTGGCCACCACGGCTGCAAAGCTGGCGTCGACCAGCGCATTGATCTCGGCCGGCGTCCAGGCCAGCGCCGCCACCAGCGCCACCAGCCACGGCAGCACGGCGAGCTTGCTGGCCGTGGCGTCCGGAATGGGCGGCAACCGCCACGAAGGGCGGGAGGTGGCCAGCAGCGCGCGGCCCAGTCCGATGACGAAGGCCATGAACGTCAGCGCCTGCGCGGTCGACTGCAGCGCCTTGCGCGCCTGCGCGTCCCATGTGGCGTGGGCCTTGAGTACCTCCACGAAGCCGTGCGCGGCCACTGCCACCAGCAGAATGTGGCTCGCCACGATGGCAATCACCAGCAACGAGCGCCGCAGCCGTCCGGCAGGCAGCACCCGCATCGCCAGGCGCGTGAGCGCGTGCTCGGCACCCCAGATGCCCCCGAAAGCGAGCAGCAGCGCGCCGACCAGCGTGGCGATCACCAGCGTGCGCGACGCGGGCGCCAGGGCCTGCGCAAAGCCGTCGTCGAGCGCCGAGCCCATGGCCTGCAGCCGCTCCATGTCGTCGGGCCAGGCCTCTCGCAGGGCGGTCCAGAAGGCGCCGGTGAGCGGCGAGGCCGCGCGCTCGGTGAGCTGGGCCTCGAACAGTTCGCGCCGCTGCGCGACGAGGTCTGCGCCGCGCTGGCGCACGTCGATGGACAGCAGCTTGGCGAGCCGGATGTCCGCGTCGAGCGCATTGCGTTCCTTGGTCAGGCTGGCGCGCTGGCGGGTGATGTCGGGGTCTTCGGTGGCGCCGGCGCCGGGGGCGTTGCCGAGTTCGCCCAGCCGTGCATTGAGGTCGGCGAGGTCGCTGGTGCGTGCGGCCACGAACTTGTCGGCCTGCGCGCCGATGTCGTTGATCAGCCCGAGCTGCTTGCGCGCGTCCTCGTCGGTGCCGTCGCCGCGGGCCGCCTCGGTCGTGATCTTGTTGAACTGCGTGCGCAATTCCGCCACCGTGGGCGCCGGGGGCGCCACCGTGGCTGTGTTGGCTGCGTTGTTGGGGTTGCCGCTGCCGGCGTTCATGCTGGCGTCGGGCTGGGCCAGCGCAAGGCCGCACATCGACAGGGCCAGCAGGGCGGCGAGGCAGTAGCTCGCCAGGCGAGAGGTCCGTTTCATGGCCGCATCATAGAAGCGGCCATGAGGTAAGCGCCTGTAAGAGACGTGTGCCTCAGCCTGCCGGGCTGAAGAGGTCGACCCGGTCGGTGATGATGCCGTCGGTGCCCAGCGTGATGAGCCGCTGCGCGTGCGCCTCCTCGTTGACGGTGTAGCTCAGTGCGCGCATGCCCGCGCCGTGCACCAGCGCGACCACGGCCGCGTCCCACAGCGTGTGCTTGCACACGATGGCCACGCAGCCCAGTCGTTGCGCGGCTTCGAGCCAGCCGGCCCACAGGGTGTCGAGCAGCAGCCCGCGCGGCAACTCGGGTTGCGCGGCCTGCGCGCCTTCGAGCGACTCGACCTTGAAGGAGGTCAGCAGCGGCGGGACGGCCGCGCCTTGCCACCACTGCGCGGCCTGCTGCGCGACCACTTCGCCGGTCTGGCGCTCGGTGCCGGGCGTGGGCTTGATCTCGATGTTGAGCAGATGGTCGTTCGCCAGGCAGAAGCGTGCGAGGTTCTCCAGCGTGGGCAAGGGCTCGCCCGCGTAGCCGGGCGAGTGCCAACTGCCCGCATCCAGTTGCGACAGCGCGCTCCAGGGTTGGGCCCCGCCGGTGCCCTTGGCGCCGGTGGTGCGATCGAGCTTGTCGTCATGCATCAGGAACGGCACGCCATCGGCGCTGAGCTTGGCGTCGCACTCGAACATGCGGTAGCCGTGCGAGGCGCCGAGCCTGAAGGCCGCCAGCGTGTTCTCGGGCGCCAGCTTGCCGGCGCCGCGGTGCGCGACCCAGCGGGGGTAGGGCCAGGGTGTAGACAAAGCCATGGCTCAGTCCGCGCGCTTGCCCGAACCGGCGTCGAACCAGTGCAGCTTTTCTTCGCGCGCCGCGATCTTCACGGTGTCGCCCGGCACCGGCGGACGGTCGCCCTCGTCGGTGCGCATGATGATCTGTTCCTCGCCGATGCGCCCGTACACCAGGCGCTCGGCGCCTAGCAGCTCGACCTGCTCGACCTGCACCGTCCAGCCGCTTTCGTCGAGCTTCATGTGCTCGGGGCGGATGCCCAGGATCTGGCCCGGGCGCACGCCCGGCGCCTGCCTGAGCAGGTTCATCGGCGGCGAGCCGATGAAGCTGGCCACGAAGGTGGTGGCGGGGCGGTTGTACACCTCCTCGGGCGTGGCGAACTGGTCCATCACGCCGCCGTTCATCACGATGATGCGCTGCGCCAGCGTCATGGCCTCGACCTGGTCGTGCGTGACGAACAGCGAGGTGATGCCGAGCTCGCGGTGCAGCTTCTGGATTTCCAGGCGGGTCTGCGCGCGCAGCTTGGCGTCCAGGTTGGACAGCGGTTCGTCGAACAGGAACACCTGCGGCTGGCGCACGATGGCGCGGCCCATGGCCACGCGCTGGCGCTGGCCGCCGGAGAGTTCGCGCGGCTTGCGCTCCAGCAGGTGGCCGAGTTCGAGGATCTTGGCGGCCTTGTCGACCCGCACCTTGATCTCGGGCACCGGCACCTTGGCGATCTTCAGGCCGTAGGCCATGTTCGCGAACACGCTCATGTGCGGGTAGAGCGCGTAGTTCTGGAACACCATGGCGATGTCGCGCTCGGAGGGTTCGAGCTGGTTGACGACCTTGTTGCCGATGGCAATCTCGCCGGCGGAAATTTCTTCCAGGCCGGCCACCATGCGCAGCAGCGTCGACTTGCCGCAGCCCGAGGGGCCCACGATCACGATGAATTCATGGTCGGCGATCTCGGCGCTCACGCCGTGGATGACCTGGTTGGCTTTGGGCCCGTGGCCGTAGCGCTTGATGACGTTGCGAAGAGAGAGAGCAGCCATAGTTATTTTTCAGTGTCCACGAGGCCCTTGACGAACCACTTTTGCATCAGGATCACCACCAGCGCGGGTGGCAGCATCGCGAGAATGGCGGTGGCCATCACGACGTTCCATTCGTTCTGCCCGTCGCCGCCGGCAATCATTCGCTTGATGCCGACCACCACGGGGTACATGTCTTCGCTCGTGGTCGCGAGCAGCGGCCACAGGTACTGGTTCCAGCCGTAGATGAACTGGATCACGAACAGCGCCGCAATCGAGGTCTTCGACAACGGCAGCAGCACATCGAAGAAAAAGCGCATGGGGCTCGCGCCGTCCATGCGAGAGGCTTCGGTGAGCTCGTCCGGCACGGTCAGGAAGAACTGGCGGAACAGGAAGGTCGCCGTGGCCGACGCGATCAGCGGCACCGTCAGGCCCGCGTACGAATTCAGCATGTTCAGGTCCGACAGCACCTTGTAGGTCGGCAGGATGCGCACCTCCACCGGCAGCATCAGCGTCACGAAGATGGCCCAGAAGCAGATCTTCTTGAACGGGAAGCGGAAATACACGATGGCGAAGGCCGACAGCAGCGAGATCGAGATCTTGCCGATGGCGATCACCATGGCCGTCACGAAGCTCACCCACATCATGTGCGCCACCGGGGCGTTGGAGCCCGCGCTGTTCTCGCGCCCGAAGAGCGCGCCCTTGTAGCTGTCGATCATGTTCGAGCCGGGCAGCAGCGGCATGGGCGCCTGCACGATCTCCTGCGCGGTGTGCGTGGAAGCCACGAACGCCAGGTACAGCGGGAAGGCGACGATCAGGACGCCGAGGATCATCACCACATGGGCCAGGATGCCCTGTGTGCCGCGTCTTTCAACCATGTCGCGCTCCGCCGGTTGGGGTTTTCTGTTGTTGTTTCATCTTCAGTACTGAACCTTCTTCTCGACGTAGCGGAACTGGATGATGGTCAACGCCACCACGATCACCATCAGCACGACCGACTGGGCGGCCGAACCGCCGAGGTCCAGGCTCTTGAAGCCGTCGTGGTAGACCTTGTAGACCAGGATGGTGGTGTCCTGGCCCGGGCCGCCCTGGGTGGCCGCATCGACGATCGCGAAGGTGTCGAAGAAGGCGTAGACCACGTTGATCACCAGCAGGAAGAACGTGGTGGGCGACAGCAGCGGGAACTGCACCGTCCAGAACCGGCGCCACGGGCGCGCGCCGTCGATGGCGGCGGCCTCGATCAGCGACTTCGGAATCGACTGCAGGCCGGCCAGGAAGAACAGGAAGTTGTAGGAAATCTGCTTCCACACCGAGGCCATGACGATCAGCGTCATGGCGTGGCCGGAGTCGAGCAGGTGGTTCCAGTTGATGCCGATCTTGCCCAGCGCATAGGCCACCACGCCCAGCGAGGGCGAGAACATGAAGACCCACAGCACGGCCGCCACGGCCGGCGCCACGGCGTACGGCACGATCAGCATGGTCTTGTAGAAGGTGCCGCCGCGCGTGATGCGGTCGGCGAACACGGCCAGCACGAGCGACAGGCTGATGCCGATGCTGGCCACCAGCACCGAGAACACGGCCGTCGTCTTGAACGACTCGGCGTAGCTCGAGTCGCCCCACAAGTGCCTGAAGTTGTCGAACCCGACGAACTCGACCGATGTGCCGAACGCGTCTTGCTGCTGCAGCGACTGCAGCACGGCCTGCCCCGCCGGCCAGAAGAAAAACACCAGGATCACCGCCATTTGCGGTGTCAGCAGCAGCCAGGGCAACCAGCCCGAGCGAAAGAAGACGCGTTTTTCCATGAGCCCCTCGTACCCCTCTACGTAAAAAATCCCGCCGGGTCCACTCTTCTACAAGAGTGGACGCGGGCGGGCGATATTAGCCGGACACGGAGGCCCGAACTTCAATCGTTAGCTTTTGTTTGCCTTCTGGAAGCGTTCGAGCTGCTCGTTGCCGCGGGTCACGATGGCGTCCAGGGCTTCCTTGGCCGTTTTCTTGCCGCTCC
Organism: Variovorax sp. 10N412; assembly: GCF_056394985.1. Lineage (NCBI taxonomy): Bacteria > Pseudomonadati > Pseudomonadota > Betaproteobacteria > Burkholderiales > Comamonadaceae > Variovorax > Variovorax sp. 10N412. The sequence continues at coordinate 59,365 of NZ_JBFTIO010000023.1, forward strand.
AGACCTGTTCCAGCTCTTCGTCCTCGATGGCGCGGATCTGCACGTAGTTGCCCAGGCGGATGCCGCGGCTCTTGTCGGTGACCTTGCGGATCATCTGCGTCACGGCCACGTCGGTGCCGGGATTCTGCTTGTAGAAACCCGAGTCTTCGGTGAGCTTGTACGACGCCGTGGTCACGGGCAGGTAGCCCGTGCGCTTGTGGCTGGCGGACTGCACTTCAGGCGTCGAGATGAAGCTGAAGAACTTGGCCACGCCCTTGTATTCGGCGGCCTTCTTGCCCGACATGACCCACAGGCTGGCGCCGCCGATCACGGTGTTCTGCGGTGCGCCGGGCACGTCCGGGTAGTAGGGCAGGGGAGCCAGGCCGTAGGCGAACTTGGCGTTCTTGGCCACGTTGCCGTAGAAGCCCGACGACGTGTTGATCATGGCGCACTCGCCCGACACGAACGAGGCTTCAGGCACGTTGCCGCGGCCCTTGTAGACGAACAGGCCCTGCTTGGCCATGCTGGCCAGGTTCTCGATGTGGCGCTGGTGCAGCGGCGAATTCACCTTCAGCCGTGCGTCCAGGCCCTGCAGGCCGTTGGCCTTGCTCGCGAATTCCACGTTGTGCCAGGCCGAGAAGCTCTCGACCTGCGTCCAGTTCTGCCAGGCGGTGGTGAACGGGCACTTGTGGCCGCTGGCCTTGAGCTTGGCGGCCGCGGCCACCACTTCGGGCCAGGTCGAGGGGGCCTTGTCGGTGGGCAGGCCGGCCGCCTTGAAGGCGTCCTTGTTGAAATAGAAGATGGTGGTCGAGCTGTTGAACGGGAAGCTCAGCATCTGGCCGTTGGGGGCGGTGTAGTAACCGGCCACGGCGGGGATGTAGGCGGCCGGGTCGAACTTCTCGCCGGCGTCCTTCATGACCTGGCCGACGGGAATGATCGCGCCCTTGCTGGCCATCATGGTGGCGGTGCCCACTTCGAACACCTGCAGGATGTGCGGTGCGTTGCCGGCGCGGAAGGCCGCGATGGAGGCCGTCATGGATTCGTCGTACGTGCCCTTGAAGGTCGGGACGATCTTGTATTCCTTCTGGCTCTCGTTGAACTGCTTGGCCAGGTCGTTGACCCACTCGTTGTTGACGGCGGTCATGGAATGCCACCACTGGATTTCGGTCTGGGCGTGTGCCACGTTGAACAGCGTGGTCGCGGCCAGCGCCGATGCCAGCGCGAGCGTCTTGAATCGCATGAAGACTCCTGAAGGGAAAAAGAGAAAGCGCGGATGCTAGGGCATGTGCGTGACACAGCCGCGTCACATTGGCGCACGGACCACGGGTTTCTTCCAATCGGGGAAACCCCTTTGGCCCTGTTTGCATCAAGCCCGGGGCGGCCCGCGGCCCTGCATGGTGCAGCGCACCATGCTAGCATCGCCCTCCCTTTTTTGGCCCAGCTTGTCGCCACGGCCGGGGCTTCCGCGAGACCGCCATGAGCAGCAAAACTTCCCTCGACAAAAGCAGGATCAAGTTCCTCTTGCTCGAGGGCATCCACCCCTCGGCGCTGGAGGTGCTGCGCGCCGCCGGCTACACCAACATCGAGTCGCTGCCGGGCGCGCTGCCCGACGCGGAACTGAAGGCCAAGATCGCCGACGTGCACTTTCTGGGCATTCGCTCGCGCACGCAACTCACCGCCGAGGTGTTCGCCGCCGCCCACAAGCTGGTGGCAGCCGGGTGCTTCTGCATCGGCACCAACCAGGTCGACCTGGAAGCCGCCCGCGAGCACGGTGTGGCGGTGTTCAACGCCCCGTATTCGAACACCCGCTCCGTGGCCGAGCTGGTGCTGGCCGAGGCCATCCTGCTGCTGCGCGGCGTGCCCGAGAAGAGCGCGGTGGCGCACCGCGGCGGCTGGCTCAAGTCGGCCGACAACGCCTTCGAGATCCGCGGCAAGACGCTGGGCATCGTGGGCTACGGCTCGATCGGCGCGCAGCTGTCGGTCCTGGCCGAGGCGCTGGGCATGCACGTGGCCTTCTACGACGTGGTCACCAAGCTGCCGCTGGGCAACGCGCGCCAGGTGCGCGACCTGCACCAGCTGCTGGGGCAGAGCGACATCGTGACGCTGCACGTGCCCGAGACGCAGGCCACGCAATGGATGATCGGCGCGGCCGAAATCGCGGCCATGAAGGCGGGTTCCATCCTGATCAACGCGTCGCGCGGCACGGTGGTCGAGATCGACGCGCTGGCCGACGCCCTGAAGGCCAAGAAGCTTCTGGGCGCCGCCATCGACGTGTTCCCGGTGGAGCCGCGCAGCAACAAGGACGAGTTCCTGTCGCCCCTGCGCGGGCTGGACAACGTGATCCTGACGCCCCACATCGGCGGCTCGACCATGGAGGCGCAGGCCAACATCGGGCTGGAAGTGGCTGAAAAGCTGGTCAAGTACAGCGACAACGGCACCTCGACCTCGTCCGTCAACTTCCCCGAGGTGGCGCTGCCGGCGCACCCGGGCAAGCACCGGCTGCTGCATGTGCACCGCAACGTGCCGGGCGTGCTGTCGGAGATCAACAAGATCTTCTCGGACAACCACATCAACATCGCCTCCCAGTTCCTGCAGACGAACGAGAAGGTCGGGTATGTGGTGATGGACATCGAGGCTGCTTCTTCCGACCTCGCGCTGGAGAAGCTGGCAAAGGTGAACGGGACGATTCGCAGCCGCGTGCTGTTCTGAGCCCCTGACTTGCCCCCTGTCCCTTTGGGGAGAGGGTCGGGGTGAGGGCGGCGGCATCAACTCCCCGCCGGCGCCCCTGGCACAAGGGCAAGCGCCCCGCCCGAGGCAAGACCCCGAGGCCTGCCCTAAAATCCCCAGCCCGGCTATGGGTGCGCAGCGCCCGGCCGAGGCGCCCCACCCGATGAATGCTCCGACCGCGTTGAACACGCTGTTGGCACAGGCCGCAGAGCCTGTCCGACTGCGCGAGATCCCGTACAACTACACCAGCTTCTCCGACCGAGAGATCGTGATTCGCCTGCTGGGCGAACGCGGCTGGGAACTGCTGCAGACCCTGCGGGCCGAGCGCCGCACCGGCCGATCGGCCCGCATGCTCTACGAGGTGCTGGGCGACATCTGGGTGGTCCAGCGCAATCCCTACCTGGTCGACGACCTGCTCGACAACCCGCGCCGCCGCGGCCAGCTGGTCGAAGCCCTGAAGCACCGCCTGGGCGAAGTCCAGAAGCGCCGCACCCCCGACAGCGACCTGACGCGCGACCAGTTCGTGGGCGAGCTCACCCGCCTCGTGGGCGACGCCGTTTCTGCCTTCGACACCAACTTCCGCGACGTCGCCGCCCTGCGCCGCAAGGCCACGCGCGTGCTGCGCCGCCTCACGGCCAAGGACAACATCAAGTTCGACGGCCTGTCGCGCGTGTCGCACGTGACGGACGCCACCGACTGGCGCGTGGAATACCCCTTCGTGGTGCTGTGCCCCGACACCGAGGCCGAGATGGCCCTGCTGGTCAAGGGCTGCATCGAGCTGGGCCTGACCATCATTCCGCGCGGCGGCGGCACCGGCTACACCGGCGGCGCGATTCCGCTGACCTGGAACAGCGTGGTCATCAACACCGAGAAGCTCGAGGCGATGACCGAGGTCGAGCACATGCCGCTGCCGGGACTGGCCGACCCCGTGCCCACCATCTGGACCGAGGCCGGCGTGGTCACGCAGCGCGTCGCCGACGCGGCGGAGCGCGCTGGCTTCGTGTTCGCGGTCGACCCGACCTCGGCAGAGGCCTCGTGCGTCGGCGGCAACGTGGCCATGAACGCGGGCGGCAAGAAGGCCGTGCTGTGGGGCACGGCGCTGGACAACCTCGCCTCGTGGCGCATGGTGACGCCGCAGGCCGAGTGGCTCGAGGTCACGCGCATCGGCCACAACCTCGGCAAGATCCACGACGCCGAGAGCGCCGTGTTCGAGCTGCAGTACTACGCCGCCGACGGCAAGACCAAATTGCGCACCGAGCGCCTCGACATTCCGGGCCGCAGCTTCCGCAAGGAGGGCCTCGGCAAGGATGTGACCGACAAGTTCCTCTCGGGCCTGCCGGGCATCCAGAAGGAAGGCTGCGACGGCCTCATCACCAGCTGCCGCTGGGTGGTGCACAAGATGCCCGCGCACACGCGCACCGTGTGCCTCGAATTTTTCGGCAACGCCAAGGACGCGGTGCCCAGCATCGTCGAGATCAAGGACTTCATGTTCGCCGAGCAGAAGCGCTCGGGCGTGCTGCTGGCCGGCCTGGAGCACCTGGACGACCGCTACCTGAAGGCGGTGGGCTACGCCACCAAGTCGAAGAAGCACGGCGGCCTGCCGAAGATGGTGCTGTTCGGCGACATTGCGGGCGACAGCGCCGACGATGTGGCCCGCGTCACCTCGGAAGTGGTGCGCATCGCCAACTCGCGCAGCGGCGAAGGCTTCGTGGCCATCAGCCCCGAGGCGCGCAAGAAATTCTGGCTCGACCGCAAGCGCACGGCCGCCATCAGCAAGCACACCAACGCCTTCAAGATCAACGAGGACGTGGTGATTCCGCTGCCGCGCATGGCCGAGTACAGCGACGGCATCGAGCGCATCAACATCGAGCTGTCGCTGCAGAACAAGCTTGCGCTCACCGACGCGCTCGAAACTTTCCTCACGCGCGGCAACCTGCCGCTGGGCAAGACAGACGACGCGCACGAGATCCCGGCGGCCGAGCTGCTGGAAGACCGCGTGGCGCAGGCCGTGGCGCTGGTGCACGAGGTGCGCGCGCTCTGGGCCGGCTGGCTGCAGAACGTCGATGCGCAGTTCGTGCAGCTGCAGGACCATTCGCTGCGCGCAAGCTGGAAGACCCAGCTGCGCCAGCCGCTGCAGGAGATTTTCTCGGGCGCCGAGTTCGCGCCGATCCTGGCCGAGTGCACGGCCATCCACCAGCGCGTGCTCAAGGGCCGCGTGTGGGTCGCGCTGCACATGCATGCGGGCGACGGCAACGTGCACACCAACATCCCCGTGAACAGCGACAACTACGACATGCTGCAGACCGCGCATGCCGCGGTGGTGCGCATCATGGCGCTGGCGCGCAGCCTGGACGGCGTGATCTCGGGCGAGCACGGCATCGGCATCACCAAGCTCGAGTTCCTGACCGACGAAGAGCTGCGCCCGTTCACCGAATACAAGGCCCGGGTCGACCCCGAAGGCCGCTTCAACAAGGGCAAGCTGCTGCGCGCGCCGGCGGGTGAGGCCGTCACGCTGCATGCCGACCTGACCAACGCCTACACGCCGAGCTTCGGCCTGATGGGCCACGAGTCGCTGATCATGCAGCAGAGCGACATCGGCGCCATTGCCGACAGCGTGAAGGACTGCCTGCGCTGCGGCAAGTGCAAGCCGGTGTGCGCCACGCACGTGCCGCGCGCCAACCTGCTGTACAGCCCGCGCAACAAGATCCTCGCGACCTCGCTGCTGGTGGAGGCCTTCCTCTACGAAGAGCAGACCCGGCGCGGCATCAGCATCAAGCACTGGGAAGAGTTCGAGGACGTGGCCGACCACTGCACCGTGTGCCACAAGTGCCTGACGCCGTGCCCGGTGAAGATCGACTTCGGCGACGTGTCGATGAACATGCGCAACCTGCTGCGCAAGATGGGCCAGAAGAGCTTCCGGCCGGGCAACGCGGCCGCAATGTTCTTCCTGAACGCGACCAACCCGCAGACCATCAAGGCGGTGCGCGCGGGCATGGTGGGCGTGGGCTTCAAGGCGCAGCGCCTGGCCAACGACCTGCTGCGCGGCCTGGCGAAGAAGCAGACCGGCGCGCCCCCGGCCACGCTGGGTCCGGCGCCGATCAAGGAGCAGGTAATCCACTTCATCAACAAGAAGATGCCGGGCAACCTGCCGAAGCAGACGGCGCGCGCGCTGCTCGACATCGAGGATGCGGACTACGTGCCGATCATCCGCAATCCGAAGGCGACGACCTCGGAGACCGAAGCGGTCTTCTACTTTCCGGGTTGCGGCTCGGAGCGGCTGTTCTCGCAGGTCGGCCTGGCCACGCAGGCGATGCTCTGGCACGCGGGCGTGCAAACGGTGCTGCCGCCAGGCTATCTCTGCTGCGGTTATCCGCAGCGGGGCAGCGGCCAGTTCGACAAGGCCGAGAAGATGATCACCGACAACCGCGTGCTCTTCCACCGGGTGGCCAACACGCTCAACTACCTGGACATCAAGACGGTGGTGGTGAGCTGCGGCACCTGCTACGACCAGCTGCAGGGCTACCAGTTCGACAAGATCTTCCCGGGGTGCCGGATCATCGACATCCACGAGTACCTGCTCGAAAAGGGCATCATCCTGGCCGGTGCCGGTGGTGGCGGCTACCTGTACCACGACCCCTGCCATTCGCCCATGAAGCTGCAGGACCCGATGAAGACGGTGAAGGCGCTGGTCGGCGACAACGTGCTCAAGAACGACCGCTGCTGCGGCGAGTCGGGCACGCTGGGCGTGTCGCGGCCGGACATCTCGACGCAGATCCGCTTTCGCAAGGAAGAGGAGCTCAAGAAGGGCGAGGCCGCGTTGCGCGACGCCGGTGCCGTCGGCGAGAAGGACAACGTGAAGATCCTCACCAGCTGCCCGAGCTGCCTGCAGGGCCTCTCGCGCTACGGCAACGACCTGAACAACGGCCTGCTCGAAGCAGACTACATCGTGGTCGAGATGGCCAACAAGCTCCTCGGCGCCGACTGGATGCCGACGTACGTGGCCGCTGCCAACCAGGGCGGGATCGAGCGGGTGCTGGTGTGACCAGGATGCAAGGGTGCGTGCTCTGCGAAGGCGCCGGTGGCCGCCTGGTGTTCGAGGGCGCGAAGCTGCGCGTCATCCATGCGGAGGAGGCGGGCTTTCCGGCTTTCTATCGCGTGGTGTGGCGCGACCATGCGCCGGAGTTCTCCGACCTCGACGCAGCCGACCGCGCGTTGTGCATGGAGGCGGTGGTGGTGGTCGAGCAGTGCCTGCGCGAACGCCTGAAACCGACCAAGATGAACATCGCCGCACTCGGCAACATGGTGGCTCATCTGCATTGGCATGTGATTGCGCGCTTTGCGGACGACAGCCATTTCCCGGGTTCGGTGTGGGCGCCGGTGCAGCGCGAGCGCAATGCCGCGAAAGAGGCCGCGATCGCCGAGTGCCTGCCCGCCGCCGAGGCTGCGATGATCGAGCGCTTGGCTCGCGGGCCTTTCTGAAGGAGTTTCCGATGGCAGGCTTGAAACCGGGCGCACCGACGCCGCAATCGATCACCGTGCACGGCCAGTCGCGCGTGCTCGAAGTGGCCTTCTCCGACGGTGCGAGTTTTCGCATTCCGTTCGAGCTGATGCGCATCTGTTCCCCGTCGGCCGAGGTGCAGGGCCACGGGCCGGGCCAGGAGATCCTGCAGACCGGCAAGCGCGATGTGGAGCTCGTCGACCTCGAGGCGGTCGGCAACTACGCGGTGCAGCCCACCTTCAGCGACGGCCACAACACCGGTATCTACTCGTGGGACCTGCTCTACGAACTGGGCGCGAAGCAGGCCGAGCTGTGGGCCACCTACGAGCGCCGCCTGGCCGAGGCGGGCATCGCGCGCGACGCACCGATGATCGACAAGGGCGGCTCCGCCTGCAGCAGCCACTGAGGCCGCGAAATCGCGCGAAACCCCGGTACAGCGACTGGCGCCATAGCCCTACGCCCAGGAAGGGCGGGACAAAAAAAGCAACGAATGCCCGCCGTGCCCGCGGGGTCGTCGGCTTGATGTGAAGGCTTCCGGCCTAACATCGGTCGCATGAGTACCACACACTTCGGCTTCGAAACAGTCGACGAAAGCGAGAAGGCCCGCCGCGTTCGCGGTGTCTTCGATTCGGTCGCTTCCCGCTACGACATCATGAACGACCTGATGTCGGCCGGCCTGCACCGCGCCTGGAAGGCCTACACCGTTATGGTCGCGAACGTGGGTGAAGGCTCGCGCGTCCTCGACATCGCGGGCGGCACCGGCGACCTTGCGCTCGCCTTCGCAAAGAAGGTCGGCGCCACCGGCCAGGTCGTGCACACCGACATCAACGAGGCCATGCTGCGCACCGGGCGCGACCGCCTGCTCGACGCCGGCGTCTCGCTCCCCACCACGGTCTGCGACGCGGAAAAGCTCCCCTTTCCCGACAACCACTTCGACGTGGTGACGGTGGCCTTCGGCCTGCGCAACATGACGCACAAGGACGCCGCGCTCAAGGAAATGAACCGCGTGATCAAGCCGGGCGGCAAGCTGCTCGTGCTGGAGTTCTCCAAGGTCGCCAAGCCGCTCGCGAAGGCGTACGACTGGTATTCCTTCAACGTGCTGCCGCGCCTGGGCAAGCTCGTGGCCGGTGACGACGCCAGCTATCGCTACCTGGCCGAATCCATCCGGATGCACCCCTCGCAAGAGGAGCTCAAGACCCTCATGAAAGAGGGCGGTTTCGGACATGTGGACTATCACAACATGACGGGTGGCATTGCTGCCCTCCATGTTGGAATCAAATGCTGATGAGGCGAATCTTTCGCTCGAGAGGAGACGACATGAAGAGTTTGGGTACCTTGTTTTTGGCGGCAGCTTTGGTTCTTGGCAGTGTCCAGGCCGAGGCTGCTCGCATGGGCGGTGGCAAGTCGTTCGGGCGCCAGTCGTCCAACGTGACGCAACGCCAGGCCACGCCGCCGGCAGCGCCGGCGCAGCAGAACGCGAACAACGCGGCAGCCAAGCCTGCAACGCCCGCACCCGCGGCCGCGGCACCGAAGCGTCCGTGGGGCGCGATGCTCGGCGGTCTCGCGGCCGGCCTGGGCCTCGCATGGCTCGCCAGTTCGCTGGGCCTGGGCGCCGGCTTCGGCAACATCCTGTTGATCGGCCTGCTGGTGCTGGCCGGCGTGATGGCATGGCGCATGTTCAAGGCGCGCTCGCAAGCTTCGGGCGCCAGCCGCCAGGGTGGCTTCGCGTTCCAGGGCGCAGGTGCCGGCCCGGGCAACGCCAGCGCCCCGGCGCAATACAGCCCGGCCAACGTCGGCAACGACGCATCGGCGCGTCCCTGGGAGCGCAATGCAACGTCGTTCGACGCCACGCCCTCGAATGACGCACCGCACGGCAGCAGCCTCTCGGCAGCGGGCGCCGCAGCCGGCGGCAGCATGATCGGTTCCGCACTCGGCGGTTCGCAGTCCTGGGGTATTCCCGCGGGCTTCGACGTCGACGGCTTCCTCGGGGCTGCCAAGCGCAACTTCGTGACGCTCCAGGACGCCTGGGACCGCGCCGACGTGTCGATGCTGCGTTCCATGATGACCGACAGCATGGTCGAGGAAATCCGCACGCAACTGGCCGACCGTGCCGGCCACACTGGTGGTGTCTCCAACAAGACCGAAGTCGTGATGCTCGACGCCAAGCTGCTCGGCATCGAAGAGCTGCCCGAGGCCTACATGGCCAGCGTGGAGTTCTCCGGCATGATCCGTGAAGACGCATCGACCGGCCCGGGTCCGTTCCGGGAAGTCTGGAACATGACCAAGCCCACGAGCGGCAACGGCGGCTGGCTGGTGGCGGGCGTGCAGGCGCTGCAGTAAGAAAAACCTGAGCCGTGGCCGTCGCAGGGCCGCGGCACAGACGGGATAATGGGGACATGGCCATACCATCGTCCCCATTTTCTTTTCTCGGCGACCTTCTCAATCGCGTCGGCGAGCGCCTTCAGCCCCCGGATTGGGCGGTTCACGAAATACAGCACCGCGTCGTCCTGTTCCTGAACCATGTGCTGCAGCAGGAGCCCGAGGCGCAGCAGCGTTTGCTGCGGCAGCAGGGGCGGGTGGTGCGCTTCCAATGGCGCTTCGTCACCATGGAACTGGTGGCCACGCCTGCCGGCCTGCTCGACCTGGCGCCTGCAGGCTCGGTGCCCGAGCTCACGCTGACCGTCACCGACGACTCCCCCTTCGACATCGCCCGTGCCACGCTGCGCGGCGACAAGCCTTCCGTGCAGATCATCGGCGACGTGCAGCTGGCCGCAGAGGTCAACTGGCTGGTCGACCATGTGCGCTGGGACGTCGAGGACGATCTCGCCCGCGTGATCGGCGACGTGCCCGCGCACACGCTGGGCAACGGCGTGCGTCGCGTCGCGGGCGCGCTGCGGCAGTTCGTCGGCGACCGCAACGCGAAGGCCGGCTCGGCGGGCACGGCCGAATGAGGCGCTTCTACCGCGGGCTGTTCATCGTCTGGATCGCGCTGCGCTACGGCCTCGACGAGCTCGTGCTCACGAGCTTCCAGAAGCCCTGGCTGCGCGTGGTGGCACGCATCGTCTCCGTCGGACGCAACCTCGACGCGCCGCGCGGCCAGCGGCTGCGCGAGGCGCTCGAGCGGCTTGGCCCCATCTTCGTGAAGTTCGGCCAGGTGCTGTCGACCCGCCGCGACCTGCTGCCGCCCGACATCGCCGACGAGCTCGCGTTCCTCCAGGACCGCGTGCCGCCGTTCCCCTCGGCCGTGGCCATCGCGACCATCGAGCGCGCCTTCCGCCGTCCGGTGAGCGACGTGTTCGTCCAGTTCGACGAAATTCCCATCGCCAGTGCCTCGATCGCTCAGGTCCACTTCGCGACCATCCGCACCAACCAGGGCGAGGTGCGCGAAGTGGCGGTGAAGGTGCTGCGCCCCAACATGCGCGGCGTGATCGAAAAGGACCTGGCGCTCATGGCCATGATGGCCGGCTGGGTCGAGGGCCTGTCGGCCGACGGCAAGCGCCTGAAGCCGCGCGAGGTGGTGGGCGAGTTCGACAAGTACCTGCACGACGAGCTCGACCTGGTGCGCGAAGCCGCCAATGCGGCCCAGCTGCGCCGCAACATGGCCTCGCTCGACCTCGTGATGATTCCGGAGATGTTCTGGGACTTCTGCCACCCCGAGGTCATGGTGATGGAGCGCATGAAGGGCGTGCCCATCGCGCAGATGGACCGCCTGCGCGCGGCCGGCGTCGACATTCCCAAGCTGGCGCGCGACGGCGTCACGATCTTCTTCACGCAGGTGTTCCGCGACGGCTTCTTCCACGCCGACATGCATCCGGGGAACATCCAGGTGAGCCTGGAGCCCGAGACCTTCGGGCGCTACATCTCGCTGGACTTCGGGATCATCGGCACGCTGACCGAGTCGGACAAGGAATACCTTGCGCAGAACTTCGTGGCCTTCTTCCGGCGCGACTACAAGCGCGTGGCCGAGCTGCACCTGGAAAGCGGCTGGGTGCCCGTGGGCACCCGCATCGACGAGCTGGAGGCCGCCATTCGTACCGTGTGCGAGCCGTACTTCGACCGGCCGCTGAAGGAGCTTTCGCTGGGCATGGTGCTGATGCGCTTGTTCCAGACCTCGCGCCGGTTCCATGTGGAGATCCAGCCCCAGCTGGTGCTGCTGCAGAAGACGCTGCTCAACATCGAGGGCCTCGGGCGCAACATCGACCCCGATCTCGATCTCTGGGCCACGGCCAAGCCCTTCCTGGAAAAGTGGATGGTCGACCAGATCGGGCCCAAGAAGCTGCTGCAGCAGCTCAGGGCCGAGGCGCCGCGCTACGCGAAGCTGCTGCCCCAGTTTCCGCGACTGCTGCACGATTTCCTGGAAAATCGCCCCGCCGACAACCGCCGCGAGCTGCTCGAACTGCTGGCCGAGCAAAAACGCACCAACAGGTTGCTCCAGACCATCGTCTACGGTGGCATAGGTTTTGTATTGGGGTTGCTGGCCATGCAGTTGCTGGTGCGTGTGAGTCTGTTCTAGAGGAGTTTTCGCCGTGTTGTTGACGCTGGTCATCGTCTATCTGCTGGTCACCATCGCCATCGGCCTCTACGCGGCCAAGCGGGTGAAGAACACCACCGACTTCGCCATTGCCGGGCGGCACCTGCCGCTCTTCATGATCGTGACGACCACGTTCGCGACTTGGTTCGGCTCCGAAACGGTGCTCGGCATTCCGGCCAAGTTCATCGAAGGCGGGCTCAACGGCGTGGTCGAAGACCCGTTCGGCGCGGGCACCTGCCTGATCCTGGTGGGCCTTTTCTTCGCGGGCAAGCTTTACCGCATGACGCTGCTGACCATCAGCGACTATTACCGCGAGCGCTATGGCCGCACCGTGGAGGTGGCCTGTTCGCTGATCATCATGCTGAGCTACCTGGGCTGGGTGTCGGCGCAGGTCACGGCGCTGGGGCTGGTGTTCAACCTGCTGTCGGCCGGTGCCATCGGCATCCCGATGGGCATGGTGATCGGGGTGGTCTCGATCCTGGCCTACACCCTGTTCGGCGGCATGTGGTCGGTGGCGGTGACCGACTTCATGCAGATGATCATCCTGGTGACCGGCCTGGCCGTCATCGCGGTGTTCGCGGGCAACATGGCCGGCGGGGCCGACAAGGTGGTGGCCTTTGCGGTCAGCAAGGACCTCTTCAAGTTCTGGCCGGAGCCCAATCTGCACGACATGGTGTTCTTCTTCGCGGCCGCCATCACGATGATGCTGGGCTCCATTCCGCAGCAGGACGTGTTCCAGCGCGTGATGTCTGCCAACAGCGTGAAGGCGGCCCAGCGCGGGCCGGTGATCGGCGGCGTGGCGTACATCCTGTTTGCCTTCGTGCCGATGTTCCTGGTGGCCAGCGCGCTGCTGATCATGCCGGAGGAGGTGGCCGTGCTGCTGAAGGAAGATCCGCAGAAGGTGCTGCCCACGCTGGTGCTGCAGAAGATGCCTTTCGTGATGCAGGTGCTGTTCTTCGGTGCGCTGCTTTCGGCCATCAAGTCGACTGCCTCGGCCACCTTGCTCGCGCCCAGCGTCACCTTCACCGAGAACATCTGGCGCCAGTTCCGCCCCGCCGGCACCGACCGGCAGAACCTCCTGACGATGCGCATCACGGTGCTCGTGTTCAGCGCCGCGGTGCTGGCCTACGCCATTCGCATGCAGGGAACGCCGATCTACGAACTGGTGTCGGGCGCCTACCAGGTGCCGCTGGTGGGGGCTTTCGTGCCGCTGGTGTGCGGGCTGTACTGGCGCCGAGCCACCACGCAAGGTGCCATCGCCTCGATCGTCCTGGGCATCGGTGTGTGGCTGCTGTTCCTGGCGCTGCCCTGGGGCGGCGTGTTCCCGGCCCAGCTGGCGGGGGTGTTGTGTGCCTTCGTGGGCATGGTCGCCGGCTCGCTGATGCCGCAATGGGTGGCCAACACGCACACGCCGCACCGTCCGTTGGCGACGGAGCCGGCCTGAAGCAGGGGCCCGGCCCTCGGTCGGGACGCCCTTTGACGGGGGCGGCCCTATAATCGAGGGCTTTGCGAGCGGCAGCTGCGCCGCTTTTTTGAACCCAATCCCATGCCCATTTACGCCTACAAGTGCAGCGCCTGCGGCTTTGCCAAAGACGCTTTGCAGAAGATGTCCGACGCGCCGCTGACGGTGTGCCCGGCGTGCGGCGCGAGCGCATTCGAAAAACAGGTCACGGCCGCCGGCTTCCAGCTCAAGGGCTCGGGCTGGTACGTGACCGATTTCCGCGACGGCGGCGGCAAGAAGGCCGAGCCGGCCACTGCGCCCGTGTCGAGCGACAGCGCCAAGTCCGGCGAGTCGTCTTCCGCCGGCGCCGCGCCGAGCCCGGCGCCTGCAGCGGCCCCCGCGCCCGCCGCACCGGCCCCCGCGCCGGCACCTGCCGCCAAGAGCGGCGACTGAACCAGGTACCCCGACCGCCATGCTCGCCCTGCGCAAATGGTTGTTCTCCGGCTTGCTGGTGATCGTTCCGCTGTTCATCACCCTGGCGGTGCTGAAGTGGATCATCGACACGCTGGACCAGACGCTCTGGGTGCTCCCCGGGGCCTGGCAGCGCTGGCTCTACGACAACAACATCCGCGGCCTCGGCGTGCTGCTCACGCTGGCGATCCTGCTGGTGGTCGGCGCCGTCGCCAGCAACTTCGTGGGCAAGCGCCTGCTGGGTTGGGGCGACGCCGTGGTGCGGCGCATTCCGGTGGTGCGCTCGATCTATTCGAGCGTCAAGCAGGTCTCGGACACGCTGTTCTCCGAGAACGGCAACGCCTTTCGCACGGCGGTGCTGGTGCAATGGCCGCGTGAAGGGGCCTGGACCATCGCCTTCGTCACCGGCACGCCCGGCGCCGACGTGGTCGAGCACCTGGGCGGCGGCGACTACCTCGGCGTCTACGTGCCGACCACGCCCAACCCCACGGGCGGGTACTTCGTGATGCTCAAGCGCAGCGACTGCATCGAACTCCAGATGAGCGTGGACGAAGCGCTCAAGTACATCGTCTCGATGGGTGTGGTCGTCCCGGGCGGTCCCGCCGCCTTGCCCATCAAGCCATCCAACTCATAAAAACGAACGCGCCACGACGGCGCCGGAAGTCATCTCCATGGCCATGCGTACTCACTATTGCGGTCTCGTGACCGAAGCCCTGCTGGGCCAAACCGTCACCCTGTGCGGCTGGGTCAACCGTCGCCGCGACCACGGCGGCGTGATCTTCATCGACGTGCGTGACCGCGAAGGCTACGTGCAGGTGGTGTGCGACCCCGATCGCGCCTCCACGTTCGCCGTGGCCGAAAACCTGCGCAACGAGTTCTGCGTGCAGATCACGGGCCTGGTGCGCTCGCGCCCCGAAGGCACCACCAACGACAGCCTCAAGAGCGGCAAGATCGAAGTGCTGTGCCACGAATTGAAGGTGCTGAACCCCTCGGTCACGCCTCCGTTCCTGCTGGACGACGACAACCTGTCGGAAACCACCCGCCTCACGCACCGCGTGCTCGACCTGCGCCGCCCGGCCATGCAACGCAACATGATGCTGCGCTACAAGGTGACGATGGAAACGCGCAAGTTCCTCGATGCCAACGGCTTCATCGACATCGAGACGCCGATGCTGGGCAAGTCCACGCCCGAAGGCGCGCGCGACTACCTCGTGCCCAGCCGCGTGCACGACGGCAGCTTCTTCGCGCTGCCGCAGTCGCCCCAGCTGTTCAAGCAGCTGCTGATGGTGGCTGGGTACGACCGCTACTACCAGATCGTGAAGTGCTTCCGCGACGAAGACCTGCGCGCCGACCGCCAGCCCGAATTCACGCAGATCGACATCGAGACTTCGTTCCTCGCCGAAGAAGAAATCCGCGAGATGTTCGAAGGCATGATCCGCAATGTGTTCCGTAACGCCGCGGGCATCGACCTGCCGGTGTTCCCGACCATGACGTACGGCGACGCGATGTTCAAGTACGGCTCGGACAAGCCCGACCTGCGCGTGAAGCTCGAATTCACCGAGCTCACAGAGCTGATGAAACGCGTCGAGTTCAAGGTGTTCTCGAACGCCGCCACCATGGTCGGCGGCCGTGTCGTCGCGCTGCGCGTGCCCGGCGGCGGTGCCGAGGGCGGCATGTCGCGCGGTGAAATCGACGCGTACCAGGAATTCGTCAAGATCTACGGCGCCAAGGGCCTGGCCTACATCAAGGTCAACGACGCTGCGGCCGGCCGTGAAGGCCTGCAGAGCCCGATCGTGAAGAACCTGGACGACGCCACGCTGGCCGAGATCATTGCCCGCACGGGTGCGCGCAACGGCGACATCCTGTTCTTCGGCGCCGACAAGGAAAAGGTCGTCAACGACGCCATCGGCGCGCTGCGCGTGAAGATCGGCCACAGCCCCTTCGGCAAGAAGAGCGGCCTGTTCGACGACCGCTGGGCACCGCTGTGGGTGGTCGACTTCCCGATGTTCGAGTTCGACGAGGACGGCCAGCGCTGGTCGGCCGTGCACCACCCGTTCACCGCACCGAAGGACGGCCATGAAGACCTCATGGACACCGCGCCCGAGAAGTGCATCGCCAAGGCCTACGACATGGTGCTCAACGGCATCGAGATGGGCGGCGGTTCGGTGCGTATCCACCGCGAGGAAGTGCAGAGCAAGGTGTTCCGCGCGCTGAAGATCAGCGCCGAGGACGCGCAGCTCAAGTTCGGCTTCCTGCTGGACGCGCTGCAGTACGGCGCGCCCCCGCATGGCGGCATCGCCATCGGGCTGGACCGCCTCGTCATGCTGATGACCGGTGCCGAGTCGATCCGCGACGTGATCGCCTTCCCCAAGACCCAGCGCGCGCAAGACCTGCTGACGCAGGCCCCCAGCCCCGTCGACGAGAAGCAGCTGCGCGAACTGCACATCAAGCTGCGCAACACGCCCCAACCCGTCTGATGCGGCCATGACGACCAGCCCCCGGCCCTGGAAGATCCCGGAGTCGGTGCTGGTCGTCATTCATACGCCGGCGCTCGATGTGCTGCTGATCCGGCGTGCGGATGCCGAGACCGACTTCTGGCAGTCGGTCACCGGCAGCAAGGATGTAGCGGACGAACCGCTGGCGCTCACCGCGGCGCGCGAGGTGGCCGAGGAAACCGGCTTCCAATGCGGCGAGGGCACGGTGCTGGCCCCGCAACTGCTCGACTGGCAACTGCGCAACGTCTACGAGATCTATCCGCAATGGCGCGCCCGCTATGCGCCCGGCGTGACGCGCAACACCGAGCACCTGTTCGGCCTCTGCGTGCCCGAACGCCTGACCCCCACGCTCGCGCCGCGCGAGCACACCGACTGGCGCTGGTTGCCGTACCGGGAGGCGGCCGAAGCCTGTTTTTCCCCGTCGAACGCCGAAGCCATTCTGTTGCTGCCAGAATTTGTGCAATGAACCAGCCCGCAGCAGCAGCAAATACCCTCCGGGTCGCGACCTACAACATCCACAAGGGTGTGCAGGGCATCGGGCCCGCGCGCAGGCTCGAGATCCACAACCTCGGCCATGCCATCGAGCAGCTCGACGCCGACATCGTCTGCTTGCAGGAAGTGCGCAAGATGAACCGGCAGGCTGCGGTGCGTTTCGCGCGCTGGCCGGAGATGCCGCAGGCGGACTTTCTTGCACCCGAGGGCTACACCGCCGTCTACGAGACCAATGCCGTCACCCGCCACGGCGAGCACGGCAATGCGTTGCTCACGCGCTGGCCGGTGATTCGCACCAGCCACCAGGACATTTCCGACCACCGCTTCGAGCAGCGTGGCCTGCTGCACGTGGTGATCGAGGTGGAAGGGCAACCCGTGCATGCCATCGTGGTGCACCTGGGGCTCATCAAGGGCAGCCGGGTGCGGCAGATCGCCCGCCTGCGCGAGTTCATCGACCGCGAAGTGCCGCCCGACCAGGCCATCGTGGTGGCGGGCGACTTCAACGACTGGGGTGCGCGCATGCGCTACGCCATGAATGCCATGGGGCTGCGCGACGCCAGCGACCTGCGCGGCCCGCGCACGCTCACCTATCCCTCGCGCCTGCCGGTGGCGCAGCTCGACTTCGTCTACGGACGCAAGCTGACGCCGCTGGCCTGCGCGGTGCCGCGCGGGCCGATCTGGGCCCGCATGTCCGACCATCTGCCGTTGGTCGCTGATTTCACGCTACTTAATTGATAGCATTGCTCCGAGAGGGGGCGCGCGTTGCAGCCGGAATCCTCTCGAGTCATTCACTGGTACGATCCCCGCCATGCTGAGGAAAACCGACGTCGAACCGCTCCCCGATCGAAAAAACGATGACGAGGGCACCCCCGTCTCCGTCAAGATCCGTGAGCGTCTGAATGCGGCGCGCAAGCGCTTCAATGCCAACGACAACATCGCCGAGTTCATCGAACCGGGCGAGCTGGAGGCGCTGCTCGACGAGGTCGAGGTCAAGATGAAGGGCGTGCTCGAAAGCCTCGTCATCGACGTCGTGAACGACCACAACACCGACAACACCGCGCGCCGCGTCGCCAAGATGTACGTGAACGAGGTGTTCCGCGGCCGATATGTGCCGCCGCCCGCGCTCACCGAGTTTCCCAACGCGGAGCACCTGAACGAGCTGATGATCGTCGGCCCAATCACGGTGCGCAGCGCCTGCTCGCATCACTTCTGCCCGATCATCGGCAAGCTCTGGATCGGCGTGATGCCCAACGAGCACACCAACGTGATCGGCCTGTCGAAGTACGCGCGGCTTGCCGAATGGGTCATGGGGCGGCCGCAGATCCAGGAAGAGGCGATCGTGCAGCTCGCCGACCTGATTCAGGAAAAGACGCGGCCCGACGGCCTTGCACTCGTGATGGAAGCCGAACATTTCTGCATGGCCTGGCGCGGCGTGAAGGAAATGGACAGCAAGATGATCAATTCCGTGATGCGCGGCGTGTTCCTGAAAGACCCGAGCCTGCGCCGCGAATTCCTGTCCCTCATGCCGAGAAAGAACTGATCATGCTGGTCCGACTTCTCTACGCCAGCCGTGCCGTCGATACCAGCCCTGCGGCCATCGATGCGATCCTCGCGAAATCGCGCACGCACAACCCGGCATGCGGCATCACCGGTATCCTCTGCTACGGTGCGGGCACTTTCCTCCAGGCCATCGAAGGCGGGCGCGACGCCATCAGCGACCTCTACGGCCACATCCAGCGCGACGTGCGCCACAAGGACGTGGTGTTGCTGCACTACGAAGAAATCTCCGAACGCCGCTTCGGTGGATGGACCATGGGGCAGGTCAACCTGTCGAAGCTCAATGCCTCGACGCTGCTCAAGTATTCAGAGAAGCCCGAACTCGACCCGTACAAGGTCTCGGGCAAGGTTTCCTTGGCCTTGCTCGAGGAACTGATGGCCACCGCTGCCATCGTCGGCCGCCACTGATCCAGGGGTGCCGCTCTCCGCATTCGCGCTGATCCTGCTTGCCGGGGTCATTCACGCCGGCTGGAACATCGCCGCCAAGAAGGCGAACGGCGACGCGCGCTTCAGCTTCCAGACCAGCGTGTTCAACATGCTCATCTGGGCGCCCGTGGGGATCACGCTGGGCTGGAACGTGGTGCCGGGCTGGGGTCTGACAGAGTGGGGCTTCGTGGTGCTCAGCGGCGTGCTGCACATCTTCTATTTCATCGTGCTGCTGCGCGGCTACCGTCGGTCGGACCTGACCGTGGTCTACCCGCTCGCGCGCGGCTCGGGGCCCTTGCTGTCGTCGCTGGTGGCGGTGCTCTTTCTCGGCGAGAAGATCAGCCTCTTCGGCGTGGCGGGCATCGCAGGCGTGGTGATCGGTGTGTTCCTCGTCGCCGGCGGCCCGAAGCTTTGGCGCAAGGCGCAGGACCCGGTGCAACGCGAGCGCGTGCACAAGGGCATTCGTTACGGTGTGCTCACCGGCGGCTTCATTGCGGCGTACACCGTCGCGGACAGTTACGCCGTCAAGTTCCTGGCCATGTCGCCGATCCTTCTCGACTATTTCGGCAATCTGGTGCGCATGGTGTTGCTGGCGCCTGTCGCGTTGAAGGACCGCGCGACCACCGCGCGCATGTGGCGCGAACAGTGGAAGTACGCGCTGCTGGTGGCGGCGGTCAGCCCCGTGTCTTACGTGCTGGTGCTCTATGCGGTGCAGCAGGCGCCCATCTCCCACGTCGCGCCGGCGCGCGAGGTGTCGATGCTGTTCGCGGCGTTGATTGGCGGTCACCTGCTGCGCGAGGGCGACCGGTTCCTGCGTGTGATGGGTGCGTTGTTCATCGCCGCTGGCGTGGTGGCGCTGGCACTGGGCTGATGCCGTGGTGCTGTTCGGCTGCGATTTCTCGAGCGCACCGACGCGGCGCAAACCCATCGTGGTGGCCGTTGGCGAAATTGCCGATGCCCAGCGCGTCGTTCTGACCAGTGTGCAACGCTTCGACACGCTCGATGCGTGGGGCGATTGGTTGTGCGCCACGCCCACCTGGGTCGGCGGCTTCGACTTCCCGTTCAGCCTGCCTCGAGAACTGGTCGAACACCTGGGCTGGCCGACGCAATGGGCGCCGCTGATGGCGCACTACGCCGGCTTGAGCCGTGCGGAGATCCGCGACACCTTCGCCGCCTTCTGTGCGGGCCGGCCTGTGGGCAGCAAGTTTGCGCACCGCGCCGCCGATGGGCCTGCGGGTTCCAGCCCGTCGATGAAATGGGTGAACCCGCCTGTGGCCTACATGCTCCACGCCGGCGTGCCTCGCCTGCTGGCGTCCGGCGCGCGCATTCCCGGGCTGCACGCGGGCGACCGCGACGACCGTGTCGCGCTGGAGGCCTATCCAGGTCTGCTGGCGCGCGAGCTGATCGCACGGCGCAGCTACAAGAGCGACGACCTGGCCAAGCAGACGCCCGAGCGCCTTGCGGCGCGCACCGACCTGCTCGCCGCGCTCGAAGTCGGTACAAGCCGGCTTGGTTTGCGACTGGCCGTCCACGCCGGGCAACGGACCGAATTGGTGGCCGATGCCCGTGGCGACGGCATCGACGCCGTGCTTTGCCTCTTGCAGGCTGCGTGGGGGTTGCAGCGCGCCAGCAGTGCCGGGCCAGGATTCGGGTTGCCGCAGGCTTTCGACGCGCTTGAAGGATGGATCGTCACCGCCTGAGCCTTGTTGTCCTACACCGCTTCGGGCTTCCGGCGGCGTTCGTTGCTGCCAGCAGCAACTTAGATTGAAGTCAGTGAGTCATCCCGGCTCACATATTTCACCTACGCAGGAAGGAAAGCGACATGAACAAGGACCAAGTGGCAGGACGGGTTGAAGAGGCCAAGGGCAAAGTCAAGGAAGCTGCCGGCAAGGTGGTGGGCAATGAGAAGCTCCAGGGCGAAGGCGCGGCTGATCAGGCCGCCGGCAAGGTGCAGAAGACCTATGGCGACGTGAAGGAAAAGGCCAAGGACGCCATCAAGACCGGTGCCGACAAGCTGTGACGGGACGAGGGGTCGCATGTGCCCGTTGACGGGCGCGTGCAGCCTCTTTTTTCATTTGAGCGCGATTGACGCAGCGATCCGTCGAGATCGACAAGGAGAGGCTCCATGAGCAAGCAAGAGCAACACCCCCCATCCATCGGTATGCCGCATCAGCGCGCATTGCTTGTTGTGCTCGCCGCTACAGCAGCATTTGCGCTAGCCGCGTGCGACAAGTCGGACAGTCGCAGTGCTGGCGAGAAGCTCGACAGCGCCGTCGCCAGGACCGAACAGGCCGCGCAGACAGCTGCTGCCAAGACGGGCGAAGCTGTCAAGGAAGCCAAAGCCAAGGTCGATGCCTCCGGGACGACCACCGAAGTGAAGGATGGCATGGCGAACGTGAAGGAAGCGGCGAAGGAGGCAGGCGCCGCAGTGAGCGCGACGGTGGACGATGCCGCTATCACGGCCTCTGTGTCCGCAGGTCTGGCGAAGGATCCGGATTTGAGCGCCATCAAGATCAACGTCGACACCAAGGGCGGCGCTGTAAGCCTGAGGGGACCCGCACCGACGGCGGCTGCCAAGGCGCGCGCCGAGGAGATTGCAAAGGCCGTGCAAGGCGTGACCTCTGTCGACAACCAGCTCGAAGTGAAGAGCTGATCGGTTTCTGGCAACGCATTGCAGACCAAAGCCCGGGATTCCCGGGCTTTTTGTTGTCTTGTGTGCAGAGGCTACTGGTGGCGTCAGGCCATCCGACAAAAAGTCTTCTCCTCCTTGCTCGAAGTGCTAAAAACTGTGCATAATTGAGGGCTCGGCTGACAGTCACTGCAAAGTGTTTGAAGCGATGGGTTCTTCGGAGCTGATTGCGAGTTGGTTGGGTGAAAAAAGCTTCTTCGAAGTTGACGCTGATTGAAAAGTCGGTGCATAATCGAAGGCTTCGCTGAAACGGATTCGGCGGCTGGTTGCGAAAGTGGCGAGCTG
>NZ_JBFTIO010000024.1:0-60003 GCF_056394985.1 Variovorax sp. 10N412
GGACCTGCCGCAAGCCACCTTCGCCTCGAAGGTCGACCTGGCCGCCGACAAGGTCACCGTGTCGCGCGAAGTCGACGGCGGCATGGAAACGCTGACCCTCACGCTGCCGGCCGTCATCACGACCGACCTGCGCCTGAACGAGCCGCGCTACGTGACGCTGCCGAACATCATGAAGGCCAAGAAGAAGCAGCTCGATACCTTCAAGCCCGAAGACCTGGGCGTGGACGTGAAGCCCCGCCTGAAGACCCTGAAGGTCTCGGAGCCGCCCAAGCGCGGCGCCGGCATCAAGGTGCCCGACGTTGCAGCGCTGGTGGACAAACTGAAGAACGAAGCGAAGGTGATCTGAACATGACCGCACTTGTTATTTCCGAACACGACCACGCCAGCATCAAGCCGGCGACTCTCAACACCGTGACTGCTGCCATCGCTTGCGGCGGTGAAGTGCATGTGCTGGTGGCTGGCGCGAACGCTGCTGAAGCTGCCAAGGCAGCCGCCCAGATCGCAGGCGTGACCAAGGTCATCGCCGCCGACAGCCCCAGCCTCGCCGAGAACCTCGCAGAGAACGTTGCAGCGCAAGTTCTGGCGATTGCCAGCAACTACAGCCACATCCTGTTCCCCTCGACCGCCAACGGCAAGAACGTGGCGCCGCGCGTCGCTGCCAAGCTGGACGTGGCGCAGATCAGCGACATCACCAAGGTCGACAGCCCCGACACCTTCGAGCGTCCGATCTACGCCGGCAACGCCATTGCCACCGTGCAGAGCAGCGATGCCACCAAGGTGATCACCGTGCGCACGACCGGCTTCGACGCAGCTGCTGCTACCGGTGGCAGCGCAACCGTCGAAACGGCCGAAGGCGTTGCAGACAGCGGCAAGAGCAGCTTCGTCGGCCGTGAAGTCACGAAGAGCGAACGCCCCGAACTGACTGCCGCCAAGATCATCGTCTCCGGTGGCCGTGCCCTGGGCAGCGCCGAGAAGTTCACCGAAGTGATGGCGCCTCTCGCCGACAAGCTCAACGCAGGCCTGGGCGCCAGCCGCGCAGCCGTCGACGCAGGCTACGCCCCGAACGACTGGCAAGTGGGCCAGACCGGCAAGATCGTCGCGCCGCAGCTGTACATCGCAGCGGGCATCTCGGGCGCCATCCAGCACTTGGCCGGCATGAAGGACTCCAAGGTCATCGTCGCGATCAACAAGGACGAAGAAGCGCCGATCTTCAGCGTGGCCGACTACGGCCTCGTCGCCGACCTGTTCGTGGCCGTGCCCGAGCTGGTCAAGGCGCTCTGACCGCGTCGCTGCAATGAGCCAGAGGGCATCGTTCGCGATGCCCTTTTCGTATCCGCTGTATCTGGAGACAAGACATGAGCTACACCGCCCCCATCAAGGACATGCTGTTCGACATCGAGCACCTGGCCAACATCGGCGAGATCGCCAAGCTGCCGGGATTCGAAGACGCCGGCCTCGAAACCGCACAGGCCGTGCTCGAGGAATGCGCGCGCTTCAACCAGGACGTGGTCGCGCCGCTGAACGTGGCGGGCGACCGCAATCCCTCGTCGTTCAAGGATGGCGTGGTCACCACCACGCCGGGCTTCAAGGAAGCCTTCGCGCAGTACGTCTCCGGCGGCTGGCAGGGCCTGCAGCATCCGGCGGAGTTCGGCGGCCAGGGCCTTCCCAAGACCATCGGCGCGGCCTGCGGCGAGATGCTCAACTCGGCCAACATGAGCTTCGCGCTGTGCCCGCTGCTGAGCGACGGCGCCATCGAGGCGCTGCTCACGGCCGGTTCCGACGAACTCAAGGCGGTGTACCTTGAGAAGCTGGTGAGCGGCCAGTGGACCGGCACGATGAACCTCACCGAGCCGCAGGCCGGCAGCGACCTCGCCATGGTGCGCAGCCGTGCCGAGCCGCAGCCCGACGGCACCTACAAGGTGTTCGGCACCAAGATCTTCATCACCTACGGTGAGCACGACATGGCCGAGAACATCGTGCACCTGGTGCTCGCCCGCGTGAGCGGCGCGCGCGAGGGTGTGAAGGGCATCAGCCTGTTCGTGGTTCCCAAGTTCATGGTCGGCAAAGACGGCGCGCTGGGCGAGCGCAACGACGTGCACTGCGTGAGCATCGAGCACAAGATGGGCATCAAGGCCTCGCCGACCGCCGTGCTGCAGTACGGCGACCACGGTGGTGCCGTGGGTTACCTCGTGGGCCAGGAAAACCGCGGCCTCGAGTACATGTTCATCATGATGAACTCGGCCCGCTACGCCGTGGGAATGCAGGGCATCGCGATTGCCGAGCGGGCCTACCAGCATGCCGTGGCCTATGCGAAAGACCGCGTGCAGAGCCGCCCGGTCGACGGCTCCATCAACGCCAGCGCGCCCATCATCCATCACCCCGATGTCAAGCGCATGCTGATGACGATGCGCGCCTACACCGAAGGCTGCCGCGCGATGGCCAGCGTGGCCGCCGCCGCCTACGACGCCGCGCACCACAGCGCCGACGCCGATGCGCGCAAGCAGAACCAGGCCTTCTACGAATTCATGGTGCCGCTGGTCAAGGGCTTCAGCACCGAGATTAGCCTGGAAGT
The DNA here is from genome assembly GCF_056394985.1 of Variovorax sp. 10N412. Classification (NCBI taxonomy): domain Bacteria; kingdom Pseudomonadati; phylum Pseudomonadota; class Betaproteobacteria; order Burkholderiales; family Comamonadaceae; genus Variovorax; species Variovorax sp. 10N412. The sequence continues at coordinate 2,573 of NZ_JBFTIO010000024.1, forward strand.
GGCCTCGCTCGGGGTGCAGGTGCACGGCGGCATGGGCTTCATCGAGGAAACCGGCGCGGCGCAGTACTACCGCGACGCGAAGATCCTGACGATCTACGAAGGCACCACCGCCATCCAGGCCAACGACCTCGTGGGCCGCAAGACCGCGCGCGACGGCGGCCAGACCGCGAAGGCCATCGCCGCGCAGATCGAGAAGACCGAGGCCGAGCTGGCCAAGAACGACCACCCGGCGGCCGCTGCGGTGCTCAAGCGCCTGACTGCCGCGCGCCTGGCCTTCATCGACGTGGTCGATTTCGTCGCCGGCCAGACCAAGGCCTCGCCCAACGCGGTGTTCTCGGGCAGCGTGCCCTACCTGATGCTCGCGGGCAACCTGGTGGCCGGCTGGCAGCTCGCGCGCTCGCTGATCATTGCGCAGGACCTCGCCTCGCGCAGCTTCGATACCGACTTCATGCTGGCCAAGATCGCCACCGCGCGCTTCTACGCCGAGCACATCCTGAACAAGGTGCCGGGCATTCGCGACAGCATCGTCGACGGCGCCGAGAGCGTCACGGCGCTGGCGCTCGACGCGTTCTGACACAGCCGCCGCTGTCGCCCATCTGACGGGCGCCAGCGGCCTCCTGCTCTTATAAAACCCGACCTACATCCGGAGACAACATGTCCAAGCTCCCTCCTGTCCTCGCGAACCTGCCGCTGCCCATCATTGGCTCGCCGCTGTTCATCATCAGCAACCCCAAGCTCGTGATCGCGCAATGCAAGGCCGGCGTGGTCGGCTCGATGCCCGCGCTCAACGCACGCCCCGCGGCGCAGCTCGAAGAGTGGCTGATCGAGATCACCGAAGAACTCGCGGCCTACAACAAGGCCAACCCGGACAAGCCCGCCGCGCCCTTCGCCATCAACCAGATCGTGCACAAGAGCAACGACCGCCTGGAGCACGACATGGAAATGGTCGTGAAGTACAAGGTGCCGATCGTCATCACCTCGCTGGGCGCGCGCACCGACGTGAACGACGCCGTGCACAGCTACGGCGGCGTGACGCTGCACGACATCATCAACAACAAGTTCGCGCAGAAGGCCATCGAGAAGGGCGCCGACGGCATCATCGCCGTGGCGGCCGGTGCCGGCGGCCATGCGGGCGTGAAGAGCCCGTTCGCGCTGGTGCAGGAAATCCGCCAGTGGTTCGACGGCCCCATCGCGCTGTCGGGTTCCATTGCCACCGGCGGCGCGGTGCTCGCGGCGCAGGCCATGGGTGCGGACTTCGCCTACATCGGCACCGCGTTCATCGCGACCGAGGAAGCGCGTGCGAGCGACGACTACAAGCAGGCCATCGTCGACGGCAACTCGGACGACATCGTCTACTCCAACCTGTTCACCGGTGTGCACGGCAACTACCTGGCGCCCAGCATCGTGGCCGCCGGCATGGACCCCGCGAACCTGCCCGAAGGCGACCTCAAGACCATGAACTTCGCCAGCGGCGAAGGCAGCAAGGCCAAGGCCTGGAAAGACATCTGGGGCTCGGGCCAGGGCATCGGCGCCGTCACCGAAGTGGCCAGCGCCGCGGCCTTCATCGAGAAGCTCAAGCGCGAATACCAGGAAGCAAGGCAACGGTTGGCGCTTTGAGCGCCGTTGCGAGCGGCGCGGCGGCTGCCGTCGCGCCGTCGTCTTCGCTGGGGCGCATGCCGCTGCTCGACGCGGCCAAGGGCATCGCCTGCGCGGTGATCGTCGGACACCATCTTTCGCGCTACGGCCCCATGCCGGCCGGCGCGTACGCGCTCGCGCCCGACCTCTTTGCCTGGCTGGCAGACCAGGGCCGGCTGGCGGTGCAGGTGTTTCTCGTGATCGCCGGCTTCCTCGCGGCGGCCAGCCTCGCGCCCGACGGCATGCTGCGCGGCGAGCGGCCGGTGGCGCGCATCCTGCAGCGCTACGGTCGGCTCGTCATGCCCTACCTGGCCGCGCTCACGGTGTGCGTGCTGGTGGCCGCGGTGGTGCGGCCATGGCTCGACGAAGACATCGTGCCCGCGTCGCCGACCTTCGGGCAGCTGGTGGCGCACGGCCTGCTGCTGCAGGACCTGCTGGGCTACGAGTCGCTGTCGACGGGCGTCTGGTACGTGGCCATCGACTTCCAGCTGTTCGCGCTGGCGCTGGCGCTGGTCGGCCTGCCGACCTTGCTGCAACGCTCGAGCGGCGCCGCGCCGCCGGGCCTGCGGGCGCGCTGGTTGCCGGTGGCGCTGGTGGTCGGCCTGGCGGTGGCCTCGCTGGCGCTCTTCAACCGCAATGCGGGACTGGACGACACCGCGTTCTATTTCTTCGGCACCTACGGCCTCGGCATGCTGGTGTTCTGGATCGGGCGCGCCACGCGCTTCAGCACCTGGCAGAGCGCCATCGCGCTGCTGGGGCTGGTGGGTGCGGGCGCGCTGGCCATCGACTGGCGCAGCCGCATCGCCACCGCGCTGGTCACGGCGCTGCTGCTGGCGGTTGCGCAGCGCCGGCACTGGCTTTCGCCGCCGCACTGGCCTGCGCTGGCCGTGCCGCTGCAGCGTCTGGGGCGCATGTCGTATTCGCTGTTCCTCATTCACTTTCCGGTGCTACTCGCCATGAACGCGGCGGTTGCCAACGCGGGGCCGCACGGTGCGTGGTTCGACGCGGCGGGGCTGGTGGCGACCTTCGGGTTGTCTGTGGTGGCCGCGGCGCTGCTGTACCGCTGGGTGGAAGTGCGGCCAGCGTCGTGGCGTGCGGTGTTCATGCTGTTTGCCGCGCTGCTCGTCAGCGGTCTCGCCGTCTCGCTCTGAACGGCCCGGCGCCCGCTGCGGCGCCGTGACTTGATTTTTCTCAACGGGGCGCTTCAGGGCCCCGCAACGCGCAGTCCCCTGGCTCTTAAAGTGGTTCCGTCTCTTCGGTATGATCGTGGAGATTTCAGTAATTACTGAAAATACACGAAACCAAGGAATGACCAAGCACTCGCCCTCCCGTTCGCCGTTGCGGGCTTTCGCGTCACCCGACGTGGGCGGCGTGGTGCAAGGCGCGGCCGCACTGTTCTGGCTGCCGCAGGCCGCGTTCCTTGCGATGGCGGTTCAGGGGCTGGCGTCTGGCGAAGGCTTTTCAGCCGTGCTGTGGCCGGCCGGCGCGATATTGCTGCTCGGCTTGCTGCGTGCGGGCTGCGAGGCTTGGGGCTCGCGCCGGACCTTCGGCCGCGCCAGGGCGCAGCTCACCGCGCTGCGCGCGCAGACGGCGGCGGCGCTGGCGGGCGCGTCGCCGCTCGACTGCGACCGTGCGCCCTCGGGCCTGGCGGCCAGCGTGGTCGCCGAGCAGGCCGAGGCGCTGGTGCCGTACCTCGTGCGCTACCAGCCGGCGCGCTGGCGCGCGACCGTGGTGCCGCTGTTCATCCTGTGCGGGGTAGCCGCCTTCTCGTGGGTGGCCGCGCTGGTGCTGCTGTTCGCGGCGCCGCTCATTCCGCTTTTCATGGCCATCGTCGGCTGGCGCGCCAAGGCCGCGAGCGAGGCGCAGATGGTGGAGATGGGCGGCATGAACGCGTTCCTGCTCGACCGGCTCCGGGGCTTGGCCACCCTGCGCGCGCTCGGCGCGGTGGACGCCACGGCGCTGCGCCTGGGCGACGCCGCGCAGTCGCTGCGCCGCCGGACCATGGCGGTGCTGCGCATCGCGTTCCTGTCGTCCGCGGTGCTGGAGCTTTTCTCGGCGCTCGGCGTCGCGATGGTGGCGGTGTATGTGGGCTTTCACCTGCTGGGCACACTCGGGTTCGGTGCGTGGGGGCGGCAACTGAGCCTGGGCGAAGGGCTGTTCGTGCTGCTGCTGGCGCCTGCCTTCTTCGAGCCGCTGCGCGAACTGTCGGCTGTCTGGCACGACCGGGCGGCGGGCGAGGCGGCGTTGCAATCGCTCGAACAGCTGCAGCACGAGCGGCTGCCCTTGCCTGGCGCCGGCACCGGCGCCGCGCTGACCCGCATCGCCGCAGGCCCGAAGACGACGCCACCGGCGCTCGTCATTCGCGACCTGCACTTTGCCTGGCCGGGCGAGCCGCAAGAGGTGGTCGACGGGTTCGAACTGCGCATTGCCGCCGGCGAGCATGTCGCGCTGATGGGCCCGAGCGGCTCCGGCAAGACGGCCTTGCTGTCGCTGATCGCGGGCCTGGTCCCGGCACGGCGCGGCGAAATTTCGATCGGCGGCGTGGCACTCGGCGACCGCACCGTGGCTGCCTTGCGCCAGCGCATGGCGTGGCTGGGGCAGGCGCCGCACGTCTTCGCCGGCTCGGTCGCGGCCAACGTGGCGTTGGGGCGCGTGGGCGTCGACACCCCGCAGGTGGCCGCCGCGATGCGCTTCGCCGCGCTCGAAGATGTGGTGCAGGCGCACCCCGGCGTCGCGCTGGGCGAAGGCGGCCAGAGCTTGTCGGGCGGCGAAGCCGTGCGCCTCGCGCTGGCACGCATCGCCGTGCACCGCCACGCCGACCTGCTGCTGGTGGACGAGCCCACGGCCCACCTCGACACCGAGACCGCCGGGCGCGTGGCCGACGCGTTGGTGGCCTTGGCGCGCGGCAAGACATTGATCGTCGCCACACACGACCCGGTGCTTGCCGCGCGCATGCACCGCACGGTGAGCCTGGTCGCTGAAACGATGGAGCAGGCCGCATGAAGACCGCCCCAGCCGCTTCCAACTGGCGCGACCTGCGCCGGGTGCTGCGCCCCTTCCTCGCCGCGCAGCCGCGCCCCTTGCTGCTGGGATGCCTGCTCGCGGCCCTCACGGTGCTCGCCGGCATGGCGTTGCTCGGGCTCTCGGGCTGGTTCATCACCGCGACCGCAATGGCCGGGCTGCACGCCGCCACGGCCTTCACCTTCGATGTGTTCATGCCGTCCGCCGGCATTCGCCTGCTCGCGCTGGGCCGCACGGCGTCGCGTTACGGGGAGCGCCTGGTGACGCACGACGCGAGCTTTGCGGTGCTTGCCGCGCTGCGCGTGCGCCTGTTCCGGGGCTGGGCGAAGGCCGGCGCGGCGCGCGAGCTGCTGATGCGGCCGGCCCGCCTGCTGTTTCGCCTGACCTCGGACATCGACGCGCTCGAGTCGCTCTACCTGCGCCTGTTCGTGCCGGCCGCTGCCGCACTGGGCGCGGCATTGCTCGCCGGCGCGGTGCTGGGCTTCATGCACCTCGGCGTGGGCCTGGCGCTCGGGGGCTGGCTGGTGGCCGTCGGCTGGGGCATCGCCTTTGTCGTGGCACGAAGCGCGCGCCGCCCCGCCGTGCGGCGTGCGCATGCCATCGAGGCGTTGCGCGCACGCGCCGTCGACCTCGTGGCGGGCCAGACCGACCTGGTGATGGCAGGCCGCATCGACGCCCAGCGCGACGCGTTGATGAACGCCGACATGCACCTCGCCAAGGCCGACCTGGCGCTGAACAAGCTGGAAGCCGCGGCCGGCTTCGCATACGGCAGCGCAGGCACCCTGACGCTGGTCGGCGTGCTGCTCGCAGTGGGCGCGCTGGCCGGCGAAGGTGTCATCGGCGCACCGGCTGCCGCGCTCGCGCTGCTGGTCGCACTCACGGCCACCGAACCCTTTGCGGCCTTGCGCCGTGGCGCGCTCGATGCGGGCCGCACATGGCTGGCGGTTCGCCGCCTTGCGCCGCGCATGACCGGCGAGAACGACGCGCAGGACGACCCGCATGACGACGAGCCCGTGCGCCAGGACGAAAGCGCTTTCGCGCTGCGCCTGCAGGGCGTGAGCTTCGCGCACGCCGGCAGCCGCGGCCCGGTGCTCGGCGACGTGTCGCTGAGCCTGGCCCCCGGCGAGCGCGTGGCCCTGATCGGTGCGAGCGGCGCCGGCAAGTCGACGCTCCTGGCCGTCGTTGCCGGTGAAATCACGCCGCACGCCGGCCATGCGCGCGCGGAACTCGCCTGCCTGCTGACCCAGCGCACCGAACTCTTCCAGGACAGCCTGCGCGACAACCTGCGCCTTGCCGACCCCGAAGCCACCGACGAGCAGCTCTACGCCGCACTGCGCGCTGCCGGCCTCGACGCCGACGTGCGCGCCATGAAGGCGGGCCTGGCCACGCGCCTGGGCGAAGGCGGCCTCGGCCTGTCTGGCGGCCAGTCGCGCCGCCTCGCACTGGCCCGCCTGTTGTTGCGCCCGGTGCCGCTGTGGCTGCTCGACGAACCCACCGAAGCGCTCGACGCCGCCACCGCGCACGACGTGCTGCAGCGCCTGGCGCAGCACGCCGGCGCGCGCACCTTGCTCATCGCCACGCACCTGCGCCGCGAGGCCGCGTTGGCCGAGCGCCTCGTGTGCATGGCACAGGGCCGCATCGTGGCCGACCTGCGGCGCGGCAGCGAGGCCTTCGACGCCGCGTTGCGCAACCTGCGCCCCGACTGATTTCAGAGAACAAGAAAACAGGAAATACAAAAGGAAGATCCCATGGACCTCGACATCGTTGCGCTCTCGCGCCTGCAGTTCGCCGTGACGGCGCTGTATCACTTCCTGTTCGTGCCGCTCACGCTCGGGCTCTCGGTCATCCTCGCCATCATGGAGACGGTCTACGTGATGACCGGGCGCGTGATCTGGCGCGACATGACGAAGTTCTGGGGCGTGCTGTTCGGCATCAACTTCGCGATGGGTGTGGCCACCGGCATCGTGATGGAGTTCCAGTTCGGCATGAACTGGAGCTACTACAGCCACTACGTCGGCGACATCTTCGGCGCGCCGCTGGCCATCGAAGGGCTCATGGCTTTCTTCATGGAGGCGACCTTCGTGGGGCTGTTCTTCTTCGGCTGGGACAAGCTCTCCAAGGTGGGGCACCTCACCGCGACCTGGGCCGTGGCCATCGGCTCCAACTTCTCTGCGCTGTGGATCCTCATTGCCAACGGCTGGATGCAGAACCCGGTGGGCGCGGCCTTCAACCCGCAGACCATGCGCATGGAAGTGACCGACTTCGCCGCGGTGCTCACCAACCCGGTGGCGCAGGCCAAGTTCGTGCACACCGTGTCGGCCGGCTATGTGTGCGCGGCCGTGTTCGTGCTCGGCGTGTCGGCGTGGTATTTGCTCAAGGGGCGCCACATCCAGCTGGCCAAGCGCTCGATGACCGTGGCGGCCTCGTTCGGCCTGGCCGCCGCGCTGTCGGTGGCGGTGCTCGGCGACGAAAGCGGCTATCTCTCGGGCGAGCACCAGAAGATGAAGCTGGCCGCCATCGAGGCCATGTGGGAAACCCAGCCCGCGCCCGCCGCCTTCACCGTCATCGGCTTTCCCGACCAGGAGGCGCGCGAGACGCACTACGCCATTCACATTCCGGGCGTGATGGGCCTCATCGGCACGCGCTCGCTCGACACCGTGATGCCCGGCATCGACGAGCTCGTGAAGCGCGCCGAAGCCCGCATCCGCGAAGGCCTCAAGGCCTACGACGCGCTGCAGAAGATCCGCGAGGCCGGCGGAACGGACAAGGTGACGCAGGGCGTGCGCGGCGACTTCGAGGACAACGGCATCAACATGGGCTACGCGCTGCTGCTCAAGCGCTACGTGGACGACCCGCGCACCGCCACCGACGCGCAGATCGCCAAGGCCGCATGGGACACCGTGCCGCAGGTGGCGCCGCTGTTCTGGCTGTTCCGCGTGATGGTGGGCATCGGCATGCTGCTGATCCTGCTGACGGGCACTTTCCTCGTGCTCTCCGCGCGCCGCAAGCTCGACAGCCACCGCTGGTTGCTCCAGCTTGCCGTGCTCGCGATTCCGCTGCCGTGGCTGGCCATCGAGGCCGGCTGGCTGGTGGCGGAGTTCGGCCGCCAGCCCTGGGTGATCGAAGGCGTGCTGCCGACCGCGGTGGCCGTGTCGAACCTGGGCGTGAAAACGCTGCTGCTCACGATCGCGGGCTTCGTCGCCATCTACACCGTGCTGCTCGTCATCGAGCTGAAGCTGATGCTCAAGGCCATCCGCAAGGGACCCGACGCGGAGCATGCGCCCGATGAAGGCGACACGCACTCGCACGTTCCGCCGGCGCATGCAAGCCCAGCTTCAGCTGCCGCCATTTCTGCCGCCGGGAGCGCCGCATGACTCTTCACACACTCCTCGACTACGACACCCTGCGCTTCATCTGGTGGCTGCTGATCGGCGTGCTGCTGGTGGGCTTCGCGGTGACCGACGGCTTCGACCTGGGCAGCGGCATGCTGCTGCCCTTTGCGGCGCGCAACGACATCGAGCGCCGCGTCGTCATCAACAGCGTGGGCCCGGTGTGGGAGGGCAACCAGGTGTGGCTGATCCTGGGCGGCGGCGCCATCTTTGCCGCATGGCCGCAGCTGTACGCGGTGTCGTTCTCGGGCTTCTACCTGGCGATGTTCGTGATTCTCACGGCGCTGATCCTGCGGCCCGTGGCCTTCAAGTTCCGCAGCAAGCGCGAGTCGCCGCAATGGCGCGCGCGCTGGGACTGGGTGCTGTTCTTCAGCGGCTTCGTGCCGGCGCTGATCTGCGGCGTGGCCGTGGGCAACGTGCTGCAGGGGGTGCCGTTCCGCTTCAGCCCCGACATGCACATCTTCTACGACGGCGGCTTCTTCGGCCTGCTGAACCCGTTCGCCATCCTGTGCGGGCTGGTGTCGGTGGCCATGCTCGTGATGCACGGTGCTTCGTGGCTGCTGCTCAAGACGGCGGGGCCGGTCGCCGAGCGTGCGCGCACCTTCGGCATCGTCGCCTCAGTGCTCACCGTTGCGCTGTATGCGCTGGCGGGCGTGCTGCTCGCGACGAGCATCGGCGGCTACCGCATCAGCAGCGTGGTCGATTCGGTGGGCCCGTCCAATCCGATGCTCAAGACCGTCGAGCTGCATGCCGGCGCATGGACCGCCAACTACGCGGCGCACCCCTGGACGCTGGCCGCGCCCGTGCTCGGCTTCGTCGGCGCGCTGGGTGCGTTGCTCGGACTCGTGCTGCGCCGTCCGGTGCTGGCGTTGCTCACCGCGGCGCTCGGCATCGCCGGGATCATCCTGAGCGTGGGCGCGTCGATGTTCCCGTTCATCCTGCCGTCGTCGATCGACCCGCGTGCCAGCCTCACGGTGTGGGACTCGTCGTCGAGCCACCTCACGCTGTTCATCATGCTGGTGGTGACGGCTTTCTTCATTCCCATCATCGTGGCCTACACCAGCTGGGTCTACCACGTGCTGTGGGGCAAAGTCGACGAACAAGCGATCCGCGACGAGAGCGGACACGCGTACTGAACGGAGAAAAAGACATGTGGTACTTCGCCTGGATTCTTGGCCTGCCGCTGGCAGCCGCTTTCGCCGTACTCAACGCCATGTGGTACGAACTGATGGACGACGACGCCGTGCGCAAGGCCAAGTTCGACACGCCCGAGCCCGCGCAAGGGCAGGAGAGGCTCTAGCGTTCGCCCGGGGGGCTTCTCAAGGTTTCTTTTTCGACGCTCCGCCGCCGGTGATGCGGTCCTTGAGCGTCAGCACCTTCGTCACGGTCGCGCCCATCCCCATGAGCTTCATGGCGGTTTCGGGCGCGAGCCGTTGCACGTCGTCGAACCACGTCATCAGCCGGTCGATCAGGTCGTGCATCTCGCGCATGCGCTCCTGCGCGTGGCGCTCGGCGTCGCTCGTCGGCGACTCGAGCAGCGCGTTGCGCAGCATCGAGAGCGTGGGTTCGATCTCGCGGCGGCGGCGTTCCTCGGCCAGCACGCGAAAGATTTCCCACACGTCCGAAGGCGCCTCGAAGTATTCGCGCCGGTCGCCCGCGTGGTGGCGCAGGTGCACCAGGCGCCACGCCTGCAGCTCCTTCAGGCCCATACTGACGTTGGAGCGCGAGAACTCCAGCAGCTCGGCGATCTCGTCGGCATTGAGCGCGCGCTGCGAGAGGAAGAGCAGCGCATAGATCTGCCCGACGGTGCGGTTGATGCCCCACTTGCTGCCCATCTCGCCGAAGTGGGCGACGAACTGGCGGTTGAGGGGAGGGAGTTCGGATGCGGTGGCCATGCGCGAATTGTCGCGCGAGATTGCTGGAGTTCCGGTAGCTTCTGAAAACTCGCGCCGACGCATTCCAGCTCAGTCAGATGGGGCCGCAGGCAGCATCCGCCGCCGGTACGACCCCGGCGCGCCACCGGTCCACGCCTTGAAGGCCCGCTGGAACGCCGCGCTGTCCGCAAAGCCCAGCTCTTCTGCCAGCACCGCGAGCGGCACGGTGCTGGTGTTGAGCCGCACGATGGCCAGGTCGCGCCGCAGCTGGTCCTTCAGCGACTGGAACGACGTGCCTTCGGTCGCCAGGTGCCGCTGCAGCGTGCTCACCGACATGTGCAGCACGTTCGCCGCGGTCGCCAGGTCGGTCCATGCCGGCCGGTGCTGCTGCAGCACCGCGCGCACCCGCGCGCTCACAGCCTGCTCCGCCATGCGCGGCAGGATCACGTTGGCCGGCGACGCGGCCAGGAAGGCCTGCATTTCCTGCGCGTCGCGGTGCACCGGCGTGTCGAGCGCGCCGGCGTCGAACCACACGGCCGACAGCGGCTGGCCGAACTGCAGCGGCCCCGGAAACACCTTGGCGTAGCCGTCGGCATAGGGCGGCAGCGCAAAGCCGAAGTCGAAGCGGCGCGCCACCAGCCGCCCGCCGTGCAGCCAGGCGAACAGCCGCCAGTACACGCGCAGCATCAGCTCGTGCAGAAAGTTCTGGTGCGTGGCCGGCGGGTGGTTCAGCCGCAGCCCGAAGCCTGCGAGCGGGTCTTCGCGCAGCAGCACCAGCGACAGGTCGTCCTGCAGCAGGCCGAAGGTGTGGGCCACGCGGCGCAGCGCCACCCCGAAGGTGCGCGCGCCCAGCGTGGAGCGCGTCATCAGCGCGAAGCTGCCGCAGCGCAGCGGGCGCGACAGGAAACCCAGGGCCTCGTCGTCCATGCGCTGCATCAGCAGCGCGAACAGCGCCACGTACTGCTCGGCCGTGACGCGCGCACCCACCTCGCCCAGCAGCGCGGGCGCGATGCCCGCGTCTTCCAGGGCGGTGTCGATGCACACCGCCGCCGCATCGCCCCGCGCGCGAACGCCCGACAGCATGCCCTGCACGAAGGCAATCGGAATGGTCACTGGCGGTTGCAGCATGTGTCTGTCGATTGACGTTTTCTGCCATGCGATCGAAGCGAAGTGCAATCGCCGGGCAGTGGCCGGATTTCTACCATGCGCCTACACAAGAACGAGATGGAGACAAACCCATGTACCTCACCCAGGGCCTTCACCGGGCCGTGCAGCAACGCCCCGATGCCATTGCCGTGCGCTTTGCCGGCCGCGCACGCAGCTTTCGCGACTTTGCCGACCGCGTGGCGCGCCTGGCCGGCGCGCTGCAGGGGCTCGGCATGCAGACGGGCGACCGCGTCGCCATGCTGTCGCTCAACTCCGACCGATACCTGGAATACCAGATGGCCGTGCCCTGGGGCGGCGGCGTGCTCAACCCCTGCAACATCCGCTGGTCGCCCGCCGAGATTCTCTACTCGCTGGAAGACTCGGGCTCCACCATCATGCTGGTCGACGAGACCTTCCGCGCGGTGGTCGAGCAGATGCGCGGCCAGTCGAAGAGCCTGCGCGAGGTGATCTACTGCGGCGACGGCGCCGTGCCCGCCGGCATGCACGGCTACGAGGCCCTGATCGACACCACGGCGCCGGTGCCCGACGCGGTGCGCCGCGGCGAGGACCTGGCCGGCATCTTCTACACGGGCGGCACCACCGGCTTTCCCAAGGGCGTGATGCTCAGCCACACCAACATCTGCAGCTCGGCGCTGGCCGCGCAAGCCGAGGGCCTGGCCCCGGCCGGCGGCTGCTACCTGCATGCGGCACCCATGTTCCACCTGGCCGACATGGGGCTGGCCACGCCGCACTGGTTCACGGGCAACACGCACGCCATCCTGCCCATGTTCACGCCCGAAGGCGTGCTCGACGCCATCGAGCGCGACCGCGTGACCAGCCTGCTGCTGGTGCCCACCATGATCCAGATGCTGGTCGACCACCCCGCCATGCGCAAGCCGCGCGACCTGAGCAGCCTGAAGGGCATCACCTACGGCGCGTCGCCCATTTCCGAGGCCGTGCTCAACCGCGCCATGGAAGCCTTTCCGGGCGTCGACTTCGTGCAGGCCTACGGCATGACCGAGCTGTCGCCCATCGCCACGCTGCACCCGGCGTTCTTCCACACGGTCGAGGGCCGAAAGACCGGCAAGCTGCGCGCGGCCGGCCGCGCCAGCGTGTGCATGGAAGTGCGCATCGTCGATGCCGACGGCACCGAGGTGCCGCGCGGCACCGTGGGCGAGGTGGCGGTGCGCGGCCCCAACGTGATGCAGGGCTACTGGAACAAGCCCGAGCAGACGGCGGCCGCGCTGCGCGACGGCTGGATGCACACCGGCGACGGCGCCTACATGGACGCCGACGGCTTCATTTTCGTGGTCGACCGGCTGAAGGACATGATCATCAGCGGCGGCGAGAACGTGTACTCCGCCGAGGTCGAGAACGCCATCAACCAGCACCCGGCGGTGGCGGCCTGCGCGGTCATCGGCATTCCCAGCGAGGAGTGGGGCGAGGCCGTGCACGCGGTGCTGGTGCTCAAGGCGGGGCAGGGCATCCGGCCCGAGGAACTGATCGCGCACTGCAAGACGCTGATCGCCAACTACAAATGCCCGCGCAGCGTGGCCGTGACCGACGCACTGCCGCTGTCGGGCGCGGGCAAGGTGCTCAAGACCAGGCTGCGCGAACCGTTCTGGCAGGACCGCCAGCGCAGCGTGGCCTGAGCCGCGGCCGGCAATCGTTTCTTTCAACCCAACACCTCCAGGAGCCATTCCAATGAGTCAAGACGTCTACGTGGTCGGGGTCGGCATGATCCCCTTCACCAAGCCGGGCGCCAACCAGCCTTATCCACAGATGGCCAGCCACGCCACGAACGCCGCGCTGAAGGACGCCGGCGTCGGCTACGAGCTGGTGCAGCAGGCCTACGTGGGCTATGTGTACGGCGACTCCACCGCCGGCCAGCGCGCGCTGTACGAGGTGGGCATGACCGGCATTCCGGTCGTCAACGTCAACAACAACTGCTCCACCGGTTCGACCGCGCTGTTCCTCGCGCGCCAGGCCGTGGCCAGCGGCGCGGCCGACTGCGTGCTCGCGCTGGGCTTCGAGCACATGGGCCCGGGCGCGCTGGGCGCGGTGTTCAACGACCGGCCGAGCCCGTTCGACCAGTTCGAGCACATCACCGACGAGCTCGTCGGCAACGAGCAGGTGCCGCTGGCGCTGCGCTATTTCGGCGGCGCGGGGCTGGCGCACATGCAGCAGTACGGCACGCAGATGTCCACCTTCGCGAAGATCCGCGCCAAGGCCAGCCGCCATGCGTCGAACAATCCGGTGGCGCTGTTTCGCACGGTGATCACCGAGGACGAGGTCATGGCCGCACCGGTCATGTGGCCCGGCGTGATGACGCGGCTCATGGCCTGCCCGCCCACCTGCGGCGCGGCCGCGGCCATCGTGTGCTCGCCGCGCTTCGCCGAGCGCCACGGCCTGGACCGCAGCGTGCGCATCAAGGCGCAGGCCATGACCACCGACCGGCCCATCACCTTCGAGAGCCGCGACATGCGCGAGGTGGTCGGCTTCAGCATGGCGCAGGAGGCCGCGCAGAAGGTGTACGACGCGGCCGGCGTCGGCCCGCAGGACGTGGACGTGGTCGAGCTGCACGACTGCTTCGCGCACAACGAACTGCTCAGCTACGAGGCACTGGGCCTGTGCCCCGTGGGCGGCGCGGAGAAGTTCGTGCTCGACGGGGACAACACCTACGGCGGCCAAGTGGTCACCAACCCGTCCGGCGGGTTGCTGTCGAAGGGGCACCCGCTGGGCGCCACCGGGTTGGCGCAATGCACGGAGCTGGTCCAGCAGCTGCGCGGCACGGCGGACAAGCGCCAGGTCGAGGGCGCGCGGATGGCGCTGCAGCACAACCTCGGGCTGGGCGGCGCGTGCGTGGTCACGCTGTACGAACGCGTCGGACGCGCGTGAAGGCCGGCACCATGATCGACAGGAAATGGATCGGCCACACGCTGCCGCCCTCGGTGCTGCCCATCGAGCGCAGCCGGCTGCAGTTCTTTGCCAAGGCCATCGGCGAGACCGACCCCGTCTACACCGACACCGCCGCTGCGCGTGCCGCCGGCTACCCCGACCTGCCCGCGCCGCCGACCTTCCTGTTCGCGGCCGAGCTCGACTCGGGTGCGTCCAGCCAGCTGCTGGCCGACCTGCAGATTCCGCTGTCGAAGCTGCTGCACGGCGAGCAGAGCTTCAGCTACCACCGGCCGGCCTGCGTGGGCGACACGGTGACGGTGCGCTCCACCATCACCGACATCTACGACAAGAAGAACGGCGCGCTCGAATTCGTCGTCAAGACCTCGCGCGCCACCAACCAGCGCGACGAGCTGGTCGCCGAGCTGCGCGCGGTGATCGTCTGCCGCCACTGAAGGAACACCGATGAAGGCCCTGACCCACGACGCCGTTCAAGTCGGCGACGAACTGCCCGCGCTGCAGCTGCCGCCGGTGAACCGCACCGCACTCGCGCTGTTCGCGGGTGCCTCGGGCGACCACAACCCGATTCACATCGACACCGACTTCGCGCGCAAGGCCGGCATGCCCGACGTGTTTGCGCAGGGCATGCTGGGCATGGCTTGGCTCGGCCGCCTGCTCACGCAATGGGCGCCGCAGTCGCAGCTGCGCCGCTTCGACGTGCGTTTCCAGGGCATCACGCACCTGGGCCATGCGGTGCGCTGCACCGGCCGCGTGGTCGAGAAGCTCGAGCACAACGGCGAGCCCTGCGTGCGCATCGAGGTGCTCAGCGCCACCCAGTACGGGCAGGCGCGCATCGCGGGCGAGGCGCTGGTGGCGCTGCGCTGACATCACTTCAGGAAAGACAAGAGACATGACACGCAAACTCGCCGGCAAGGTCGCCCTCATCACCGGATCGGGCCGCGGCATCGGCCGCGCCATTGCCTTGAAGCTCGCCTCCGAAGGCGCGCGCATCGTCGTCAACGACCTCGATGCCGAGCCGGCCGAAGACACCGTGCAGGCCATTCGCGCGGCCGGCGGCGAGGCCGTGGCCTGCGTCGGCAGCGTGGCCGCGCCGGACTTCGCCGAGCGCTTCGTCGGCACGGCGGTGAGCGAATACAAGGGCCTGGACATCGTCGTCAACAACGCCGGCTACACCTGGGACAGCGTGGTGCAGAAGATGACCGACGAGCAGTGGTACGCGATGATCGACGTGCATCTCACGGCGCCCTTTCGCATCCTGCGCGCGGCGCAGCCCGTGATCCGTGCGCTGTCGAGGGCAGAGACCGAAGCAGGGCAACGCGTGGTGCGCAAGGTGGTCAACATCTCGTCGGTGGCTGGCCTCTTCGGCAACGCGGGGCAGGCCAACTATTCGACCGCCAAGGCCGGCATCGTCGGGCTCACGCAGACGCTGGCCAAGGAGTGGGGCCGCATGAACGTCACGGTCAATTGCGTGGCCTTCGGCTTCATCCAGACGCGGCTGACCGCGAGCACTGCGGAGGCCTCCACCGCGAACATCGAGGGCCGCGAGATCAAGGTCGGCATCAACCCCGGGCTGCTGGCGATGATGGAGCAGTCGATTCCGCTGGGACGCGGCGGCACGCCCGAGGAAGCGGCCGGCGCGGTGTACCTGCTGTGCGCGCCGGAGTCCGACTACGTGAGCGGCCAGACGCTGATGTGCACCGGCGGGCTCACCGGCATCTGAGCGCGCCGCCGGGCGGCGAGGGCAGGGCCTTGCGGGGCAAGCCGCCGCATGCGGCTGATACACTCCGCCCGCGTTGTCAGGTGTCCTGGCGCCCCGTGGAAACGGCGGGGCGGCCAGGGTGAAACGGGAAGTCGGTGCGCGGCGGTGGAGAACACCGCGCCATGCCGACGCTGCCCCCGCAACGGTAAGCGAGTCAGAAGCAAGACCCCGGGATCCGGTCCCACGCCACTGTGTCACGAACGGCACGGGAAGGCGGTCTTTGCAGGAGAGCCGATGGCCCTCCGCTCGCGAGCCCGGAGACCGGCCTGACGACCAGCGCATGACCTTGCGGTGGGCGAGGATCGGCGGGCGACGCATTGCGTCCGGCTCGATGCATCAGGTCATCCGCCAGAACAGCATTCGCTGACGCCTCCCGATTTCTCCTCCTCCCGCCGGGTCGTAACGACCATCAGTCGCGCGGCGGGCGCGGAGGAAACATCATGAACGAGCGAGCCATCGCTCCAAGCAGCGCTTCGCAGGGAGCGTGCACGCCGGGAACCGTCTGGTTCGTCGGCGCGGGTCCGGGTGACCCGGAACTCATCACCGTCAAGGGCCGAGGCCTGGTCGAACGCGCCGGGGCCATCCTGTTCGCGGGCTCGCTCGTGAGCGAAGCCGCCACGCGCTGGGCGCCGCCCGACTGCGCGATTGCCGACAGCAAGGACATGACGCTCGAGCAGATGTCCGCCTGGCTCATTGCACAGTCCGCGCGGTGCCATACCGTGGTGCGCCTGCAGACCGGCGACCCGGGCCTGTACGGTGCGCTCATCGAGCTGGTGCAGCCGCTGGATGCGGCGGGCGTGCCGACCGGCGTGGTGCCGGGCGTGTCTTCCGCCATGGCCTCTGCGGCGGCGGCGGTGGAGAGCCTCACGCTGCCCGAAGTCACGCAGACCGTGATCTTCACGCGCGTCGAGGGCCGCACGCCGATGCCCGAAGGCGAGTCGCTGGAGGCGCTGGCCGCGCACCACAGCACGCTGTGCATCTTCCTGAGCATCACGCTCATGGGCAAGGTCACGGCCGCGCTGACGGCCGCCGGCTGGTCGCCCGACGCACCCGTGGTGGTGGTCCACAAGGCGAGCTGGCCGGGCGAGGAAAAGATCGTGCGCGGCACGGTCGCCACCATCCAGGCGCTGTGCCGCGAGGCCCGCATCGTGAGCCAGTCGATGATCATCGCGAGCCCCACGCTGGGCGCGCGGCAATGGACCACGCTGGCCAAATCCAAACTCTACGACGCGAGCTTCACGCACCGCTTCCGGCGCGCGAGCGTTCCCGTCCAGACCCTCCTGCAGGACACCCCGTGAGCACCGAAACCATTCTCCTGGTGGGCCACGGCTCGCGCGAAAAATCCGGCAACGACGAGATCGAGGCCTTCGCGGCGCAGTGGCGCGAGCGGCAACCGGGCTGGCGCATCGAGGTCTGCTTCATCGAGTTCTCCGAAGTCACGATGAGCGAGGGGCTGCGCCGCGCCGCCGAGGGCGCGCAACGCGTGGTCGTGGTGCCGCTCATCCTCAATGCGGCGGGCCACGTGAAGATGGACATTCCGCAGGCCATCGACGGTGCGCGGCTCAAGTTCCCGATGGTGCAGTTCCTGTATGCGCCGCACCTCACGGCCTGCGACCCGATCCTGGCGATCCTGCGGCGCCGCCTGAAAGGCGCGATGCAGGCGCTCGACATGCCCGACCCGACCACCACCGGCGTGGTGATCCTGGGCCGGGGCTCGTCGGACCGGCAGGCCAACGGCGACATGGCGAAGATGGCGCGCTGGCTGCTGGAGGAAACCGACCACGAGCTGGTGGACCTTGCCTTCACGGGCATCACCTACCCGCGCCTGGAGAAGGCCGTGCAGCGCCAGAGCCTGCAGGGCATGAAGCAGGTGGTGGTGCTGCCCTACTACCTGTTCAACGGCACGCTGGTCGAGCGCATCGCGCGCCAGGTCGAGAACCTGAAGGCGCAGTACCCGACGATCCGCTTCGTCTCGACCCGGTACTTCGGCTTCGAGCCCGAGATCTTCGCGCTGCTGGAGCAGCGCGTGAACGACCTGCGGCGCGGCGCGCCGATCGCGCTCATGCCCTGCGACGGCTGCAAGTTCCGCGACTTCGCGGTGGAACACGGCCTGGGCGGCCACCACCATGACGATGCCGTGCCGCACAGCCATGGCGACGAGCCTGCGCACGCGCATCCGCATCCGCACGATCACGACCATGCGCATGACCACGCGCATGACCACGCGCACGGCCCCGCCCACGCGCACGGCACGGCGCCGGCACTGCGATGAATCCGACGACTTCCATGGCGGCCAACGTCGTCACCGAGCAGCTCACGGCGGCCGGCCGCGCCATCGAGCACGACTCCTTCGCGGTGATCGACCGTGAGGTCACGTCGCACCCCTACACCGCCGACCAGTGGCCGGTGGTGCGCCGCATGATCCATGCGAACGCCGACTTCGACTTCAACGGCCTGACCGACTTCCACCCCGACGCGGTAGACGCCGCCATCGCCGCCATCCGTTCGCGCGAAAGCCGCGTGGTGGCCGACGTGGAGATGATCTGCGTGGGCCTCTCGGCCCCGCGCCTGGCCCACTTCGGCATGGGCACGCACCAGTTCATCAGCGACGAGGACGTGATCGCGCAGGCCAAGGCCGAAGGCACCACGCGCGCCGTTCAGGCCATGCGCAAGGCCCACCGCCTGGGCCTGGTCGACGGCGCGATCGTCGGCATCGGCAATGCACCCACCGCGCTGATCGAGATCGTGCGGCTGGTCCATGAAGAAGGTGCGCGGCCCGCGCTGGTGGTCGGCATGCCGGTCGGCTTTGTCTCGGCGGCCGAGTCGAAGGACCTGATGGCGCTGGAGGCCGGCGTGCCCTGGGTCGTGATTCGCGGCCGCAAGGGCGGCTCCACGCTGGTGGTGGCCGCGATCCACGCGCTGCTGGGCCTGGCGGAGGCGCGCGAGCACACCGCATGATGGACAAGGGCGCGCCCCGCGGCACCCGCACCGGTTTCACGACCGGTGCGTGTTCGGCCGCGGCGGCGCGCGCGGCGGTGATCGGCCTGGTCACCGGCCAGGTGCCCGACGAGGTCGAGTGCCTGCTGCCCAACGGCGACCTGGTGCGCTTCGCGGTGCAGGACGGCCGCGTCGACGGCGCGCTCGCGCATGCGCATGCGATGGTCATCAAGGATGCGGGCGACGACCCCGACTGCACCGACAAGGCCCACCTCACCGCCGACGTGCGCGTGCTGCCCGAACTGGCGGGGCAGGTGCTGCTGAAGGGCGGCGTCGGCGTGGGCACGGTCACCATGCCGGGGCTCGGCCTGGCCGTCGGCGGGCCGGCCATCAACCCGGTGCCGCGCCGCAACATCGAGGCGAACGTGCGCGCGGTGGGCACGCCGCTGCTCGACGAAGTCGGCCTCGAGGTGGCCATCTCCGTGCCGCAGGGCGAGGAGATGGCCAAGAAAACGCTCAATGCGCGCCTGGGCATCCTCGGCGGCATTTCCATTTTGGGCACCACCGGCATCGTCAAGCCCTATTCCACCGCCGCCTACCGCGCGAGCGTGGTGCAGGGCGTGCAGGTGGCCGGCACGCTGGGCCACGGCGTGGTCGTGCTCACGACCGGCGGGCGCACCGAGAAGTTCGTGATGGCCGAGATGCCCGAACTGCCCGAGCCGGCCTTCGTGCAGATGGGCGACTTCCTGCGCTATGCGATGGGCGCGGCCGTGAAGGCCGGAATCAGGAAGGTCGTGATCGGCGGCATGGTCGGCAAGCTCACCAAGATCGCGCAAGGCGAGACCATCACCCACGCCGGCCGGGCCGAGGTCGACACCGGCCTTCTGGCCGACCTGGCGGCAGGGCTCGGCGCGCCGGGCGACGTGTGCGACGCGATCCGCGGCAACGAGACCGCGCGCTACGCCGGCGAGCGCATGGACGCACTCGGGCTCGGCACGGCTTTTCACACGGCACTTGCGCAGCGCGTCATCCAGACGCTGCGCACGCGCTACCCCGACCAGTTCGAACTGAAAGTGCTGGTCTGCGACTTTGATGGTCGAAAGATCGCGGAGGCCTCCTGAACACCGACGACAACATGACGAACAAATGCCGCATCCTCGGCGTGCTGGACGACGGCGATGCGAGCCTCGGCCGCAGCGCGCTGGCGCATCTGCAGCACGCGCAACTGGTGATCGGCGCCGCGCGCACCCTGGCCCTGTTCGCCGCGCACATCGCACCCGACGCGGTGCAGCGCGACCTGGCCGGCGGCCTGGCGCAGGTGCCCGAATGGACTCGCGCCGCGCAGGCCGAGGGCCGGCGCGTGGTGGTGCTGGCCACCGGCGATCCGCTGTGCCATGGCATTGCGGCCTTCCTGGCGGCGCGCCTGTGTCTGGAGGCCATCGAGGTGCTGCCGAACGTGTCGACGCTGCAGCTGGCCTGTGCGCGCCTTGGCCTGCCGTGGCAGGAGATGAAGTTCGCTTCCGTGCACGCCAGGGACGCCGGCGACTGGCTGCCGGGTTCGCCGCCCGCGCACGGCCTGTACGCGCTGCTGCGCGACATTCGCCAGCACGACCGCCTGGCCGTGCTCACCAGCCCCGACAACACGCCCGACCGCATCGCGCGCATGCTCGTGGCCGAAGGCCTGGCCGACGAAGTCGAGATGGCCGTGGCCGAGCGCCTGTGCCAGCCCGAGGAGCGCGTGGTCAGTGGCATGCGCATCACGGCCGCGGCGCAGATGCGCTTTGCCGACCCCAACGTGGTGCTGCTCTGGCGCACCCGGCTGCGCGCGCCGCAGGTGCTGTTCGGCCTGCCGGACGCCAGCTTCGAGCAGCGCCATCCCGAGAAGGGCCTGATCACCAAGAACGAGGTGCGCGCCGTCTCGCTCGCGCGCATGCAGTTGCGCACCGACAGCGTGGTGTGGGACATCGGCGCGGGCTCCGGCTCGGTCGGGCTCGAGGCCGCACGGCTGTGCTGGCGCGGGCATGTGTACGCCATCGAGAAGAACGCGGACGACAGCGCCATCGTCGCGCGCAACCGGCAGGCCATGGGCATCAGCAACCACAGCCTGGTGCACGGCAAGGCGCCCGAGGGCCTGGCCGCGTGGGCTGACCCGGACGCGGTGTTCATCGGCGGCTCCGGCGGCGAGCTGGCCGAGCTCATTGCGCTGGTGCTGCGGCGCCTGCGACCGAGCGGCTGGCTGGTGATGAACTTCGTGACCATCGAGAACCTCGCGGGCGCGGTCGAGGCGCTGAAGGCGCAGGGCGCGCGCTGGGACGTGCTGCAGCTGCAGGCCTCGCGCAGCAAGCCGATCCTGCACATGCACCGGCTGGCGGCCGAGAACCCGGTGTGGCTGGTCTGCGCGCAGGCAGCCGTGGCCATCCCCGAGACGGGAGCCGCGGCATGACGGCGCCCGGCATGCTCCACGGCGTGTCGCTCGGCCCCGGCGACCCCGACCTGATCACGCGCCGCGCGTGGTCGCTGCTGATGCGCGCCGACGCCATCTGGACCTACCCCGTGCGCAGCCTGCGCAAGGACAGCTACGCGCTGGACATCGCGCTGCGCGCCGGCCTGTCGACGCCCGCGCAGCACCAGGCCCTGCTGTTCCCGATGACGCACGACGCAGAGAAGCTTGCGCGCCACTGGCTCAAGGCCGCCGAGACCGTGCAGGCGATGCTCGCGACCGGTCAGGACGTGCTGTTCCTGGTCGAGGGCGACGCCTCCACCTACGCGAGCTTCTGCTACCTGGCGCGCGTGCTGCGCGCGCTAGACCCGGCCGCGCGCATCGAGGTGGTGCCCGGCGTCACTTCTTTCAACGCGGCCTGCGCACGGCTGCAGCTGCCGCTGTCCGAGCAGGACGACACCGTGGCCATCGTGCCCGCGGCCTACGGCATTGCCGCGGTCGAGAAGATGCTCGACGACTTCGACACGCTGGTGCTCATGAAGGTCAAGCCGCTGCTCGACGACCTGATCGACCTGCTGGCGCGGCGCGGCCTGCTCGAACACAGCCGCTTCATCGAGAAGGCCGGCTCGCCGGTGGAGCGCATCGTGCACGACGTGGCCAGCCTGAAGGGCACCAAGGTCAACTACCTGTCGCTGCTGCTGGTGAAGAACCCCGGCCGCGAACGCGGCGAGCTGGTGCGCGGCTGCCGCAAGAAAACCAGCACTGAAATCGAAGAGGAATCCCCGAATGACGAATGAAGCCGCACCCCGCGTGGTGCTCGTGGCCATCACCAAGCATGGCGCGCAACAGACCGCCGGCCTGGCGCGCCTGCTGCCCGAGGCCAGCGTGTGCGTGGCTGACAAGTTCGCGCCGCTCATGGCCGGGCTGCCCAACCCCGTGCGCGCCTATGCGGGCGCGTTTCGCGACGAAATTGCCGCGCTGTTCGCGGACTTCGACCAGGTCGTGTTCTTCGTTTCGCTCGGCGCCGTGGTGCGCCTGATTGCGCCGCATCTCAAGAGCAAGGACGAGGACCCGGGCGTGCTGGTGGTGGACGACGCCGCGCAGTTCGTGATTCCGGTGCTGTCGGGCCACGTGGGCGGCGCCAACGCCATGGCCGAGCAGGTCGCCGCGCTGCTGGGCGCGACCGCCGTGCTGACCACCGCGTCGGACGTGGGCAAGACCATTCCCGTGGACATCCTCGGGCGCGAGCTCGGCTGGAAGGTGGAGGCGCCCAAGATCAACATCACGCGGGTTTCGGCCCACGTGGTGAACGGCGAGCCGATCGCGGTGGTGCAGGAGGCCGGCAGCCCCGACTGGTGGACCCGCCCGACGCCCCTGCCGGCCAACATCCACCGGTTCGCGCGCTTCGACGAGGTCGACCTCGCGCGCTTCAAGGCCGTGCTGTGGATCACGCTGGCCGAGGTGAGCGCCGAGCGCTGGAGCGCGCTGGCTGAGCGCCTCGTGGTGTACCGGCCGCCGCAATGAGCCCGGTGCGCTATGCCATCGGCCTGGGATGCGACCGCGGCACGCCGCAGGCCACGCTGCAGCAGGCGCTCGACGAGGCGCTGGCCGGCATCGGCGCGCAGCTGGCACAGGTGGCCGCGGCGGCCAGCATCGACCTGAAGGCCGACGAGCCGGGCCTGCTGGCGCTGGCCGCAGCCCACAGTTGGGCGATGCACTTCTACCCCGCCGCGCAACTGGCGCAGGTGCCCGTGCCGCATCCGTCGGAAACGGTGCGCAGGCACACCGGCACGCCCTCGGTCAGCGAGGCGGCCGCGCTGCTGGCCGGCGGCGGCCTGCCGATGACGGCGCTGGTCGTGCCGAAGCACAAACACCGCGGCGCCGACGGGCGCCACGCGACGATCTCGATCGCGCGCATGTCCTGAACCCACATCAACCCCCGAACGGAATCCGCAATGAACGCCTCCGCACACCCCACGCGCCGCGTGCCGACCCCATGAGCGGCAAGATCTCGCTGGTCGGCATCGGCCCCGGCAGCCACGACCACATGACCCAGCGCGCGCTGGCCGCCATCACCGAGGCCGACGTGGTGGTCGGCTACAGCACCTACATCAAGCTGGTGGCCGACCTGCTCGAGGGCAAGGAAGTGATCCGCAAGGGCATGACCGAAGAGCTCGACCGCGCGGTCAACGCGCTCGAGCGCGCCCGCGAGGGCAAGAAGGTCGCGCTCATCTCCAGCGGCGATGCCGGCGTGTACGGCATGGCCGGCCCGACCTACGAGGTGCTGTTCCAGGCCGGCTGGACGCCGGACTCCGACATCGCCGTGGAGGTGGTGCCGGGCGCGTCGGCCATCAACGCCTGCGCGGCGCTGGTGGGCGCGCCGCTCACGCACGACTTCTGCTCGATCTCGCTGAGCGATCTGCTCACGCCCTGGCCGGTGATCGCCCGGCGGCTCGACGCGGTGGCGGCGGCCGACTTCGTGGTGGCCCTCTACAACCCCAAGAGCGGGCGGCGCACCCAGCAGATCGTGCAGGCGCAGCAACTGTTCCTGCGGCATCGGCGGGCGGACACCCCGGTGGCGGTGGTCAAGTCGGCCTACCGCCGGCGCGAGCGCATCGAGTTCACCACGCTGGCCCACATGAGCGAGTGCGACATCGGCATGCTGACGACCGTGCTCATCGGCAACAGCCACACCTTCTTGCAGCACGGCCTGATGGTCACGCCGCGCGGCTATGCCAACAAGTACGACCTGGACGACGGCGGCAGCACGCGCAGCGGCGAGAAGCCCGGCCGTTCGCTGTCCACCGGGCTGCTGGGCTGGATGACCAACCTGCGCGCCGACCACGCCGACGGCATCAGCATTGCCGCGCTGGCGGCGCAGCACCGCCTGCCGGCCGACTACATCGAGGCCGTGCTTGCCGCACCGGTCGAGGCGCAGCCGGCCGCGGGCGCACCGCTTGAACCGGCAGAGGAAACACAGGGATGACCGAAGTCGTCAAACCGAAGATCGGCGTCTACAAGCGCCACCTGCTGGTCTGCACCGGCCCGCGCTGCAGCCCCGACGGCGCCTCGCAGGACCTGTTCGACAGCCTGGGCGACAAGTTCAAGGCGGCGGGGCTCAACGAGGGGGAACTGCGCGTCAAGCGCAGCCGCGTGGGCTGCTTCGCGGCCTGCAAGGGCGGGCCGGTGATGTGCGTGCAGCCCGACGGCACCTGGTATTACAACGTCACGCCCGAGAACATGGACCGCATCGTGGCCCAGCACCTGGTCGGCGGGGTGGTGGTGGAAGACCTGGTGTTTCACCAGGGGCCTGGCTTGGGGGCGGGCGAGGACGGCTGAGAGGGTGCTCAGCGCGGCTCCTGGATGAAATCGACGAAGGCGCGCAGTGGTGCCGGCAGCAACCGCCGGCCCGGGTAGTACAGGAACGGCCCGGAAAAGCGCGGCCACCACGGCTCGAGGATCGGCTCGAGCGCGCCGCTGTCCATGCAGGGGCGCAACCAGTCCTCGAACAGATAGATCACGCCGGCCCCGGCCACCGCCGCATCCACCGCCAGGTCGGTCGCAGCACCGAGCCGCACGATCAACTGCCCCGTCACGTCCACGCGAAGCACTTCGCCGTCGCGCTCGAACTCCCATGGCGGCATCGATCCGCTGGCGAAGCGCCCGCGCAGGCATTCGTGGCCGAGCAGGTCGCGCGGGTGCTCCGGGCGGCCATGGCGTGCCAGGTAGGCGGGCGACGCCGCCACCGCGAAGCGCTGGGTGCGCGGGCCGATGGGCACGGCGATCATGTCCTGCTCCAGCCGCTCGTCGTAGCGGATGCCGGCGTCGCAGCCGACCGCCAGCACGTCGACGAAGCCGTCCTCGGCAATCACCTCGAGCGCGATGTCGGGGTAGGCCGCCAGAAAGCGCGGCACGATGGAGGGCAGCACCAGCCGCGCCGCGCTGACCGGCACGTTCAGCTTGAGCGTGCCGGCCGGCCGGTCGCGAAAGCCGTTCACCACGTCCAGCGCGGCCTCGACTTCGCTCAGCGCGGGCCGCAGCCGCTCCAGCAGCCGCTGCCCGGCCTCCGTGGGCAGCACGCTGCGCGTCGTGCGGTGAAACAGCCGCACGCCGAGCTGCGTTTCCAGCCGGCGCACCGCCTCGCTCAAGCTCGAAGCGCTCACGCCGCTCAGGCGTGCCCCGTCGCGAAAGCCCTTGGCTCCCGCCACCGCCACGAAGGCGTTCAGATCACCAAGGTCGACTTTCATTGTGTGGAATTCCGTACAGCCTGTGCCGATTGTGACGACTTATCAAGCAATGGTGCGCTGCCTAGACTGGCCTCGTCCCTTCAAGCTTCATGAAAGAAACACCATGTCCAGCACGCAAGCCCCCACCTCGTTCGCCCTTGGCGACCGCGCCGTCCATCGCCTCGGCTACGGCGCCATGCAACTCGCCGGCCCCGGCGTGTTCGGCCCGCCCAAGGACCGCGCCGCGGCGCTGGCCGTGCTGCGCGAGGCCGTGGAAAGCGGCGTCGACCACATCGACACCAGCGACTTCTACGGCCCGCACATCACCAACCAGCTCATTCGCGAGGCGCTCGCCCCGTATTCCAAAGACCTGGTCATCGTGACCAAGATCGGCGCACGGCGCGACGACAAGGGCGGCTGGCTGCCCGCGTTCTCCGCGCAGGAACTGGCGCAGGCGGTGCACGACAACCTGCGCAACCTGGGCCTGGACGTGCTGGAGGTCGTGAACCTGCGCATCATGTTCGACACCCATGGTCCGGCCGAAGGCTCGATCGAGGCGCCGCTCACGGCGCTGGCCGAACTGCAGCGCCAGGGCCTGGTGCGGCACGTCGGCCTGAGCAACGTGACCGCCGCGCAGGTCGCGCAAGGGCGCGCCATCTGCCGCATCGCCTGCGTGCAGAACCACTACAACCTGGTGCATCGCCACGACGACGCGCTCATCGACCAACTGGCGCGCGACGGCATTCCCTATGTGCCGTTCTTTCCCTTGGGCGGCTTCACCCCGCTGCAGTCGTCCGCGCTCTCCGGCATCGCCGAAAGCCTGGGCGCGACGCCGATGCAGGTGGCGCTGGCCTGGCTGTTGCGCCGCTCGCCGAACATCCTGCTGATTCCGGGCACCTCGTCGGTGGGCCACCTGCGCGAGAACCTGGCGGCAGGCACGCTGGAGCTGCCGGCCGATGCCATCGCCGCGCTGGACGGCGTGGCGGCGCCAGAGGGCAACTGACCTTCAGCGTGAGGCCCAGCAAAACCGTGCCGTGAAGTTCCGCAACAGCTTCGGCTCGTACGTGAAGTCCAGCCCCCGTATGGCGTGCGCGCGCCGGGCCACCGCGGCGATTGCGTCTGCGACGTAGTCCATGTGGTCGTTGGTGTAGACCCTTCGCGGGATCGTCAGCCGCATCGACTCCAGCGGCGCTTTCTCTTGCACGCCGGTGAGCGGATCGCGCCCCAGGAGCAGGGACCCGATTTCGACGGCCCGCACGCCGGACTCGATGTAGAGCTCGCATGCCAGCGCATGCGCGGGAAACTGCGCCGAGGGAATGTGCGGCAGCAAGGCCGCGGCATCCACGAACACGGCATGCCCGCCGGTGGGGTATTGAATCGGGATGTCCGCTGCGCGAAGACGTTCGCCAAGATAGGCGACCTGCCCGACCCGGTAGTTCAGGTAGTCGGGATCCATCGCCTCTTCGAGACCGACCGCCAGCGCCTCCAGATCGCGGCCCGCCAGGCCTCCGTAGGTGATGAAGCCTTCGCTGACCACGCAGCGCTCCTGCACTGCACGAAACAGATCTTCGTCATCGCGAAATGCACAGAACCCGCCGATGTTGACCAGTCCGTCCTTCTTGGACGACATGACGGCGATGTCGGCGCAGGACATCATCTCGCGCACGATCTCCGGGATGCTGTGCTTCGCGTATGCCGGCTCGCGCTGTTGGATGAACCAGGCGTTCTCCGCGAAGCGGGTCGCGTCCATCACCATCGGAATGCCGGCCTTGCGCGCCATCTCGGAGGCAGCCCGCAGGTTGCCCAGCGCGACCGGCTGGCCGCCGGTGGTGTTGCAGGTCACGGTGGCCACGACGGCCGCGACGTTCGACGCACCTTCTGTTTCGATGAGTCGCGCGAGCTCGGCGAGATCGAAGTTGCCCTTCCAGTCGTGGTATTTCCTGGTGTCCAGCGCTTCCTTGTTGAGTGCGTTGAGGGCGCGCGCGCCGGCCAGCTCGATATGCACCTTGGTGGTGTCGAAATGGAAGTTCGACAGGAACACCGGCTGCCTGGAGGCGCGTCGCTTGACGAGCTCGGGGTAGAGAAGTTGCTCCGCGCCCCGTCCCTGGTGGGCGGGCACGAGGTACGGGTAACCGAACACCTTGTCGATGGTTGCTGCCAGCCGGTAGTAACTTCGGCTGCCGGCATACGCCTCGTCGGCGGCCATCATGGCGCTCCACTGGCGATCGCTCATGGCGCCGCTTCCGCTGTCGGTGAGGAGGTCGATGTACACGTCGTCGCTGCGCAGCAGGAAGGGGTTGAGTCCTGCCTGGTGCAGGGCGTTTTCGCGGTGCTCTCGCGTCGTCATTGCGATTCGCTCGACGGTCTTGATGCGGAATGGCTCCGGGATGCGTTTCATGTGAACTCCATGATCTTCAGTTCGACCCAGCAGGGGAAAGCTGGGAAGGGAAGGAAATTTCGTCTATTCGGTGAACGACGATCTTTCGTTGTGAAAGACAAGAGAATTATTCGTTCTTCGTCCAGGAATGAGCTTTCACTTTTTTGGCTCGAAAACGGAAAAAAGAGGAAAAGTTGTACGATTCAATCCTTCAAAGAAAAGAAATTGCACATGCTTAAACTCGACAGCACCGACGTGCGAATGCTTGGCCTGCTGCAGGAGAACGGTCGAATGTCGAACCTCGAGATGGCCGAGGCGATCGGGCTTTCTCCGGCGCAGTGCAGCCGGCGCCACCATCGCTTGGACGAGGGCGGGGTGATCGACCGGTACGAGGCGCGCCTTCGCCCCGCCGCGGTGGGGCTGCATGTCACGGCTTTCGTCCATATCGGAATGGAGCGGGGCCACATGCGCGATCTCAAGCTGTTCCGGCAAACCCTTGCGCGCATGCCCGACGTGCTCGAGTGCCATTCGGTCACCGGCGACTTCGACTACGTTCTGAAGGTCATCGCGCGCGATCTGGAGGGGCTCAACGTCTTCCTCACGGAACGGCTGGTGGCGCTGCCCGGCGTCAACTTCGTCAAGTCACTCGTCTGCCTGGAAGAAGTGAAGCCGCGATCGGGGCTGCCGCTGCCGCAGTAGCGATCTGAAAACAGTGCGTGCCGCGCTCGCTCCGCGTGCGATGGGCCGCGCGGCCCGTCGCACGCAAGCGCTCAGGCGCCCAGCAGGCGAGCGCTGCCCAGCATCTCGTGCGTGTCGTGCGCCATCACGGCCAGGAACGCGAGCAGCCCAATGTAGTACACGCTGTACGTCAACCGCGTCTCGCCCGACACCGCGTAGTACTGCTGGTTGGCCGGGTCCTTCGGGTCGTACTTCCACGCGCGCATGACCTGCGGCGCGGCCAGCACGGCCACCAGAACGAGCATCGGGCTCGGGCGCCAGAAGAACAGCGCCACCAGCACCGGCACGCCCACCAGCCACACGCGCGGCGTGAGCACCGCGGTGATGCGGCCGCCGTCGAAGGGCGACAGCGGAATCAGGTTGAACAGGTTGATGAAGAAGCCCGCGTACGCGAGCGCCAGCAGCAGCCGGCTGTCGGTCTCGCGCGCCGCGAAGTAGCAGGCCAGTGCGGCGAGGCTGCCGAGCAGCGGGCCGCCCAGGCCGACCCACGCCTCGGTCTCCACGTCGTGCGGCTGCTGCTTCAGGTCGATCCACGCGCCCACGAAGGGAATGAAGGTGGGCAGCCCCACGTCGAGGCCGCGTTGCCGCGCCGCGAGGAAGTGGCCCATCTCGTGGACGAAGATCAGCGCCACGAAGCCCACCGCATAGCGCCAGCCGAACACGAAGGCATAGGCCAGCACCGACACCAGCATCGTGCCGCCCGAGAGCGCCAGCTTGCCGAGCTTGCCCGCGCTCAGCAGCAACAGCAGCAGCTTCACCATGGCGCGTGCCTCAGGTCGCGGGGGGCTTGGGCGGCTCGTTGAAGGTGGTGGTGTCGCTCGGCGGCGGTGCGACCGCCGCAGCGGGCGCGGCCACCACTTCGGGTTGCTTCTTCTTGAAGATCTTCGCAACGCCCCACAGCGCGGCGCCCACCGCCACGATCGCCAGCTTGGCGAACTTGGCCGCGAACGCCAGGATGATCGCGAACAGGCCCAGCTTCTTCACCGCCACGCCCGCCACCAGGGCGGCCAGGCCGTAGGCGGCGACCTTGTCGGTGGACGCGTTGAAGTCGGCGTACTTCTTGCCGTCGTCGTACTGCAGCGCGGTGAGCAGCCTGGCCGCGTCGGGCTTGTACTTGTCGATGTCCTTGGCGTTGGTGATGAGGTTCAGGCTCAGGTAGCCGTCGCGGCCCAGCGCATAGGTGTTGTAGTTCACGCCCTGGTTGTCGTCGGCGCCGCCCTTTCGCTTGGACAGTGCCGACCACACCAGTCGGTGCGTGCCGGCCTCGTACTCGGGCTTCTGCGCCCAGCCGGTCACCTCGATGGCGGGAATGCCGCGCTTGGCGCGCTCTTCGTTGGCGGCCTCGGTGCCTTCCTTCAGGCTCTTGAGCAGGTCGTCGGCGTTCCACTCCTTCGCATCGTCGTCCTTGATGTAGCCCTCTTTCACGAACTTCACCACCGCCATCCAGTCGGCGTCGTCGGCGGGGAAGATGGCCCCCAGGAAGGTGTCGTCGGTGCGGTTGCCCATGGCGCGCATCAGCTGCGCGGCAGCGGGCGTGGGCACCCACACGTAGCCTTCCGGCAGTTTCAGGTGGGCCTGGTCGCGCAGCACGATGTCGGCGGGGCCGGCTTTCTGCACGGCCTTGGCGGCCTTGAATGCGGCCTCCTGCTCGGCTTCCGGCGACAGGGCGGTGGAGGCCGGTGCGGCGGTGGTGGAAGCACCAGTGGAAGTGCCGGTCGGGGATGCGGCGTGGGCGGTGTGTGCCACGAAAGCGGCGCACGCGAGCAGCAGGCCGGCCGTCAGGCGGGTGGTTTGAATACGCAAGTTCTCTCTCCTCGGTTGTTATGAATCTGGCGAGCGAGAAGAGTGTAAATACCTACGTGTCGCTCCACTTCCGAAGGAGGTTGTGGTACGTGCCCACCAGCGTGCGGCGTGCCGCTTCGTCGGCACCGCTCTGGTTCAACCGCTGGATCGCGTGGTCCATGTCGAACAGCAAGGCACGGTCGCCCGCGTCGCGCACCAGGCTCTGCACCCAGAAGAAACACGCCACGCGCACGCCGCGCGTGACGGGCGTCACCTGGTGCAGGCTGGTGGCGGGGTACAGCACCATGTCGCCGGCCGCGAGCTTGACGGTCTGCATGCCGTGCGTGTCTTCCATCTGCAGCTCGCCGCCGTCGTAGCTGTCGGCGTCCGACAGGAACAGCGTTGCCGACAGGTCGGTGCGCAGCTTGCGCCCCGTGCGCGGGTCGATGCGCACGCCGCCGTCCACGTGCAGGCCGAAGTGCATGCCTTCGCCGTAGCGGTTGAACATGGGCGGGTACAGCAGGTTGGGCAGGGCCGCGCTGATGAAGGTCGGGTGGCGCTCCAGCGCGCTTGCGACGATGGCCTGGCACTCGTGCGCCACCGCCGAGCCTTCGTCGATCTGCTGGTTGAACTTGACCGGCGCGCCCTGGTGGCCCGCGGTGACGCGCCCGTCGACCCAGGCATCGCCGGCCGCGTCGAGGCGCGCGCGAACCGCCGCGAGCGCCTCGCGGTCCAGAACACCGGGGATGCAGACCAGCATGGGAGAGGGCTCCTGGGCAACTCAGAGGCGGTAGGTGAGCGACAGCGTGGCGGCGCGGCCCGAGCCCGGCACCGCACGGCCGCCGTCCGAAGGAATCAGCGCGTCGTAGTAGTGGCGGTTGGCCAGGTTGAACAGGTTCAGGCGGATGTCGTACTTCGGCTGATGGTAAGCCACCATCGCGTCCAGCCGCGCATAGCCGCCGACCTGCACGAGGTCGGTGTTGTTCGCGAAACGCTTCGCGCTGTAGGTGGTGCCGCCGCCGATTTCCCACTCGGGCGTGATGGCGTAGGTGGCCCACAGGCTGGCCGCGTCCTTCGGTGTGTTGGCCGGCGTCCTGCCGAGCGTGCCGGGCGCAATGCCGTCGACGATGGTCGCGTCCAGGTGCGTGTAGGCGCCGAACAGCTGCAGCTTGTCGGTCACGCGGCCCGCCACGCCGGCGCGCGCGCCGTTCACCCGCACCGTGCCGGTTGCGCTGTAGGTGCCGTCGCTGTTCTGCGAGCGTGCGTTGGTCTGCGTGATCTGGAACGCCGCTGCCGTGAACGACAGGTTGCCGTCGTTCATGTCCCACTTGCCGCCAAGCTCGTAGGCCTTGTTCTTCTGCGGCGGCAGCGGCTGCGTGCTGCCGGTGGTGGCCACCAGCTGCTCGAGCGAGGGGTTGAACGACGTGCTGTACGACACGTAGTACGACTGCGCGGGCGTCGGCTGCCAGATGGCACCGGCGCGCACGCTGGTGAAGTCGACGGTCTGGCTTTCGGCGGCGAGCGTGGTCGCGCTCGCGATGCTGTTGGCGATGTTCGCGCGGTAGTGGTCCTGCCGCACGCCGGCCACCAGCTTCCACTGAGGGCTGAGCTCGATGGTGTCGTTCACGTAGCCGGCGACGGTCGTCGCGCTGGCCGTGGCCAGGTTACCGGGCAGTGTGGGCGCGGTGCTCGGGGTGTTGCCCTGGTAGGGCGCGAGCAGCGGCGAGCAGGTGGCGTAGCCGCTGGTGCTGCCCGCGGCGTTCAGCGGCACGCCGGCGCAGGTGCCGTTGCGGTAGTAGGCCTGGTTGTCGTAGGTGTCGTGGCCCAGTTCCAGGCCCGCGAGCAGGCTGTGCTTCACGGAGCCCGTCTGGAACCTGGTGCTCAGCTCGGTCAGGTTGAACAGCGACTTGTCGTGGATCGTGCGGTCATGGCTTTGCTGGCGCACCCACAGGCTGCTCAGCGGCAACGACGAGAACGCGGCGGTGGGCACGGCCGTGGTGCCGGTGGAAAGCGGCGTGAACACGCCCTTGGCCGACAGCGTACCGATGCTCTGCGGCGCGGTCTCGCGCGCGTCGGTGGTCACGTCGTTGTACTGCGTCTGGTTGCGGATCGACGTGTCGGGCGTGAGCTTGTGCTGCACCACCGCGCTGAAGGCCTGGATGTCGGAGATCGTGCGGTCGTCGCTGAAGCCGTAGGCCGTGTCGCGGTCGACCTTCACCGGATGGCCGTTGAGCGGCGGCACGCCGTAGTCGGGCTGGTCGCGGTTGTGCTGCACCAGCGCGGAGAGCGTGACCTGCGTGGGCGTGTTGATGCCGAACTTGAGCGAGGCGTCGAGCCCGAAGTCCTTCAGCTTCGTCTGGTCGCGCGTGCTCGCGTCGCCCTGCTGGCCCATGGCCGCGATGCGAAAGGCCGCGGTGTCGGACAGCGGGCGGTTGATGTCGATGGTCGAGCGCGCGAGGCCCGTGGTGCTGGCCGACACCGACACCTCGCCCGCGGGCGTGAGCGACGGCTTTTTCGTGACCTGGTTGATCACGCCGCCGGTGGAGCCGCGCCCGAAGAGCATCGACGAGGGGCCCATCAGCACCTCTACCGAATCGAGCGCGAAGGTGTCGCGGTAGTACTGCGCGCGGTCGCGGGCGCCGTCCAAGTAGATGTCGGTGCGCGCGGAAAAACCGTTGAGGTTGATGTTGGTGCCGATCTGCCCGCCCTCGGCGCCGCCGATGGTCAGGCCCGGCACGTTGCGCAGCGCGCTCGCCAGCGAGGTTGCGCCTTGCGACTGCATCACCGCCTGGTTGATCACGGTGATCGACTGCGGCGCGTCGCGCAGGTCGGCCGGCAGGCGGCTCAGGGAGGCGGGGTTGGCGCCGAAGCCGGTCTTGTCCTGTGCGCCTTGCACCTGCACCTCGCGCAGCGTCTCGGGCACGGAGGTGCCGGCGGCAGGAGCGGTGGCGGGAGCAGAGGCGGGCGCGGGCGCCTGCTGCGCGTATGCGGCGGGCAGCGAGGCACAAAGGCCGAGCAAGGCGAGGGCCACGGGTGTGCGGGAGGAGCGGGTCATGGGCGGATTTCCGATCAGTGCGCGTGCTGCGAAGCCTGCGCCGTGCGGTGCGAACGAAAGCACCAGCGAAGTGGAAATTCTGGCCGCGAATGACTCTTATTTGGCGTTTTTGCCGACGGGTGTCTGGCCTGCGAGACAGCCTTGCTTCTTTACCTGCGCAGTCAGGTGAAAGGCAGGTTTCTTCGAGCCGGCGCGGTGAGCGCCATCGGGAACTGCCGGATCACTCCCACGGCGTGGCCGCCGGAATTTCGCACACCGGCTCCACGTCGATGCTCTTGAAATCCGCCGGCGAGACGATCTCCAGGTACTCCATGTCCGGCGAGTAGTCGAACAGGTAGTGCCGGATGCCCGGGCGCTGGTGCACCACGTCGCCGGCCTCGACCAGCGTTTCCTTGTCCTCGTACATGAAGCGGGCCCAGCCCTTGACCATGATCACGATCTGGAAGTCGGCCTCGTGGCGATGCCAGCCGGTGCCCGTTTCCGGTGCCATGTTGGCCTTGACCAGATGCGCGATGACCTTGCCGTGGGTGGCTTCGGCAATGCCCAGGTCGCGGTAGAGAAAGAAGTCTCGCAGACCACCCGGCACGAACTCCGTGTCGCCGGGTTTCACATGGGAGAACTGGGTGGCAGTACGGTCCAGCATGGGGCGCTCCTTCGCAGGGGGTGGGTGTTGCGGCGCAGCACGCATAAAGCGTTCCTGCCGCCGTTGAAGCCGACATCGCGGTAGCCTTTGTCCATCGACCTTTCTGCACTTCATGAGGAACACCGGATGAGCAAGCCCAAGCAATGCACCCACACCGACGGCATTCACCACGTGGTGCCCAGCGCCAAGGGCTGCGAGGAGTGCCTGAAGACCGGCAGTCCCTGGGTCCATCTGCGCCTGTGCCGCACCTGCGGCCATGTGGGCTGCTGCGACGATTCGCCGAACCGCCATGCGCGGGCCCACTTCCACGAGACCTCGCATCCGATCATCGAAGGCTACGACCCGCCCGAAGGCTGGGGCTGGTGCTTCGTGGACCGCGTGCCGCTGGACCTGGGCGACGACACCACGCCGCAGGTCGGGCCCATTCCCAGGTTCGTCTGAGACGAACGCGGCTTCGGGCCCTGTCCACGGCTGGAGCGGCGCAGCCGTCCAGCGCGAGGGCTGGCGGCTGCCCGCCGTCGTGAATAAGTCAAAAATACCCAGTTTTAGGGATGTAGCATTTGTTTGCTCGTGTAACAGTTCGGTCGCATTTCCAAGCGACGGTTAACTCTGCGGCGATTCATTCCGAATACGGCAGCCGGCTTGGCAACCAAGTCGACCCATGCGCCTTTTCTCCTCGCGGCTGCCGTCCGGCGGTTCTTTCGCACGCGGCACCCGCTCCTTCCTGAGGCCCCCGCTCGCGCTGCTGGGCACCGCGTTGCTCGGCATGTCGGCCCATGGCCAGGTCAACCCGGCGGCGGTGGACCGGCAGAACCAGATCATCGAGCGCCAGCAGCAGGACCGGCTGCGCGAGGAGCAGGACCGCGCCATGCGCGCGCTGCCGCCGCCCGGCGGCACCAACCTGCAGGAGGTCAAGCCGCAGGTGTCGGTGCCCGACCTGGGCGTGCAGTGCCGCGACATCCGCGAGATCCGCTTCGTCGGCGACACCCAGCACCTGCCGGACGACCTGAAACGCAGCCTGCAGGACGCCAACGCCGGCCGCTGCCTGGGCGTGAGCGACCTCGAAGCCGTGCTGGCCGCCCTCACCAAGAGCTACATCGACCGCGGCTACATCACCACGCGTGCCTACCTGCCCGCGCAGGACCTGCGCAGCGGCGTGCTCGAAGTGACGGTGGTCGAGGGCAAGATCGAGCGCTTCGAGGTCACCGGCGGCAGCGAGCGCGCCCAGTGGGTGCGCGGCGCCTTTCCGGCCAGCCCCGGCGACCTGCTGAACCTGCGCGACCTGGAGCAAGGCATCGACCAGATCAACAGCCTGGCCGCCAACAACGCCAAGCTCGACCTGCGCCCCGGCAGCCAGCCCGGCCAGACCGTGGTGGTGGTGGAGAACCCCGCCAGGTTCCCCGTGCATCTCTACACCTCGCTGGACAACTCGGGCACGCGCGCCACCGGCACCGACAACGCCTCGGCCACCGTCACCTTCGACAGCCTGCTCGGCCTGAACGAGCTGATCTCGCTCACCAAGCGCCAGTCGGTGCTGCCCGAGCGCTGGGACCACAAGTCGGATTCGACCGGCCTGCGCGCCGTGCTGCCCTTCGGCTACAACACCTTCAGCGTGGACGCGAGCGAAAGCAACTACCGCAACGTGCTGCGCCTGCCCAGCGGCCAGTTCATCGCGTCCGAAGGCACCACCCTCAGCAAGAGCTTCACGGCCGACCGCGTGGTGTACCGCGACCAGGCCAGCCGCATCTCCCTGTCGGCGCGCGTGGGCACCCAGTCCAGCCGCAACTGGCTGGGCGGCGAATTCCTGCAGGTGGCCAGCCGCGACCTCAGCACGCTCGACGTGGGCGCGAGCGCCTTCACGCAGGTGGGAGGCGGCATCCTCAATGCCCGCGTGGGCTACGTGAAGGGCCTGCGGGCCTTCGGTGCGCTGCGCGACGCCAGCGACCTCGACCGTGACTTGCCGCATGCGCAGTTCCGCAAGGCAACGCTCGACCTGGGCTTCTTGCGCCGCTTCGAGGTGGCGAGCCGCGCGTTCTCGTTCTCCAGCCAGTTCAGCGGCCAGCACGCCTACGACACGCTCTACGGCACGCAGCAGATGCTGATCGGCGGGGGCTCGTCGGTGCGCGGTTTTCTCAACACCGTGCTCAGCGGCGACAGCGGCTTCTTCCTGCGCAACGAGCTGTCGATGCCCTGGCAGCTGGCGCTGGGCGACGGCGCCCCGCTGCAGGGCCGCGTCTACACCGGCTTCGACGTGGGCCGCGTGAGCAACCGCGCCCGCGGCGTGCCCTCGGGTTCGCTGTCGGGCGCCACGCTGGGCGCCGCCTTCCAGTGGAAGACGCTGAGCCTGGACATCTTCGCCTCGCGCGCCGTGCATGTGCCCAGCACGCTCACGCGCGAAGGCACCCTTTACGGCTTCCGCCTTTCGGCTTCCCTCTGAGATCGACCGCACCATGAATCACATCTACCGAGTCGTCTGGAATGCCGTGTCCGCCACCTGGACGGCCGTCGCGGAAACCGCGCGGGGCCACGGAAAGAGCCGCAAGGCCGCCGCGCGCCGACGCAACGTCATGGCCCTGGGCGCGCTGGCGCTGATTCCGCCTTTCGCGCTCGCGCAGGTCGCGTCCGTCGTCGTCGCGCCGGGCAGCAACCTCAACGCCTACGTCGCGCCCAATGGCGTGACGGTGGTGAACATCAACCAGGCCAACGCGGCCGGCCTGTCGCACAACCAGTACAACAGCTTCAACGTCAACGCGATCGGCCTGATCCTCAACAACACGACCAGCGCGGCGCAGATCGCCTGGCAGTCCCAGCTCGCGGGCCAGGTCACGGCCAACTTCAACCAGACCAGCGCCGCGCGCGTGATCCTGAACGAAGTGGTGTCCAACAATCGCAGCCAGCTGGCCGGCTTCACCGAAGTGCTGGGCGGCAGGGCCGACGTGGTGCTCGCCAACCCCTACGGCATCACCTGCTCGGGCTGCGGCTTCATCAACACCGACCGCGTGACGCTCACCACCGGCAACCCGTTTCTCGCCTCGAACGGCGGACTGGGCGGTTTCAGCGTGGGGCAGGGCGACATCCTGATCACCGGCACCGGCCTGAACGCCACGGCGCAGCAGGTGCTCGACCTGGTGACGCGCTCGGTGCGCATCGAAGCGCCCATCAACGGGCAGGACGTGAGCATTGCCGCCGGCACCAACAAGTGGAGCTACGACACCCGCGCCGTGACCGGCGCCGCCACGCCCACCGGCAGCGCACCCGCCTACTCGATCGACACCGCGGTGCTCGGCGGCATGTATGCCAACCGCATCCGGCTGACCTCGACCGAAGCCGGCGTGGGCGTGCGCATGCTGGGCGACGCGGCCGCCAGCGCGGGAGACTTCACGCTGACGGCGGCCGGCAAGGTCGAACTGCAGAACCGCATCTCGGCCACGACCGACGTGAACGTGAGCACCACGGGCACCGACACCGTCGCGCTCGCGCTGGCCGATGCCAGCCTCACGTCGGCCGGCAAGATGGCGCTTGCATCGGCGGGCGGCACGTCGATCTCGGGCAGCGCGCTCGTCGCGGGCACCGACCTCGCGGTGAGCGCGGGCAGCCTGCTCGACACGGCCAGTGCCTCGGGCATTGCAAACAACAACCTGCGCCATGCGGGCGGCGCGCTGACGCTGGCCGTGGGCAACGCAGCGTCGCTCGGCGCCACCGAATGGAGCGCGGGCGGCGCGTGGAACGGCACCTTCGGCAACCTCGTGACCACGGGCGCGACCAAGCTCTACAGCAGCGGCGGCACCCTGATCGCCAGCGCCGGCAACGGCGACCTCGCGCTCGGCCTGGCCGCGCTGCAGTCGGCCGGCAACATGACGCTCACGGCCAGCGGCACGATCGGCACGGCCACGGGCGGCGCACTGCAATCGCTCGGAGGCAACCTCGCGCTGACGGCGGGCAAGGGCCTCGACAACGCGGGCGCGATGTCGGCCGACAAGGGTTCGGTCATGGTGCGCGCCGACGGTGCCATCGTCAACAGCGGCCAGATCCACGCGGCGCAGAACCTCGACATCGCCGACAGCAAGGGCGGCGCCACGGCCCGCCTCGCGAACAGCGGCGCGCTGCTGACCGAACAGGCGCTGGCGCTGAAGGCCGCCGCCGTGAACAACACGGCCACCGGGCGCATCCAGGCGCAGGACGGCAGCACGGTCAACGCGGCCAGCATCGACAACGCCGGTGCATGGCTGCTGTCGCAATCGGCCGGCGCGAGCGACAAACTGAGCGTGACCGGCGCGTTCGCCAACAGCGGCACGCTGCAGGGCGCGGGCGCCGTGGCGGTGGGCGCGGGCAGCGTGAACAACAGCGGCACCCTTCTCGCAGCCACCGACCTCACGGCGACGACCACCGGCGACATCACCAACAGCGGCATCGCGCAAGCCAGCGGCACGCTCGGCCTGACCGGCGGCGGCGCCGTCTCCAACACCGGCACCGGCGTGCTGAAGGCCGCGGCGCTGAACCTCACGGCCGCCAAGGGCCTCGCCAACGCGGGCATCGCCACGGCCGACAGCGGCAATGCCACGCTGCGCGTGGACGGCACGCTGGCCAACGGCGGCCAGCTGCACGCAAAGGGCAACATCGACATCGCCGACCGCACGGGCGGCGCGACGCAGGCCGTGGTCAACAGCGGCAAGCTGCTGGCCGAGCAGGCGCTCGCGCTGAAAGCCGCGTCGCTGGGCAACACCTCCACCGGCTGGATGCAGGCCGCCACGGGCAGCACGGCCACGCTGGGTTCGCTGGACAACGCGGGCACGTGGCTGCTCTCGCAGAGCGCGGGCGCGAAGGACCAGGTCGCCGTGTCGGGCGCCGCCGCCAACAGCGGCACGCTGCAAGGCGCAGGCGACCTCGGCGTGACGGCCGCGAGCCTGGTCAACAGCGGCAACGTGCTCGCCGCCGGCAAGATCGACGCGACCACGACCGGCAACCTGAAAAACAACGCAGACGGCGCCGTGCAGGCCGGCAGCGCGCTCACGCTCACGAGCGGCAATGCGCTGGGCAACGCCGCCACGGCTTCGCTCAAGGGCCAGACCGTGGTCCTCGATGCGGCCAACGGCCTGACCAATGCCGGCGCCATCGAAGCCGGCGCGGGTGCCGCCACGCTGCGCGTGAACGGCACGCTGACCAACAGCGGCACCGTGCATGCGACGACCGACATCGACATCGCCGACCGCAACGCAGCGGCCACGCAGACCGTGGTCAACAGCGGCACATTGCTGGCCGACCGGGCCTTCGCGCTGAAGGCCGCGGGCATGACCAACATGGCCGCCGGCCGCGTGCAGGCCAGCACCGGCAGCAAGGTCGCCGTGGGCAGCCTCGACAACCAGGGCACCTGGCTGCTGTCGCAGCAGGCCACGGCCGCCGACACCGTCTCGGTGACCGGCACGCTCGCCAACAGCGGCACGCTGCAGAGCGCGGGCGACGCGACCATCGGCGCCAACCAGCTCACCAACACCGGCAAGCTCATCGCGGCGGGCAATCTCACGGCCAACGTGGCGGCGGGCCTGAACAACAACGGCGCGGCAGCCACCGTGCAGGCCGGCAAGCAGCTGTCGGTGCAGGGCACCGGCGCTGCGCTGGGCACCACCGCCGGCAGCAAGATGCTCGGCGACGGCCTGGTGCTCAACGTGGCGAGCATCGACAACGCGGGCACGGTGCAGGGCGGCACGCGCAGCGACAGCACGGTCACGGTCGCCAACACGCTCACCAACCGCGCCGCCGGCGTGCTGACGCTGGCCACCGCATCGTCTGGCGCCGGCACGGTCACGGCCAACACGGTGACGAACGACGGCAAGCTCCAGTCGAGCGGCGCGCTCACGCTCGGCGTGGGCACGGGCGGCCTGACCGGCGCGGGCACCGCCATCGCCGAAGGCAACCTCACGCTGCAAAGCCGCAGCGGCAACGACTACACCGCCACCGTCAACGGCCTGCTGCAAAGCCGCGGCGGCACGCTGGCCGTGAACGGCTCGGGCGCGAGCACGCTGAACATCGGCGCCGCCGGCACGGTGGTCGGCCGGCAGCTCACGGGCACGCTGGGCACCATCGGCCTGGCCAACGGCGCCACGCTGTCTTCGGACCGCGACATGACGCTCACGCTCGGCACGCTGACGATCGGCGGTGCGAACGCGGCGGTGCTGGGCTCGACCGACCAGAGCAACCCGTCGCAGACGCGCATCACCACGACCAACGCGCTGACCAACAACGGCCTGCTGTTCTCGGGCAACGACCTGACGGTGAGCGCGCCATCGCTCACCAACGGCCTCACGGGCGGCATCTCCGCATTGCACGACCTGAGCGTGACCGCCACCACGGGCGGCCTGATGAACCAGGGCGCGCTTTACGCGGGCAATGCGCTCACGGCCTCGGCCACCGCGGGCACGCTGACCAACGCGGCCACGCTCACGGCCTACCAGGGCACGATCAGCGCGGGCAAGTCGGTCACCTTGAGCGCCG
Source organism: Variovorax sp. 10N412 (assembly GCF_056394985.1). NCBI lineage: Bacteria > Pseudomonadati > Pseudomonadota > Betaproteobacteria > Burkholderiales > Comamonadaceae > Variovorax > Variovorax sp. 10N412. The sequence goes on from NZ_JBFTIO010000024.1 coordinate 43,000, forward strand.
ACACGCTGGTCAACAACAGCACGATCGACAGCAACGGCGCCATCACGCTCACCGCGCGCGAACTGCGCAACGAGGTGCTCGGTGGCGACACCCGCGCCTACGGCGCCGAGTCGACCCGCGTGCAGGTGGAAACCGGCCACGACGGCAAGGGCTACAACGGCCATGGCTGCTGCGACTATTACGAGAGCTGGTACTACAAGCAGACTTGGTACAAGGACCAGTCCTACGTGGGCGGTGCGCCGACCATCAAGCCGCAGATCACGGGCGCCGGCGCGGTCAGCCTGAATTTCAACACCGGCAAGAACCTGGGCGGCGTGATTTCGGGCGACACGGTGACATTGACGGGCACCGGCAGCGGTGCCACTTTCACCAACGACGACCTCGCGCTGCAGCGCACCTCTTACACGCGCACCTGGACCGAAGAAACCAAGTACAAGGCGCTCGGCCCGCTCACGTACTACGAACGCAGTGTCATCAACGACAACACCACCAACGCCGTCACCGAAAACAGCAACATCGGCGCCGGCATCTACGCCCGCCTGCTGAGCGGCAGCAACTTCGCGCTGACCAACAACGGCTCCACCACGGCGCAGACGCAAGACATGAAGAAGGGCGACGCCAAGACCGCCGCGGTCGCGGCGCTGAACGGCGGCAACGCCACCAAGGGCACGGTCAGCGGCGCGGCCGCGGGCACCACCGGCGCGGCCACCGGCAGCGTGACGCCCGTCACCACGCTCAACGGCCGGCCCGCCATTTCGTTCGTCGCGGTGAACGCGGCCAACGGCGTGAAGGGCACGTCCTTCGGCGGCATCAACATCCCGCTACCGACCAACCCCAACGGCCTCTTCGTGATCGCCCGGGAGCCGGGCGCCAGGTATCTGGTCGAGAGCAACCCGCGCTACCAGATCGGCTCGTCCACCGTGGGCTCGGACTACCTGTCCAAGCTCCTGGGCTACGACGCCGACACGCTGGTGCGCCGCCTCGGCGATTCGAGCTACGAGGCTTACCTGATCAAGCAGCAGCTCATCGCGCAGACGGGCAACTCGCTGCTCGCGGGCGTGAAGGACGCGGCCGCGCAGGTGCAGGGCCTGATGGACTCGGCCGCCGGCGAAAGCAAGGCGCTGGGCCTGGTCTACGGCCAGGCGCTCACGCCCGAGCAACAGGCCAAGCTCACGCACGACATCGTGTGGATGGTGCAGACCGAGATCGACGGCCAGGTGGTGCTCGCGCCCGTGGTGTACCTGTCGGCGCAGACCAAGGCCGGCCTCACGCAAGGCGCGGTCATCACGGCGCAGAACTCCAACCTCAGCCTGGCCTCGCTGACCAACACGGGCGGCACCATCGCGGGCACGCAGACACTGAACGTGGTGTCGGTGGGCGACGTGACCAACACCTCGGGCACGATCAAGGGCGGCAACGTGGCAGTGACGTCCACGCAGGGCAGCATCGTCAACCAGACCACGGCCACAGGCTCGGGCGGCGACCAGCGCTACGCGACCGACATCGGCAAGACCGCGTCGATCGAATCGACCGGCACGCTGTCGCTGGATGCGGCGAAGAACATCACCAACACCGGCGCCAACGTGACGGCCGGCGGCGATGCGAGCCTGAAGGCCGGCGGCAACGTCACCTTCGACACGATCCAGGACAAGACCGCCGACACCACGCACAGCAGCTACAACACCGCCTTCAGCAGCGGCTCGACCACCACCACCACGACCACGGTCAACCAGGTGAAGTCGGGCCTCACGAGCGGCGGCAACCTGTCGATCGACGCGGGCAACAACATCACGCTGGCCGGCACCGACACCAAGGCCGCGGGCAACGCCGACCTCAAGGCCGGCGGCAACCTCGACATCATTGCGCGCGAGAACAGCAAGACCACGCACACCGAGAGCAATTCGGCCGGCATGGGCCAGAACAACTCGGTGTACGGCACCACCGCGGTGACCACCGACTCGAACTCGGTGCGCAACGTGGGCAGCACGCTGCAGGTGGGCGGCAACGCTTCGCTCACCGCGAAGAACGACATCACGGTGCAGGGCTCCAGCGTCGACGTGAAGGGCAACGGCACCGTCAGCGCCACCAACGTCAACGTGCTGGCCGGGCGCAACTACGACGAGACCAACACCACGGTCAAGCAGAGCGGCATCCTGCAGGTCGGCGCGTCGAGCGGCAGCTCGGCCAGTGCCGGTGCGGGCGCGGCGTCCGCGTCGAAGAGCGACCACAACGGCGCGTCGGCCTCGGCGTCGGCGCAAGCCAGCGCGCAGGCTTCCGGGCAGGGCTCGGCGGGGCTGGCGTTCAGCTCCGACACCACCACCAAGACGCAGACCACCGACCTCAAGTACGTCGGCTCCAGCATGAACTTCGGCGGCGACCTCACGGTCAACGCGAGCAAGGACGTGACGCTGCAAGGCTCTTCGGTGAACGCCGGCGGCAACGCGACGGTGAACGCGAAGAACGTGAACCTGCTCGCGGCCGAGGACAAGTCGACCTCGACCACGAGCGTGAGCACGACGCGCGTGGGCCTCATGGCCAGCACCGACAACACCGCGAAGGCCGAGGCGCAAGCCGGCGCCAGCGCGGCGGCGGGCAAGGGCATACCGAACGCCAATGCGCAGGCCTCGGCCGGCGTGTCGGCCACGAGCGAGAACCACCTGGACCTCGTCCAGAAGAGCGACACCACCACCAGCACGCTCGACACGAAGAACCAGGGTTCGTCGATCAGCGCGGGCGGCAACCTCGCCATCAAGGCGACCGACACGCTGAACGTCGAGGGCTCCAAGCTCGCGTCGGGCGGCGACATGACGCTCGCAGCCAAGGACATGACGTTCAAGGCCGTCGACGACAAGCACGAAGTCAGCACCAGCAGCAGCGTGACCGCCGCCGGGCTCTATGCCAGCGGCAAGGCCGAAGCCGGCGTGGAGGGCGGTGCGTCCGCGGGCCTGGGCGCGCAGGCCGGCGTGTCGGCCAAGGCCGAGGCGTCGGGCGAGGTCGGGATCTACGGCTCGAACACGCGCAGCAGCGCGGTGGACGGATCGACCACGGCGCGGACCTCGGGTATCTCGGCCGGCGGCAGCATCACGCGCACCGCCACCAACAACATCACCGACGTGGGTACGCAGATCGAGGCGGGCGGCAACTTCACGCAGTCGGCCGCCACGATCATCAACAAGGCGGCGGCCGACACGACGTACAGCGCGTCGAGCAAGGCGACCGACACGGCCAAGCTGGGCGTCTATGCCGAGGCTTCGGCCGAAGCCGGCGCCAGCGCCAGCGCGGGCCCGGGTGCCGGCAAGCCGTCCAGCACGTCGACCGATGCCGGCGCGGGCATTCGCGCCAGCTACCAGCACGACGACGCCAGCGACAAGTCGGCCAGCAGCAATGCGGTGGTGTCGAACATCAAGGTCGGCGGCAACGTGAGCAGCACCTCGAGCGGCGCCACCACGATGGAAGGCACCAACATCGCGGCCGGCAAGGACGTGACCCTGGGCGCCAGTTCGCTGGACTACTCGGCCGCGCGAAACACGGCCAGCGGCAGCAGCAACAGCACCAGCGCGGGCGGCAGCGTGAGCGTTGACATCGTGAACAAGAGCGCGGCCGTGGGCGTCAACTACGCCGGCAGCACCGCCAGCGGCAGCAGCAGCACGGCGGTGGTGGGCGGCATCACGTCGGGCGGCAATCTCAGCGTGACCACCACGGGCGACACGCGCCTGGAGGGCACCAACATCGCGGCCGGTGGCGGCGCGAGCGTGACGACGGGCGGCAAGCTCGACTTTGCGGCGGCCAAGAACACCAGCACGTCGAGCAGCCAGGACGTGGGCGTTGACGTGGCCGTGTCGGCCGGCGCCAAGGGCGGCAGCGGCAGCGCGGCGGTCAACTACGCCAAGTCGAGCGCCAGCAGCAACGACGACGTGGCCGGCAGCATCACGAGCGGCAGCGGCCCGCTCACGATCAAGAGCGGCGGCGACGCCACCTTCACGGGCACCACGCTCGCCAGCAAGAGCGATGTGTCGGTGGCGGCGGGCGGCAACCTCGCGTTCAACGCGGCGCGCAGCGTGTCGAGCAGCGAATCGCTGAGCGTCGACGTGTCGGCGGCGGCGTCGGGCGGCAAGAAGGAAAACGTCGGCGGCACCACCACGGCCGGCAAGACCACGGGCGGCAAGACGATGGACGAGCGCAGCGGCGAAGCCTCGCTGGGCGTGGGCTACAGCAAGGCCGACAGCAACATCGCGACGGGCGCGAGCATCACGAGCAACGGCGGCAACATCGCGCTGTCGTCGGGCAAGAACACATCGCTCGAAGGCACTCAGGTGGCGGCTACCGGCGCGGTCGGCGTGAGCGCTGGCGGCAAGGTGACGCAGACCGAGGCGAAGAGCAGCTCGAGTTCGCTGGGCGTGGATGTGGGCGTGTCGGCTTCGGGCTCTAGCCTGCAGCCGGAGAAGAAGGCGGGCGGCACCGGCACCGGCACCGGCACAGGCACAGGCACAGGCACAGGCACCGGCACAGGCACAGGCACCGGCACAGGCACCGGCACAGGCACAGGCACAGGCACAGGCACAGGCACAGGCACAGGCAGCACGCCAGCCAAGGATCCGCTCGCGCAGAAAAAGGGCAGCGGCGTTGCTTCGGTCGGCGTCGAGACCGAGTCCAGCAACACCAGCCAGAAGACGTCGCTGAGCGGCGGCCAGGGCGTGACGGTGACGCAAGGCACAGCGAGCCCCGCGACGCGCCAGATCACGGCCAGCGTGCCCATGCCCGACAAGCTGCCCGCAGGCAAGACCGTCGCGGCCACCACCGCCGACGGCAAGCCGCTGCCGACGTGGCTCAAGCTGGACCCCGCCACCGGCAAGTTCAGCGGCAACCCGCCGGCGGACTTCAAGGGCGAGCTGAAGGTCAAGGTCAGCGTGCCGCAGGCCGACGGTTCGGTGAAGAGCGTGCCGATGAGCTTCTCGGGCAAGTAGCCGAAGACGGGCGAGACGCGCTCGTGGGGGGTGTCACGGCCGGGGGGCGGCGCTCGCCCCGGCCGGGGTTCGTGTGATGGAAGCCCTTCGCGGGACTCCGGTCTCGGCCGACTCTGCATGATCCAGGGCTTCGACGACCCCGCGCGTCCTCTCTTGCCCGTGACATGCACATCCCTCCGAACGCAGCCCCCGACGCCTCCACCGCTCGCGCCACGGCGCGCGAATGGACCGGCCTGGGCGTCATCGCACTGCCGTGCATGCTCTATTCGATGGACCTCACGGTGCTGAATCTGGCGATCCCGTCGATCAGCGAAGACCTCAAGCCCACCGCCTCGCAGTTGCTGTGGATCGTCGACATCTACGGCTTCTTCGTCGCCGGCCTGCTGGTCACCATGGGCACGCTGGGCGACCGCATCGGCCGGCGGCGCCTGCTGCTGATCGGCGCGGCGGCCTTCGGCGTGGCCTCGGTGCTGGCGGCGTTCTCCACCAGCGCCACCATGCTCATCGCCACCCGCGCGCTGCTCGGTGTGGCGGGCGCCACGCTGGCGCCGTCGACGCTCTCGCTGATCCGCAACATGTTCCTCGACCCGGCCCAGCGCACCGTGGCCATCGGCGTGTGGATCTCCAGCTATTCGGCCGGCGCCGTCATCGGCCCTGTGCTGGGCGGTGTGCTGCTGCAGTACTTTGCATGGGGATCGGTGTTCCTGATCGGTGTGCCGGTGATGGTGCTGCTGTTGGTGCTCGGGCCGCTGCTGCTGCCCGAGTACCGCAACCCGGACGCGGCCCGGCTCGACCTGGCCAGCGCGGCGCTGTCGCTGGGCGCGGTGCTGGCGGCGATCTACGGCGTGAAGCAGATCGCGGAGCACGGGGTGCATGCGCTGCCCCTGTTGTCGATCGCCGCGGGCGCAGCGCTCGGCTGGGTGTTCGTGCGCCGCCAGAGGCGGCTGACCGACCCGATGATCGACCTGCGCCTGTTTGCGCTGCCGGCCTTCAGCGTCTCGCTGGGCGCCTACATGCTGGCCTGCTTCGTGATGTTCGGCATGTTTCTGTACAACGCCCAGTACCTGCAACTGGTGCTCGGCCTGTCGCCGCTGCATGCGGGCCTGTGGAGCATGCCGAGCGCGGGCGCCTTCGTCGTCGGCTCGATGGTGGTGCCGGTGCTGGCGCGGCACATGCGGCCGGCCTTCGTGATGGGCGGCGGGCTGGCGGTGGCGGCGCTGGGGTTCGGCATGCTGGCGGTGCTGCCCGCGCAGGACGGGCTGGCCTGGATGGTGGCGAGCGCGGTCGTCTCCTCGCTCGGCCTCGCGCCGGTGTTCACGCTGGCGACCGACCTGGTGGTCGGCAGCGCACCGCCGGAGCGCGCGGGCGTGGCGTCGGCCATCTCGGAAACCAGCTCCGAATTCGGTGGCGCGCTGGGCATCGCGATCCTGGGGAGCATCGGCGCGGCGATCTACCGCGCAACGATGGGCGATGCGGTGCCCGCCGGCCTGGCAGGCCCGTTGGAGGTGGAGGCCGCCCGCAGCACGCTGGGCGGCGCGGTGGCCTTGGCCGGCCAGCTCGCGGGCGGTGCGGGTGCGCAACTGCTCGACGCGGGGCGCGAGGCCCTGATGCACGGCCTGCGCCTGACGGGCGGCATCTGCGCCGCGGTGCTGCTGTCGGTGGGGGCGCTGGTGGCGGTGCGGCTGCGCGGCGTGAACGCAGGCGAAGCACCGTCCCCCTGAAAACCCCCATGCGGGCGCATTGCCGCGGCGCAGGTGAAACCCCATACTGGGCTTCCCACGACGCCTTTGCCTCTCACCGGAGCCTTCCATGAGCAACGAACTGCGCAAGAAGCTGCACGACCTGGCCGAACTCTGCGAGAACGCACCCGACCCGCAGACCCGGGCCATCATCGAGGCCATCCGGCTGCAGACCGCGGTGCTGAACGAGCGGCTGTTCTCCATCGAGCTGCAGCTCGGCACGCTCGCCAAGCGGCTCGACAGCGCGCCCGAAGGCACGACGAACTGAGGGTCGGCGCTTTGTAGGGATAATCCCCGCCATGAGCGGCAACACTTTCGGAACACTCTTCGCGGTCACCAATTTCGGCGAATCGCACGGCCCGGCCATCGGCTGCGTCATCGACGGCTGCCCGCCCGGCATGGCACTGAGCGAGGCCGACATCCAGGGCGATCTCGACCGCCGCCGCCCCGGCACCAGCCGCCACGTCACCCAGCGCAACGAACCCGACGCGGTGCAGATCCTCTCCGGCGTGTACGAGGGCAAGACCACCGGCACCCCCATTGCCCTGCTGATCCAGAACACCGACCAGCGCAGCAAGGACTACGGGCAGATCGCCCAGCAGTTTCGCCCCGGCCATGCCGACTTCACCTACTGGAAGAAGTACGGCATTCGCGATCCGCGCGGCGGCGGGCGCTCTTCGGCGCGGCTCACGGCGCCCATGGTGGCGGCCGGCGCGGTCGCCAAGAAGTGGCTGGCCGAAAAACACGGCATGGTGTTTCGCGGCTGCATGACGCAGATCGGTGAGATCGCGATTCCCTTCGAGAGCTGGGAGCACGTGCCCCACAACCCCTTCTTCGCCCCCATCGCCGACGTGAGCGCGCTGGAGGACTACATGGACCGCCTGCGCAAGGCCGGCGACTCGTGCGGCGCGCGCATCCGCGTCACGGCGACCCACGTGCCCATCGGCCTGGGCGAACCGCTGTTCGACAAGCTCGACGCCGAGATCGCCTACGCGATGATGGGCATCAACGCTGTGAAGGCGGTCGAGATCGGCGCCGGCTGGGACAGCGTCACGCAGCGCGGCACCACGCACGGCGACTCGATCACGCCGACCGGCTTCGTCACCAACAACGCCGGGGGCATCCTCGGCGGCATCAGCTCGGGGCAAGACCTCGAGGTGAGCATCGCGATCAAGCCCACCAGTTCGATCATCAGCCCGCGCCAGTCCATCGACGTGAACAACAACCCCGTCGAGGTGGTCACCAAGGGCCGCCACGATCCGTGCGTCGGCATCCGTGCCACGCCCATCGCCGAGGCCATGCTGGCGCTGGTCGTCATGGAGCACGTGCTGCGCAACCGTGCGCAGTGCGGCGACGCGCAGACCGACGCACAAAAGACCGAAGCCTCGTCGCCCCAGGCGTCTTTCCTCTAGTGTCCGCCCCGCCACCTGTGGCTGCCGGGCGCGGCCACCTGCTGGCGTTCGCTGGTCTGTCGGCCAGCTATTTCGCGCACATCGGTTTCTTCAACCCCTACCTGCCGCTGTGGCTCAAGGACCTGGGGCTGCCGATCTTCACCATCAGCCTGCTGGCCTCGGTGCAGTCGATCACACGGGTGTTCGCACCCTATGCCTGGGGGGCGCTCAGCGACCACACCGGGCACCGCGTGAAGCTGCTGCGCTTCAGCGCGGCGGTGGCGCTCGTCAGTTCGTTCGGCCTGTGGTGGCACGGCGGCGCCTGGTGGCTCGCGCTGGTGCTGCTGGTCATGTTCACCCACACCAGCTCGATGATGTCGCTCACCGAAGCGGCCATGGCCCAGCTGGTGGCCGGCGACTGGGGGCGCTACGGACGCATCCGTCTGTGCGGTTCGGCCGGTTTCCTGCTCACGGTGTTCGTGGCGGGCGAGTGGTTCGAGCGCTTCGGCATGAAGCACTTTCCGGCGTGGGCTGCGGGCACGCTGGCCATCGTGCTCATCGCCACCATGAAGCTGCCCGACGTGCGCGAGCCGGTGGCCGCGCACGGCAGTGTCAAGCCGCCCATCGGCCCGGTGCTGCGCAACCCGGCGGTGCGGTGGTTCTTCGCCGCGCTGTTCTTCCAGGTGATGTCGCACTTCTCGGTGTACGCGTTCTTCTCGCTCTACCTCGATTCCATCGGCTACGGCAAGAGCACCATCGGCCTGCTGTGGGCGCTGTCGGTGGTGGCCGAGATCGTGTGGTTCTTTCTGCAGGGCCGGCTCATCGGCCTGATGCCGATGCCGCGCTGGATGCTGGTGTGCGGCATCGCGGCCGTGGCGCGGCTCGGGCTGACCGCGGGTCTGGGCGGCTCGATTGCGGCGCTCGTCGTCGCGCAGTGGCTGCATGCGCTGAGCTTCGCGGCGCACCACACCACCTGCATCGCGATGGTGTCGCGCCGCTTTCCCGGCCACCTGCGCGGGCGGGGGCAGGCGCTGTTCACGGTGATCGGCTACGGCTTCGGCGGCGTGCTGGGCGTGCTGCTCGGCGGCGCCGTGGCGCAGGTCTTCGGGTACCGCACGATGTTTGCGGCCGCTGCCGTGCTTGCGGTGGCGGGCAGCCTGTGCGCATGGCGGGTGGTGACGCTCGAACGCAGGGAGCGGGCGGCTCGGGCCTGAGCGCCAGGCAAAGTGTCACGGGCCCTACACGCCCGCGTCACCGGTGCTTTTTACGCTGCGCGCTTCGCAACGTTTCGCCCTCATTCCCATGTCCGTTTCCGACGACCCGCGCGGCCCGCGCACGCCGCGCACCGCCTCGCCTTGCCTTTCGAACACCGAGTCGAACGCCGCATCCCACACTGCCGCATCGAATGCGCCCGCGCGCCGGCAGATGCTCAAGCTCGGCGCCTCACTGCTGACGGTGGGCGGCGGCAGCGCCCTGCTGGCTGCCTGCGGTGGCGGCAACGACGGCGCTTCGTCCGTGTCGGGGCCGTTGCCGGCGCCTGCGCCGGTGCCCACCCCGGCACCGCCCGCCAGCGCGCCGCCAGCCGCGAAGATCTCCAGCTTCGCGCTGGCCGTGATGCCCGACACCCAGTTCTACGCGCGCTACGCCACGGCCGCCGAGAGCGACCAGTACGACAAGCGCTTCGGCAGCGCGCCCTTCGCCGCGCAGACGAAATGGATCGCCGCCAACGCCCGCGCGCTGAACATTCCCTTCACCATCCACCTCGGCGACGTGGTCGACCAGGTGGGCAAGCCCGACCAGTGGAAGGTGGCCGACGCCGCGATGAAGGTGCTCGAAGACGCCAAGCTGCCCTACAGCGTGCTGGCCGGCAACCACGACGTGCTGAACGACGTCGACTACAGCCTCGATCCCGTGGGCGGCACCGACGCCACACGCACACCGGCGAACGAGCCGTACCTCCAGTGGTTCGGCGCCGAGCGCGCGAAGAAGCAGGCCACCTTCGGCGCGCGCGACCCGAGCGGCTTTCATGAATACCACGTGTTCGAGGCGCAGGGCCAGAAGTTCATGGTGCTGTCGCTGTCGTGGCGCATTTCCACCGCGGGCATCGCCTGGGCCCGCCAGGCGATCGCGAAGAACCCGACGCTGCCCGTCATCCTGGTGAACCACCAGCTGCTCAACATCGACGCCGACGGCACCAGCCCGCTGGAAACCGACTACGGCAAGATGCTCTGGGAGAAGCTGATTCGCGACAACGACCAGATCTTCATGACGCTCAACGGCCACCACCACGGCGCCGCGCACCTCACCAAGACCAACGACTTCGGCCACAAGGTCGAGGAGATGGTGGTCGACTACCAGATGGCCTACCAGGGCGGCAACGGCCTCATGCGCCTGTACGAGTTCGACCTCACGAACAGGCAGATCAAGGTGCTGTCGTTCTCGCCGTGGGTGCCGCAGAAGCCGGCCGGCACGCTCAACAGCTTCGACCAGGCCGTGCTCACCACGCCCAACGAGGCTTTCGTCATCGACATGGATTTCGCGCAGCGCTTCGCCGGCTTCAACAAGGGCTTCGGCACCGGCAGCGCCACCGTCGACAGCTCGCTGGTCGACCAGGCGCGCGCCATGATCCTGGCCAACTACAAGGACCCCGCCACGCTCGAGCAGCGGCCGGCGGCCGACGCCAACGACTACCCGCAGGTGGCGAACACGCTGGCGCACTGGCGATTCTTCGGCGGCACGGTCAACCAGCCGGTGCTGCCGGGCACCGTGGTGGCCGACCTCACGGGCAACAACCCGCTGCACCGCGACACGCTCAACCAGGGAGGCATCACCGGTGCCGCCGACGGCGACGTGGTGTGGACCGACGACCGCCACCACCTGTCGGCCGCGCCGGGCTCGGTGCGCTTTCTCAACACCAACAAGAACACGCCGCGGCTGAGCTATTTCCTCACCGACGCGGCCGCGCCGATCAACGCACAGACGCTGGACAACGGCTACACCGTCGAGGCCTTCGTCAAGATCGACAAGAGCTGGACCAGCGGCAACCAGGCGTGGATGAACATCATGACGCGCGACGGCCGTCGCGGCGACCTGTCGGGCTACACAGGAGACGACCCGGAAGCCCCGCCCATGCTGTTCGCCATCTCGAGCCTGCGCGAGGTGCAGTGGGAGGTGGTGCCGAACCAGTCGGGCAGCCGCGCGCCCAAGACCAACTGGTCGGGCGAGGTGATCGCCGACCGCTGGGTGCACATCGCCATCGTGAACGACCCCACGTCGCACGACACCACGATGTACGTCGAAGGCGCCCCGGTGCTGCGCAACGCGGCGGCCATTCCTGGACTGGCCACGCTCTCGGCCACCTCGCCCTGGGTGGTGGGCGGCGGCTCTTGGAACGGTGCGCGCGCCGACGGCTTCTTCGGCAACATCGGCGAGGTGCGGGTGGTGGCCGCGGCGCTGGCGCCCGCGCAGTGGCTCACGGCGCGCAAGCCGGGCTGACGAGTCCGAAGCTTCCTGCTGCGCAGCGGCGCCGAAAAAAGAACAGCCGCGCTGTGCATGCCATGGGCAGCGCAGCGCGGCTTGTGTGGGTCAAGGCCGGCAGTCACGCCCCGGCCTTGCCATCAGGTCAGCGGCTCAGGCCGACCTGCAGGTAGCCGGCGACCGGCCCGGTGCGCGCGCCCACCACCACCGACAACGTGCCGTCCTGGGTGCCGAAGTAGGTTTCGTTGCTCGGATCCGTGAAGCCACGCAGGTTCGCGATCGTGGCACTCGGCGAGTTCAGGTTTGCAATGAAGCCGTAGCCCGTCGCATCGCCGCGCGCGAGCAATGTCGAATAGGTCGTTGCATCGAAGTCCAGTGTGCCCCAGCTGCCATTGGTGTCGCCCCCGCTGGTCTTGCTCGCTGGCCAGGACGCGGACTCGACGAGGCCGATGCGAAACACCGCGTCGTTCGGCGCCTTGGGGTTGGTGCCGGCCGACAGGTACACGTTCTTGCCTGCCACACGGGCGATGTAGAAGGCCCCTGCGTCCAGCGGATCGGCCACGTTGGCGATGTTCCATGCATCGGGGGTTGCGCCCGGCGTCACGTTGTACGTCAACAAGGAGGGTGCAGGACAAGCTGCAATGGAGGTGATGCCCACTTCGTCGCACATGTAGAGCACGGTGCCCGCGCCGGTGACTTGCACTTGCCGGATGTTCGAGTCACGCGTGGCGGCTTGCATGTTGATGCCCAGGCGCGTGTAGGTGCCGTCGAGCGCCGACGGTGTCGTCACCAGCGCGCGCGACGCCACGAAGGGTTGCACGGCGTAGGTGCCGGGGACCTTCGCAACCTGGAACGGGAAGCTGCCCACCACTGTGTCCGTGGTGATCCGGAACCGGGTGTTGATGGCCTTGGCCGTGTTGCGCGTGCTCTTGAACAGATAGGTGCCGGCCTCCGTAGGGTCGGTGCTGAAGGCGGCCGAGACGTTGGCGCCGGTGTCGTCCGTCATGACGTACGACAGCGTGTCGAAATTGAGCGCCAGGGCCTGCCTGGTGCCGTTGGCCGCAAATACCTTGTAGGAGCCGTTGCGAGCGTCGCCTGCAGAGACTATGAAGACGGCATCCTTGGTCAGCGCCGCGTTGGACGTCGCCTTGGCGCTGACCGTGAGCACGCTGCTGGCGGTGGTCGAGTTGACGATTTGCGCCGACCATTTGTTGCTCGAAATGTCGGGGTCGCGCAGGCTCACCGAGCCTGACGGCGCCGAATTGCTCGTCCAGTCGGCGCCCAGGTTGGGGACCACGGTGACCGTATCGCCAGGCTTCACCGAATACTGGCCGCTGCCGTCCTCGGTGGCGCTGTTGCCGTTCACCGTGACGCTGAAACTCAGCGTGGCCGCCGGAACGGGCAGCAGCGGGAACGCGGCACCGCCGCCACCGCCTCCGCCACCACCACCACAGCCGCTCAATCCCCCGATCAGCACCGCCGCGCTTGCAGCGTACGAATACCATTTCATTACAGAATTTCCCTCTTTTTTGATTTGACCGAATCATTGAAGTTGGCGACTCGGCTTTTAAATCGTAAGCGGAAAATTAAAAAAGTAAGTGAATGCAATGTCGGGGTTAATCGCTGTGTGGCAAACCGGCGGCGACAGCCCTGGCAAAGCCAGGAGGCGCCATGACGTGTCGCTCAACCGGGTAGAACTTTTTTCTGATTTGTGCCTTTAACAATTATTGGAATTGCTTCTTACCGTAAATCAACATTTAAAATATTTGTGAAAACAAGCAAGGGGAGGTGAGCGTGAAGCTCAATTCGCAAACAATATTCGTATTGGATCAAATCCAATTAGGCATTTTTTCTTATAAACAGCCCGCGGCGTTGCAATGAGCCGCCGCGTCAGTATCCAGACCCCGCTGGGCGAGGCGTTGCAGCTGCGCCAGTTGGTGGGCCGCGAAGCGCTCAGTCAGCTGTACGCGTTCGACATCGACCTGCTGGGCAACAGCAACGGACTCGAGCCCAAGGCGCTGCTGGGCAAGGCGGCCACCGTGGTGCTCGAAACCGAGGGCGGTGTGCGCTACCTGGGCGGCATCGCCACGCGCTTCGGCCTGCAGGAGGAAGACGCGCGCAGCTCGTTCTACCGGCTGCGCCTGCGCCCCTGGCTGTGGCTGGCCACGCGGCGCAGCGACTTTCGCATCTTCCAGGGCAAGAGCGTGCCCGACATCCTCACCGAGGTGCTCGGCAGCTACGGCCATCCCGTCGAGAAGAAGCTCACGCGCGCCGACTACCGCCGCTGGGACTACTGCGTGCAGTACCACGAGAGCGACTTCCACTTCGTCTCCCGCCTGTGCGAGCTCGAAGGCATCTACTACTACTTCCGCCACGAGGCCGCGCAGCACGTGCTGGTGTTCGCCGACGACATGGCCGGCTCGCACAGCCCGCTGCCCGGCGGCGAAGAGGTGCGCTACCACCCGCTGGAAAAATCGGGCATGGGCCAGCGCGAGCGCATCTATGCGTGGGAGATCGCGGAAGAAGTGCGCCCCGGCCACCACTACAACGACGACTACGACTTCGAAAAGCCCAAGGCCGAGCTGTCGCACCTGCGGCAGATGCCGCCGGGGCACGACCACGACAGCTACGAGCAGTACGAGTGGCCCGGCGGTTTCACGCAGCACGGTGACGGTGAAACCTACGCGCGCATCCGCAACGAAGAGCAGCTGAGCCAGCGCAGCCGCGTCACCGGCCGCGCGAACCTGCGCGAGCTGGCGCCCGGCCACACGCTGCGCCTGAGCGGCCACCCGAAGGCCGACCAGAACCGGCAGTACCTGCTGGTGGGCGTGAGCTACCACCTGCAGGAGACCCTGCAGGCCAGCGAGGGCGCGCAAGGCACCGAGGGCTCGGTGCAGCGCTTCGCGTTCGACGCGCAACCCACCAGCTACCCCTGGCGCCCTGTGCGCACCACGCCCAAGCCGCGCACGCGCGGGCCGCAGACCGCGATGGTGGTGGGCCCGCAGGGCGAGCAGATCTGGACCGACGCCTACGGGCGCATCAAGGTGCAGTTCCACTGGGACCGCATCGGGCAGGAGAACGAGAACTCCAGCTGCTGGGTGCGCGTGTCCACTGCGTGGGGCGGCGCCACCTTCGGCATGACCTCGGTGCCGCGCATCGGCATGGAGGTGATCGTCGACTTCCTGAACGGCGATCCCGACCACCCCATCGTCACCGGCTGCGTGCACAACGCGGACACCATGCCTGCGTGGGAGCTGCCCGGGCAGAAGCACCTGTCGGGCATTCGCAGCCGCGAGCTCGGCGGCGGGCGCAGCAACCACCTGGTGCTGGACGACACGCAGGGCAAGATCCAGGCGCAGCTGCGCAGCGACCACCAGGCCAGCCAGCTGAGCGTGGGCCACATCGGGCGCATCGAGGACACCGCGGGGCGCCAGGAGCCGCGCGGCCAGGGCTTCGAGTTGCGCACCGACGGGCACGGCGCGGTGCGCGCGGCCCGGGGCCTGCTGCTGACCACCGAGCCGCGTGCCAATGCACAGGCGCACACCACCGACATGGGCGAGACCGTGGCGCGGCTCACGCAGGGCCGCGACCTGCACGAGGGGCTGAGCCAGGCGGCGCAGGACGCCAAGGCCCACGAGGCCGGCGACCAGGACGAGGTCACGCAGGAGCTGAAGGCGCAGAACGAGGCCATCAAGGGCCAGGGCGCGGGCGACCGCGCGCAGGGCGAGTTTCCCGAGTTCCAGGCGCCGCACCTCACGCTGGCGAGCAAGGAGGGCATCCAGACCGCGGCGCAGGGCTCCACCCATGTGGTGAGCAACGAGCACAACGCGCTCACCAGCGGCGGCCACACCAGCGTGAGCGCGGGCAAGAGCTTTCTGGCGAGCGCGAAGAACGCGGTGCGCCTGTTCGCCCACAAGGCCGGCATGAAGCTGGTGGCGGCGGGCGCCGACATCGACATCTCGGCGCTGAAGGACAGCGTGAACGTGCTGGCCAAGCTCAACATCACGCACACGGCCAGCCGGATCACCATCAGCGCGAAAGAGGAGGTGGTGATCAACGGCGGCTCCAGCTACAGCCGCTGGAGCGCCGGCGGCATCGAGCACGGCACCTCGGGCACCTGGCGCGAGCATGCGGCGGTGCACAGCCTGGTAGGGCCGGCCAGCGAGGGCAAGCCGTCGCTGCCCAACCCCGCGCCGCTGCCCAAGGGGCAGCTCGACCTGTACCACCAGTACGTCAAGCCGACCGGCGAGAAGCGCCAGGGCGTGGCGCAGGGCGACTTCACGGTGGTCGACTCCGAAGGCGGCTCGCACGCGGGCACCCTCGACCGCAACGGCTTCGCGAGCGTGGCGGGCCTGCCCATCGGCACGGCCAAGGTGACCTTCGGAAAGGACCCGCGCGATCCATGGGACGAGGGCAGCTACTTCGGCACGCCCGAAGACTGGAAGGCCAGGAGTGCCGGCAGCGCGGAGCCGACCGGCGCGGGCGGCGGGGTGTCGGGCACGGGCGGCGCGGCGGGCCTGCTGGCCGGCGCCTCCGGGCTGCTGGGTGGTGTGGGCGGCGTGGCCAGCGTGGGAAGTGCCGCCGGCGCCGCGGCTGCGCTGGCGGGTGTCGCCGGCGTGGGCAGCGGTGCGGCGGGCGCGTTGGCCAGGGTCACGCAGGCGGCGAGCCTGGCGCAGCAGACCGTGGGGGCCGCGCAGTCGTTCCAGCAGGGCGGCGCGAAGGCGCTGCTCGGGCAGGCGAGCCAGGCCGCCACGGGCATGGCGATGCAGGCGGCCGGCGCCAGGCTGGGGCCGATGGGTGCGCCGGTCACCGGTGCGGTCACCGGAGCCATGGGTGGCATGAAGCCGCCGAAGCCCGACGCCGCGCCGGCTCCAGCCGCCATTGCGACCGCGGGCCGCACACCCGGCTTCACAGGCTGACGCGCCGCACCTCCACAACCGAACACATCAGCCTCCAGAGCACAGGAAAAAATGGCAGGACAGGAAGCAGCGCCGACGCCGCAGGCGGCGGAGCGCGAACCCCAGACGGCGGTCGCGCCACTGAACACCATCGTGCCGGAAGACATCGCCGCGTCCAGCAAGGCGGTGGACGACTGGCTGCGCTCCTTCACCGGCGGCTACGTCACGCTGGAGCGCCTGACGATGGTGCTGGGCAGCATTCCGGTCATCGGCAACATCATGGCGCTGGTGGATGTGTTCCTGGACATCATCAACATCGTCGAGAAGAAGGCCAAGGATGGCATCGAGGCCTTCCTGCTCTGGGTGAGCCTTGGCATCAACCTCATTGGCCTGATTCCGCTGCCGCCGAGCATGGCGGCCGCGCGCATGAGCCTGCGGCCCACGCTGCACCTGGTGCGGCAGGAGCTGAAGAACGCCGCGTCCAACCTGGGCGAGGCCATCGTCACCACGCTGGTGGGCCACCTGAACGCCACCA
>NZ_JBFTIO010000025.1:0-48252 GCF_056394985.1 Variovorax sp. 10N412
TCGCCCCAGCCCTCGAAGCCGCCGGCGGAGAACCACTGCAGCTGCACCGAGAACACGAGGATCAGAAGAATCGCGAACCAGAAATTGGGAATGGCGATGCCGACCTGGGCCATGCCCATGAGGCCGACGTCGCCCAGCTTGTTGTGGCGCGCGGCGGCGGTCACACCGACCAGCAGCGCGATCACGACCGTGAGCACCATCGCCATCATGGCGAGCGGCACGGTGAGCGCCAGGCGTTCGAGGATCAGGTCGAGCACGGGCGAGCTGTAGGCATAGCTGTCGCCGAGGTTGCCGGTGAGCAGGCCGGCGATCCAGTGCCAGTAGCGCGTCCACGCGGGCAGGTCGAGGCCGAGCTTGGTGGCCAGGGCCGCCACGGCCTCTGGCGAGGCATCGGGGCCCATGAGCATCTGCGCGGCGTTGCCGGGCAGGATCTCGAGGACGAGGAAAACGATGACCGAGGCGCCGATCAAGGTGCCGATCAGCGTGGCAAGGCGCTTTATTAAAAACAGACTCATGGGGCGGGGCGCAGCATAACTGACTCCTGCAACAAATGTGCCGTGAATGTGGCCTTTGTCATTCACCGTCAATTGCCGGCATCGACGCGCCGATAATCGGGGGATGGCCCTCATGATCACCGACGAATGCATCAACTGCGATGTCTGCGAGCCCGAGTGCCCGAATGACGCGATCTACATGGGCGAGGCGTTCTACGAAATCGACCCGCACAAGTGCACCGAATGCGTCGGCCACTTCGATGAGCCGCAGTGTGTGCAGATCTGCCCGGTGGCCTGCATTCCCCTGAACCCCGAGCATGTGGAAAGCCGCGAGACGCTGATGCAGAAGTACCAGCGCCTCACGGCGATCAAGGTGACGGCGGCTTCGGCCGGTGTCTAGCCCGCCTTCGTTCAGTCGGCGGACTTGCGCTTCTGCTTCTTTTTCTTCGGGGCGTCGCCGGCCTGCTTCTCGCCAGGCGGTCCCTTGAAGCTCATGCTTGACTTGTTCGGCTCGCTGAGCGCCTTGCGGGCACGGTCCCGCTCCCTTTGCTCGGACATGGCAAGCCGTCTTTCTGCCATGGACGCGCTTCTTGCTTCACGAGCGGCCCGCTGGTCGCGGTCATGGGCCGCCTTTTCCTGCGACAGCCGGGTGCGCTCCAGGTGGTCGGCCTGCATCTGTGCGTTGCGTGCGCCGGCGTCGGCCGCCCGGCGGTCCTGGTCGCTGCGGGGGTCTTCCACCTTGACCTGCCTGCCGCCTTCGCAGGGGCGGTCGGAATAGGTGTTGCCGCATCGCCAGGTTTGCGCGGCATCCTGGGCATTTACGCCCGTGGCTCCTGCGCATGCTGCTATCAGAAACAGAGCGACTGCTGCATGCCGCCCTGTCGTTCTTCTTTTTCTCTTCTGGCTCATTTTTATTTCTCTCCCTCCCTGCACTCCGGTGGCCGGCTAGGTGGCGGCAGGCGTGCCCCCGTCGCCGGGCTCCCGCCGCGGCGGTTTGGGCCGGGGCGGTTTGCTCGTGTGAATGAGCAAGGTCGCCTTCTCCATCTCGCCTGCCACCAGCGCGGGAACCGCGTGCAGGGTGCGGACGATGGCGTCCTCGATCGCTTCGCGTTGTTCCTTGAGCGGCTTTTTCAGCACCCAGTTGACGACCTCCGACTTCACGCCGGGGTGTCCGATGCCCAGGCGCAGCCGCCAGTAGTCGCCGGTGCCGAGCTGCGCGTGGATGTCGCGCAGGCCGTTGTGGCCGGCATGGCTTCCGCCGAACTTCAGCTTGGCCTGGCCCGGGACCACGTCGAGCTCGTCGTGCACCACGAGGATTTCCTCGGGCGCGATCTTGAAGAAGCGCGCCAGGGCGCCGACCGACTTGCCCGACAGGTTCATGAAGGTCTGGGGCTCCAGCAGCCAGATGCTCTGGCCTGCGATGGTGGTGCGCGCGGCGAAGCCGTGGTAGCTGCGCTCGGGCACGAGGTTGAGTTTCCAGTCGCGCGCGAGGGCGTCGATCCACCAGAAGCCCGCGTTGTGGCGCGTGGCTTCGTACTCAGGGCCCGGGTTTCCGAGGCCGACGAACAGCTTGATCATGGTTGTGGATTATCCCGTCCGCGGAAAAGCGAAAAGGCCCGCACAAGGCGGGCCTTCTGATGCAGCGGACGGCTGGAAGTGAATTACTTCTTGGCAGGCGTCTTGGCCGCGGGGGTCTTGGCAGCCGGAGCAGCCTTGCCGCCCTTGCCGGCCGGTGCGGGAGCTGCGTCGGCAGCCACGGCGCCTTCGACGGGAGCATCGACTTCTTCAGCGGCAGGCGCCACAGCCGAAGCCAGCACCGGGTTGACCTTGCCGTGGCTGACCCACTTCACGCCGCGGGGCAGCTTGATGTCCTTCAGCGTGACGGTGCCGTTCTTCTTCAGACCCGACAGGTCGACTTCGATGAACTCAGGCAGTTCGGACGGCAGGCAGTTCACTTCCAGTTCGGTCGTGACGTGGTTGACCAGGTTTTGCTCGAGCTTGACGGCATCGGACTCTTCCTCACCCTTGAAGTGCAGGGGCACCTTCAGGGTCATGCGGGTCTTGGCATCGACGCGCTGGAAGTCGATGTGTTGCACCAGCTGGCGGAAGGGGTGGTATTGCACGTCGCGCAGCAGAACCTTGCTGACGTTGCCGCCCATTTCCATTTCCAGCACGGTCGCATGGAAGGCTTCCTTCTTCAGGGCGTGCCACAGCGCGTTGTGATCGATTTCGATCAGTTGCGGCTCGGTGTCGCCACCGTAGACGATGCCGGGGGTCTTGCCCGATGTGCGGAGACGGCGGCTCGCACCCGTGCCCTGCTTGGCGCGCTCAAAAGCGACGAATTTCATAGTTAGCTCCTGTAGGAGTCCACCGCGACCAGTGCGACTCCGGTTCAACAAGGGCGCCTGTCCGAAAGTGGAGGGGCGCCCGCTTTTTGCTCAGATCAGAACAGGTTGTCCTGGTCCGAGAACAAACTCATCACCGACTCGCCCTTGGCAATGCGCTGGATCGTTTCGGCGATCAGCGGTGCCACGGAGAGCTGGCGAACCTTTCCGCAGGCCAGGGCCGCGTCGGAAAGGGGAATGGTGTTGGTCACGACCACTTCGTCGAGGGCCGATCCCTGCGTGATGCGCTCGATGGCCGGGCCCGAGAAGATCGGGTGCGTGCAGTAGGCGTAAACGCTCTTGGCGCCGCGCTCCTTCAGCACTTCGGCCGCTTTGACCAGCGTGCCCGCGGTGTCGATCATGTCGTCCATGATCACGCAGTTGCGCCCGTCGATCTCGCCGATCACGTTCATGACTTCGCTGACGTTGGCCTTCGGGCGGCGCTTGTCGATGATGGCGAGGTCGCAGTTCAGTTGCTTGGCCAGCGCGCGGGCGCGAACCACGCCGCCGACGTCGGGCGACACCACGATGAGGTCTTCGTAGTTCTTCGCGCGCAGGTCGCCCAGCAGCACCGGGGAGGCGTAGATGTTGTCGACGGGAATGTCGAAGAAGCCCTGGATCTGGTCGGCGTGCAGGTCCATCGTGAGCACGCGTTCCACACCGACGGTTTCCAGCAGGTTGGCCACGACCTTGGCCGAGATCGGCACGCGGCTCGAGCGCGGGCGGCGGTCCTGGCGGGCATAGCCGAAGTAGGGGATCACGGCGCTGATGCGTTCGGCCGAAGCGCGCTTGAGCGCGTCGACCATGATCAGCAGTTCCATCAGGTTTTCGTTGGTGGGTGCGCAGGTCGACTGCACCACGAACACGTCGCGTGCCCGCACGTTCTGGTTGATCTCGACGGTGACTTCACCGTCCGAGAAGCGACCGACGCGAGCGGCACCCAGCGTGGTGCCGAGGTTGTGCGCGATTTCTGCAGCAAGGCCTGGATTGGCGTTGCCGGTGAAAACCATGAAGTCAGGGTGATTAGCCTGCATGAGCGCGTCCCGGCTGAGCGAATTGGCTGAGGAAGCCGCCAAAAGGTTGGTGATGCGTGGCGGCCGGTGAGCCGCCGATTATTGCAGCGGGTGGGCTGCAAACGAAGACTGCGGCCGTTGGGCCGCAGTCTTTGAAGATTTGGCAGGGGAGAAAGGATTCGAACCTTTGCATGCTGGAATCAAAATCCAGTGCCTTAACCAGCTTGGCGACTCCCCTACACGGGTCGATGGTTTTCACCATCAACCGATATATGTCGCGTCGAACCGAATGAACGGATCGACTATCTTCAGGTTGCCCACCCGCACAGCGGATGAACCTCCAGGTTGCTGCATTGACGAACCTGCCAGCCCTTGGGGGCTTCCAGCAGTTCCGCTTTCTGCGGCGGTTGCGGCATTTTCGCGAACACCGAACTTCCGGAGCCGGTCATCCGTGCCTTCAGTCCCTGGGTTCCGAGCCATTCGATGGCGTCGGTGACCGCGGGGCAAAGTCGCTGGGCAACCGGCTGCAGGTCGTTGTGGCCGAAGTCGAAAACCGAGTCGCTCAAAACCGAGCTTTCCGGGTTCGTCGCTTCGAGCGATTCGCTCTCTGCAGCAAAGCCTGTGATTATAGCAACAGGAGAAGCACGTTCAAGATCTGTTGCTGAAAAAATTAATCGGGTATCGAGTCCTTCAGGAGGCTTGACCACCGCGAAACAGGCGGGAGGGAGTGTAACCGGTGTCAGTTGCTCGCCCACGCCTTCGACCCACGCGTTGCGTCCACCCAGAAAGAACGGCACGTCGGCGCCGAGCGTCAACCCGATCTGCGAGAGCCGCGACAGCGGCAGGTTCAGGCCCCACAGGCGATTGAGCGCGAGCAGGCAGGTCGCGGCATCCGAAGATCCTCCGCCCATGCCCGCCTGCGCCGGAACGCGCTTCGCCACGCCGATGTGTGCGCCTTGTCCTGGTGCGGCATGGGCTTGCAGCGCGCGCGCCGCGCGCAGGACCAGGTCGTCCGCGGGCAGCGCCGTCGTCAGGTCTTCGCGGCTCAGCTGTCCGTCGCGCCGCAGCTCGACGTGCAGCGTGTCGCACCAGTCGATCAGCATGAAGACCGATTGCAGCAGGTGGTAGCCGTCGTCGCGACGGCCGGTGATGTGCAGGAAGAGATTGAGCTTGGCCGGTGCGGGAAGGTCGTAGATCGCCTTCATGACCGTTCGAAAACGATGCGCAGGTCCGCGCGTGGACCTGGCGATTCGCGCAAGGCCTGCAGGCGGCCGTTGCCGAGCTGCGCCAGGTCGGGCTTCCAGCCGGGCACGGTGTCGTTGCGCCCCGCGAGCCATCCGAACAACGCGCCGACGGGAATGGCGGCGCCGGTGGCGGCCTCGATCAGTGCATCGACCGAGTCGAAGCGCCGCGTGTTGCTGCCGTCCTTCAACAGGGCTTCGCCGGGCGTCCAGTGCAGTTGAGCGAGCGTGCTGCCGATGGGGGTGGTCAGCGTGAGGTCGCCGGCTTCAGCCGAACCGCGCAGCTCGAACAGCGCGGCGAAGGTCTGCACCGGCTCGCTCTCGATGCGCAGCGACATGCGCCCGCTCCAGCTGTCCGAGGTCTTCGGTGTCGACGGGCCGCCCGACAGCTGGGCGCAGCCCGCCATCACGAGAAGCGCCGCGCCGCCTGCTGCCAGAAGAGCGCGGCGGCCGTGGTCGACTTGTGCGCTCGACAGTGCCGCTGTGCGCACCATGCTACGGCTTGACCCGCAGGCGCTTCAGCGTTTCCTGCAGGGTCTCGTTCTCGGCGTCGCTCAGCAACGCTTCCTTCCAGATCGTGACCGCGCGGTCTTTCTGGCCAATGGTCCACAGCACCTCGCCGAAGTGCGCGCCGATTTCCGGGTCGGGCCGCGTCTTGTAAGCGGCCTCCAAGACGCGGATCGCCTCGTCGGTGTTGCCGAGCCGGAACTCGACCCAGCCCAGGCTGTCGGCAATGAACGGATCGTTCGGCGCCAGCTGCACCGCCTTCTTGATCAGCGTGCGCGCCTCGTCGAGACGGATCTTGCGATCGGCGAACGAATAGCCCAGCGCGTTGTACGCGTTCTGGCTCTCGGGCTTCAGCTCGATCAGTCGGCGCAGCAGGCGCTCCATGTCGTCCAGGCGGTTGAGCTTCTCGGCCACCATGGCCTGGTCATAGACGAGGTCGCTGTCGTCCGGTGCAGCCGCGGAGGCCTGGGCCAGCATGTCGTAGGCGGCCTGGTATTGCTTCGCGTCGCGCAGCAGTTGCACTTCGGCAAGAAATTTCTGCTTCTTGTCTTCCGCGGTGCGCTCGGGCAGGGCGCGGATGACTTCGCGCGCCTGCGGCAGCTTGCCCTGGCGTGCCAGCAGCGAAGCACGGCGGGTTTGCGCGGCCACCACTTCCTCGGTGCCATCCACGCGCGAGAGCCAGCGCTCCGCGGCCGCATAGTCCTTGCGCCGCTCCGCCAGCTGCGAGAGTGCGAAATACGCCTGCGCCACGCCGCGCTTGCGGTCGGCATCGTCCGTATCCTTGGCGGCCTGGCTGCCCGACAGCTCGATGAAGCGCTTGATCGAGGCTTCGGCCGCTGCGTCCTGCTTGGACTGCATCTGCAGGCTGCCGAGCAGCAGCCAAGGCTCCGCGAGGTCGGGCCGCGAGGACGTGACGGCCTGCAGTTGCGTGGCGGCGTCGTTGAAGCGGCGGTTCTCGACCAGCACCCGCGCGTACGCCACGCGCAGGTCGGGCGAGGCCTTGGGGTTGTTGCTCAGGAAGCGCGTGACGATCGGCTCGGCCAGCGGTTGGCCGGGGTCGATCAGTTCGAGCGCCAGCGCGGCCGGTGCGTCGGAGGCGGGGTCGATGTCCTGGCCTTTGCGCGCGGCGTCCAGGGCGCCCGACACGTCGCCCGCATTGAGGCGCAGCCGCCCGACGGTGGCCCAAGCCAGTCCACCGGTGGCGGGGCTCTTGAGTTCGTCGACCAGCGCCTGTTCGACCACCGAGGCCGCCAGCTTCTTGTCCGATGCGCGCGAGTAGTTGCGCGCGATCACCGCCATCAGCAGCGGGCGTTCGATCTGCGAGGTGGCGGCCACCTCGGCGCGCAGCGGTTCGACCGTTTCGCCGATGCGGTTCAGCGCAATCAAAATCTGCAGCTCGATGCGCCGTGCGTCGCGAGAGGTCGGCAGCGTCTCCTGCCAGGCGCGCGCCGCGGCAAGGGCGGCGTCGCCGGAGCGCGATTGCAGGGCGATCTCGACGGCGCGCTGGAACAGCTTGCCGTCGCGCAGCCGGCGGGCGGCATCGAGCACCAGCGCGTAGCCCGACCCAGGGTCGCCGGACCGCGTCGTCATTTCGCCCATAAGGATTTCGTAGAACAGGTCGGCGGTAAGCGCCGAGGGCTGTGCTTCGGCCTCGCTCACCGGCTTGGCAGTGGCCACCCGCGGCTTGGCGGCCGGCTTCGGCGGTGCGGACCGCTCGATGACCGGCGCGGGGCTGGTGGGGGCTGCGGGATCTGATGTCTGTGCGTGAGCGGCACAAGCCAGCAAGGCGAGAGACGCGGCCGCCGCAAGGCGGTGTCGGCGGGGCGAAAGATTCATCTGACCATAATAATCCAGGCTTTTGAACGAGCGCCGCGCGGGGGCTTCGCCGCCGCGCGTTTGCCGGAGATTTACTTTTCATGCCCGAATTACCCGAAGTCGAAGTCACCCGGCGCGGTTTTGCCGACCGCATCGCCGGCGCGCGCATCGACGCGGTGCGCATCGGCAAGCCGCTGCGGTGGGCCCTCATGGTGTTGCCCGAGGCGCTGGTCGGGCGCCATGTGCTGCAGGTGCGCCGCCGCGGCAAGTACCTGCTGATCGACCTCGATCGCGGCATCCTGCTGCTGCACCTGGGCATGTCGGGCAGCCTGCGTTTCGACGTGGCATTGCCCCCGCCCGGCACGCACGACCACTTCGACCTGGTGACCGACCGCGGCACCCTGCGGCTGAACGATCCGCGCCGCTTCGGCGCCGTGGTCTATGTCGACCACGAAGACGCCCCCTGGGCCATCAAGCTGCTCGGCGGCCTGGGCATGGAGCCGCTGGGCGATGCCTTCGACCTCGATGCCTTTCATGCCGGGCTCAAGAAGCGCAAGAGCGCCGTCAAGCAGGTGCTGCTGGCGGGCGACGTGGTGGTGGGGGTGGGCAACATCTATGCGTCGGAGGCGCTGTTCCAGGCGGGTATCCGGCCGACGCTCTCGGCGGCGCGCATCAGCCGTCCGCGCGCCGCCAAGCTGCATGCGGCCGTGCGCGAGATCCTGGCGCGGGCGGTGGAGAAGGGCGGCAGCACGCTGCGCGACTTCTCGAACGTGGACGGCAAGAACGGCTATTTCCAGCTCGAAGCAACGGTCTACGGCCGTGCGGGCGAGCCCTGTCGGGTCTGCGCAACGCCGATCAAGCTGCTTCGCCAGGGGCAGCGCTCTACCTTCTATTGCCCCGTTTGCCAGAAGTAAGCGTGGGACGCCGCCAACACCGCCAACGGAATATCCGGGAAACGGTTGTTGAACGCCTGCCGATGCTATATTTGTAAGCTCTTTCTTACACATTTCCCTTGAGCCGCTCTTTCAACCAACAACTCGATCAGCACGGCGCGTGGCGAAGCAATTTCGCCCGCCGGCTGCAGTGGCTGTCCCGCTGGCTGACCGAGAACGAGCTGCTCGACCAGTCGGTGGCCGAACGGTTGCGCGGGCTCGAAACACAGATCCGCACCAGCAAGGTCATGGTCGCCTTCGTCGCCGAGTTTTCGCGCGGCAAGTCGGAACTGATCAACGCCATCTTCTTTGCGGGCTACGGGCGCCGCATCATGCCGGCGAGCGCGGGCCGCACCACGATGTGCCCGACCGAACTGGGCTACGACCCCGCGCTGGCGCCCAAGCTGCGCTTGCTGCCGATCGAGACCCGCCTGGAACCTCACTCGCTCGCCCACTGGCGCGAGAAGCCCACGCGCTGGACCGAGATTGCCATCGACGTCGCCAACGCGGAGCAGCTTGCGCAGGCCATGGGCAAGGTGGCCGAGGTGCGCTGGGTCGGCAAGGAAGAAGCGCGCGCGCTGGGCTTCTGGAACGACGACACACCCGACGACAACCCGGTGCAGGACGCCGAAGGCCGAGTCGAAATCCCGCGCTGGCGCCATGCGGTGCTGAACATGCCGCACCCCCTGCTGGAACAGGGGTTGGTGATTCTCGACACGCCCGGCCTGAACGCGATCGGCGCCGAGCCCGAACTCACGGTGAGCCTGATTCCGCAGGCGCATGCGGTGGTCTTCATCCTGGGCGCCGAAACCGGCGTCACGCGCTCCGACCTCTCGATCTGGCGCGAACACCTGATCACCGAGGACGAAGGCAACGACACGCGCTTCGTGGTGCTCAACAAGATCGACACGATGTGGGACACGCTGAGCACGCCCGAGCACATCGAGCAGCAGATCGAGCGCCAGCGCGACGGCGCGGCCCGTCTGCTCGAAGTGCCGCTGGCGCAGGTGCTGCCGGTGTCGGCGCAAAAGGGGCTGCAGGCCAAGATCCAGCACGACGCGCAACTGTTGCAGGCCAGCCGTCTGCCGGCGCTCGAATCGCTGCTGGGCGAAGGCGTGCTCGGCAAGCGCGAGACCATGCTGCGGCTGGCGGTCGATGCCGGCATGACCGCGTTGCGCGCCGAGGCCGAACGCATCCTGAAGGTGCGCCAGCGCGACCTGTCGGAGCAGGCGCTCGAACTGCAGGGCCTGCGCGGCAAGAACGTCTCGGTGATCCGCCACATGCGTGCGCGCATCGACCAGGAACACGCCGAGTTCGAGGGCAGCAACACGCGCATCCTGGCGTTGCGCTCGGTGCAGGGCAAGCTGCTGCGCGAGGTGTACGCCGTGCTCGGGCGTACCGCGCTCAAGGCCGACATGGTGCGGCTGTCGGCCGCGCTCAAGCGCCCGGGCGTCAAGTTCAACGTGCGCAAGGTGTACGCCGAGACCTTCGACTCGCTGCGCAACAACCTGCGTGAAGTGCAGGCGACCACGGCCGAGATCCAGTCGATGCTGCACGCCACCTTCCGCCAGCTCAACGCCGAGCAGGGCTTCACGCTGCAGGCGCCGGCCGAGCCCGATCTCACCGGCTTCGAGCAGGAGCTCAGCCAGATCGAGCGCAGCCACATCCATTACCTGGGCGTGGGCAACCTGCTGAAGCTGGCGCAGGCCGATTTCTGCGACAAGCTGGTGCGCGCGCTGGCCAGCCGTCTGCGCCTCGTCAACGAAGCCGCCATGACCGAGGTCGAGCGCTGGAGCAAGGGCGCAAGCGCGCAGATCGATGCGCAGCTCAAGGAGCGCCGGCGCAATTTCAGCAAGCGCATCGAGGCCATCGAGCGCATCCAGAGCGCGGCGGGCAATCTGGACGAGCGCTTGATCGAGCTGGCCGCGCAGGAGCGCGACCTGGCCGAGCTGCACGTTCGTCTGCGCGAGTTCACGTCGCTGATCGCGCAGCCGGGAAAGCCGCCGCCCCTGGCCACGGCCGGCGAATTGCGTGCGGCCTGAACGTTCCGCCGCCGAGGCGGTTGTCTCTTCGCCATTGCCCCCTGGTTTCGCCGCACAGATCGTGAGCTGGCAGCGCACCCACGGGCGCAGCCAGCTGCCGTGGCAGAACACCCGCGACCCCTACCGCGTGTGGCTGTCGGAGGTGATGCTCCAGCAGACGCAGGTCACGACGGTGCTGGGCTATTTCGCGCGTTTTCTCGAACGCTTTCCCGACGTGAAGGCCTTGGCCGCCGGCACGGAAGACGAGGTGTTCGGCCTGTGGAGCGGCCTGGGCTACTACAGCCGTGCGCGCAACATGCACCGCTGCGCGCAGGACGTGGTCGCGCGCTTCGGCGGCGAGTTTCCGCGCACTGCCGCCGAACTCGTCACGCTGCCGGGCATCGGCCGGTCGACCTCCGCGGCGATTGCCGCCTTCTGCTTCGGCGAGCGCGTCGCCATCCTTGACGGCAACGTGAAGCGCGTGCTGACGCGCGTGCTCGGTTTCGCGGGCGACATGTCTTCATCGGCGCAGGAGCGTGCGCTGTGGGACCTGGCGACCGAGTTGCTGCCGCCCGCCGAACAGCGCGAGGCGATTGCGCACTACACACAAGGGCTGATGGACCTGGGCGCCACCGTGTGCCTGCCGCGCAAGCCCAGTTGCATGATCTGCCCGGTCAACAAGACCTGCGCAGCCTTGCGTGAAGGGACGCCCGAGCGCTATCCGGTGAAGACCCGCAAGCTCAAGCGCAGCGCCCAGTCGCTCTGGGTGCTGCTCGCGCGCGATGCGCAGGGCCGAGTCTGGTTGGAGAAGCGCCCCGCCAAGGGCATCTGGGCCGGGCTCTATTGCCTGCCCGTGTTCGACAGCCGGGACGAGTTGCTCGCCGCATTGCCCGCCACCGCGCAGCGCGATGCGCAGGACCTGCCGGCCTTCGTGCATGTGCTGACCCACAAGGACCTGCATCTGCACCCCGTGCAACTGCACGGCGGCCAGCCGCAAGGCGACGGCGCGCGCTGGGTCGCTGCAGAGGAATGGAGCCGGCTGGGGCTGCCGGCGCCGATGCGCAAGCTGCTGGAGGGCAGCGAGGCCTAGAGGCGGGCGGCCTCAGGTCGCGTCGAGTTCGCGGTGCCGCTTGAGCGCACCCCAACGCGCGCCGAAAGACCGCGCCAACTGCTCGACCAGGAACACCGAGCGGTGCTGACCGCCGGTGCAGCCGATCGCCACCGTGACGTAGCTGCGGTGGTCGCGCGCCAGCGCATCGAGCCAGTGCGACAGGAACTGCTCGATGTCGTCGTACATGCGCGCCACGTCGTCGTGCTCGCGCAGCCACTCGATCACCGGCTCGTCGCGGCCCGTGAGCGGCCGCAGCGCGGGCACGTAGTGCGGGTTGGGCAGCATGCGCACATCGAACACGTAGTCGGCATCCAGCGGCACGCCGCGCTTGAAGGCGAACGACTCGAAGACCAGCGTCAACGCGTTCTGCGGCGCGGAGATCAGCGACTTGATGTAGCTCTGCAGCTGCGCCGGGCGGATCAGGCTGGTGTCGATCACGTCGGCGCCGTCGCGCAGGTCGGCCAGCAGTTCGCGCTCCAGCTCGATGGCCTGCACCAGCACCCGATGCTGTTCGGGCACGTCGGTGCGGCCTTCCTGGCGCGAGAGGGGGTGGCGGCGGCGGGTTTCCGAATAGCGGCGCAGCAGGGCATCGGTCGTCGCATCGAGGAACAGCGAGCGCAGCGAAATGCCGCCGTCGCGCCGCAGCGCTTCGAGCTGCTGCGGAACGATCGGCAGCGACACCCCGCTGCGCACGTCCATGGCAATGGCCACGCGCGGGGTTTCCTGTTCGTGTTGCAGGGCAATGAAGGGCGTCAGCAGCTCGGGCGGCAGGTTGTCGACGCAGTAGTAGCCGGCGTCTTCCATGGCATGCAGGGCCACCGACTTGCCGGAACCCGACATGCCCGTGATGAGCACGAGATCGAGGTTCATGGCGCGGTCACGGAGGTCTTGTGGCCCAGCATTTCGCGGGCGTGGGCCAGGGAGGTCTGCGAGACCTTTTCGCCGCCCAGCATGCGGGCGATTTCCTTGGCGCGGTTGTCGTCGTCGAGGCGGGACACGCCGCTCTCGGTGCGCGGGCCCTCCTTGCCGGCGGCCGCCGTCTGGCGCTTGGCGACCACGAGGTGGTGGTCGGCGCAGGCGGCCACCTGCGGCAGGTGGGTCACGGCGAGCACCTGGCGGTCGCGGCCGAGCTGCTTCATGAGCCGGCCGACCGTCTCGGCGACAGCGCCGCCGACGCCCGCGTCGACCTCGTCGAAGATCAGCGTCTGTGCTGCGCCAAGCTGGCTGGTCGTCACTGCGATGGCCAGCGCGATGCGCGACAGTTCGCCGCCGGAGGCCACCTTGCCGATGGCGCGCGGCGTGCTGCCGGTGTGGCCGGCCACGAGGAACGCCACTTCTTCCAGGCCCGCGCGGCCGGGCTGCGCCAGCGGCTGCAGCTCGACCTCGAAACGCCCGCCCTGCATGCCGAGGCCCTGCATGGCTTGCGTCACGGCCTGCGCGAGGCGCGGCGCAGCCTGCTTGCGCAACTTGCCGAGGGCCTTGGCTTCCTTCATGTAGACCTGCTGCGCGGCTTCTTCGGCGCGCTCGAGGCCTTCGAGATCGCTTTGTGCGTCGAGCGCCTGCAGCTCGGCCTGCCAGCCGGCCAGCAGCGTCGGCAGGTCGGCGGGCGTGCGCTTGTAGCGGCGCGCGAGCGACATCCACAGGCCCATGCGCTCGTCCAGTTCGGCCAGGCCTCTGGGGTCCGCGTCGGCGTCGCGCAGGTAGCCGTGCAGCGAATGCGCCGCATCGGAGGCCTGTGCCACGCAGGAAGCCAGCACTTCGCCCAGGTTGCGGAACTCGGGCTCGATGTGTTCGCAGTTCTGCAGCAGCGTGGCCGCGCGCGTGAGGGCGGCAAGGGCGCCACGGTCGTCGTCCTCCAGTGCCTGGCTGGCACCCTGGGCCGCGTCGATCAGTGCCTGCGCATTGGAGATGCGCGAATGGTTGGTCGACAGCTCTTCCCATTCGTCCGCGCCCGGTGCGAGCTTGGCGACTTCGGAAATCTGCCATTGAAGCCGCTCGCGTTCGCGCTGCAGCGAGTCTTGCGCCGAGCGCGCGTGTTCGAGCGACGAAAGCGCCTGCCGCCAGCCATGCCAGGCTGCGTCGAGCGCGTCGGTGCGCACGCCGGCGTACGCGTCCAGCAGGCCGCGCACGGCCTCGGGCCGCGTCAGGCTCTGCCAGGCGTGCTGGCCATGGATGTCGAGCAGGTGGTCGCCGAGTTCGCGCAGCTGCGTGGCAGTGGCCGGGCTGCCGTTGATCCAGCCGCGGCTGCGGCCCTGCAGGTCGACGGTACGGCGCAGCAGCAGGGCGTCGCCGGCTTCGAAGCCGCCTTCGTCGAGCCACGTGTCCAGGGCCGGGTCGGCGTCGAACTCCGCGCTCACGTCGAGCCGCTCGGCGCCTTCGCGCACCGCGCCCGCGTCGGCACGGTTGCCCAGCGCCAGCTGCAGCGCGTCGATCAGGATGGATTTGCCCGCGCCGGTTTCACCGGTCAAGACCGTGAAGCCGCCGGACAGGTCGAGTTCGAGTGATCGCACGATCACGAAGTCGCGCAGTGCGATGCGTCGCAGCGCCATGTCAGGAGCCCCCTTCGTTCCAGTGAAGTTTCTTGCGCAAGGTATCGAAATAGCTCCAGCCGCGCGGATGCAGGAAGCGCACGCGGAAGTCGGAGCGGCGCACCACCACGCGGTCGCCTATGGCGAGCGAGGCCAATGACTGCATGTCGAAATTGGCGCTGGCGTCGCGCCCGCCGACCAGCTCGATCACGATCTCGTCGGCATCGGGCAGCAGCACGGGGCGGTTCGACAGCGTGTGCGGCGCAATGGGCACCAGCACCCAGCCCGGCACCGCCGGATGCAGCAGCGGGCCGCCGGCCGACAGCGCGTAGGCCGTCGAGCCCGTGGGCGTGGCGATGATCAGCCCGTCGGCGCGCTGGTTGGCCACGAAGTGCCGCCCGACCGACACGCGCAACTCGACCATGCCGGAGGTGGCGCCGCGGTTGACCACGACGTCGTTCATGGCGAGCGCGTCGAACACCGAGACGCCGTCGCGCATGACGCGCGCGTGGATCAGGCTGCGGTGGTCTTCTTCGTATTCGCCGGCCAGCATGGGAATCAGCGTGGCCTGGTAGTTGTCCAGCGGAATGTCGGTGATGAAGCCGAGGCGGCCCCGGTTGATGCCGATCAAGGGAATGCCGTAGCTCGCGAGCTGCCGGCCGATGCCGAGCATGGTGCCGTCACCGCCTACCACCAGGCCGAGGTCGCAGCGCTGGCCGATTTCTTCGACCGACAGGGCTTCGTAGCGCGGATGGGCCGGGGCGCCTTCGTCTTCCTCTGCCTCTTCGCAGGTCGAGCGCTCGACGAAAACCGTGCAGCCCTGCGATTCGAGGAACGTGCCGATGTCTTCCATCACCCCGTCGCGTGCGTCCGCCTGCGCTCGGGCGCCGGAAGCCTGGTATTTGCCGATCAGGGCGACGTAACGGAAGCGAGAGGTCATATCTCACAAATTACAACACTAAAATCTTGCAATGCTGGACGACCGTGCCAAGTTGCTGCTCAAGACGCTCGTCGAGCGCTACATTGCCGACGGGCAACCCGTCGGGTCACGCACGTTGTCGCGTTCGGCGGGGCTGGACCTGTCGCCCGCGACCATCCGCAACGTCATGTCCGACCTCGAGGGGCTGGGGCTGATTGCCAGCCCGCACACCTCGTCGGGCCGCATCCCGACGCACCGCGGCTACCGCCTGTTCGTCGACACCATGCTGACCGCCCAGCGCGAGCACATGACCGCACCGAGTCTCGCGCCCGACCAGCCACAGAAGGTGATTGCCAACGCAGCCAACCTGCTGTCTAACATGTCGCAGTTCGTGGGCGTGGTGATGGCGCCGCGGCGCGCCTCGGTGTTCAAGCAGATCGAGTTCCTGCGCCTTTCCGAAAAGCGGCTGCTGGTGATCATCGTGTCGCCCGACGGCGACGTGCAGAACCGGGTGATCTTTCCGGAAGCCGACTATTCGCAGTCGCAACTGGTCGAAGCCTCGAACTACATCAACGCGCACTATGCGGGCCTGACCATCGAGCAGGTGCGCGACAAGCTTCAGTCCGAAATCGAAACGCTGCGCGGCGAGATTGCCACGTTGATGCAGGCGGCGGTGCAGGTGAGCTCCGAGGTGCTGACCGAAGCGCAGGAAGACGATGTCGTTATCTCGGGCGAGCGCAACCTGCTCGCGGTGAGCGACTTCTCCAGTGACATGGGCCAACTGCGCCGTGCCTTCGAGCTTTTCGAGCAGAAGGCCCAGCTCATGCGGCTGCTCGACGTGTCGAGCAAGGCCGAAGGCGTGCGTATCTTCATCGGCGGCGAGAGCCAGGTGGTGCCGTTCGAAGAACTGTCGATCGTGAGCGCCAATTACGAGGTCGACGGGCAGGTCGTGGGCACGCTGGGCGTGATCGGGCCGACGCGAATGCCTTACGAACGCATGATCCAGATCGTCGACATCACGTCGCGCCTGGTGACCAACGCGCTGAGTCATCGCAAGTAGGCTGCGCGCCGCGAATAGAATCGTGCCGCGTGGGCCGTTAGCTCAGTTGGTTAGAGCAGCGGACTCATAATCCGTTGGTCGATGGTTCAAGCCCATCACGGCCTACCACCGCATCTTTTTGCACAGGTTTTGCGACGTTTCCGCTTCGTTGCGGGAATGCTTTGCAAAACGGGATATAATCGAAGGCTCAGCGGCTGTAGCTCAGTTGGATAGAGTACTTGGCTACGAACCAAGGGGTCGTGGGTTCAATTCCTGCCAGCCGCACCAACTCTGAAAATGCCCGGAAGATTCGTCTTCCGGGCATTTTTCTTTTGTGAAACCTGTGTGTAGCCGGCCGAGCAGATTCCAAAAGGTCGAGAAAAGCGGGCTATAATTGCAAGCTGTGCGGCTGTAGCTCAGTTGGATAGAGTACTTGGCTACGAACCAAGGGGTCGTGGGTTCAATTCCTGCCAGCCGCACCACTACATGAAAAGCCCGGAAGATTCGTCTTCCGGGCTTTTTTCTTTTTGGAGGATTTTGCGTTGAGCAAGGCATTCACCAAGGAAACGGATTCCGACGGAGACGATGACGGCGCCGATGGCGCTTTGCCGCCGCTGCCCGCGGGCAGCAGGAACTACATCACCCCCGACGGCTACGCGCGACTGCGCGACGAGTTGCTGCACCTGATGGACGAGGAGCGCCCGAAGATCGTCGAGACGGTGCACTGGGCCGCCAAGAACGGCGACCGCTCCGAGAACGGCGACTATCTCTACGGGAAGAAGCGCCTGCGCGAAATCGACCGCCGCATCCGCTTTCTCACCAAGCGCCTCGAGATGGCCGAGATCACCGACCCGTCGGTGCACCATGGCCGCGATCAGGTCTTCTTCGGCGCCACGGTCCGCTATGTCGACGAGACGGGCGATGAACGCAGCGTCACCATCCTCGGAATCGACGAGGCGGAGAGCGCGAACGCCCAGGTCAGCTGGATTTCCCCGATCGCGCGGGCGCTGCTCAAGGCGCGCGAGGGCGATGTGGTCAAGCTCGTCACGCCGGGCGGCGCGCACGAGATCGAAATTCTTTCGGTGAGTTACCCCGCGCCGCGCCCGGCCGCAGCCTAGAGAACGCAGGCCTCAGGGCGCGGGAACCGTGCGGGACGCCGTCAGCACCGACGCGGTCCGGCGCGCAGCGCGCAGCACGGCGTCCAGGTGCGTGCGGTCACGCACGGCAATCACGAAGCGCAGGTCGGTCGAATCCTGCGGTGTTTCGTCGGCCATTTCCACGTGCGTGATGTCGGCCTCCGCATCGGCCAGCGTGGCCGCGACGCGAGCCAGCACGCCCTTGTCGTTGCGCACGGTGATGACCACGCCGGTTTCGAAGGGACGCGTGGGCTCGTCCGCCCACTCGACCGCGAAGAAGCGTTCGCTGTCCTTGTGGCGCAGACGCTGGCCGACGCCGCAGTCGTCGGTGTGCACCACCAGGCCTTCGCCATGCCCGAGATAGCCAACGATCTGGTCGCCCGGAATCGGGCGGCAGCACAGCGCAAAACGCACCGACGAGTTCTCGCTGCCGTCGAGCGTGACCGCGCCCTGGGACACGGTCTCGTGCGAGATGAAGCGCTCTCGGCTCAGCAGGACGGCGTCAGGCCGTTCGCCCAACTCGGAGAGCATGGAGACCAGCCGCTTCGCCACGATGCTCGCGATGCGTTTGCCCAGGCCGATGTCGGTCAGCAGTTCGGAGCGGGTGCGGTTGCCGGTGAAGCGCAGCAGCTTTTCCCACAATGGCTGGTGTTCGTCGTCGTTCTCCGGCAGCTTGCTCAACCCTTCGGCGCGCAGCGCCTGGGCCAGCAGCTTTTCACCCAGGCCTTCGGACTCGGTGTGCGCCAAGGTCTTCAGGTAGTGACGGATCTTGGAGCGCGCCCGCCCGGTTCGCACGAACCCGAGCCATGCCGGGTTGGGCGTCGACACGGGTGCCGTGATCACCTCGACCACGTCGCCGTTCTTGAGCTCGGTGCGCAGCGGCACCTGGTCGCCGTTGATGCGCGCGGCCGACGTGTGGTCGCCGATGTTGCTGTGAATGGCGTACGCGAAGTCGACCACCGTGGCACCGCGAGGCAGCGCCATGATCTGGCTCTTCGGCGTGAACACGTAGACCGCATCTGGAAAGAGGTCGACCTTGACGTGGTCCCAGAACTCCGCGGCGTCGCGCGTTTCGTCCTGGATGTCCAGCAGCGACTGCAGCCACTTGGTGCCCAGCCGGTCGTTGCTGGCCGCATTCGGTTCTGCCGCCTTGTACAGCCAGTGCGCCGCCACGCCGGATTCGGCCACCACGTGCATCGCCTCGGTTCGCAACTGGAACTCGACGCTCACGCCGGCCGGGCCCACCAGCGTGGTGTGCAGCGACTGGTAGCCGTTGAGCTTGGCGATCGCGATATGGTCCTTGAACTTGCCCGGCAGCGGCTTGTACATCTGGTGCAGGATGCCCAGACCGGTGTAGCAGGCGATCACGTTCGGCACGATCAGGCGAAAGCCGTAGATGTCGGTCACCTGGGCGAAGCTCAGGTGTTTCTCTTCCATCTTGCGGTAGATGGAATACAGCGTCTTTTCGCGGCCCGCGATCCGCAGCGTCATGCCGGCGCCGGCAAAGGCGGTCTCGACCTCGCGCTGCACCTTCTGGATCAGGTCGCGGCGGCGACCGCGTGCCTTGGCCACGGCCTTGGACAGCGTGGCATAGCGCCAGGGCTTCATGTGCCGGAACGACAGCTCCTGCAGTTCGCGGTAGGTCTGGTTCAGCCCGAGGCGATGGGCGATGGGCGCATAGATCTCGAGTGTTTCGCGCGAGATGCGCGCCCACTTTTCCCGCGGCGCGTCGGCCAGCGTGCGCATGTTGTGCGTGCGGTCGGCCAGCTTGACCAAGATGACGCGCACGTCGCGCGCCATGGCCAGCAGCATCTTGCGGAAAGATTCGGCCTGGTTTTCCTCGCGGGTGTTGAACTGCAGCTTGTCGAGCTTGGTGAGCCCGTCGACCAGTTCGGCCACCGGGGCGCCGAAGCGTTCGATGAGCTCAGGCTTGGTGACGCCGCAATCTTCGATGGCGTCGTGGAGCAGGGCGGCCATCAGCGCCTGCGCGTCGAGCTTCCATTCGGCGCATTGCGCCGCCACGGCGATCGGGTGGGTGATGTACGGCTCGCCGCTGTTGCGCAGCTGGCCGAGGTGGGCCTCGTCGGCGAAGCGGTACGCGCGCCGCACCAGGTCGGTGTCTTCGGGGCTCAGGTAGTCGAGGCGTGCCGTCAATGCGGCAAAGCTTGCGGCCGCCGCATTCAGCGCCGCCGGGCTCGGCTTCGGCGGGCCCTTGGGGGCTTGGGACTGATGTTTGGCAACCGCGCTCATGTCTATCACTTTAGCGTGACCGCTGTATGGACGCGTCCGGGCATAAAAAAAGCACCGCTTTGCGGTGCCTTTTCGTTGCAGGGCTGCGTCAGATCAGCCCGGCACCTTCTTGAGCATTTCGAGGCCGATCTTGCCTTCGGCGATTTCGCGCAGGGCGGTCACGGCGGGCTTGTTCTTGCTCTCGATCTTGGGTGCGTGACCCTGGCTCAGCATGCGCGCACGGTACGTCGCGGCCAGAACGAGCTGGAAGCGGTTCGGGATGTGGACGAGACAATCTTCGACGGTGATGCGGGCCATGATGAGAATCTTTCTGTCAGTGAGCGAGGGCTCGGATATCAGGGGATGTTCAGTGCGGCAAATGTGTCGGCACGCGCACGGCGCTGTGCGGAGTACCGAAGCCGCTGAGCGTGGACGATCGCCTTGAGATCGAAAAGCGCGCGCTCAAATAACTCGTTGATTATAACGAAGTCGAATTCCCCGGCCCGCGCCATCTCTTCAGCAGCGTTTTTCAGGCGCAGTTCGATCACCGAGGCACTGTCTTCGCCGCGCCGCTCGAGCCGCGATCGCAGTTCTTCCCAGCTCGGCGGCAGGATGAAGATCATCACCGCGTTGGAAAAGGTCTTGCGGATCTGCAGTGCACCCTGGAAGTCGATCTCGAGGATGACGTCCGCCCCCTGGGCGATCCGCTCCTCGATGGCCTTCTTCGACGTGCCGTACTTGTGCCCGTGCACATGGGCCCATTCCACGAAACCGTCCGCCACGATCATCGCGTCGAACTCCGACGGCGAGGCAAAGAAGTACTCGCGGCCGTGTTTTTCCTGGCCGCGTGGCGACCGGGTCGTGTGGGAAACCGACGGCTGGACGGCCGAATCGAGCTCCATGAGCGCCTTGACCAGGCTCGACTTGCCTGCCCCGCTGGGCGCCGCAACGACGAAGATATTGCCGGGGTAGTCCATTCTTTCGCTCGTCATTCGATGTTCTGCACCTGTTCGCGCATCTGCTCGATCAGGACCTTCATGTCCACGCCGATGCGCGTGAGTTCCAGCGCGGCCGACTTGGAGCCCAAGGTGTTGGCCTCGCGGTGCAGCTCCTGGATCAGGAAGTCCAGGCGCTTGCCGACCTCGCCGCCCTTCTTGAGCAGCCGCTCGATCTCGTCGAGGTGCGAGTTCAGCCGGGTGAGCTCCTCGGCCACGTCGATGCGGATCGCAAAGGCGGTGGCCTCGGTCAGCGCGCGGTCCTGGGCGGCCTCGGGCAGGGTGCCTCCGGTGCCGGCCGTCAGGCCCATGGCCTCCTGCCAGCGCTCCAGGAAGCGGGTGCGCTGCTGTTCGACCAGTTGCGGCACCAGCGGGCCGGCCAGCAGCACCAGGGTGCGCAACTGGCCGAGGTGGGCGTCGAGCATCTTGGCCAGCCGCGCGCCTTCACGCTGGCGGGCCGACATCAGGCCGTCGAGCGCCTTGCCGGCCACCTCGAGCAGGTCGGTGCCCCAGTCCCCGCGCGCGGCGCTGTCGCCGCCGGCCAGGCGCAGCACGTCGGCCACGCTCAGCTCGCGGGCACCGGGCAACCAGGCCTTGACGGTGTCCTGCACACCGTTGAGCCGCTGGAGCAGCTTGACGGAGGGCTCGACGACGCCGGCCTGGGCCGTGTTCTCGATGGCGGCGCGCACCTCGACCTTGCCTCGCTTGAGCTTGCCCGTGAGCAACTCGCGCAGCGCGGTTTCATGCTGTCGCAGTTCCTCCGGCAACTTGAAGGTGAGATCGAGAAAGCGGCTGTTGACCGAACGAATTTCTACCCCGAGCCGGCCTGCGGCGGGAGGCCGTGCTTCGGCTTCGGAGTGGCTGCCTGCGGACCCGTTCTGGCCGCTGGCGTAGCCGGTCATGCTGTAAACTGGCATTGCGCCTCACTGTGGTTTTGCTTGCATGCACCGAGGCGTCGGCACGGCGTTCGCTTGCCGCACCATCGCCTTCGGGCGAAACTCCCGGATTATGTCAAAGGTCAAGCCTACCCCCCTGTTGCCCGATACGGTCATTGGCGGATATCGCGTGATTCGCCGGCTTTCAGCGGGCGGTTTCGGCGTTGTCTACCTTGCCATCGACTCGAGCGGCCAGCAGGTGGCCATCAAGGAATACCTGCCTTCGTCGCTGGCCACCCGCGGGCCCGGTGAACTGAACCCGCAGGTGCCCCCCGAGAAGCTCTCGCTCTACCGGCTCGGCCTGAAGAGCTTTTTCGAGGAAGGCCGCTCGCTCGCCCAGATTTCGCATGCCTCGGTGGTCAGCGTGCTCAACTTCTTTCGCGAGAACGAAACCGTCTACATGGTCATGAACTACCTGGAGGGCGCGACCCTGCAGGATTTCGTGGTCACGGCACGCGACCTGAAAAAGCAGAAGGTGTTCCGCGAGTCGACCATCCGCTCGCTGTTCGACGAGATCCTGCGCGGCCTGCGCATCGTCCACCAGTACAAGATGCTGCACCTGGACATCAAGCCCGCCAACATCTTCGTCACCGACGACGACCGCGCCGTGCTCATCGACTTCGGCGCCGCGCGCGAAGTGCTCAGCAAGGAAGGCATCTTCATCCGCCCGATGTACACGCCCGGCTTCGCGGCCCCCGAGATGTACCGCCGCGATTCCTCGATGGGCCCGTGGACCGACATCTACGCCATCGGCGCCTGCATCTACGCCTGCATGCAGGGCTACCCGCCCAACGACGCGCCGCGGCGCATCGAGAAAGACCGCCTCAGCCTGTCGCTGTCGCGCCTGCGCGGCGTGTACTCCGACAACCTGATCGAAGTGGTCGAGTGGTGCATGTCGCTGGACCCGCTGTCGCGCCCGCAGTCCGTCTTTGCGCTGCAGAAGGAGCTCAGCCGCGAAGGCGAGCGCCGCTACACCAAGCTCACGGTGGGCGAGAAAGTGCGCCTGTCGATCGACAACATCCGCTCCTTCGACAAGAAGAGCCTGCCCAAGGCTGTAGCGCCCACCACGCGCCCCGCATGACATCATGAAATTTTCCGTCTTCCAGGTCAGCCGCAAGGGCGGCCGTGTCAAGAACGAAGACCGCATGGGCTATTGCTACACGCGGGAATCGGGCCTGTTCGTGCTGGCCGACGGCATGGGGGGCCATCCGGAAGGCGAAGTCGCGGCGCAGCTCGCGCTGCAGACCATTGCCGCGCTCTACCAGCGCGAGGCGCGCCCGACCGTGAAGGACGTGAAGGCGTTTCTCGCCGAATCGGCCATGGCCGCGCACCAGCAGATCATGCGGTACGCCAGCCACAAGGCCATGCTCGACACGCCGCGCACCACCGTCGTGGCCGCCGTGCTGCAGAACTCCACCGCGACCTGGATGCACTGCGGCGACTCGCGCTTGTACGTCGTGCGCGACGGCCGCCTGCTCATGCGCACGCGAGACCATTCGCACGCCGAGCGCCCCAAGCCGCACGGCTCCGACGCGCCCGTCAACCGCAACCTGCTGCTGACCTGCCTGGGCTCGCCGACCACGCCGCTGTTCGACATCTCGGCCCCGCTGCCCCTGCAGCGCGGCGACCGCATCATGCTGTGCTCCGACGGCGTCTGGGGGGTTCTGGACGATGCGCTCATCGTGCACACGCTGTCCTCGGGCAAGCCCGTGTCCGACGCCGCCCCCGACCTCGCCGAAATGGCGCTTCGCAAGGGCGGCGCGCACAGCGACAACGTCACGCTCATCGCGCTCGAATGGGAAATGCCCGACACCGTCGCCGGCGACGACCGCAGCGGCGTGTCCACCGAAACCATCGAAGACGGCGTGTTCGCCTCGACCATCCAGGCCGGCATGCCCTCCGACAGCGAGATCGACGACCTCGACGAAGACGCCATCGAGCGCTCCATCGCCGAGATCAACGAAGCCATCCGACGCTCCGCCGCACGCAAGACCTGAACACGCGGACGCGCGCGGCCTTTTTCTTTTTCCTTTCCGGTTTCAATCAATGACTGCTTTCACACGAAGCGGCGGCCGTGCCGCCGACCAGCTGCGCCCGGTGCGCATCACCCGCGGCTTCACCGTCCATGCCGAAGGCTCGGTGCTCATCGAGTTCGGCCAGACCCGCGTGCTGTGCACCGCCTCGGTCGAAGAGAAGGTGCCGCCGCACAAGAAGGGCAGCGGCGAAGGCTGGGTCACCGCCGAATACGGCATGCTGCCGCGCGCCACGCACACCCGCAGCGCCCGCGAAGCCGCCAAGGGCAAGCAGACCGGCCGCACGCAGGAAATCCAGCGCCTCATCGGCCGCTCGATGCGCGCCGTGTTCGACCTGGCCGCCCTGGGTGAACGCACCATCCACCTCGACTGCGACGTGCTGCAGGCCGACGGCGGCACGCGCACCGCGGCCATCACCGGCGCCTTCGTGGCCGCGCAGGACGCCGTCAACAAACTGCTGGCCGCCGGCAGCCTGAAGGCCTCGCCCATCAAGGGCCACGTGGCCGCCATCTCGGTGGGCATCGTCGACGGCACGCCGCTGCTCGACCTCGAATACACCGAAGACTCGACCTGCGACACCGACATGAACGTGGTCATGACCGGTGCCGGCCACTTCGTCGAAGTTCAGGGCACGGCCGAAGGCGCGGCCTTCACGCGCGACGAAATGAACCTCTTGCTCGGCCTGGCCGAAAAGGGCATCGGCGAACTGGTCGTCCTGCAACAGCAGGCGCTGCTATCGAATTAATAGCTACTGACGCACATTTGACGTGCGTTACAGCCACTTTTGACTTATGAAACTGGTTCTGGCTTCCAACAACGCGGGCAAGCTCGCCGAACTCCAGCAGCTGTTTGCCGAGCTGTCCGTCACCCTGGTGCCGCAGTCGGCGCTGGGCGTGGGCGAGGCTGAAGAACCCTTTCGCACCTTCGTGGAGAACGCGCTGACCAAGGCGCGCCACGCCAGCGCCGCGACCGGCCTGCCGGCCATGGCCGACGACGCGGGCCTGTGCGTCGATGCCTTCGGCGGTTTGCCGGGCGTCGACACCGCCTACTACGCGACGCAGTTCGGCTACGACAAGGGCGACGCCAACAACGTGAAGGCGCTGCTCGAACAGCTCGACGGCGTGGTCAATCGCCGCGCCGCACTCGTGAGCACGCTGGTCGCGCTGCGCAGCCAC
The DNA here is from genome assembly GCF_056394985.1 of Variovorax sp. 10N412. Classification (NCBI taxonomy): domain Bacteria; kingdom Pseudomonadati; phylum Pseudomonadota; class Betaproteobacteria; order Burkholderiales; family Comamonadaceae; genus Variovorax; species Variovorax sp. 10N412. The sequence continues at coordinate 24,508 of NZ_JBFTIO010000025.1, forward strand.
GACGACCCCGAGCCGCTCATTGCCGTCGGCCGCGTGGTCGGCGAGATCGCGCTGGCACCCGTGGGCGACAACGGCTTCGGCTTCGACCCCGTCATGCACCTGCCGAGCTTCGGCAAGACCTTTGCCCAGCTCTCGCCCGAGGTGAAGAACGCCCACAGCCACCGCGGCCGCGCCGCGCAGGCCATGCTCGCGTTGATGCGCGAGCGCTGGCTCTGAGGCGCCGATGGCCACCGTCTTCCCGATCCAGCCGGCGCAGCCCCCGGGCCAAGCCACCGCCGTGCAGGCCAACGACGTGCTGCACTGGATGCGGCCCGGCCCGCTGCAGCTGGCCGCGCTGCCGCCGCTGTCGTTGTACATCCACCTGCCGTGGTGCCTGCGCAAGTGCCCGTACTGCGACTTCAACTCGCACGAATGGCGCGCCACCAGCGAGGCCGACATCGACGGGCTTCCCGAAGCGGCCTACATCGACGCGCTGGTCGCCGACCTCGACGCGGCGCTGCCGCTCATCTGGGGCCGCACCGTGCACACCATCTTCATCGGCGGCGGCACGCCCAGCCTGTTCTCGCCGCAGGCCATCGACCGCCTGCTGGGCGATGTGCGCGCGCGCCTGAAACTCGCACCCGACTGCGAGATCACGCTCGAGGCCAACCCCGGCACCTTCGAGCGCAACCGCTTCCGCGCGTACCGCGCCGCGGGCGTCACGCGCCTGTCGGTGGGCGTGCAGAGCTTCAACGACGCGCACCTGAAGGCCCTGGGCCGCGTGCACGACCGCGCGCAGGCCATTGCCGCGCTGGAGGAGGCCGCGCAGGCGTTCGACACCTTCAACCTCGACCTGATGTACGCGCTGCCGGGCCAGACCATGGAAGACCTGGACGCCGACCTGACCCAGGCCCTGGCCTTGGCGCCGCCGCACCTTTCGATCTACCACCTGACCATCGAGCCCAACACCTGGTTCGCCAAGTTTCCGCCGACCCTGCCCGAGGACGACATCGCCTACGCCATGCTCGACCGCATCACCGAGCGCACCGGTGCGCAGGGCATGTCGCGCTACGAGGTGTCGGCCTATGCGCGCGACGGCCATGTGTGCCAGCACAACCTCAACTACTGGCAGTTCGGCGACTACCTGGGCATTGGCGCCGGCGCGCACAGCAAGCTGAGCTTTGCGCACCGCATCGTGCGGCAGGTGCGCTATCGCGAGCCGCGCCTGTACATGGAAAACGCGCGCGCGGGCGCCGCGGTGTCGCAGAGTGACGAAGTGGCGCTGGCCGACCTGCCGTTCGAATTCATGCTGAATGCGCTGCGCCTGAAGCAGGGCTTCACGCTGCCGCAGTTCAGCGAACGCACGGGGCTGGCGATGACATCGATCCAGCGCGGGCTGGAAGAAGCCGAACGCAAGGGACTGCTGGCGCGCGACCTGTTCCGCGTGTGGCCGACCGAACGCGGGCTGGACTTCCTGAGCGACCTGCAGACGATCTTCCTGCCCGAGGGCGATTGACGCTTTCGCCAGCGGCTTAGAATCGTCGGCTCCGGAGAGTTGGGTGAGTGGTTTAAACCAGCAGTCTTGAAAACTGCCGACGAGAAATCGTCCGTGAGTTCGAATCTCACACTCTCCGCCACGTCCCCCTAAATTTCCCCCCAAACCTGCCGATAGTCCTCTGTCTAGACAACAACAGAGAACTCACATGCTGACCGCCATCGGTGCTTCGAGCACAGCAGGAACAGGGAACGGCACCGCCGCCGAAGTCGCGAAGATCCAGCGCCAGATCGTCGCCACGCAAAAGCAGATCACCGCCACGCAGAAGACCTTGATCGAAACGCCCGAGGGCGATGCGCGCAAGGCGGTGCAGCAGCAGCTGCAGTCGCTCAACACCCAGCTCGCCATGCTGCAGGCGCAACTGAAGGCGATTCAGGCGGCGGCAATGCAGAAGAGCGCCGAGCAGCAGATGGACGCCGTGAAGAACGAAACGGGATCGAGCAGCAGCAACAGCAGCAGCGCGTTCCGCACCAACGCCAACGGCGTGCCCATCGGCGGCACGCTCAACGTCGAAGCCTGACAAAGCGAAGGAGCCTGCCGGGTCAGGGTCAAGGCCAGGCCTCAGCCGCGCTCCGGCCACCGGTGCCGCGTGCCGCCCGAGCGCCGGTCGGCCTTCTCCGCGACGGTGCCCTGCGCCACCAGTTCGCTGCCGCGCTGTTCCAGGTGCTGCAGGCAGCGCAGAAACACATCGAGGTCCGCGGGCGCGATGCCTTCGAGCAGGCCGGTGTTCAGCCCCGCGATGCGCGGAAACAACTGGCCGAAAAGCTGTTGGCCCGAGGCGCTCAGGCGCACGTGCACCTCTCGCCGGTCTTCCGAATCCTGCCGCCGTTCGACCAGCTTCTTCTCGACCAGGCTGCGCAGTCCGCGCGACGTGCGCACGCGGTCCAGGTGCAGGTTGGTGGCCAGCGTGGACGAAGTCATCTCGCCCTCCTGCGCGAGCGTGGCGATCATTCCCCATTCGCGCCGCGTGATGCCGAAACCGCCCTCGACCAGCCGCGTGGCCATGCCGCTGCCCGCGCGCATGGCACGCGCCAGGCGGTACAGCAGCAGGTCGTCCAGGGAGCGGGGCGCGCGTAAGGCGTCGGCGTCGGGAAAGGCTTGCATACGGATGGATTAACGGGCGGCAAGAGTGTGGTCCGCCCGCCTCGGCGAACAGGTGATGGATTAGATCAACTGTTTGTGCTTACGTATAACTCGGTAACAAATTTGCACGAACAGCAACACAACGTGGCGGGTGATTCTCGCTGTGAAGACGCTGCGCGCGTGCCCATCCCCGACCACCGACAAACTGCCCGCAGGACACTTCATGCCCGCATTCTTTTCCAGGCGACAACTCATGGCGTGGGGCCTTGCCCTGGCCGCTGGCGCCCCCGTCGCGCACACCGCCCATGCGCAGACGCCCGCGCTGGACGGCCCCGTTTCGCTCGTGGTCGGCTATGCGCCCGGCGGCAGCACCGACCGCATCGCGCGCCTGATCGCCGAGCGGCTCACGCTCAAGCTCGGCGTGAAAGTCACCGTGGAAAACCGTCCCGGCGAAGGCGGGCGGCTCGCGGCCAAGGAAGTGAAGCGCACCCCCGCGGGGCAGAACGTGCTCATGCTCGGCAACCCCGCCGTGATGGTGGTGGCGCCGCTGGTGTTCAAGGACGCGGGCTACGACCCCGACAAGGACTTCGTGCCCGTGTCCCAGGTCAGCAGCTACGACTTCGCGCTGGCGGTGGGCAACAAGCTGCAGCTCGACCGCGCGATGTTCCTGGTGGGCCGGCTCTGGGCGCACCCCGAAGAGGCCGTGTTCGGCGTGCCGGCCACCGGCAGCCTGCCTCACTTCTTCGGGCTGATGGTGGGCGACGCGCTGAGCGTGCAGCCGCAGATCAAGGGCTACGGCGGCTCGGCACCGCTGTCGGCCGATCTGATCGGCGGCAGCCTGCCCATTGCCATCGACACGCTCGACTCGCTCTATGCGCAGCACGTGGCCGGCAAGGTGCGCATCCTCGCCGTGTCGGGCAAGAAGCGCGCGAGCTTCGCGCCCAACATCCCGACCTTCCGCGAAGCCGGCATGAAGATCGACGCCGACGGCTGGAACACCTTTTTCGCGCCCAGCACGATGGCGCCCGCCAAGGTGCAGCTGCTGGCCGGTGCGATCCACGACGTCATGAAGGACCCGGGCCTGCAGAAGGCAGCCGACGCGCTCTACATCACGTCCGTGGCCAGCACGGCGGCCGAGACCGCGCAGATGCTGAAGACGTACCGCCAGCAGTGGGAGCCGGTGGTGCGCCGCTCCGGCTTCCAGCCCTGAGAGCCGCCAGGTTCAGCTTGCGAGGGCCCGCATCTCCGCGATGAGATCGGCCTTGCCCTCGAAGCCGATGCCCGGCAGCGGCGGCAGCGTGACGTAGCCGTTGTCCACCTTCACGCCGTCGGGAAAGCCGCCGTACGGCTGGAACAGGTCAGGGTAACTTTCGTTGCCGCCCAGGCCCAGGCCGGCCGCGATGGCCAGCGACATCTGGTGGCCGCCGTGCGGAATGCAGCGCGAGGGCGACCAGCCATAAGCCTTCAGCATGTCCAGCGTGCGCAGGTACTCCACCAGCCCGTAGCTCAGCGCGCAGTCGAACTGCAGCCAGTCGCGCTCGGGCCGCATGCCGCCGTGGCGAATCAGGTTGCGCGCGTCCTGCATCGAGAACAGGTTCTCGCCCGTGGCCATCGGGCCTGCATACACCTCGCCCAGCTTCGCCTGCAGTTCGTAGTCGAGCGGGTCGCCGGCTTCCTCGTACCAGAACAGCGGGTACTGCGACAGGGCGCGGCCGTAGTCGATGGCGGTCTGCAAATCGAAGCGGCCGTTGGCGTCCACGGCCAGCTGCTGGCCGGGGCCCAGGATCTTCAGCACTGACTCGATGCGCGCGCAGTCTTCGGCCAGCGTGGCGCCGCCGATCTTCATCTTCACGACCGAGTAGCCGCGCTCCAGGTAGCTGGTCATCTCGCGCTGCAGGCCTTCCACGCCCTTGCCGGGGTAGTAGTAGCCGCCCGCCGCGTAGACGAACACGCGTGGGTCCGGCGTGCCGGTGCCGTAGCGCTCGGCCAGCAGCTGGTAGAGCGGCTGGCCTGCGATCTTGGCGGTGGCGTCCCACACGGCCATGTCGATGGTGCCCACCGCCACCGAGCGCTCGCCGTGGCCACCGGGCTTCTCGTTGATCATCATGCGGGCCCAGATCCTGTGCGGGTCGAGGTTCTCGCCGGTCTCGTCGAGCAGCGAGGCGGGCTCGGCCTCCAGCAGGCGCGGCAAGAAGCGCTCGCGGATCAGCCCGCCCTGGCCGTAGCGCCCGTTGGAGTTGAAGCCGTACCCGATGACGGGCTTGCCGTCGCGGATCACGTCGGTGACCACGGCCACCAGGCTCAGGGTCATCTTCGAGAAGTCGATGTAGGCGTTGCGGATGTCCGACTTGATGGGGCGCGTGGACTCGAGGATGTTGACGATCTTCATGGTGTATGGCGGGTGAGGGTGGGCTCGCGATAATTCGGGCGGAGCGAAAGGCTGCCCGCATCTTCGGCCGGCAGGGCGGGCACCGTCCAATACCCGAATCGCATACAACTATTCAAAGCAAAGGCGCTGCGCATGGGCCCCGGCAACCGACCCCTCGACCTCGAATGGCTGGAAGACTTTCTTGCCCTGGCGCAGGCGGGCAACTTCTCGCGCGCCGCGCAGGCGCGCTCCATCGCGCAGCCCGCGTTCAGCCGCCACATCCGTTCGCTGGAAGAGTGGGTGGGCGTCGACCTGTTCGACCGCAGCGCGCACCCGACCACGCTCACCGCCGCGGGCCAGCGCTTCCAGCCGCTGCTGGAGGACGTGCTCTCGGGCCTGCAGCACGCCCGCACCCAGGCCCGCGCGGCGCACGACCTCGACGCGGCCAGCCTGAGCTTCGCCGCCACGCACGTGCTGTCGCTGACCTTCTTTCCGCGCTGGCTGGGCAGCGTGGAGGCCCGGCTCGACATGGGCCCGATCCAGACCATCTCCGACAGCTCGTTCGCCTGCGAAGACCTGATGCTGCAGCGCCGCGTGCAGTTCGTGCTGTGCCATGGCCACGCGGGTGCGCCGGGTCGGCTCGACGAGGGGCAGTACCCCGTGCAGCGCTTGAGCGAAGACGTGCTGGTGCCCGTGTCCGCGGCCGATGCGAACGGTGCGCCGCTGCATGCGCTGGGCACCGGCAAGGCACCCGCCGTGCTGGCCTACAGCGAGGCCTCGGGGCTCGGCCGGATCATGCGCGCCATGCACGACAGCGAATTCGGCAAGGACTTCGCCGCGTCGCGCTCCGTTGTCTTCACGGCGCACCACGCCGCGCTGCTGCGCACCATGGCGCTCGAAGGCCGCGGCCTGGCGTGGCTGCCGATGAGCCTGGTGGCGGACGACCTGCGCGGCGGCACGCTGGTCGATGCCGGCGCGGGCGGCTGGCGCGTGCCGGTGGACATCCGCCTGTACCGCCAGCAGGCGCACATGGCGCCGGTGGCGGAGGCGCTGTGGGCGCTGGTGAGCGAAGGCACCCCGGGCGCCTGAGGCGCGGGCTCAGTTCGCGCAGCGTGCTTCCAGCGCGTCCAGGAACGAACGGTCCCAACGGCCTTCCTTCATTGCCTGGATGGTGCGTGCCTCGGTCTCCAGGTGCGCACGCGCCTTCTCGATCAGCCACTCGGCATCGGCGGGCGAAAACGCCATCAGCCCGTCCTGGTCGCCCACCACGATGTCGCCCGGGTTCACCACCATGCCGCCCACCGACACCGGCACGTTGATCTCGCCGGGGCCGTCCTTGTAAGGGCCGCGGTGGTTCACGCCGCGCGCGTACACCGGGTAGTCGCGCTCTCGGATCTCGGCCACGTCGCGGATGGCGCCGTCGAGCACCACGCCCACGGTGCCGATGGTCGCGGCGTAGAACGACAGAATGCCGCCGATGACCGCGTTGGTCACGTCGCCGCCCGCGTCGATCACCAGCACGTCGCCGGGCCGGCAGAACTCGAAGGCCCGCATCATCGTGAAGTTGTCGCCGCCGCGCGTCTTCACGGTCACGGCCGTGCCCGCCATGGTCTTGTGCCCGGGGCGGTGGTACGGCTGCAGGCCGACGCTGCCGATGTTGCGGTGCATGTTGTCGCTGAGCGCGGCCACCGGAATGTCGTGCAGCGCGGCGATGACGGCGGGCGCCGCTTGCGGGGCGGAAGGGTTCTTCAGAATGGCCTTGTAGGGCATGGCGTTGTCCTTGTGTTCTTGGATGCGACTGGATCCGGCGCGCGCGTCAGCGCAGGGCGGCCACGGCCCGCGCGATGCGCGTGCAGCCTTCTTCCAGCGTCTTGATCGACGTGGCGATCGACAGCCGGAAGTAGGGCGACAGCCCGTACGCGGTGCCCGCGACCACGGCCACGCCTTCGCGTTCCAGCAGGTACATCACCACGTCGCCGTCCGCGTCCAGGCGCTTGCCCTCGGGCGTGGTCTTGCCGATCAGGCCGCCGCAGTTGATGTAGAGGTAGAAGGCGCCCGCCGGCGTGGCGCAGCTCAGGCCCGGAATGTCGTTGATGAGTTCGAGCGTGCGGTCGCGCCGCTGCCTGTAGACCGCCACGCTCTCGGCCACGAAGCCCTGGTCGCCGTTCAGCGCCGCGGCCGCCGCCGCCTGGCTCACCGAGCAGCAGTTGCCGGTGGACTGCGACAGCAGCGTGTCCAGCGCCTTGACGAGGTCCACCGGGCCGGCCGCGTAGCCGATGCGCCAGCCCGTCATCGCGTAGGTCTTGGACACGCCGTTCACCACCAGCGTGCGCTCGCGCAGCGCAGGCGCCACCGCCAGGATGTGCGGCGTGGGCTCGCCGTCGAAGCGGATGTGCTCGTAGATGTCGTCGGTCATCACCATCACGTGCGGATGGCGCTGCAGCACCTCGGCCAGCGCGCGGTATTCGGCGGCGGTGTAGCTCGCGCCTGTCGGGTTGCTCGGCGAGTTGATCAGCAGCCAGCGCGTGCGCGGCGTGATGGCGGCCTCGAGCTGCGCGGGCGCCAGCTTGAAGCCGTTGGCCTCGGGGCAGGCCACGGTGACGGGCGTGCCTTCGCAGGCCCGCACCATGTCGGGGTACGACACCCAGTAGGGCGCGGGAATGATCACCTCGTCGCCCGGCTCCAGCGTGATCGCGAAGGCGTTGTAGATCGCGCTCTTGGCGCCGCTGGTGGCGATGATCTCGTTCATCGCGTAGCGCAGGCCGTTCTCGCGCGCCAGCTTGGCCGCGATGGCTTCGCGCAACTCCACCGTGCCGGCCATCAGCGTGTAGCGCGTGGCGCCGCGCTCGATGGCGGCGGCCGCGGCCTGGCGGATGTGGGGCGGCGTGTCGAAGTCGGGCTCGCCCACCACGAGGTTCACGATCGACTTGCCCTGGCGGCGCAGTTCGTTGGCGCGGTCGGCGGCCGAGGTGCTGGGCGAGGGCTTGATGCGCCGCACGCGGGCGGCAATGCGGGTGGTGGTCACGCGGCTTTCCTGGGTTGGAGATGGCATGCACTGAACGGTACGCACATCGACCCCGCGAGGCCAAGACGAGATTGCACTGGTCGTATAGGCGCAGCTTATGACTATGGCGAGCCCTGATACCGGCTGCCCATGCGCGGTGCTAGGCTTGGCTTTTGCTTGGGGACAAGGCGTGAACCTTCGACGCCTCAAATATTTCGTGAAGATCGTGGACATCGGCAGCCTCACGCAGGCCGCCGAAGTCCTTTTCATCGCCCAGCCCGCGCTGAGCCAGCAACTGGCCACGCTGGAAGGCGAGGTGCGCCAGCAACTGCTCGTGCGCACCAAGCGCGGCGTGACGCCCACCGAGGCGGGCAAGGTGCTGTACCGCCACGCGCAGATCATCCTGCGCCAGTGCGAGCAGGCCCGTGTCGACATGGAAGCGGCCGGCGAGGGGCTCTCGGGCCAGGTGTCGGTGGGCCTGGCGCCCGGCACGGCCGCCTCGGCGCTGTCGTTGCCGCTGCTGCGCACCGTGCGCGCGCGCCACCCGGGCATCCTGCTCTACCTGAACGAGAACTACGGCACCACGCTGAGCGAGCTCATCATGAACGGCCGCATGGACCTGGCCGTGCTGTACGGCGACAAGGCCATCCACGGCCTGGCGTTCGTGCCGCTGCTCAAGGAGCCGCTGTACCTGGTCGGCCCGGCGTCGATGCCGGCGCCCTCGCAGCCGGTGAAGCTGGCCGACCTGCGCGACATCGAGCTCTTTCTGCCGCGCCCGTACAACGTGGTGCGCAAGCTGGTGGACGCTGCCTTCGTGCGCGCCGGCATGGTGCCGCGCGTGGTGGCCGAGATCGAATCGGCGTTCACGCTCACTGCGGCCATTGCCGACGGGCTGGGCGCCACCATCCTGCCCGCGTCGATGGCGCGCGAGGTGGTCGCGAGCTGTGGGGCCTGGCAGTTCCCCATCGTCGACCCGGTCATCGAGGCGCCGCTGGCGCTGTGCCAGTCCGACCACCTGCCGCTGTCGGAGCCCGCGCAGGCCGTCAAAGACATCCTGCTCGAGCTGGTGGTCGACCTGGCCGCCACCGTCGCGTCAACGCCCGAACCGGAGCTGTCGGCGCTGCCATAAGAAGCGCAGGGCGGCCGTCATAAGCCGCCCTTATCCCGGCACAGCCATTCCGTCTTGGGCTTTGTGCCTGCGGCCCGTTACCTTTCATGCATGCCGTCACGCGTTCGCGGAACGCGTCGGTCACCACAGCCCCGGGCATGAAGCAGGAACAGATCAAGACGCTCATCGACGCTTTGGCCGCATCGGACCTGGCGGAACTGGAGTTCAGCGAAAACGGCAGCACGCTGCGGCTGGTGAAGCTGTCGGCGCTGGGCGCCACGCCCGCCGCGCGAAGCCTGCCTGCTGCACGCAAGGCGCCGCGACGGGCGCTGGAAGAAACCACGACGGCATCGGCCGCGGCCGGCGCCGAATGCCTCGCCCCGCTGCACGGCGTGGTGCACCTGCAGCCCGCGCCCGGCGAGCCGCCTTTCGTTCAAGTGGGCCTGGCCGTGGAAGCCGGCCAGCTGCTGTGCGTGATCGAGGCCATGAAGATGTTCAACGAGGTCCGCGCCGAGCGCGCGGGCACCGTGCAGCAGGTGCTCGCCCATTCGGGCCAGGAAGTGGAAGCGGGCCAGCCCCTGTTCCGCTTCGACTGAGGAGGCACGCGCCATGTTCGACACCGTGCTCATTGCCAACCGCGGCGAGATCGCGCTGCGCATCCAGCGCGCCTGCCGGGGCCTGGGCCTGCGCACGGTGGTCGCGCACTCCGAGGCCGACCGCGACGCCATGTACGTCGCGCAGGCCGACCAGGCGCTGTGCATCGGCCCGGCCGCGCCGGGCCTGAGCTACCTGAACCAGTCCGCCATCCTGTTCGCCGCCGAGGTGAGCGGCGCGCAGGCCATCCACCCGGGCTACGGTTTCCTGTCGGAGAACGCGGGCTTCGCGGCGCGCATCGAGGAGGCCGGGCTGGTGTTCGTCGGCCCGAGCGCCCAGTGCATCCGCACCATGGGCGACAAGGTCTCGGCCAAGCGCGCGATGCGCAAGGCCGGCGTGCCCTGCGTGCCCGGCCCCGACGAGCCGCTGCCCGACGACCCGGCCGCCGTGCAGGCGCTGGCACGCGGCATCGGCTATCCGGTGATCGTGAAGGCCGCGGGCGGCGGCGGCGGGCGCGGCATGCGCGTGGTGCGCGAAGAGGCCGCGCTGCTCGACGCGATGGCCCTCACGCGCGAAGAGGCGCGCCAGGCCTTCGGCAACCCCGAGGTCTACATCGAGAAGTTCTTGCTGCACCCGCGCCATGTCGAGATCCAGGTGCTGGCCGACAGCCACGGCCATGCGGTGTGGCTGGGCAGCCGCGACTGCTCGCTGCAGCGGCGCCACCAGAAGGTGATCGAGGAGGCGCCCGCGCCCGGCATCGACGAGGCGCTGATGGCCGAGGTGGGCGAGCGCTGCGCCGCCGCCTGCCGCCAGATCGGCTACTGCGGCGTGGGCACCTTCGAGTTTCTCTACGAGCGCGGCGCCTTCTATTTCATCGAGATGAACACGCGCCTGCAGGTCGAGCACCCGGTGACAGAGATGACCACCGGCATCGACATCGTGCAGCAGCAGCTGCGCATGGCGCGCGGCGAGCGGCTGCTGCTCGCGCAGGCCGACGTGCGCTGCCAGGGCCATGCCATCGAGTGCCGCATCAACGCCGAGAACCCCGATACCTTCGCGCCCGCACCGGGCCGCATCACCGGCTGGCAGGTGCCCGGCGGCTTCGGCGTGCGGGTCGATTCGCACGCGGGCGCCGGCTACCGCGTGCCGCCGTACTACGACTCGATGATCGCCAAGCTCGTCGTGCACGGCGACAGCCGCGCCGACGCGCTGGAGCGCATGCGCCTGGCGCTGGCCGAGACCCGCGTGGAGGGCATTGCCACCAACGTGCCGCTGCACCGCGCGCTGCTGCGCGACGAGGGCTTTGCCGCCGGCGGCGTCGACATCCACCACCTCGAACGCTGGCTGCAGCAAAGGAGCGCGGCGTGAGCGCACAGGCATCCCGTACCGAACCGTCCATCAGCCTCCTGGGCACCACGGCGCTGCTGTTCGAAGCGCCCGGCGACATGAACCTGCCGTCGCAGCAGCGCATCTGGGCGCTGGCCCACGAAGCCGAGACCTGGCCCGAGGTGCGCGAAGCCGTGCCGGGCATGAACAACCTGATGCTCACCTTCACCCGGCCGCCGCGCCAGCTCGATGCGCTGCGTGCGCGCCTGCACGAGGCATGGGCCGCCGCCACCGCACTGCAGCGCGAAGGCCGCGTGGTCGAGCTCCCGGTGGTCTACGGCGGCGAGGGCGGCCCGCACATGGCCGACGTGGTGGCGCACACCGGCCTGAGCGTGGAGGCCATCGTCGAGCTGCACAGCGCGCCGCTCTACCCGGTGTATGCGCTGGGCAGCCATCCCGGCTATTGCTACCTGGGCGGCATGGACGCGCGCATCGCCACGCCGCGGCGCAAGGTGCCGGTGCTGAGCATCCCGGGCGGCGCGGTGTCCATCGGCGGCGCGCAGACCGGCGTGTCGGCCTCGGCCGGCCCCAGCGGCTGGAACACCATCGGCAGCACGTCGATGGTGTTCTTCGACCCGGCGCAAGACCCGCCCGCGATGCTGCAGCCGGGCGACCTGATCCGTTTTCGCGTGGAGGGCATCGTCCGATGATCGAGATCCTTTCGTCCGCGGCGCTCGCCACCGTGCAGGACCTGGGCCGCACCGGCAGCCTGCGCTGGGGCGTGGGCACCTCGGGTGCCATGGACAACCTGGCCCTGGCCGCGGGCAACCTGATGCTGGGCAACGAACTGGGCGTGGCGGCCATCGAGGTGCCGGTGTTCCCGTTCAAGGTGCGCTTCGACGAAGACTGCGCCTTCGCGCTCACCGGTGCCGACTGCGCGGCCCGCCTCGACGACCAGCCGCTCATGCCCTGGTGGGCGCACCAGGCCCGCGCGGGCCAGGTGCTGACGCTGGGCCTGCCGCAAGGCGGTGCGCAGCGCGGCAGCCGCGCCATGCTGTGCGTGGCCGGCGGCATCGACGTGCCCGAGGTGCTGGGCTCGCGCAGCACCCAGTTGCGCGGGGCTTTCGGCGGCCACGAGGGGCGGGCGCTGCGCCGGGGCGACGTGCTGCGCGCCGCGGGTGCCCCACAGCCGTGCCGCACAGGCTTCGGCCTCGTCCCACCCGCCCTCGCATTGCCATTGCAGCGCGACGGCGTGCCGGCGGTGCGTGTACTTCCCGCGGCCGAGTACCTGGCCTTCGAGGCGCCATCGCGCGAGGCCTTCTGGTCCGCCGACTGGAAGATCACCCCCCAGAGCGACCGCTACGGCTACCGCCTCGAAGGCGAGGCCTTGCGCCCCATCGCGCCGATGGAGTTGCGCTCGCACGGCATCGTGCCCGGCGTCATCCAGGTGCCCCACAGCGGCCAGCCGATCATCCAGATGCGCGACGCCCAGCCCTCGGGCGGCTACCCCAAGTTCGGCACCGTGATCGAGGCCGACATGTGGCGGCTCGGCCAGGCGCCCATCGGCAGCCGCGTGCGCTTCGTCGAGGCCACGTGGGACGAGGCGCTCGATGCGCTTGACGAAGTGCGCGCCTGGCTCGACAAGGTGGCGCGCGTGGTGGCGCTGCATCGGGGAGCGCCTCATGCTTGAGCGCGTCGCACAACTTTCAGCCTGGTTGGCGAACACGGACATAGGCCTGCTCGAACTGCGCACACCCCACGGAACCTTGCGCCTCGGGAGGCAGGGCGGCGACATGGTCGAGCTGCCGATGGAAGAGGAAGAAGAAGAGGGCGAAGCCGAACCCGTCACGGTCAAGGCCTCTTCGGTCGGGCTGTTCCTTCACACCCATCCAGTCGCCACCGAACCCCTCGCACGCATCGGCCAGCGCGTGGACGCGGGCCAGCTCATCGGCCTGCTGAACATCGGCCCGCTGCTGCTGCCCGTGAGCGCACCCCAGGCCGGCATCGTCGACGCGCTCCATGCGGAAAGCGGCATCGCCGTCGGCTACGGCGCACCCCTCATCGACCTGCACCCCCTCTGACCCAAGAGAGAGAAGGACTCCCCATGGACATCGACCTCAACGCAGACCTCGGCGAAGGCTTCGGACCCTGGCGCATGGGCGAGGACGAAGCCCTGCTGGACATCGTTTCTTCCGCCAACGTCGCCTGCGGCTTCCACGCGGGCGACCCGGTCATCATGGACCGCACCGTGCGCATGGCGCGGCAGCGCGGCGTTGACGTGGGGGCGCACGTGGGCTTTCCTGACCTTGTGGGCTTCGGGCGCCGCCCCATGCAGATCGAGACAAGGGAGCTCGTGGCGTACGTGCTCTACCAGCTCAGCGCGCTCGAAGGCATGGCTCGCACCGCCGGCCACCGCATGACGCACATGAGCTTTCACGGCGCGCTCGGCAACATGGCCGCGGCCGACGCCGCGCTGGCCGAGCCGCTGGTGCGCGCCGTGGCCGACTTCGACCCCTCGCTCACCGTCAGCACTTCCGTCAGCGCCGCCATCGAAGGCGCGGCCGAGCGCTATGGCCTGCGCGTGCGCACCGTGTTCCTGGCCGACCGCGCCTGCGGCGACGACGGCCTGCTGGTGCCGCGCAAGCTGCCCGACGCCGTCATCCACGACCGCAGCGCCGTGCTGGCGCGCGTGCGCCAGCTGCTCGAGGACGGCACCGTCACCAGCTACACCGGCAGGAAGATCCCGATGCGCGTGCATTCGATCCTGCTGCACGGCGACACGCCCGGCGCGGTCGACCTGGCGCGCGCCGTGCGTGGGGTGGTCGAGCAGGGGGGGCGCATCGTGCCCATCTCCCGGCAAACCACCTGAGGCAACGGGCGTGCAGGCACCCGCAGCGGGCACGAACATGGTGCTTACCCTTATGTCTATGCACAGATGCCGGGCGACATAAGGGCGGCTTATCGCTCCACAGCCAATCCGTCTTGGCGCCGCGCCAAGGTGCTCGATACAGTGAATTCCAGGCACTCATCCGCCCCCTCAAGAAAGAACCCAAGATGCCGTTTTCCGACTACAAGACCGCGCTGGTGACCGGCGCCTCCTCGGGCATCGGCGCCGCCGTCGTCGAGCGCCTCAGCAAGGAAGGCCTGAAGGTCCATGCGCTCGCGCGCAGCGCCGACAAGCTGGCCGACCTGGCCGCGCGCACCGGCTGCATTCCCCACGCCATCGACGTGAGCGACCTCGCCGCGGTGACCCGGCTCGCGCAGGAGGTCGAGTTCGACGTGCTGGTCAACAACGCCGGCGTGGACCGCCCCGGCTCCATCCTCAAGGCCGACGCCGAGGGTATCGACCTGCTGGTGGACGTGAACCTGCGCGCCGTGCTGCACCTGTGCCGGCTCGTGGTGCCCGGCATGGTGGCGCGAGACCGCGGCCATGTGGTGAACATCAGCTCCATTGCCGCGGCCTACAACTTCGGCGGCAACAGCACGTACCACGCCACCAAGGCGGCGGTGAGCATGCTGTCGCGCCAGCTGCGCATCGACGTGTTCGGCAAGCGCGTGCGCGTCACCGAGATCTGCCCGGGCCGCGTGGCCACCGACATCTTCGCGCACGTGCACGGCGACTCCGAGGACACCCGCCAGCGCTTCGTCGAAGGCTTCGAATTGCCGCAGGCCGAGGACATCGCCAACGCCATCGCCTTCTGCATTGCCGCGCCCATCGCGGTGAACGTGGGCCACATGGAAATCACGCCCACGCTGCAGGTGCCGGGCGGGTTGCAGACCACGCGGCCCGAAACGCCACGGGCCTGACGCCCGGCGCCATGAAAGCCACGCACGCCATGCAAAGGAACAGCGCATGAAGGACTTCGACCTGCTGGCGATCCTGCTGAAGCCCGAGTTCGGCGCCATGCTGCTGCACGGCCTGCTGCAGACGCTGAAGATCGCGGCCGGCTCGTGGCTGCTGGCCATGGCCGTGGCCGTGGTGCTGCTGGTAGTGCGGCTCACGCCGAACCGCATCGCCGAGCGCGTGGTGGCGGGCTACGTGTCCTACCACCGCAACGTGCCCACGCTGGTGCAGCTCATGTTCTGGTACTTCGGCATCTTCAGCCTGCTGCCCGACGCGCTGCAGGGCTGGCTGTCGGTGCACAACGCCGAAACCATTTTGTCGATCGTCGCGCTCGGCCTGTGCCAGGCCGCCTACTTCAGCGAAGACATGCGCTCGGGGCTGCGCGCCATTCCCCCGGGCCAGGCCGAGGCCGCGCGCGCGCTGGGGCACGGCTACATCGGTTCCATGCGCCACGTGATGCTGCCGCAGGCCATCCGCAACGCGGTGCCGGCGCTGGTGAACCACAGCGTGTCGCTGTTCAAGAACAGCAGCCTGGCCATGGCCATCGGCGTGGCCGAACTCACGCACGCGGTGAAGGAAATCGAGAGCCAGAGCTTTCGCACCTTCGAGGCCTACAGCGTGGCCACGGTGCTGTACCTGGTGTGCTCGCTGCTGATCATGGCGGTGGGCGGCTGGCTGGCGCGGCGCTACCGCATCGTCGGCGCCAGGTAAGCGGGGACCACGATGTACAGCGTCTACGAAATCCTGCGCGACAACTGGCTGCTGCTGCTGGTCGGCCAGTACCCGAGCGGCCCGCTCGGCGGCATCGTCGCCACGCTCATCCTCTCGGTGCTGGGCATCGTGCTGGCCTTTCCGCTGTCGGTGCTGCTGGCGCTCGCGCGCCTGTCGCCCTGGCGGTTGCTGTGCTGGCCTGCCACGGTGCTGGTGTACGTGGTGCGCGGCGTGCCGCTGCTCATGGTCATCCTGTGGGTGTACTTTCTGGTGCCCATCCTCATCGGGCGCGAGGTGTCGGGCTTCACCACCATGCTGTGCACGCTGGTGATCTACGAGGGCGCCTACCTGTCGGAGGTGGTGCGCGCGGGCATCCTGTCGCTGCCCAAGGGCCAGGGCGAGGCGGCGCGTGCGCTGGGCCACAGCCACCTGGGCACCATGTGGTTCGTCATTCTTCCGCAGGCGCTCTACAACATGCTGCCCAGCATGCTGAGCCAGTTCATCTCCACCATCAAGGAGACCACGCTGGGCTACGTGATCAACGTGCAGGAACTCACCTTCGCGGCCAACCAGATCAACAACCAGCTGCTGACCAAGCCGTTTCAGGTGTTCTTCATCCTGGCGCTGACGTACTACGTCGTGTGCTTCAGCCTCACGCAGCTGGCGCTGTGGCTGGAGCGTCGCATCGCGCACAAGCGGCTCGGCGCCGCGCCGGTGAAGACCGTCGAAGGCGACACCGCACCGGTCGCCCCCGCAGCCCCTGTTCCCCCCGTGGCGACCCTGCCATGACGCCCAAGGACGACCCCATGATCCTGTTCTCCGACATCAACAAGTGGTACGGCGACTACCAGGCGCTGGCCGACATCAACGCCGAGGTGAAGAAGGGCGAGGTGGTGGTGGTGTGCGGGCCTTCGGGCTCGGGCAAGTCCACGCTGATCCGCACCGTGAACCGGCTGGAAGAGGTGAAGTCGGGCCAGCTGCTGTTCGACGGCCACGACATCCACGCGCCCATGAGCAGCAAGGCGCTGAACCGGCTGCGCAGCCGCATCGGCTTCGTGTTCCAGAGCTTCAACCTGTTCCCGCACCTGTCGGTGCTGGAGAACATCATGCTGTCGCCGATGCGCGTGCTCGGCGTGAAGCGCGCCGACGCCAAGGCCAAGGCCGGCCAGCTGCTCGAACGGGTGGGCCTGTCGAACAAGGCCGGCGCCTACCCCGCGCAGCTGTCGGGCGGCCAGCAGCAGCGCGTGGCCATTGCGCGCGCGCTCGCCATGGAGCCGCCGGCCATGCTGTTCGACGAACCCACCAGCGCGCTCGACCCCGAGATGGTCGGCGAGGTGCTGTCGGTGATGCGCGGGCTGGCCCACGACGGCATGACCATGATGTGCGTCACCCACGAGATGAACTTCGCTCGCGAGGTGGCCGACCGCGTGTGGTTCATGGACGCGGGCCGCATCCTGGAGAAGGCCGACCCCGCCACCTTCTTCGGCAGTCCGCAGCATCCGCGCGCGCAGCGCTTCCTGTCGGACCTGCGCGCGCACTGAGTCCTTGCCAGTCTTTCGCCGTTCACTTTTTCCGCAATCTCCCAGGAGCTCCTCATGTCGAACAAGTCCGTCTTCCGCCTCGCCACCCTCGGCGCCTGTCTCGGCGCGGCGTCCCTGCTGGCGCATGCCGACCAGTGGAGCGACATCGCCCAGCGCAAGGAGCTCAAGTGCGGCACTTTCGCCGACGTGCCGCCCTTCGCCGCACCCGACCCGAAGACCCGCGAAATGGTGGGCCACGACGTCGACCTGTGCAACGCCATCGCCAAGGAACTCGGCCTCACCGCCAAGGTCACGCCGCTGTCGGTGGAGGCGCGCGTGCCCGAGGTGAAGCTCGGCCGCGTCGACGTGACCATCGCCAACCTGGCCTACACCAAGAGCCGCGGCGAGCAGATCCAGTTCAGCGACCCGTACTACGTGGCCAAGGAAATGCTGGCCGTGAAGGCCTCCGACCCCGGCACGGCCAAGGCCGACTTCAAGGGCAAGCGCCTGAGCTCGACCAAGGGCTCCACCTCGGAGATGTCCATCAAGATGAACGGTTCCGAGCCCGTGACCTTCCAGGACACGGGCTCGGCCTTCATGGCGGTGCAGCAGAACAAGTCGGTCGGCATGGTGGCCAACACCATGACCATCACCAAGCTCGTCAACCAGTCGAAGACCGACGGCGTGGCGCTCAAGATGATCAAGGACCCGATGGTGCTGCAGCCCATCGGCGTGGGCATGAAGAAGGACGAGCCCGCGCTGCTGGCCAAGGTGAACGGCGCGCTGTATGCGCTGGAGAAGTCGGGAGAGCTCGACCGCATCTGGGCCAAGTGGCTGGGCCCGAACACCGAATACAAGATGGTGCGCGAAGAAAAGGTCATGCCGCTGGCCGAGCTGAAGTTCGAACTGCTGCCCTGACACGCCCTCGGCCGGCTCAGTCGTAGTTGGTGAACCGGCTCGGCCCCTGCGTCGGCTGGTTCAGCGGCTGGTAGCCCTGGATGTTCTGCAGCAGCGTGCTCGTCGGGTTCGAGCCGATGTTGCCGAAGCCATTGAACTGGATCTGGAACATCAGCCGGGTGTCGGGCGTCGCGCGCCCCGACACCAGCCGCTCGAGCACGATGCGGCCCACCCAGCAGCAGGCGTTGTACTCCGCGCCGACCAGGCTGTCGGACATCGCGCGGTCGTGCAGGCTGTAGCTCAGCCGCCCCACCGCATACCAGCGCCCCGGCTCTGCGGCGGACTTGCCGCCCATCAGTCCGCCCGTGAGTTCGCTCAGCGGCCATTGCCAGTTGAAGTCCACCGTCTTCGTGCCGTCGTTCGCCGTCGCGGTGCTGTCCGCCTGGTAGCGGAAGGCGGCCGTGAGCGTGTGGTACTGCGCTGGCATGTAGCGCAGCGTGAGTGCGTCGCGCGTGGTCTTGCCGGTGTCCATGTTGTATTGCGCGAGGCCGTCGACACTCCACTTCGGGTTCCAGTGCACCTGCCCGCCGAAGATGAAGTCGCCCGCGCGGTCGGTCACCGCGGTGCCGCCGGGCAGCGTCACGTTCTGGTCGCTGAAGCGAAAGCGCTGCGCAATGCCGAAGCGCGCCGACTCCGCACCCGTCACGGGGTCGATCAGGCGCGTGGTCAGGCCCGTGGTTAGCGTGTTGGTGTCCGACACGCGGTCGTTGCCCGAGAACGCGTTCTCCGTGTAGAGCGTGGCAAAGCTCACGTCGTTGGCGGCCGTGTCGTACACCGGCAACTGGCTCTGGTCGCGGTAGGGCGTGTGCACGTAGAAGGCGCGCGGCTCCAGCGTCTGGCGCCAAGCGCGGCCGAACAGGTTGGCGTCGCGCTCGAACACCAGGCCGCTGTCCAGGCTCACGGTCGGCACCACGCTGGTGATGGCGCTGGCGCCGCTGGCCAGCGGCGAGTCGAGCTGATAGGAGGCCGTGTGCAGCAGCAGCTTCGGAATGATGAAGCCGCCCGGGGTGACCCAGGGCCGGCTGACCTGCAGGTTGCCGACCACGCGCTCGCCGTTCGGCTGCGCGACGCCGTTGAGCGCCGGTGCGTAGGTCGGGTCGACCTGGAAGCGCGTGTAGTCCAGCGTGCCCGACACGTCCAGGCCGTGCCAGTCGTAGGTGTTGTAGTTGGCCGTGACCTGCGGCACGCGGTTGTACGACGGCGTGATCGGCGAGGCCGCGTACTGCAGCGTCTGGTACGACAGGGTGCGCGCCTGCCCGCTCCAGTCGCCCTTGGTCCAGTTGAGGTCGGCCTCGTTCGTGAGCTGGCGCGAGGTCAGCGTGGGCGTGTGGGAGAAGTCGCGCCAGTAGTCGTCGTCGCTCACGCGGTTGATGTTGAACGCGGTGGTCAGCGAATCGAGCCCGAAGGGCTTGGGGTCGAGTTGCTGGCTGTGCTGCGCCCACAGGCCCCAGCGGTTGCGATCGCGCAGGCTGTCGCTGGGCATCTCGTCCACCCGGATCTGGCCGCTGTAGCCCTTCTCGAGGTAGCGGAACTCGGTACCCACGTTCACGCCGCGGTTGCTCATGATCTCCGGGTACAGCGTGGCGTCGCGGTTCGACGCGATGTTCCAGTAGTACGGCTGCAGGTACTCGAAGCCGTTGGTGCTGTCGAAGCCGATCACCGGCGGCAGCAGGCCGCTCTGGCGCGCGTTGTTCAGCGAAAAGCTCACCGAAGGAATGGCCGGCGTGGTCAGTCCCAGGAAGCTGATCTGCGCGTCGGTGGCGGTGGCCAGGTTGGTGTCGCCGTCGGTGGTCATCGTCACGGCGCTCAGCATCCACGCGGGCACCCAGCCCGCGTAGTTCTCGCGCAGGCAGGTGGTGTAGGTGACGTGCCGCGCCACCGACACCTTGGCATCGACGAAGTCGATGCGCTCGGCCTCGCCGTGCGCGCCGGTCTCCAGCAGCGTGTAGCGCACGTGGTCGAAGAAGCCCTCGAAGCTGTCGACCTTCAGGTGCAGCGCGGGCCCTTCATAGACGTTGCCGGCCTGGTTCAGCCGCACGTTGCCGGTGGCCGTGGCGAGGTCGCCCGGCGGCTGGTATTCGAGCCGGTCGGCCGTGATGTGGGTGTCGCCGCGCCGCAGCGAGGCGTCGCCTTCGACCACCACCTCGAGGTCGGGCCGGCCCGAGAGCCGGTCGCCGTCGACCAGGTTGGGCCTTGCGCCGCGCTCGGCCGGTGCAATGGTTTCGGGCAGCTGCGGCATGCGCCGCAGCGTGAGCGGGGCCTCGACCCAGGCTTCCTGCGCCGGGGTCGCCCGCGCGTGCAGCAGGAGCATCAGCGAAAGCGCCATCGACGGCAGCGGCAAACCGCGCCAGCGTAGTTTCATGAGGAGCGATGAAAAGAGGTTTCCGGGGAATCCGGCGCGGCTCAGGCGTCCTGCCGGCCCTGCGATTCCCAGGCAAAGCCCACGCCGTAGACCGAGCGGATCCAGTCGTGCGCCGCCGACACGGTGGCGAGCTTCTTGCGCAGGTTCTTGATGTGCGTGTCGACCACGCGCTCGTTCACGTCGAGCGCTTCGGGAAACGCCGCCTCCAGCAGCTTGGAGCGCGTGAGCACGCGCCCGGGCTCCTGCGACAGCGCGCGCAGCAGCAGCGACTCGCGCCGCGTCAGCGGCAGGTAGTGCCCGTCGAGAATCGCGCAGCCGCGCACCGCCCCGAAGGTGATCGGCACCTGCGGGCGCGTCACGCGCAGGCGCTGCGCATAGCGGCGCAGCACCACGTGGATGCGCACCGCCACTTCCTTGGGGGAGAAGGGTTTGCACACGTAGTCGTCCGCGCCCAGTTCGAAGCCGCGCAGCCGGTCGGACTCGCTGCTGCGCGCCGTCAGCATGATGACCGGATGGTCGCTGCGCGCGCGCACCTTCTCCAGGATCTGCAGGCCGCTGACATGCGGCAGCGCCACGTCGAGCAGGGTGAGGGCCGGCGGCGCGGTCAGCATGCGATGCAGCGCGAGCGCGCCGTCCTCGATGTGTTCGATCTCATGACCGGCCTGGTGCAGTTCTTCGTGCAGCACCGAGGCGGCTTCGTACCCCTCCTCCACCAACAGGATCCGGCTCATCGTGTCATTGCAGATTCAGCACGCCCGGGTGCGCGGGGCGGACCTGCACGCGCGCGCCGGGCGCGCTCTTCTCGCGGCTGTTGCGCATGTGGTCTTCGAGCGTCAGGTCGCCCTGCAGGTCGTCCAGCAGCTGCCGCGTGCGGTCGATGGCGGCGTCGTCCAGCAGCGCATAGCCTTGCTCGGCGCGTCCGTTGTTGCGCGCCACGCGTGCGATGTAGGGCAGGTCCTGCGGCGTGATCACGACGGTGGGCATCACGCCTTGAAGCTCGACGCCCTCGAACGGAAGCAGCACGAAGTACTGCACGCGCAGGTCGGGCGGCAGCAGGCTGCGCAGGTGCGTGGTCTTGCGTCCGCACTGCCAGGCGGGGTCTTTCACCTCGCGCGCCAGCGAATGGTCGTGCTGGCGCAGGAACCAGCGCGGCAGCGCCCGGCCCGAGGTCTTGCGGTACACCACCGCGTTGCGCCAGCCCTTCACTTCGAACAGGTACACGCCGGCCTCGCACACCAGCGCCACGTCGAAGCGCGCAGTGGGCACGGCGCTGCCTTCGTACATGGGAATGACAAGGTCCTGCAGCACGTGCATTCGCCCGAACGCGGGCTGGAACGCACCGGCAAGTTGCTGGATGCCCAGCCTGGTCGCGGTGGTGTCCGACGGCTCGCCGTCCAGCGAATGCACGCGGCGCGCGGGCGCGGCGGCGTTCGGCTTCGGGTGGGCGTGCGGCTGGCCGGGCAGCGTGAGCACGGTGCGGGCGGGGGCTTTGTGCAAGGCAGTGGTCATGGAGGGCTCCTTCGAACTTCAAGGATTGCGCAACTTTCGGGAGACTTTGTGCAGAAACGGCATTTGCATGGCTTGCGGGCGCGTCATGGCATCGATCGACGTGTCGTCGCCGATGCTTCCCATGAACACGACCCACGCCATGGCCAGTTCGCCGTTGGCGGCGGCCAGCACATGCAGGTCGAGCAGCAGGCTCTGAAAGTCCTCCATGAGCTGCACCTCGGAGATCTCGCCGCGGTCGCGGCGCGTCTTCGACGATTCGAAATCGGCCCGGGCGTCGGCAACGCGCGCGTAGGCGGTGTTTGCAATGTCGCTCTGCATCTGCAGTTGCTGCAGCGCAGTGGCGACCTGGTCGCGCGCCTGCATCACCGCGCGGGCATAGAGCGGCTTGCCGGGCACGTCGATGTCCGGCGCTTCGTCGGTCGCGTCGATGGTGCCGGCGGGCATCGCGCCGGGGTCCGTGCCGTAGAGCGCGGCGGCCAGGTGGATGTCGTTGCGGTGGGCCAGCACGGCCATCGGCAGCGCGCGCGGCACCTCGGCCGAGAAGCGGGGCAGCGACCTGTCCTGCAGCGCGTCGGCGAGCAGCGCGGCCAACGCGGCTTCCGACATGCGGCACTGCGCCGCCAGATAAGAGATGTAGCTCGTGCGTTGCGTCTTCAGCTTGCCGATGGTCGTGTCCGCGCCGGCCTGCCGCGCCGCGAGCTGCTTCGCAAAGTCGTCGTGCGGCAATGCGCGGCCCCGGATGAGCGCGGACTGCCGCACGACGGCCGCACGCGTGTTCTCCAGGTAGACGAGTTCGAGCGTCTTCACCTTGAGCGCGATGTAGGCCGCTGCCACACCCGATTCGTTGGTGCCGTGCGCTGCGGCCATCAGCCGGTTCAGCGTCTCGTCCTCGAAGCCGTTCCACCAAGGCTGCGCGACCGCTTGTGTCTTCGCGCGCACGGCGTGATCGACGAACAGGCCCGCCGCCAGCACCGAGGTGGTGTGAACCATCGCGATGCTCGTGCTGGCGCATGCGACGGCCATGGCACCGCACACCGCGGCCATGAGGGTTCGTGAGCGCTTCACCTGTCAGTTCCCAGCGTTGTCATGCATGGATCTTTTCAGGCGAATTGGGAGAAATTTGAAGGGCCGCGAAATGAGTGCGGCGCGTGCGCGCACCAGGTCATGACGCGCGCGCACAACACTCCAGGCCGCAGAAAACGTATCTACCAAATTCCTCCGGAATTGAACGAAACCATGCGTACAGCCGGTCGATACCGAGCGGCCGCATCAGACCTGAAACTGGAGAAACCTGAATGAAGAAAACCCTCACGGCATTCGCTGCCCTGGCCGTCTGTGGCCTGGCCTCTGCCCAATCGTCCGTCACGCTGTTCGGTGTCGTCGACGCCGGCGTGACCTACCAGTCGGCCACCGCGCGCGACGCGCTCACGGGCGCTTCGGTCAAGCAGAGCAAGACCAGCCTGGCCAACTCCGGCTACAACTCCAGCCGCATCGGCTTCCGGGGCACCGAAGACCTGGGCGGCGGGCTGGCTGCGAGCTTCTGGCTCGAAGCGCCCATCACCAACGACGACGGCGCCACCGGCATCTCCACCTTCGCGCGGCGCTCCACCGTGAGCCTGTCGGGTGGCTTCGGCGAGCTGCGCCTGGGCCGCGACTACACGCCCACGTTCTGGAATGACACCGTGTTCGACCCGTTCGGCACCAACGGCTCGGGCACCAACGTGATCAGCACCGTCAGCGGCAACAGCACCATCAACAACGCCAACTATGCGCGCGCAAGCAACTCGGTGGGCTACTTCCTGCCGCCGAACCTGGGCGGCTTCTA
>NZ_JBFTIO010000026.1:0-45557 GCF_056394985.1 Variovorax sp. 10N412
CGACCCCTTCGCTGCGCTACGGGGCAACCTGCGGTGCTCGCGTTTCGCGGGGTCTCGCAGAACTCGCTTCGCTCAAACAGCTGCGAGCCCTGATCCGCGAAACACTGCGCTCCTCGGCGCAGCCAGAGGGGGTGGGAACCACCCGGGCCTTTGCTTCGCTCGGCCACCAGGCCCCCGCAGGCGCTGCGCGCCTGCGGGGGTTGTTATCGGGTCTTCGGTCTTGGTTGCTGGCTGTTTGGAGCCGAGCGCAGCGAAGGCGTGTCGGTGTCCCAACCCCTTCTGGATGCGCCGAGGAGCGCAGCGTTTCGCGGGTCAGGGCTCGCCCTTGTTTGAGCGAAGCGAGTTTGGGCGAGACCCTGCGGAACGTGAGCACCGCAGGTTGCCCGGAGCGAAGCGAAGGGACGCAGCCAGCAGGGGTCGCCTTTCTTTGCTTACTTTCTTTGGCGAAGCAAAGAAAGTAAGTCGCCCGCCGGGGCGAGACCCGGCCGACAGCCTCAAGACAGCCCGCTGCAAGCGCCTTACTTCTTCGCCTCGTCCACCCAAACATCCGCCAGATTCGACTCCACCCCATCCGCCGTCAACGAATGGTCATGCACCCGCTGGTTGGCGATGGTGATGAACACAGGCTGATAGAGGTTCAGGTCCGGCACATCGCGCGCCACGGTGTCCTGGAAGTCCTTGAACAGCTTCAGGCGCCTGGTGGCATCGTTCTCCACGGCCGCGTCTTCCAGCAGCTTGTCCACCACCGGGTTCTGGTAATGCGTGCCGTTGGAAAACGGCACGCCCTTGATGAAGTTCTTCGACCAGTACAGCCGCTGCACGCCCACGGTCGGGTCGAACAGGTTGCTCGCGCCGTTGTGCGTGAAGGCGAAGTCGCGGTCGGTGTAGATGCGCTTGATGAAGGCGCTCGGGTCCTGCGCGCGCACAGTCACCGCGATGCCCACGCGCGCCAGCGCCGAGCGCAGGTAGTCGGCCAGGCGCGGGCCGTCGGCGCCGATGGGGTTGAAGTCCAGCGGCACGCTGAAGCGCACGCCGCCGGCCTTCTTCGGAAAGCCCGCTTCGTCGAGCAGCGCGTTGGCCTTCTTCACGTCGAAGGCATAGGGCGAGGGCGCCGGGTCGTGGAAGGCCTTCAGGCCGGGCGCGATGGGCGAGTAGCTGACCTGGCCGTAGCCGTAGTTCACCACCTTCACGATCACGTTGCGGTCCACGGCGTGGGCCACGGCCTGGCGCACCTTCTCGTTCTTGAAGTACTCGTTGTCGAGGTTGAACTCCAGCCGCGTCACGTTCGACGAATAGCTGTTGCCCTTGGTCTCGAAGCGCAGCGCAGGCACTTTCTTCAGGCGCTCCAGGTCGGCCAGCGGCACGGGCGTGCGGTAGCCGAGGTCGACGGTGCCGGTCTCGAAGGCCACGGCCGCTGCTGCCTGGTCGGTCACGAAGCGCACGATCAGCTGGTTGACGAAGGGCTTGGGCTTGTCCCAGTAGTCGGTGTTGCGCTCGTACACGATGTGGCTGCCGCGCACCCACTCCTTGAACTTGAACGGGCCGGTGCCGATGGGCGCGTTGTTGTTCGGGTTGCTGGCCGGGTCGGTGCCTTCGTAGATGTGCTTGGGCACGATGGGCGTCTCGGTCGCGACCAGCGCGCGGATCAGGTACGGCGCGGGCTTGGACAGCCGCAGGATGGCGGTGTACTTGTCGGGCGTGTCGATGGCCGTCAGGTTGGCAAACGTGTTGCGCCCGCGCGGGTGGATCTTCTTCAGCAGCTCGATGGAATAGGCCACGTCGGCGGAGGTGAAGTCCTTGCCGTCGTGCCACTTCACACCCTGGCGCAGCGTGAAGGTGTAGGTCAGGCCATCGGGGCTGATCGCCCACTTGGTGGCCAGCTGCGGCTGCGGGTTGACGTCGTAGTCGTACTTCAGCAGGCCTTCGGTGACCTTGGCGCTCACGCTCAGGATGGGCGTGGCCACGTTGCCGATGGTGACGAGTGCGGTCGGCTCGCTGGTCGACAGCAGCGTGAGCGTGCCGCTGTGGTTGGGCGGCGCGGCGTGGGCTGCGAGGCCCACGGCGAGCAGCGCGGCGAGGAGGGCGCTGCGAACCCGGAAGGAGGGAGGCGAGAAAAACATGATTGGAAAAACAGGGTCGGTAGAAAAAAGGAAAAAAGTCAGGCGACGACAGGCTCGATGCCGTCGCGTACGGCGCCGGCCGAAGAAGCCTCAGGCGACACCAGCCCTTCGCGCAGGTCGCGCGCCACCAGCGCCGGGTCGCGCTTCGAAGGCTCGCCCAGGCCGCCGCCGCCGGGCGTCTCGACGATCAGGCGGTCACCCGCCGGCACGATCTGTCGGCCCTTGGCGCGCAGCGTGCCGCCCGAGGCCAGCCGCAGTGCGCCCGGCCCACCATTGCCGCCGCCGAGCGCGCCGCGCGCGGGGTTCGTCACGCGGTCGAAGGCCGCCGCGATCAGGAAGGCGGCGTCAGGCTGCGCATGGCGCACCTCGATCACCTGGCCCAGGCCGCCGCGCGCGGCACCGGTGCCGCCGGAATCGGTACGGAATTCCTTGCGCTCGAACACGATGGGCGCCTGCGTCTCCAGGATTTCGAGCGACACGTTGCGCACGCCGCTCGGGTAGGCGGTGACCGAAAGGCCGTCCTTGCCAGGCCGCGCGCCGGTGCCGCCGGTGGAAAAGCTGATGACGTTGAAGCGCGAGCCGCGGCGCACGGCTTCGGCGTTGGCCTGGCTGGTGCCCGCGAGCACCTCGCCGCCAACCAGCTGAAGGTTCCACAGCGACGAGGCGCCTTCGGCCGGCACCTTGTCGGCCCGGGCCTGGCGCAGCGCGCCGAACACCGCGTCGGGCAGCAACTGGCCTACCACGTGCCGCGCGGTGACCGCGGCGGGGTGCAGCGCGTTCAGGATGCAGCCCGCGGGCGCTTCCACGCGAATGAGGCCCAGCGAACCCGCATTGTTCGGCACGTCCGAGCCCACGAGGCAGCGGATGCCGAAGGAGGTGTAGGCGTCGGTGTACGCCTTCACCACATTGATGCCGCGCGCCACCGTGCCCGAGGTGCCGGCAAAGTCGACCACAATGCCGTCGTCGGCGATGGTCACGGACACCTGCAGCGTGATGGGCGCGTCGTAGCCGTCGGCCACCAGCGTGTTGTGCCAGGTGCCGCGCGGCCAGTCGCGCAGCGCCTCGCGCATGGCCTGGGCCGAGTGCGCAATGACGAAGTCGCCCAGCGCCTCGAGGTCGTCGAACTTGAACTCGCGCAGCAGCGTGCGCAGCCGCCGGCCGCCCACCTCGTTGCAGGCCACCAGCGCGTACAGGTCGCCCTCGACCTGCTCGGGGTCGCGCACGTTGGCGCGGATGATCGCGCGCACGGCCGGGTCCACCGTGCCCTGGCGCACGAAACGCAGGATGGGCAGGAACAGGCCCTCGTGGTAGATCTCCAGGCCGTCGGGGCTGGAGCCGATGCCGCCGATGTCCACCACGTGCAGCGTGGAGGCGAACAGCGCCACGGCTTTCTTCGCTTCGCCTTCGCCATGGAAGATGGGCGTGACCATCGTCATGTCGAACAGGTGCCCGGTGCCCTTCCAAGGGTCGTTGGTGAGGAACACGTCGCCGTCGTCCATCGTGTCGATGGGAAAGCGCTGCAGGAAGTGCTTGACCGATTCGGCCATCGAGTTGACGTGGCCCGGCGTGCCGGTCACGGCCTGCGCGATCATGCGGCCGTCGGGCAGGAACACGCCCGCCGACAGGTCGCCGGCCTCGCGCGTGGAGGTGCCGAAGGCGGTGTGGATCAGCACCTGCGCCTGTTCCTCGACCACGGAGAGCAGCCGGTTCCATGCGAGCTGGTTGCGGATGAGCTGGCTGCTGGCCAGCGCCTTGGGGGTGGGGGTGGTGCTCATGCAGCGGTTCCTGCGAGATCCTTGTGGGGGGTGGAAGGGGTGGAGGCGGCCTGCGTGACCAGCCCGGCCTTCAGGTCGCGCGCCACCCGTGCGGGGTCGCGTTCTGCCGGGTCGCCGAGGCCCGCGCCGCCGGGCGTCTCGACCACGAGCACTTCGCCGGCCGGAATGACCTGCCGGCCCTTGCCGCGCAGCACGGTGCCCGAATGCTTGAGCCGCGCGGCGCCCGGTGCACCGTCGCCGCCACCGAGCGCGCCGCGCGCGGGAAAGCGGATGCGGTCCCAG
Source organism: Variovorax sp. 10N412 (assembly GCF_056394985.1). Lineage (NCBI taxonomy): Bacteria > Pseudomonadati > Pseudomonadota > Betaproteobacteria > Burkholderiales > Comamonadaceae > Variovorax > Variovorax sp. 10N412. The sequence goes on from NZ_JBFTIO010000026.1 coordinate 4,178, forward strand.
GTGGCCGAGAGCACCATCGGGTCGCCGTCGGCGTTCTCGATCTCGATGACCTGCCCGAGGCCACCGCGCGACGCACCGACACCGCCGGAGTCGCTGCGGTACTCCTTGCGGCGGAACAGCAGTGGGGCCTGGGTCTCGAGGATTTCCAACGACACGTTGCGCACCCCGCTCGGGTAGGCTGTGGCTGAAAGACCGTCCTTGCCCGGCCGCGCACCGGTGCCGCCGGTGGAAAAGCTCACGATGTTGAAGCGCCGCGCGCGCCGCAGCGCGTCGTTGGGTCCGCCCTCGATGGGCTGGCCGCCGAACAGGCGGATGTTCCACAGCGACGACGCGCCTTCGGCCGGCACGCGGTCGGGCCGCGCCTGGCGCAGCGCGCCGAATACCAGGTCGGGAAGCATCTGCCCGATGGCCGCGCGCGCCGCCACCGCGGCCGGCGGCAGCGCGTTGACGATGGAGCCTTCGGGCGCCACCACGCGAATGGGTGCGAGCGAGCCCGAGTTGTTGGGAACGTCCGCACCCACCAGGCAGCGGATGCCGAAGGAGGTGTACGCGTCGGTGTAGGCCTTGGGCACGTTGATGCCGCGCGCGATGCTGGACGAGGTGCCCGCGAAGTCGACCTCGATGCCGTCGTCGGTGATGGTGACGGCCGCGTGCAGTTCCAGCGGCGTGTCGTAGCCGTCCACCGTCATGTGGTTGCGCCAGGTGCCCTTGGGCCATTCGCGCAGCGCCTCGCGCATGGCCAGCCGCGAGCGCTCGATGATGTAGTCGCCCTGCGCCTGCAGGTCGGCCAGCCTGAACTCGCGCAGCAGGCGCTGCAGCCGCACGGCGCCCACGGCATTGCAGGCCACCAGCGCGTGGAAGTCGCCCTCGACCTGGCCGGGCTCGCGCACGTTGGCGCGCACGATGTCGATCACCGACTCCTCGATCACCCCCTGGCTCGCGAAGCGCAGCGGCGGCAGGAACAGGCCTTCATGGAAGATCTCCAGCGCATCGGGCCCGGCGTTGACGCCGCCGATGTCGACCACGTGCACGGTGGACGCGAAGAGCGCCACGGGTTTTCCGTCGTGGAACACCGGCGTGACCATGACCACGTCGAACAGGTGGCCCGTGCCTTTCCAGGGGTCGTTGGTGACAAACACGTCGCCGTCGCGCATGGTGTCGATGGGAAAGGCACGCAGGAAGTGCAGCACCGAATCGGCCATCGAATTGACATGGCCTGGCGTGCCGGTGACCGCCTGCGCGACCATGCGCCCGTCGGGCAGGAACACGCCGGCCGACAGGTCGCCGGCCTCGCGCGTCGGTGTGCCGAAGGCGGTGCGGATGAGCGCTTGTGCCTGTTCCTCGACCACAGCGAGCAGGCGGCTCCAGACCAGCTGCTGGCGCAATTGCTGGCGTGCGGGTGCGGTGCTCATGGTTGTTGCTCCCTCACCCTCTGGGCGAGGGCAGGGGTGGGGGCAAGCGGCGTTCGATGAAGCGCTGCGGTGAAGCAAGCGCCGTCGTGCCCCCATCCCAACCTTGCCCCAGAGGGGGAAGGAGCAAGACCGTATTTCTCCCTCMCCCTCTGGGSGAGGGCAGGGGTGGGGGCAAGCGGCGCTCGATGAAGCGCCGCGGTGAAGCGGGCGCCGTCGTGCCCCCATCCCAGCCTTCCCCCAGAGGGGGAAGGAGCAAGACCGTGCGTGCTCATGCGACGGCCTCTTCGGTGATCTTTGCGTCGGCGTGGCGCACGGAGGCCGTGTCGTCCAGCACCAGTGCGCCCAGCCGCGTTGCGCGCGCTTCGAAGCCGGCGATCACGTGCGTGGTCGTCTCGTCTTCGACGATCAGCGCCGGGCCTTCGATCCACTTGCCCGCGCCCAGCGCGGTGCGTTCGTAGACGGGCACTTCGGCCCACTGGCCCGCGTCGGCGTCGTACAGGCGGCGTGTGCCAGAGGGCGCTGCGCGGCCCGTGTCGGCCACCACCGCATCGGGCTCGGGTGCCGCACGGCCGCCGGCTTCCACCGCGACCGACCAGCTCACCGCTTCGGCCGCGATGTGCGGCAGGCTGCGGCCGTACAGCGCGGCATAACGTTCCTCGAAGCGCTGGTGCAACGCTTTGCTCGCGGCCGCATCGAATGGGCCTTCGGGCAGCTCGACCGGAATCTCGTGGCCCTGGCCGGCATAGCGCATGAAGGCCTGGCGATGGCGCACCAGCGCGGCACCGGGCGCGGCGCGCAGCACCACGTCGTCGGCGGTGGCCGTCAGCTCGCCGAGCAGCTTGTCGACAGCGGCGTGGTCGATGCGGTCGAGCCGCTGCGCAAGGCTGCGCACCGTCTGATACGCCACAGGCGCCCACAGGAAGCCGAGCGCCGAGCCGACGCCGGCCGAGTTGGGAATCACCAGCCGCGCCACGCCCAGCTTGCGCGCGAGCAAGGCGGCATGCAGCGGCGCCGCACCGCCGAAGGCGATGAGCGTGCTTTCTTCAGCCACCTTGCCGAGTTCGGACGCATGCACGCGCGCGGCGTTGGCCATGTTCTCGGTGACGATCTCGATCACGGCCTGCGCGGCGGATTCGACGTCGAGACCAGTCTGCGCGGCAAGGCCCTGCAGCAGCGCGTCACGTGCACGCTGCGGGTCGAGCTGCACCTTGCCCACCGCGAAGCGCGCCGGGTCGATGGCGCCGAGCGCGGCGTGCGCGTCGGTCACTGTGGGCAGCTCGCCGCCCAGGCCGTAGGCGGCCGGGCCGGGCGAGGAGCCCGCGCTGTCGGGGCCCACCTGCACCACGCCCAGGTGGTTCACGCGCGCGATGGAGCCGCCGCCCGCGCCGATCTCCACCATCTCGATGACCGGGATGCGAATCGGCAGGCCCGAGCCCTTCAGGTGCCGGTGCACCCGGCCGAATTCGAAGCTGCGGCTGATCTGGGGCTGGTAGTCGTCGATGAAGCAGATCTTGGCCGTGGTGCCGCCCATGTCGAAAGAGAGCGCGCGCGTGGCACCGATCTGCTCGGCCACCTGCCGCGCCAGCACCGCGCCGCCGGCCGGACCCGATTCGACCAGCCGTACCGGCTCGTCGATGCCGGCCTGCAGCGTGGTGATGGCACCGCCCGACGTCATGAGGAAGGGCTCCGCGCGCAGGCCGCGCGCGGTGGCGCCTTCCTGCAGGCGGCGCAGGTAGCCGGCCACCTGCGGCTGCACATAGGCGTTGGCGCTGATGGTCGACAGGCGCTCGTACTCGCGGATCTCGGGGCACACGTCGGAGGCCAGCGACACCCACAGGCCGGGCGCGTGTTCGCGCAGGAGCTCGCGCACGCGGCGCTCGTGCGCTGGGTTGGCATAGCCGTGCAGGAAGCACACGGCCACGCTCTCGATGCCGTCGGCCAGCAGTTGCTTCGCGAGCACGGCCACCTGCGCTTCGTCCAGCGGCGTGATCACGCGGCCGGCCGCGTCCACGCGCTCGACCACCCCGTGGCGCCAGTGGCGCGGCACCAGCGGTGCGGGTTTTTCGAGGAACACGTCGTATTGGGCGAAGCGGTCTTCGAGGCCGATCTCCACCAGGTCCCGGAAACCGTGCGTGGTGAGCAGCGCCGTGGGCGCGCCCTTGCGCTCGATCAGCGCGTTGGTCGCCAGCGTGGTGCCCAGGATCAGCAGGTCGACGTCGGCCCAGCCGGCGCCGGCTTGCTGCAGCACTTCCTCGACACCGCCGAGCACGGCCTGTTCTGGCGCGGTCGGGGTGGTGAGCACCTTGAGCGTGTGTTTCTCGGCGCCGCGCAGCAGCACCACGTCGGTGAAGGTGCCGCCGACGTCGACGGCGACGCGCACGCGCGCATCGAGCGCCGCGGAAGATGGGTTGGAGTTCGAGGACATGAGAGAAAGAAAGAGAGGGAGGTGTCTAGTTGTCGAGAGGAATCAGCGCAACGGCGTGGCGGCCGCAAAGGCCTGCGACAGGTCGGCAATCAGGTCCGCCGGGTCTTCGAGCCCGATGTGCAGACGCACCACCGGCGCGTCGCCGGTCCATTGGCGGTGCTCGCGCAGCCGCTCGGGCTGGGCGACCAGGGCCAGGCTTTCGTAGCCGCCCCAGGACGCACCGATGCCGAAGAGCGCGAGCGCATCGACGAAGGCGTTGGCCGCGGCCGGCGTGGCATGGCGGAACTCGAAGGACACGAGCCCGCTGGCGCCGCTGAAGTCGCGCTTCCACAGCGCATGGCCCGGGTCGGAGGGCAGCGCGGGATAGAACACGCGCGACACCTGCGGCTGTTGCTGCAGAAACTCGGCCACCTCGGTGGCATGGCGCTGGTGCTGCGCGAGCCGCACGGGCAGCGTGCGCAGGCCGCGCAGCGCGAGGTAGGCGTCGTCGGCGCCGATGGTCAGGCCGAGCGCCTCGTAGGCGGTGGAGAGCTTGGCGGCCAGCGCCGGGCTGTCGACCACCACGATGCCCTGCATCAGGTCGGAGTGGCCCGAGATGTACTTGGTGGCCGCCTGAATGGAGATGTTCGCGCCCAGTGCGAGCGGCTGGTAGAACCAGCCGCCGCTCCAGGTGTTGTCGGTGGCGACCGTCACGCCGCGGTCGCGCGCGATCGCGGTGAGCGCCGGCAGGTCGAGCACCTCGTAGAGCAGCGAGCTCGGCGATTCGAGATACAGCAGGCGCGTGTTGGGTCGGATGCGGCTGGCCAGGTCGTCGTGCGCGGGCGAGAAGTACTCGATCTCCACGCCCAGGCGCTGGAGCAGCGTGCTGTCGACGCGGCGCAGCGGCGCGTACACGCCGTCGGCCACCAGCGCATGGTCGCCGGGCGACAGCAGCGCGAGCAGCACCAGCGTGATGGCCGAGAGGCCCGAGGGCGTGAGGAAGGCGCGATGCCCGCCTTCGAGGTTGGTCACTGCGTCTTCGAGTGCGCGGTGCGTGTCCAGCCCATGGCGGCCGTAGGAGGCCACGCGCTCGCCGGCGGTGCGGCGGTGATGGTAGTCGGCGTGCGCGGCGGTGTTCTCGAAGCGCACGGTGCTGGTGCGCACCACGGGCACGTTGACCGGCCCGCTGCCGTCGCGCAGCGCCGGCGCGCCGGCGTGCAGCAGGCGGGTGCCGGCGCCCAGCTTGCTTGCGCTCTTGCCTTCGCTCATGCCGCCACCTTGCTCGGCTTGAGCTGCGTGGCGTTGTAGTTGACGACCGCGCCGGTCTCCAGGTTCACGCCGATGCGCTGCGAGAGCGTTTCCAGCGGCCGGCCGTACAGGTGGAAGTGCAGCGTGGGCTGCTCGCCGATCACGTGGATGCTGTGCAGGTCGTCGGCCAGGAAGCCGATGGACGTGCCGGGCTGCACCGTGACTTCGCGGTCGAGTTCCAGCCGGGCCACTGTGGGGTCGCTGCCGTCGTCGGTGCGGCGGTATACGCGGTTCTCTTCCTGGCCCTCGACCGCCACGATGGTGGCCCAGGTCGTGTGGTTGTGGGGAATGGAGGTCTTGCCGGGGTTGATGGAGTTCAGGTAGAGCGCCACGCCGTCTTCACCGTCCGCGGGGTTGAGCCGGTAGCGCGTGGAGGCGCCCACGCCTTCGTGGATGGCCGGGGGCGGAAAGTCGGTGCGCGTGAACAGCGCGGTGTGCGAGGCCAGTTGTTCGAGCCGCTCCGTGATGCGCGCGAGCACGGCGCGGTCGAAGGGCACGGCGGCCGCGATGGCACGCACGTCGTCCAGTGCCTGGTCGACGGCGGCGCGGCGTTGGGCGGCAATGTCCGCGGAAGAAGAGCCGGAGAGGGTGGAGGTTGCTGTTGTCATGGTTCTTGGAGGATGCAAGGTGGGTTCAGAGTGCGAAGCGCAGCCGGTCGAAGGCCAGCACCTCGGGGAAGGGGGCCGGCAGGGCCGGCGGCACTGGCGCGGCGCGGGGGCCTTCGCCCAGCGCGCGGTGCAGGAAGGCGCGGGTGCGTTCGCTCTCGGGAGCGCCGAAGATGCGCGCGGCCGGCCCGTGCTCGACGATCACGCCGGCCTCGGTGAAATACACCTGGTCGCTGATCTCCTCGGCAAAGCGCATCTCGTGCGTCACCAGCACGCAGGTCAGGCCGTCGCGCACCAGGTCGCGAATGACGGTGAGCACCTCGCCCACGGTCTCGGGGTCGAGCGCGGAAGTCACCTCGTCGAACAGCATCAGCTCGGGCCGCATGGCCAGCGCGCGCGCAATCGCCACGCGCTGCTGCTGCCCGCCCGAGAGCTCGCCGGGGTAGGCCGCCTCCTTGTGCGACAGGCGCACCTTGTCGAGCAGGGCGCGCGCCTCGCGCTCGGCGGTGGCGCGGTCGCGCCCGGCCACGCGGGTGGGCGCGATCACCAGGTTCTGCAGCACCGTGAGGTGCGGGAACAGGTTGTATTGCTGGAACACGAAACCCACGCGCTTGCGCAGCGCGATCAGCTCGGCCTCGGTGCGCAGCGTGTCCACGCGCGTGTCGCCCACGCGGATCTCGCCGTGCTGCGGGCGCAGCAGCCCGGTGATGCAGCGCAGGATGGTCGACTTGCCAGAGCCCGAGGGTCCGATGATCGACACCGCCTGGCCGCGCTGCACGTCGAGGTCGATGCCGCGCAGCACCGCGTTGTCGCCGAACGAAAGCTGCACGCCGCGCAGGGCGACAAGCGGGGAAGCAGGGGTGTCAGTGACGGCCATGGCGGCGCTCCAGCGCGCGCGTGGCGCGGGCAATCGGGTAGCAGTAGGCGAAGAACACGCCGAGCAGCGTGAAATAGACGAGCACCGTGAAGTCGGTGCGCGCCACGGTGTTGCTGGCGATCTGCGCGGTGTCGACCACGTCGTGCGCGCCCACCAGCGACGCCAGCGCGGTGCTCATGGTGATGCTGGCGTACAGGTTCATCCACGGCGGCAGCATGCGGCGCAGGCATTGCGGCAGCACGATCAGCCGGAAGATCTCGGTGCGTCGGAAGGCCAGCGACTGCGCCGCTTCCCACTGCGCGCTCGGAATCGACTGGATGGCGCCGCGAAAAATCTCGGCCACCACCGCGCTGGTGGGCAGCGCCAGGCCCAGCACCACCTTGATCCAGTCGGGGAAGGGCACGGTCCACTTGACGATGTGCAACTCGAACGGAAACACGTAGGTGGTGAAGTAGATGAGCACCAGCACAGGCGCGTTGCGGAAGAACTGCACGTACCAGCGTGTGAGCACGCGCAGCGCGCGCACCGGCGAGAGCGACAGTGCCCCCACCACCAGGCCGACCAGGGTGCCCAGCGCCATGGCCAGCACGCTGATCTCGATGTTGGTGAGCAGGCCCCAGAGCAGCGCGGGCGTCCATTGCCACAGGAACACCAGCGCCACCGGCGTGGTGCCCGTGGCCACCCAGGTGCCCACGACCAGCAACGCGGCCGCCAGCGCGGTCCACCACGGGTGCCGGCGCGGATCGAAGCGTGCGCCGGATGCGGCGCGCACCGTAGGTGCGTTCAGCGTGGCTTCATTGGCCATAGCCGGGCATCCTCAGTCGGCCTTCGAGCCAGCTGCCGGCACGGCTGACCAACCAGGTCAGAGCGCCGAAGTACAGCAGGATCAGCAGCAACAGTTCGAGCACGTTGTCGCGCTGCGTCCAGATCATGATCGACTCGTAGGTCACGTCGCCCACCGCGATGGCCGAGGCCACCGCCGTCATCTTCACCAGGTCGACCAGGTTGTTGACCAGCGAGGGCAGCGCGAAGCGCACGGCCAGCGGCAGCTCCACGCGCCACAGCAACTGGCGCTGCGAAAAGCCCAGCGAGCGCGCCGCCTCGAGCGTGACCTGCGGCACCGCCTCGATGCCCGCGCGCAGCGCCTCGGCATGGAAGGCGCCCTTGTGGATCGCCACCACGATCACCACCCAGACGAAGGGCGTGAGCGGGTTGCCGCCCACACCTTCGAGCTGGCGCGTGATGAGCATGTTCAGCACCAGGAAAGCGCAGTACAGCTGCACCAGCGTCGGCGTGTTGCGCGTGACCTCGACGAAGGCGCGCGCGGGCAGCGCGAGCCAGCCTCGGCCCGAAGTCAGCGCCGCGGCCATCGCCACGCCGGCCGCGAGGCTGCACGGAATGGTCAGCAGGCACAGCTCGAAGGTGACGACCAGCCCGCGCAGAAAGGCCTGCCGCTCGCCCAGGTCGAGCAGGAAGGCGTAGTTCAGCCCCAGCGGCTTGATGGCCGCCACGGCCTGTGCGAGCAGGCCGGCGTCGCTCATTCGGGCGCCTTCAGCGCGGCCACCGCGCGCGCGATGCGCTGCACCGCCTGCGCCAGCACGGCGTCGCTGGCCGCGATCGACAGGCGGATGTAGGGAGACAGCCCGTAGGAGGGGCCATCGACCACCGCCACGCCCTCGGCGTCGAGCAGCCAGTCGACGAAGTCGGTGTCGCTGGCGATCACGCCGCCGTCGGGCCGCACGCGCCCGATCAGCGCGGCGCAGTTCGCGTAGACGAAGAAGGCGCCTTGCGGCGGCAGCACCGCCAGCCCCGGCACCGTGGCCAGCGCCTTGGTGACGAGCGCGGCACGGCGCGCATAGGCGGCGCGGGCCTCGCCCACGAAGTGCTGGTCCGCCGACTGCAGCGCGGCGGCGGCCGCGGCCTGCCCGATGGCATTCGCCCCCGAGGTGGCCTGCGACTGGATGACCGTCATCGCGCGCGCCAGCGGCTCGGGCCCCACGCCCCAGCCGATGCGCCAGCCTGTCATGGCGTAGGTCTTGGACACGCCGTTGACCAGCAGCGTGCGCTCGCGCAGGTCGGGCGCGGCATGCAGCAGGTGCGGCGGCGGCGCGTCGCCGAACCAGATGTGCTCGTACACCTCGTCCCACAGCACCGCCACGCGCGGGTGGCGTCGCAGCACGGCGGCCAGCGCCTGCAATTCGTCGCGGCCGTAGATGGCGCCGGTCGGGTTGCCGGGCGAGTTCAGCACGAGCCAGCGCGTGCGCGGCGTGATCGCCTGTTCGAGCGCGGCGGCCGTGAGCTTGAAGCCGCTGGCCTCGTCGCACGGCACGATCACCGGCGTGCCGTCGTTCACGCGCACGATGTCCGGGAACGAAGGCCAGTAGGGCGCGGGCACGATCACCTCGTCGCCGGCGTCCAGCGTGGCGGCGAAGGCCTGGAACACGATCTGCTTCGCGCCGTTGGCCACCACGACCTGCGCGGGCGCGACGTCGAGGTCGTTCTCGCGCCGGTACTTGGCCACGATGGCCTGGCGCAGGGCGGCGGTGCCGGGCGTGGCCGTGTACTTGGTCTGGCCGCGCGCGAGCGCGTCGACGGCGGCCTGCTTGATGTGCGCGGGCGTGTCGAAGTCGGGCTCGCCCGAGGTCAGCGTGAGCACGTCGCGCCCTTGCGCGGCCAAGGCGGCGGCGCGCGCGCTGGCGGCGGCGTTGGCCGAGAGCTTCACGCGCGAGGCGCGTTGCGAGAGCGCCAGCGCGGGGTTGGGGGTGTTCGTGGATGTGCCTGTCACAGCGGTGCCTTCGCGAACTTGGCCTTCAGTTCGTGCAGCAGCGGCGTGGGCGTCATGCCGTTCTTTTTCTCGACCTCGATGAGCCAGCCCGTGCGGTGCCAGTTCTGCACGATGCGGTCGATGGCGCCCTGCGTGTCGGTTTCGCCCTTGCGCACCCAGATGACGGAGGGCGAGGGAATCAGGTCCGACGGCGAGACGATGGCGTAGTCCTTCCAGTCGGCGTTGCCGGCGGCCAGTTCGCGCAGCGTGGGGCTCACGTGCACTGCGGCCACGCAGTTGCCGCCCTTGAGCGCCAGCAGCGATTCGGGCTGTCCGCGAAAGGCCTTGATCTGCGCGCCGTACTGTTCGGCCAGCGGCTTGGTGAAGTTGCTGCCCTGCGACACGCACACGGGCTTGCCGCGCAGGTCTTCCCACTTCGAAAGGCCGCTGTCCTTGCGCGCGATGGCCGCGCCGCCCACTTCCTCGAAGGGCGTGGGAACGAACGACAGAATTTCGCTGCGCTCCTGCGTCCACTGCATGTTGGCGATGAGGATGTCGACCTTGCCCTGCTGCAGAAACTGCACCCGGTTCGACGGCTGCACCTGCACCGTTTCCAGCCCCACGCCCAGGCCCTTGGCGACGCCCTCGGCCAGCTCGACGTTGTAGCCCACGGGCCTCTGTGTCGCGGGGTCGATGGTGCCGAAGGGCGGCCCCGAGAGGATGACGCCGACGGTCAGGCTGCCGCGTTGCTTGATCTTGTCGAGGGTGGCGTCGGCGTGCGCGCCGGCGCTTGCCGCCAGAAGAAGGATCGACAGCAAGGGAGTGAAGGAGCGTGGCGTCATGGCGTGGAATCGGCAAAAGGAAGTGCGGGGAGCCGTCTTGCAGGGCTGCCCGAAGGCTGACGTGCGTCGGCGTGAGCCGTGCCCGGTCGTGTCCGGTCAGGAGGCGATCAGGGCGCGGCGCGCAGCTTGGCCTGCAGCTCGGGCAGCAGCGGCTGCGGCGGCTCGATGTGATTGCGTTTCTCGGTCTCGATCAGCCAGCCGCTGCGGTGCCACTGCTTCACCACCTTGTCGACCGCCGCGATGGTGTCGGCCTCGCCCTTGCGGGTCCAGACGACGGAAGGCGCGGGCAGGATCTCTTCGGTGATCGGCGCCGCGTAACCGGCCCATTCGGCGTTGCTGCGCAACAGGGGCTGGATCAGCGTGGAATCGTGCACCGCAGCCACGCAGTTGCCGCCGCGCAGCGCCAGCAGCGATTCGGACGACGTCTTGAAACCGCGCACCTGCGCGCCGTACTGCTCCTGCAGCGGCTTCACGAAACTGCTGCCCTGCGAGGCGCAGACGGTCTTGCCGCGCAGGTCCTCCCACTTCGCGATGCCGCTGGTCTTCAGCACGGCCGCGGTGCCGCCCACGCGGTAGAACGGCGTGGGCGCGTAGCCGAGGATTTCGCCGCGGTCGGCGTTGTATTCCATCGAGGCGATCAGCAGGTCGACCTTGCCCGATTGCAGGAACTGCACGCGGTTCGAGGGCTGCACCTGCACCAGCTCGACCTCGGTGCCGAGCTGCTTGGCCAGGTCGCGCGCCAGGTCGGGGTTCCAGCCGATCAGTTGCTGGGTGGCGGGGTCGATCGAGCCGAAAGGCCCGCCGTTCACCATCACGCCGATAGAGACCTTGCCGCGCTGCTTGATGCGGTCCAGCGTGGCGTCGGCATGGGCCGCGCCCGCACCGATGCACAGCAGCGTGGCCAGGGCGATGGCGATGCGGGAAGAAGGGAAGAGGGAGCGCGAGCGGGAAATCATCGAATGGGAGCCCAAGAAAAGGCGTAACGAGGCAAGCGGCAATCTTCCAAGGCCGCGCCCGCGCTCACAACGAACACCTTCGACTATCGATATGCGTTTTTCAGTGCGAACTTTGGTGCGCAGCTGCGGGAACGCGGAACGTGGCCAGTTCCTCCGGCGCGCACTGGGCAATGAGGCCCAGTTCCCAGTCGAGGTAACGGCGCGCGGCGTCCAGGTTGCCGTCGTGACGGTCGTGCACGAAGAGCAGGTAGTCGATGGCCTCGGCATCGGACGGCGATGCGGGTGTGGCCTGCTGTGCCCAGCCCGCGGATTCGACCGCCTCCGCACGCGCCCACGAGAGATGTTGCCAGCCGGCCTCGCGCAGGTCTTGCGCGGCCAGGCGCGCGGCGGTTTCGTCGGGCGCGATCAGCAGCACAGGGTGCTGCAGGTCGCCGCCCGTCGCGGCCAAGGCGTCGGCCGCCACGCGCGGGCGGATCGACCAGACGGCGCCGCGCGCATGTCGCGCCCGGTAGGCGGGCGAGGGGCGCAGGTCGAGCACCGCGGGCGGCGCGTCGGTGTCGTCGCGCCAGGCGGACAGCGCTTCGGGGTCCGCGGCTGTCACCGCCGGCGGCAGCCGCACGGGTGCACGCACGGGCACGCGCAGGTCGGCGGCCAGGCCGTCCTCGACCAGCGCCGCATCCAGGCCGAGCCGGCGCAGCCACAGGGCCACCACCGGTGAGCGCACGCCGTCGTCGTCCAGCACCAGCACGCGGGCGTGGCGCACGCCGACCTGCAGGTCGGTGGCTTGCAGCAGCTGGCCGCCCGCCGCATGGCGCGCGCCCTGCAGGCCGCCCGCCGCGAATTCTTCCGCCGTGCGCACGTCGAACACGAAGGTGGTGCGGGTGCCGTCGTCGAGCCAGGCCTGCGCCTCGGCGGCGGTGAGCACGGGCACGTGCGCGCGCCGGGCCGCCGCAGCAGCGTCTTCCCGCGCGGCCAGGCGCTGCGCCGCATCGGGCGCCGGTGGCAGCGCCCGGGCGCTGCCGCGTTCGAGTTCGAGGCCCGCGAGCGCCCAGCCCTGCGTGCCGTTCTCCAGCGCGAGCACCGGGTTCGGCACGCCCAGGTCGCGCAGGATCTGCGCGCCGACGATGCTGCGCGTGCGGCCCGCGCAGTGCACCACGATGGTCGTGGTCGCGTCCGGCACCAGCGTGCGCCAGCGCAGGGCCAGCTCGCCGTTGGGCACGGGAATGGCGCCGGGCAGCGTCATCTTGCGGTGCTCTTCGAGCGTGCGGCCGTCCAGCAGCGCCAGCGGCTCGCCCTTGCGCTGGCGCTCGGCCAGTTCGCGGGCGCTGATGTGCGGCACCTCGAAGGCGTGTTCGGCAATTTCGCCGAAGGTCTTCGAGGGCAGGTTCACGCCCTTGAACAGCGTGTGGCCCGCGCGTGCCCAGGCCGGTGCGCCGCCGGCGAGCACCGACACGTCGTCGTAGCCCAAAGCCGCGAGCCGGCCGGCCGCGCGCTGGGCCAGCGCCGAGCCTGCGTCGCCGTCGTCGAACAGCACGGTGCGGGTGGCGCGGCGCGGTACCAGGCGCGCCACCTCGGTTTCGAGGCGGCTGTAGCCGGCATGCACCGCGAAGAAGGGATGCCCTTCGCCGTACTGGCCGTGCTCGCGGATGTCGAGCAGCGCGAGTTCGCGGCCGTCCTGCAGCCATTGGTGCAGCGTGTCTGCGGAGATCGCAGGCGCCAGGGAGGAGGGGGCCGCCGCGGCGGGTTGGGAAATTTCTGCAGTGAGGGACATGGGTGCGCTTGAAGGGAGGTCGGCGGCACCATAGCGCCGCCGCCGCGGGCGTGCTACGAAGACTTCCGCATATGCAAACGCATTCGCCGACGACCGCGCGTGGCGTGCCTCACGCTGCGGCACCGTGTGCCACGGTCTCGGCCAGGAAGGCCTCCACGGTGCGCGGCGGGCGGCCGAGCACATCGGCGACCGTGCCCGTCACAGGCGCGGCTTCGCCCGCGGCGATGAGTTCGGCGAACTGCGCGTGCACGCGGGCGATGTAGGGCGACGGTGCATTCGCTGCCTGGCGCTGCTGCTGCGCCTGGGCGGACAGCGGCGTGGCGGCGATGGCGCGGCCCGTGAGCGTGGAAGCGGTGCGCGCGATGTCGTCGTAGCCCACGGCCGTGGCGCCTGTGAGCACCCACGGCGCGGGTGAAGCCTCGGGTGCGTCGTTCTGCTCGAACAGGGCTTCCACCGCCACGTCCGCAATGTCCCGCGCATCGATGAAGGCCACGCGTGGATCGCCCGGCGGCGCATGCAGCACGTCGCCGGCCGCCAGGTCCGCAGCCACGCGCGCCAGCATCACCTGCAGCCAGGCGTTCGGGCGCAGCACGCGGTGCGCGATGCCCGTGCGCGCCAGCGCGGCCTCGATCTCGCCATGCGCGTCGCCCGACAGCGATCGCCCCGGCGGCTCGATGGTCCAGTGCGACCCTGAAAGCTTGACGATGCGCTGTACGCCGGCCGCCGCGGCGGCTTCAATCACCGCGATCTGCTGCGCCGCCAGCGTGGGCGTGATCGGCGACAGCAGGAACAGATGCGAAACCTCCCGCAGCGCACGGCGCAAGGCGGCAGCGTCGTCGAAGTCGGCGACGGCCGTTTCCGCGCCTTGCGCGCGCAACTCGTTGGCCCGTGCCGCATGGCGCGTCAGCGCGCGCACCGAGGCGCCGCGCGCCAGCAGGCGGGGCACGAGCAACTGGCCCAGGCGCCCGGTCGCGCCTGTCACCAGGATGCGGGGCGGGGCACTCACGCGGCGGTCGCCAGCGTGGCGGACTCGGCGGGTTGGACGACGGGCTTGTGCGCCGCCTGCGCCTGCAGGGCGCGCAGCGGTGCGTGGTCGACCCAGGCATCGAGGTCGAAGTCGGCAGGCAGGAAGCCCCATTCGAGCAGGAAGTCCTTGAAGTGCCCGATGGCCGCGACCAGCGGCGCGTCGAGGCCGATGCCCAGGTGCCTGTGCACCTCGGGTCCGTTCGATGCCAGCACCGCCTCTTCGCTGGTGGAGATCTCCCTCGCCACGAAGCGCAGGGTCTCGTCCGGATGCGCCTCGGCCCAGCGGCCCGCACGCGCCACCACGTCCAGCAGGCGCACCACCAGGTCGGGGCGCTGCTGCGAGAGCGCGTCGTCCACCGTCAGCACACGCGGCGTGCCGTTGTTGATGCGCACCTTCGGGTCGGGGTGGTTGCCGAACTCGGCCACCACCTGCGCGCCGATCAGGTTCGCCACCACCACGCCTTCGGCGCCCTTGAGGAAGATGGCGTCCACCTCGCCGCTGACCAGCGCCTCGACCTCCCGGAAATACGGATGGCGGCGGCGCAGCCCGAACAGGCTGGGCTCGCCCTGCGCAAGGATCACCGACTCCTCGATGGGCAGCTCCACCAGCGTCAGGTCCTTCGTCGTGAGGCCGGCCAGCGACAGCCCGGAGACCACGCCTTTCAGCGCGGTCGCGCGGTGGAAGTCGATCAGGTCGTTCACGCGGCGCGGCACCGCGAAGCGCCGGCCGGCGAGTTGCTCGATGGACGCGATGCCGCGCCCCGGCAGCGTGACGATGGCCTGGAACTCGTCGGTCCAGGTGATGGCCACCAGCCGCGTGGCGCGCCCCTTGGCGCGCGCCCAGATCGGCGGGATGTTGCCGCCCTGGCGGAAGGACCACGCCAGGTGATGGTCGAAATGGCTCTCGCGCACGCTGCGGTCCTTCGAGTCGATGATCGATTCGATGGCGATGCCTTCCTCGGCGAAGGTCTGGGCCAGCCAGCCCTGGCGCGCGGCGATGCCCAGCGGCGAAGGCACAGGGCAGCGGGTGTACCAGAGGACGTCGGGGTTGGTGGCGGGGGATGCGGATGAAGTCATGGGTTGTGCTCCTGTGTGGAAAAAAGGCACGCTCGGGTGTTGCCCCCTCTCCCCCTGGGGAGAGGGTTGGGGTGAGGGCCGACGGCGATGGCAAAGGCAGAGCGAGTGCGAAGGCCCATGCCCTCACCCCCGCCCTCTCCCCAAGGGGAGAGGGAGCAAGAGCGGGTGCTCATGCGGCGATCCACGCGCCCGCCAGGTTGCCCGCAATGCCGTCCGCACTCACCGTATGCCCGCGCACGCGGCGGTCGGCAATGGTGTAGTTGTCGAGCGCCAGCAGCGTGATGTCGGGCAGGTCGCGCACGATGTGGCGCTGGAATTCCGTGAAGGCCTGCCGGCGTCGGCCCTCGTCCACCTCGACGGCTGCGGCTTCGAGCAGCCGGTCGACCTCGGGGTTGCTGTAGCTCGAGCCGTTGGAAAACGGCAGGCCCTTCTTGAAGTTCTTCGACCAATACAGCCGCTGGATGCCCACCGTCGGATCGAAGGTGTTGCTCATCACGCTCACATGCAGGTCGAAGGCGCGATCGGCGTACACGCGGCGCACGTAGGTCGCGAAGTCCTGTGCGCCGATGGTCAGCTCGATGCCGATCCGCCCCAGGCTCTGCTTGAGGTACTCGGCCGTGCGCTGGCCGCCTTCGTTGGGAATGGGCACCACCGCCAGCTTCAGCCGCAGGTTGCCGCCGGCCTTGCCGCGCGTGAGGCCCGCCGCGTCGAGCAGGGCCTCGGCCTGCTTCACATCGTGGGGCAGCACCGGCAGGTCGGGCACATAGAACTTCTTCAGCGCCGGGTGTACCGGGCCGGGAATGAGCCGGCCCTGGCCGTACCACACGGTCTTCTGCACCACCTGCCGGTTGATGGCGTGCGCAATGGCCTGGCGCACGCGCAGGTCCTGCAACGCGGGGTTCTCCAGGTTGAACTCGATGCGCGAGACGTTGTTGATGTACTGGTAGCCGTTGGGCTCGAACACCAGGTTCGGCTTGGCGCGCAGCCGCTCCACATCGCCCAGCGGCACGGGCGTGCCGGGGCTCAGGTGCACCTCGCCCTTCTCGATGGCCGCGGCGCGCGCGGCGGCGTCCGGAATGAAGCGCACGATGAGCCGGTCGACGTAGGGCTTGGGGCTGTCCCAGTAGTCGGGGTTGCGCTCGTAGGTCACGTGGCTGCCGCGCACCCACTCCTTGAAGATGAAGGGGCCCGTGCCGATGGGTGCGTTGTTGGCCGGGTTGGCGTCGGCCTTGCCGGTTTCGTACAGGTGCTTCGGCACGATGGGCGACTCGGAGGCCGACAGCGCCGTGAGCAGGTAGGGCACGGGCTTCGAGAGCACCAGCACCGCGGTGTAGGCGTCGGGCGTGCGCACCTCGGCCACGCTGGAGAAAGTGGCGCGCCCGCGCGGGTGGTACTGCTTGAGCAGGCCGATGGAATGCGCCACGTCGGCCGAGGTGAAGGGCTTGCCGTCGTGCCACTTCACGCCCTTGCGCAGGGTGAAGGTGTATTGAAGCCCGTCGCTGCTCACCGCCCATGCGGTGGCCAGCTGCGGCTGCGGCGTCAGGTCGAAGTCGTAGGTCAGCAGGCCTTCGGTGGTCTTGGCCGAGATCAGCACCGACGCGCCGGCCGAATGCGCGATGGTGGTGAGCGTGGGCGGCTCGGGCTCGATCAGCACGGTGAGCGTGCCGCCGCGCACGGGCGTGGCCGCGGCAGGGGCTTGCGCCCATGCGGGTTGGAAGCCAGCGAGGCTGGCGAGGCCGAGGCCGGCGCCGCCCTGGAGCAGCAGGCGGCGGTGGATCGCAGGCACCGGCTTCACGCGGCGCGCTCCGCGTCGTAGCCGGGCGGCGCGACGAAGCCGCCGTACACCTGTTCGAGCAGGTGCGCGAAGGCGATGGTCGTGCGGTCTTCGAGGTACGGGCCCACGGCCTGCGCGCTGACCGGCAGGCCCTGCGCGTCGAGCCCGATGGGAAAGCTGGTGGCCGGCAGGCCCGGCAGCACCGGCAGGCCGGCCCAGTGGAACAGGTCGAGGAAGCGCACCTCGCGCGTGCCGTGCTCGAAATCGACCGGGTAGGTGCGCGCGTCCTTGGGTTCGCTGTGGTTGTGGGCAAAGGCCGGCAGCGGCGCGACTGGGGTCACGACCACGTCGAACGCCTCGAACAGGCGCTCCCACTGGTGGCGCAGCACATGGCGCGCCTCGTTGTCGCGCAGCCATTCGGCATGGCGCAGCGTGGGCGCGCGCAGCCAGGCGGCATCCGCGCTGTCGTCGTCGGCCGAAAGCGCTTCGAGCCGCTGCTGCGCCGCTTCGCTCAGCGCCGGCGGCGACGCCAGCGACGAGCCCAGCAGGCTGCGGTACACGCGGTGCTGCAGCGCCAGGTCGGGCAGCAGGCCGGCCGGCACGTCGGCCGTGCGGCTCACCTGCGCGCCCTGTGTGCGCAGGCGGTCCACCACGCGCTCGACGACCTGCTGCTCGTGCAGGCTGCGCTCGCTGCCGGGCCACTGGTCGATGACCAGCACGCGAAAGTCCTGCAGCCGCGTGTGGCGCGCGGGCGGCAGCGTGGCCTTCCAGGCCTTGGCGGCCAGCGGCTCCCGGTTGAGCAGCAGGTCCAGCGCCAGCGCCAGGTCGGCTGCGGTGCGCGCCAACGGCCCGGCCACGGTCAGGTCGCGGTCGGCCACGCGGCCCGAAGGCACGCCCGTGCCGCCCAGCGCGACCAGCCCCGCGGTCGGCTTGTGGCCGTACACGCCGTTGAAGTGCGCGGGAATGCGGATCGAGCCGCCGATGTCGGTGCCCAGCTCCAGGGCCACGTAGCCCGCCGCCAGCGCGGCGGCCGAACCGCCCGACGAGCCGCCCGGCGTGCGCGTGAGGTCCCACGGGTTGTTGCTCACGCCGTAGATGGCGTTGTAGCTCTGCAGGTCGGCCAGCGCGAGCGGCACGTTGCTCTTGCCGACGATGACCGCGCCGGCCTCGCGCAAGGCGGCCACGGCCAGCGCGTCTTTCCTGGCGACGTTGTCGGCATAGGCCGGGTTGCCGCTGCTCGTGACGAAGCCGGCCACGTCGAACGATTCCTTCACGGTGATCGGCACGCCCAGCAGCGGCCGGCGCTCGCCGCGTGCCAGGGCGGCATCGGCTTCGCGCGCCGCAGCGCGTGCGCCCTCGTCGTTGCGCACCACCACTGCGTTGATGTCGTTGTCGAAACGGTCGATGCGCGCGAGCACGTGTTCGAGCAGGTCGACGGCCGACACGCGGCCGTCGGCCAGCGCCTCGGCCTGCGCGCGGGCGCTTGCATAGGTCAGCGAATGCAGATGGGGGTGCTTGAGGTCCTGGGTGATCATGGCGGTTCCTTGGGCGTTCGTTGTCTGGTCTGTGGCGTCTTACTTGCGCGGCTCGATCCAGGTGTCGGCCAGGTCGCCGGCCATCAGGTCGATGCTGTTGTTGAGGTTGTGCACGCGTGCGCTGTACACCTGGATCAGGGGCACGGTCACCAGCGGCAGCACGGGCAGCTCGCGCCCGACGATCTGCTGGATCTGCTTGAACTGCGCGGCGCGCTTGCCGGCGTCGAGCTCCACGGCAGCCTGGCGGAACAGCTCGTCGACCTGTGGGTTGTCGTAGTGCGCGCCGTTGATCCAGATCAGCGGGTTGCGCACGCCGTCGCCCCAGTAGAAGCGTTGCACGCCCACCGTCGGGTCGAACAGGCGGCCCAGGCCGTTGATGTTGATGTCGAAGTCGCGCGTGCTGTACACGCGCTTCAGGAAGGTGGGCAGGTCGCCGTCCACCACCTCGACCTTGATGCCCACGCGCGCCAGCGCCGAGCGCAGGTAGTCGGTGGTGCGCTTGAACTCCGCGCCGGGGATGTAGCTCAGGCGCAGCGAAAAACGCTGGCCGTTGGCCTGCCTGGGCTGGCCCGCTTCGTCGAGCAACCGGTTGGCGGCCGCCACGTCGAAGGGGTAGCGGAAGGTGCTGTCGTCGTAGTAGTCGGACAGCACGCGCGGCACGGGCGAGTTCACCACCTCCACGCGCTTGTAGTAGATGGTGTTGCGGATGAAGTTGCGGTCGATGGCCTGCGCGATGGCGTGGCGCACCTTGACGTTGGCCAGCACCGGGTTCTCGATGTTGAACTCCAGGAACGAGGCGTTGTTCAGGAAGCCGTCGTAGGTGTCGTCCACCTTGAGCTTCGGGTTCGCGGCCAGGCGCTCGAGGTCGGCCAGGCCCACGCCTTGCGCCACGTCGACTTCACCCGTTTCCACCGCGGTGGAAATGGCGGCCGGGTCGCGCACGAACTTCACGATCACGCGGTCCAGGTGCGGGTAACCCTGGCGCCAGTAGTTCGGGTTCTTGCGCAGCACCAGGTGGCTGCCGCGCACCCACTGCTCGAACACGAAGGGGCCGGTGCCCACGGGCGCCGTGGTGTTGGGGTTGCCCAGCGGTTCGCCGTCGGCGTAGCGGTGCGCCGGCACGATCGGCAACTCGGCCGACGACAGCGACTTCAGCAGGAAGGGCGCGGGCTTGGACAGCACGATCACCGCGGTGAGCGGGTCGGGCGTGTCCACGCGCTCCACGTTGGCCAGCGTGATGCGACCGCGCGGGCCTTGCTTCTTTTGCGTGAGCACGGCGTAGCGCACGTCTTCGGCGGTGAAGTCGCGCCCGTCGTGGAACTTCACGCCGGGGCGCAGCTTGAAGCTGTACTTCAGGCCGTCCGCGCTCACCTGCCAGGCGATGGCCAGCAGCGGCTGCGGCGTGAATTTGGCGTCGTAGCGCAGCAGGCCTTCGGTGACCTTGGCGCTCACGTTGCGGTTGTCGGTCTTGGTGTCGAGGAAGGACACGAGCGACGTGGGTTCCTGCGACACCGCATAGGTCAGCGTGCCGCCTTGCACGGGCGCCTGTGCGGCCGCCGTGAACGGCAGGGCCGCCAGCGCCAGATGAACCAGCCGGCGGTCGAAACGGAGTTTCTTGAGCAATGAAGGAAGCAGCAGAGAGAGCATGAAATGGAGCGCCGTACCGGCAAATGGAATTCGTTGAAAGTCCAGCTGATGGTCCTGGAAATTCACGCTCGCACTTAGCATTTTTTCGATCTTCGAAATTCGATGCACCGCGAAATCGAGATGCGGATTCGAAACGACAAATCCGAGTTTGTTTATGCGAAAAGCAACGCCCGTGCGGGCCTATATTCGCCACCCTCGATCCCTTCAGGAATTGCAATGAATGCCGTCCTCCAAGCTGCGCCCTACCCGGCGCAGGCACCGGAACTCCAGGCCCTGCTGCAGCGCCTGCCCGCGCTGGCCGCATCGATCGCCGAGGGCGCGGTAGAGCGCGAGCGCGACCGCACGCTGCCCTTCGAGGCCTTCGCGCGGTTCCGTGCCTCGGGGCTCGGTGCGCTGCGCGTGCCGCCGGAGCGCGGCGGCCCGGGCGGCTCCATCGAAGACCTCGTGCAGGTGGTGGCCACGCTCGCCGCGGCCGACTCCAACGTGGCGCATGCGCTGCGCACCCACTACAACGCCATCGAGCTCTGGACCAGCGCCCCGCCCGATGCGAACAGCGAGCGCCAGCTGGCCCGCGTGCTCGACGGCGCGCTGTTCGGCGGCGCCTTCACCGAGCTGGGCACGCCGCGCTCCGGTACCGTGACCACCGCGCTGGAACGGCAGGGCAGCAAGCGGGTGCTCAACGGCAGCAAGTACTACGCCACCGGCACAGCCTTCGCCGATTTCGCGAGCATCGCGGTGCACGACGAGCAGGGCCGCGACGCCACCGTGATCGTGCCCACCGGCCGCGAGGGCCTGCACGTCAAGGACGACTGGGACGGCATGGGCCAGCGCCTGACGGCCAGCGGCAGCCTGGCGTTCGACAACCTGCAGGTGCACGACGACGAGGTGGTGCACCCGCAGCAGCGCAGCCTGCAGCGGCGCCATGCATCGTCGCTGCGACAGCTCTACCTGGTGGCGGTGGCCGGCGGCATCGTGCGCAACGTGTTCAGCGATGCGTTGCACTACGTGCGCCAGCACGCGCGGCCCGCCGCGCACAGCCCGGCGGCGTCCGCCCGCGAAGACCATTTCACGCAGTGGGTGGTCGGCGACCTCGCCACCCACACCCACGCGGTGGACGCGCTGATCGCAGACAACGCGCGGCGCCTCGACCGTTCGGCGGATGCACTGCGGCGCGGCGACGACGACAGCGCCGTGCAACTGGTGCTCGACGGCGCGCTGGCCACGGCCAAGACCCAGCTCGCGGTCAGCCGCATCGCGCTGCAGGCGGCGGAACGGCTGTTCGACGCGGGCGGCGCCTCGGCCACCTCGCGGCAGCACAACTTCGACCGGCACTGGCGCAACCTGCGCACGATCTTCAATCACAACCCGCTGCAGCAGAAGGCGCGCGTGATCGGCGACTACCACCTCAACGGCACGACCACGCACCTGGAAGAGTGCAAGGTTTTCTGAGCGCCGCGCGCATTGCACTTTCATGAATGTCGATATGCGAATTCCGGGCGTGCCAATTGCGCGGCGGCTCGCCAGAATCGATGAAGCCCTGAGGTAATTCCCCCATGTCCATTTCCAACCGGCCCGGCGCCATTGCCGGGTGGGAGCGCTTCGTCGCGCCTACCGAATTCAGCGAGAGCCCGATCTCGCAGGCCTTTCGCCAGCCCGTGCTGCTGGGCCTGTTCCTGCCGATCCAGGCGGGTGGCTGGAGCGCGTCGACCTTGCCGCGCACCACCGACTGGCGCTACGACTACAACAAGAACCTGGTGCTCAAGGCCGAGTCGCTCGGCTTCGACCTGGTGTTCGCGCTGTCGCAGTGGCTGCCCAAGGGCGGCTACGGCGGCGTGTTCGACGGCAACGCGCTCGACTCGTTCATGACCACGGCGGCGCTCACCGCGGTGACCCGCCGCATCATGCTGATCTCGACCATCCATGTGCTCTATGGCCCGCTGCATCCGCTGCATCTGGCCAAGTACGCTGCCACGCTCGACCACATCTCGGGCGGCCGCTGGGGCATCAACGTGGTCACCGGGCATCGCGCGGTGGAGCACGAGATGTTCGGCTCGCACCGCATCGAGCACGACCGGCGCTACGAGCTGGCGGCCGAGTTTCTGGAAGCGGTGCAGCGCCTGTGGGCCGACACCGAGAACTGGTCGTTCCAGGGCGAGTCGCCC
This sequence comes from Variovorax sp. 10N412, assembly GCF_056394985.1. Classification (NCBI taxonomy): domain Bacteria; kingdom Pseudomonadati; phylum Pseudomonadota; class Betaproteobacteria; order Burkholderiales; family Comamonadaceae; genus Variovorax; species Variovorax sp. 10N412. Next base: position 26,338 of record NZ_JBFTIO010000026.1, read on the forward strand.
TGGAAGCTGGAGGGCGCTTTCGTTTCGCCCAAGCCGAACTTCGGCCGCCCGGTGCTGGTGAACGCCACGGGCTCGGACGCCGGCATTGCCTTTGCCGGGCGCTATTCGGACATCGTCTTCATCACCAGCCCCAGCGGCTCGGCCTTCGCGAGCGCCATCGAGGCGTTGCCGGCGCACACCGCGCGTGTGAAGCAGGCCGCGCGCGACGTGGGGCGCGAGGTGCGCACACTGCTCAACCCGATGGTGATCAGCCGCGAGACCGAGCGCGAGACCTGGGATTACCACGACGCCATCGTCGCGCACCTCGACGCCGACCCCAAGACCAGCTTCAACCGCTTCGACAGCGACGCGCACGCCTGGCGCGGCCGCGTGGGCAACGACGCGCCCAAGCGCCGCGCCATCGGCGGAAACGTCGAGGTCATCGGCACGCCGGAGCAGGTGGTCGAGCAGTTCGTGCAGTTGAAGCGCGCGGGCGTCGACGGCCTGCAGCTGAGCTTCTTCGACTTCAAGCCCGACCTCGAATTCTTCGGCGACCGCATCCTGCCGCTAATGAAGCAGGCGGGGCTGCGCTTTTGAACGCCATTTCTTTCAACCGACCCGACACCGCGAAAGTTTTTCCTTCATGAGCACCATCGACTACCGACCCCTCGGCCGCAGCGGCATCCTCGTGTCGCCTCTGACCCTGGGCACCATGATGTTCGGCGGCCAGACCGACCGTGCCACGGCGCAGCGCATCACCGACCGTGCGCTGGAGCAGGGCGTGAACTTCATCGACACCGCCAACGCCTACAACAAGGGTGAATCGGAAACGGTGGTGGGCCAGTTGGTGGCCGCCCACCGCAACCGCTGGGTGGTGGCGACCAAGTTCGCCAACGCCGACCCCGACATTGCGGGCCCCAACAACAAGAGCACCGGGCGCCACGGCATCGTGCAGTCGGTCGAGGCCAGCCTGAAGCGCCTGGGCACCGACCACATCGACCTGCTGTACCTGCACCGCGAAGACCGTGCCACGCCGGTGGCCGAAACCGTGCGCGCGCTGGGCGACCTGATTCGCGCGGGCAAGCTGCGCAGCTACGGCCTGTCGAACCACCCCGCCTGGAAGATCGCGGAGTTCGCGCGCACGGCCGATGCGCTGAACGTCGACCGTCCGGCCGCGAGCCAGCCGCTCTACAACCTGGCGAACCGGCAGATCGAGGCCGAGCACCTGCCCGCGGCAGAGTACTACGGCCTGGGCGTGGTGTCTTACAGCCCGCTGGCGCGCGGCGTGCTCACGGCCAAGTACGAGCCTGGCAAGGCGCCGCCACCGGGCACGCGCGCCGGACGCGACGACAAGCGCATCCTGCAGACCGAATGGCGGCCCGAATCGCTGGAAATCGCCCAACGCGTGAAGCAGCACGTCGAGGGGCGCGGCATCACGCCCGGCCAGTTCGCGCTGGCCTGGGTGCTGAACAACCGGCTGATCACCTCGGCCATCGCCGGTCCGCGCACGCTGGAACAATGGGAAGACTACGTGCCCGCGCTGCAGTACCGCTTCACCGAGGAAGACGAGGCGCTGGTCGATGCACTGGTGACCACCGGGCACGCGTCGCTGCCCGGATTCAACGACCCGAGCCATCCGTTCTTCGGGCGGCTACCGCGGCATCGCGCCAACGCATGAGCGCCGTGCTGGCTTCGGTGAGCAAGCGCGGCGCCGGCCACCGCACCGCGCGCGAGATACGGGTGGCGCAGTTGCTGCGAAACGACGCCGATGTGCTCGACGCGGCCCGCCGCATCGCCCGGTTGCTGGCCGACGGCGCGGCGCTGCGGGACCGCGAGCGCATCCTGCCCGAGCAGGAACTCGACGTGGTGTCGGGCGCAGGCCTGTGGGCCATGAACGTGCCGCGCGACCACGGCGGCGCGGGCGTGTCGTATGCGACGGTGGCGCAGGTGTTCGCCATCCTGTCGGCCGCGGACGCGTCGATCGGCCAGATCCAGCAGAACCACAACAGCGCGGTGTTCTGGCTCTCGACCGTCGGTAGCGCGGCGCAGAAGGACTTCTTCCTCGGCGAGATCCTTCGTGGCTGCCGCTTCGGCAATGCCAACGTCGACGCGGCGCCTGTTGAGGGCGTCCAGGGAGTCCAGGGCGTGCAGCCCACCGTCATCGCGCGCGCCGCGCGCGGCCATGTGCTCAGCGGCGAGAAGGTCTACGCGACGGGCGCGCTCTTCGCCCACTACGTCACGGTCATCGGCCAGAACGAGGCGGGCGAGAAAACGGTCGCCATCATTCCGGCGGGCACGCCGGGCCTCACGATCGAGGACGACTGGCAGAGCTTCGGCCAGCGCACCACCGCCAGCGGGCGCGTGCGGCTCGACCGCGTCGAGGTGCCCGAGCTGTGCGTGCTGCCCATCCACCGCGCCTACAGCGAGCAGCCGATGGGCGCCGTGTCGCAGCTCAGCCACGTGGGCATCGACCTGGGCATTGCGCAGGCGGCGCTGGACGACACGGTGCGCTTTCTGCGCGAGCAGTCGTCCATCAGCCAGCCGGCAGGCGCGCCGCGCGCGGTGACCGACGCGCTGGTGATCGCGCAGGTCGGCGAGATCCAGACCCGCATCCATGCCGCCGAGGCGATGACGCTGCGCGCGGGCCTGGCGGTGGACGCCGCCATCGCCGAGCCCGACAAGCCGCGCAGGGCGGCCGCGTCGCTGGCGGTGGCCGAGGCCAAGTGGCTCACGTCCGAGGTGGCGCTGCATGCGTCGAGCAAGCTCTTCGAGCTGTGCGGCACGCGCTCGGCGCAGCACCCGCACGCCTTCGACCGCCACTGGCGCAACGCACGGGTGCACACGCTGCACGACCCGGTGCGCCACAAGCTCACCGTGGTGGGCGACCACCTGCTCAACAGCATCGGCCCCGAGAGCGCCGGCGCGCTCTGACTTCACACACCCCTCGCACCATGATCTCCCGAAGACATTTCGCCCTCGCGGCCGGCGCCGCTTCCTTCGGCCTCTCTGCCCGCGCCTGGAGCGCCAGCGGCTTCAAGGGCTCGACGCTGACGCTGGGCTTCCAGAAGACCGGCATTCCGCTGGTGGCGCGCCAACTGAAGGTGTTCGAAAAACGCTTCGAGCCTCTGGGCATCCGCGTCGAGTGGGCCGAGTTCACCTCGGGCCTGAACCTGCTGCAGGCCATGGACACCGGCGACGTCGCCTTCGGCAATGCCGGCAACGTGGGCTGCATCTTCCTGCAGGCCTCGGGGGGACGCGTGGCCTATGTGGCGGCGCAGCCGTCGACGCCGCGCTCGGAAGGCATCCTGGTGAAAGACGGCTCGCCCATTCGCGGCATCGCGGACCTGAAGGGCCGTCGCATCGGCTACGCCAAGGGTTCGAGCTCGCACAACCTCGTGGCCGCCGCGCTGGAGAGCCGGGGCCTGGACATCAAGGCCGTGACCAGCATCGGCCTGAGCGCGGCGGACGCGGCCTTCGCCTTCGACGGCGGCGACATCGACGCCTGGGCCATCTGGGACCCGTACTTCACCATCGCCCAGCGGCGCAACAAGACCCGTGTGGTGGCCTACCAGGGCGATGTGCTGAAGGACAGCGCGGGCTTCCTGCTGGCCAACACCGAGTTCGCAAAAGCCTGGCCCCAGCATGTGAAGGCGCTGGTCGACGGCTCCGCCGAGGCCGGCGACTGGGCCAGGCGAAACCTGGGGGAGGTCACGAAGTCGCTGTCGGCGGCGACCGGCATGCCGCTCGATGTGGTGGCCGAGGTGAATGCCAACGCCGGCTTCGACGTGGGGCCGCTGACGCCCGCGATCCTGGATTCGCAGCAGCGCACGGCCGACCGGCTGGTCAAGCTCGGTGTGCTGCCCAGGGCGGTCGAGGTGCGCAACGCCGTGTGGTCGGGCGCGGCGTGAACGGGACCGAGCCGCAGTCGGCCCTTGCGCTGTTGCTCAGGGCGCACTCACGCCGAACGGGAACGACGACCTGAGGCTCAGGCCTCCAGCGCCAGCACCGCGAAGCTCGCGAGCCAATGCTCGCCCATGTAGTCGCCGGCGATGTGGGGCAGCCCCGCGGCGAGATGGTCGTCGGCCGCCTGCAGCGCGACTGCACGGCGCGCATCGCCGCCGGGCAGCGCCGACGCGATGCTGCGCCAGCACCAGGCGCGGCTGAGGTTCAGGCCGTCGAGGTGCGCGAGCTTGCCGTCGGTGCGATCGGAAACGCTGGCCGGGCGGAAGAGGGTGGCCGGCGCCTGCGTGGCGATGCGCGGCAGGAAGCGGTCCAGCCAGGGAATGAATTCGGCGGCCGGCAGAAGGCGCCGCATGCATTCGGCCTCGATCAGTGCGGAAGACTGGAAGTCGTCGCCGCTGGGTTCGCCCCAGGCCGGGCAATCGGTGTCATCGCCGTACCAGCGCCGGCCGGTGCCCAGCAGCAGGTCGGCCAGTGCGGTGTCGGACGTCACCTGCGCATAGTCGGCGGCCATGCGAAGGCCGAAGGCGGTATTGAAGTGCGTGCCGACGCGCACAGGATAGATGGACAGGGGCAGGAAGTCGCGGTAGCGCTGCGCGAACACCTCGGCCAGCGGGGCCAGTGCGATGGCCCACCGCGGCGTGGAATGCTGCGCCAACTCCGAGGCCAGTTTGAGCAGCCAGCCCCAACCGTAGGGGCGCTTGAAACCGCGGGCCGTGGGTTGCGCCAGGTAGGCGCATTCGACCGCGACCTTGTCGTGAACGAACTGCTGGTCGAACAGGCGCTCGATTTTTTCTGCCGGCGCAATGCCCGGAAAGCGCCGCAGCAGATACGCAAGCATCCAGTAACCGTGCACGCAGGAATGCCAGTCGTAGCTGCCGTAGAACACCGGGTGCATGTCGCTCGGGGTGCGCGCGTCCAGCGGCCCTGCCAGCGTGTGGTCGGGCTTGTTGGGGTACTCGCGGGTGACATGGCCGAGTGCGATGTCGGCGAAGCGTGCGGCCATGTCCGCGGTAAGGGTCTGTGGCATCGGGTGCTTCCATTGTTTTCGTTGCCATGCATCGTCGCAGACCGTGGCGAGCCTTGCACGCGGCCTTGCTCCCAAAACAGATAAGCAACCGCCAATTCATCGCTTGGGCGGCGCACGCCACGCCACTAACCTGCGCGGCGTTACACCAACTTTCTTCGAGGGAACTTAACGATGACGATTCCATTTCAACGCGCGCTGTCCGTGATGGTGCTGGCTGTCGCCGGCCTGGGGGCCTCCGTGCACGCGCAGGAAGCGCTGCGCGTGGCCGCCTCGCCGGTGCCGCACGCCGAGATCCTCGAGTTCATTCGCCCGCAGCTCAAGGCGCAGGGCGTGGATCTGGAGGTCAAGGTCTTCAACGACTACGTGCAGCCCAACCTCGCGGTGAGCGACAAGCAACTGGACGCCAACTTCTTCCAGAACCGGCCCTACCTCGACTCCTTCAACAAGGACCGCAAGACCGACATCGTCGAAGTGCCGAACAGCGACGTGCACATCGAGCCCTTCGGCGCGTACTCGCAGAAGATCAAGAAGACGTCGGAGTTGCGCGACGGCGCCGTCATCGCGATACCGAGCGACCCGTCGAACTCGGGCCGCGCGCTGTCCCTGCTGGCCAAGCAGGGCCTCATCACGCTGAAGGACGCGTCGAACATCAAGTCGACCGCGCGCGACATCGTGTCGAACCCGAAGAAGCTGGTGATCCGCGAACTCGAGTCCGCCCAGCTGCCGCGCGCGCTGCCCGACGTCGACCTGGCGCTGATCAACACCAACTACGCGCTCGAAGCCAAGCTCGATCCGGCCAAGGACGCGCTCTTCATCGAGAGTGGCCAGAACTCGCCCTACGCCAACTTCATCGCGGCGCGCAAGGACAACGCGGCCTCGCCGGCGGTGAAGAAACTGGTGGCGGCCTTGCACACGCCGGAGGTGCGCAAGTTCATCCAGGACAAATACAAGGGCGCGGTCATTCCCGCGTTCTGAGCGCCGCGCGCGTCTCCCGGCGTGAGGGCACCGGGATTTTTCGACTCTCGACTCCACACAACAGCGACAGGTTCACATGAAGCAATGGAAAGGGGCACGCTCGGTCGTGCGCCACGCGGCGGTTGCCGTGCTCGCGGTCTTCACCGCATGGACGGTGGCGGCGCAGCCGCGCGCGGGCGGCACACTGACCTGGCTGGTCAACCCGGTGCCCGCATCGATCGTGCCGCTCACCACCACGGCCGGCGGCAATGCCGAGATCGGCCCGAAGATCGTCGAGGGGCTGCTCACCTACGACTACGACCTCAAGCCCAAGCCGCTGCTGGCCACCGCCTGGTCGCAGAGCAAGGACGGCCTGCAATACACCTTCGCGCTGCGCAAGGGCGTGAAGTGGCACGACGGAAAAGATTTCACCTCGGCCGACGTCGCGTTCTCGATCCTCACGCTCAAGCAGGTGCACCCGCGCGGGCGCGGCACCTTCGCCAACGTGGTGGACGTGAAGACGCCGGACCCGCACACGGCCGTCATCGTGCTGAGCAAGCCGTCGCCGTTCTTGCTGACCGCGCTGGCCTCAACCGAATCGCCGATCGTGCCCAAGCACCTGTACGAGGGCACGGACATCGCGTCGAACAAGTACAACAGCGCGCCCGTGGGCACCGGCCCCTTCGTCTTCAAGGAGTGGGTGCAGGGCAGCCACATCATCCTGGAGCGCAACCCGGACTACTGGGACAAGCCCAAGCCCTATCTCGACCGGGTGGTGGTGCGCTTCGTGCTCGACTCGGCGGCGCGTGCGGCCGCGCTGGAGTCGGGCGCGGCCGACCTGGCCAACGGCACGGGCGGCATTCCGCTGTCGGACGTGGAGCGCTTCGGCAAGCTGCCGGGCGTGCAGATCGACACGCGCATCTCGCCGTACCTGGGCAGCCACCAGCAGATCTATTTCAACCTGGACACGCCGGCGCTGCAGAAGATCGAGGTGCGGCGCGCCATTGCGCAGGCCATCGACGTGAACGCCTTCGCCAAGACCGTCTGGTACGGCTACGGCACCTTGTCCGCATCGCCCATCGGCAAGGGCATCGGCCGCTACCACGACGCGAGCATCCAGCCTTACCCCTTCAACCCGAAGGAGGCCGAGGCACTGCTGGACGCAGCGGGCTTCAAGCGAGGCGCGGGCGGCATCCGGCTGAAGCTGCGCGTGCTCTACAACCCCTTCCAGGAGCGGCGCGCCGCCGACTTCGTGCGGCAGTCGCTAGGGCGCATCGGCATCGACGCGGCGGTGGAAAGCTACGACTTCGCCACCTACGTCACCAAGGCCTACACCGAGCGCGCCTTCGACATCACGCTGGAGAGCCTGACGAACCTGTTCGACCCCACGGTGGGCGTGCAGCGCGTGTTCTGGTCGAAGAACTTCAAGATCGGGCTGCCTTTTTCCAACGCGGCGCACTACGTGAACCCGGAGGTCGACAGGCTGCTGGAAGCGGCCGCCGTCGAGGTGGACGAGGCCCGGCGCCGGCAGCTCTTCATCGACTTCCAGCAGGCGGTGCATCGGGACATTCCGTCGATCGAGCTGGGGGCCAACCCGGCTATCACGGTGGCGGCGAAGAAGGTGCGCGATTACGCACCGACGGGCGAACACATTCGCGGGAGTTTCTCCGATCTGTATTTCCGGCCTTGACCTGAGCGCGGCGGATTGGTCGCGTTGTGTGAAGTGGGGCAGGGGGATCGGCAAGGGCGCAGCGACTCGGCGGCGTAGCAGCGGCTGATGCACGCTCGTTCGGCCTTGGCTGCCAGAGGCGGCAGCACCCGCCCATGACATTGAGCCCGTCGAGAAGAGCGTCGCGCAGCGCGAGCGGCAATCTAGGGTCAAAGAGCGGCGGAATCCAACACTGGGTCGATTTTGGGCGGCAAGCAATGCTCCTTGTCCCCACCCAGCATTTACAGGCCGGCCGTTTTCGGCATACGGTGCTCCGAAAGGACCGCGTCCACCTGTTGCCGTGACATAAGCTGCCGTGCCTGCTCGGCGTCGGGGGCGTCGAGTACCTGCCAGCCGTCGGTGAGCAGATGCCGGCGCAGCGCTGCGACGTTGCTCTCATCGCTGCAAACCAGCAGCAAGGTACGCTGCGCGGAGCCTTGTCCGAGCAGCACAGGATCAACCTGACGTCCCTCGAGCAGCATCGTCTCGATCTGGGCAGCCGTCACTGCGGCGCTGAACCAATATCCTTGCATCTGGTCGCATCGGTTGGCGGCCAGCGAGGCTGCCTGGCCTTCGCTCTCGACGCCTTCGGCAAGCACCTTCATCTGCAGCCGGTGCGCCATGGTGATGATGGCTCGCGTGATCGACACATCGTCAGCCGGTGCCGCCACGTCCGGCACCAGCGAGCGGTCGATCTTGACCACGTCCACTGGCAGACGGCGCAGATAACCCAGGCTTGAGTAGCCAGTGCCGAAGTCGTCGAGCGAGACCTCGACGCCCAGCGCCCGGAGCGCTTGCAGGTGTTGTACCGCTTGATTGAAATTGACGATCAGCGTGCTTTCGGTCACCTCGACACCAAAAAGTCGGGGGTCCAACCCGGCCGCGGCGAGCAGTCCTTCGATGCGCCATGCCAGGTCAGGCTGCACCAACTGGCGCGCAGACAGGTTCACCGCCATGCGCAGCGGCGGCAGCCCGGCACGCTGCCAGGCCGCTGCCTGTTCTATCGCGCAACGCAATACCCAGTCACCGATGGCGACGATCAGGCCGGTCTCTTCGGCGATGGGGATGAAACGATCGGGGGCGATATTGCCCAGCGTCGGGTGCTGCCAGCGCAGCAGGGCCTCGACGCCCACGATGCGTCCGTGCTTCAAGTCGACTTGTGGCTGGTAGTGCAGTTCGAATTGCTCGTCGCGCAGCGCATGGCGCAGCGCAGTCTCCAGCGTCAGCCGTTCGGGGTCGTCATCGTGCTCCGCGCCGGCGTAGACGCAGACCTGGTTGCGGCCCAGCCGCTTGGCCTGTTGCAGCGCGGCATTGGCGCGGCGTATCAATGGATCGGCGCTGTCGCTGTCTTCTGGTGCCACCGCGACGCCGATGCTGCAGGTCAGGTGGATCTCGTGGCCTTCGATCGTCAGGGGTTGGGCGATGGCCCCAAGCAGCGCTTGCGCCGTGGGAAGCGTCGAATCCGAAGGGGCGGGCATCACGATCACGAACTCATCGCCGCCCCGGCGCGCCACCAGGTCGACGCCGCGCACGGTGGCGATTATTCGCTGTGCCATTTCACGCAACACCGCGTCGCCGACCTGGAGGCCGAGGCCATCGTTGATGCGCTTGAAGCGGTCGAGTTCCACGACCAGGACCGCCGTTTGGGCGCTGGTCTGCAACGTGGCGACCAAGCTTTCAAAGAGGCCCTGGCGGTTCGGAAGACCCGTCAGTTCGTCGAAGCGCAGCAGTTGCTGAATGCGGCGTTCGGCAGTTCGGCGCTCCCGCAAGTCGTCCATGCAGACATGTGCGAAAGTCTCGCCGTCACTCGTCACAAGACTGACGGAGACAGAGACCGGAATCTCATGACCCTCGTTGTGGCGAACGCTGGTCTCGAAGCGCAGCGAACCTCGCTCGCTCAGCTGGCGCCAGCACTGGGGCCATGCCGCCCCCTCCATCTGAGTGTCGACGTCCGCCACGCGCAGTCGCAGCACCTGTCGGCGGTCCATGCCCAGCAGTCGGCAGGCGGCTGCGTTGGCATCGTGAAAGGCACTGTCGGGCCCCACCAGGAACAGCGCATCGTTGGCCTGTTCAACGGCATGGCGGGTCAACAGCAATTGGCGCTGGGCCTGCTCCCGCTCGCTGACGTCGCACGCAGAAGGTATGAGCCATACCACCCGTCCATCAGGGCCATACAGAGGCAGCAGCGAAAAATCCATGACGAGTGTGTGAACACCGTCCGTGACGATGCGCGCATCGAAGCGCGAGGCCTCTCCGCGCAAGGCGTTTGCCAATGCCCCCTGCAGCCGCTGTCGTGACAAATCGCACCCCTGCCACCAGGGCGTGGTGTCGAAGCGCCGGCCGATCACCTGCTCCGGCGTGCAGCCGACGGCTCGCAGCGCCGCATGGTTGGCGTAGCGAAGAACGCCATCGGCGTCGAGCAGACCAGCGAAAACCGATGGCCCCAGTCGATCAAGCACGTCGTGGAGCGCGCGTTCGGCAGCTGGCGGGACGCGGCTCGCCGCAGACAGGGGCACCGCGCCATCGCTGCAAGACATTCGCTGATCCGGGGCATGTTCCATGCGGGGAGTCTGCTCGGCAAACTGCGCCGCCTGTGTGATCAGTTGCGGGCCCAAAGGACCGGATCAGATTGAGGGCTGCGAGCGGGCATGGGCTGCATTGCGTCGTCGACCAGCCGTGCCCATGTGCACGTGGCACGCCCGAGTGCCGCGCTTCGGTGCTTGCCGCTGTGTCGTCGTTGCCAATGCCGCCGGATCTGCGAATGGCAGTGGTCGCTTCATGGGAGCGAATTCAAGCGACCCGTCAAGGTGGTCTACACGCGCACGCAGATGTTCACCGGGCACGGCTACCGGCCGCACACCATCCAGAAGATCGCGCTGGGCGCCGAGCGCAATGGCAAGCTGTCGAGTACGACCTGCGCCGAACCGAATCGCACACGAAAGAAAGTCGCGTCAAAGACTTGTCGCGGACGCAGGCCTCACCTGCATCGACGGACCTTGGGCCACACGCTGCGATGGCGCGCCTGGGCGGCCGGTCTTTTTTTCGCATGCGAGAGGCTGCCACTCGCTGCGTCCGACCTCTTGAAATCTGCCGCAGGAAGGTCTATCTTACTTGCCGTCGAAATTTGGTCGACCGACAAGGAGGTACTGAAATGACCATGAACTTGCTCAGGCAAATTGCGGGCTCTCGACTGCCCGTTTCGTTCTACCGCAACGAGGACATCGACAGCGTCAGGGTGCTTCGGGCCGCCGGCCTCGTCGTCGCACTGGTTCCCTCTTCTTCGGGTTCCCAGACCCTGTCGGGGTCGCACCCTGCTGCCCAGGTGCTTGCGGTCACCCAGAAGGGGCGCGAAGAGCTCTCGAAGTTCGACTTTCCCGAGTCGCGCCCGCCGCGCTGGAGGTTCCAGATGCCAAGGATCAAGACGGCAGCCTTCGGCCGCTCCGCGGCTGCGTCCTCGGCTTCGTCCTCGGCTTCGCGTGAGCCTGCAAGACCGCAGTAGGGAAGCACCCGTCAGGTGCGGCGACGGCCCTTGTAACCCGTAGTCCAACGTTCCGCTTGAGGAAAGGAGTCAACATGTCTTCCGGTTTCGGCTCAATCTTTTCGGCGAACCGCCAGTCCCCTGTCAAGGCGTCGCATCGGCAAGGCCTGATCGTCATGGGCGAAAAGCAGATCGAAGCCTATCTCCTGGCGCGCGACGCGCTGCGGCGGGTGAGGGCGGCGGCTGCTACGTCAATGCCGCTCCGTCCGCCCGGTAGGCGCGGTCGGGTCCGCATTGCGGGGGGGCGCGGGTAGCGGCTTGGCAGCAAGCGCATATTTGGGGTGGCCACCGGCGGCGAGGCTCCTGCAGGCACAGCCGCCCCAGATGCACACGTTGGCTCCGCACACTGCAACCGCGGCGCGCCATGGTGAGTCGACCCGGTGGGTGTGCAACGAAGATGCAGCAAGCGTTGGTTCTTGGGAATGTCCGCGGCTGGCTGACGCGTCCCTTTAATACCAAAAATATTAATGAGCGGCGTCTATTGCTGCTGGGGGTTATAATAGTTGCCGTTGCAACGGCAGCCTCAGTGCCTCCTCGCAACGCCTGTTCATGAGGTCACCCTCACCCTGCAGGCCCTGTGTCGCGACTGTCGTCGCCTGTTGGTCTGTAGAGCTGCAGCCAACCGAGTTCCTAGTTGGCTCACGCACGTTGATTCAAACCTGCGGTCCCGGACAAATTAGATTCCAAATATCGGCATTTCCATGGGCAAGTTCGTCGTTTCGCCCGCGACACATCCGACCGACTGCGGCCGCTTTCGCGCCTCTTTCTCGGTCCATCGATCTCGGAGCGATGGCAGCTCATGTCGGGTATTCCAGCTCGACAAGGCCTTTGCCTCGCGCGAAGCTGCCCGGCTTCTTGCGGTCACGCAGGCGTGGCTGCAAACGTGCATGCCTCACCCGCTGAGTGCTGATGCGCTACCGGCATAGATCCCACTCACTTGTGCCAGTTGCTGCGGACTCCCGATCCGAAGATCCTGGTTCCACCGTCGCGCTAATCGTCGCGCACCTTCATTCAGAAAGGCTCTTTTCATGAGCGTCAAAATTTACGTGGGCAACCTGCCCTTTTCCGTGACCGATTCCATTCTGGAAAGCAACTTTGCCGAGTTCGGCCGGGTTTCTTCGGCCAAGGTCATGATGGATCGCGAAAGCGGCCGCTCCAAGGGCTTCGCATTTGTGGAAATGGGCTCTGCCGAGGTTGCTCAGGCCGCCATCACCGGCCTGAACGGGATGTCCGTCGATGGGCGCTCTATCGTGGTGAACCTGGCCCGTCCCCGCGAAGAGGGAAGCAGCTCGGGTGGCTACAGCGCGGCCGGTTACAGCACAGCCAAACGCTCGGACGTCGGCTACGGCAATGGCGGCTTTGGCGGCGGTCGTTACTGACCCCGGGAATGTCTTCTGAAAAACCGGCCTGACGGGGCCGGTTTTTTTCGTCCGTTCGCCGGACGCTGACTCGCTGAAGCTCGCTATGCATCACACGCGAGATGTCTTCAGGAGCCACCGATCGGCCGTCGTGCGCACGGACAAGGCCCGCAGTCCACCAGTCGTGCCGCCTATGTGTGGCCTGCGCGGCCTCCCGCGTCGGTGCCGCGCCTGAGCTCTGCGCGTCCCAGCGGCGTGATGCGCAGGATGGTGCCTGTGCTGTGAGCGTCGAACGGCTCCGGCGGCAGGATCGCCTCCAGCATCCCCGCAGCGCGCAAGATGGCAGCATTGCGAATGTCCTGGGGATTTCGAACCTCGATCGGAAGAGCCGCATGCTCGATCTTGCGCAAGAAATCCTTAGCCATGCGGCGTACGCCTCCGGACGTTGGCCATTGCCTTCAGAAGAGAAACAGCCGCACGGCTTTGCGCAGGCCCGAGGCCTTCGCACGCGAGACACGCTCGTGAATCACCGTCACAGGCCGTCCGGGATGGGCGTTGCGGATGCAGCAAGGCTCACGACCCGCCGACGACGGCGTGTGCAGCGTCGGGGCCCTGCCTTGTGTGCCGACGGGCTTCGTTCGCCGCGGCGTGCAGGCTGTCGGCCGTCCGGGTGGCGGCATCCGCGGTCATGGTGACGGCCACGCCGTCGGGACCATCCAGTACCACCACGCCATCGATCGCCGTGGCCACGCCCGCGTCTTCGCGCGGATGAAGCGCGGTCTTGTTATCCATCATGGGACTCTCCAGTTTGCCCAACCGCCTCGGCGGCCACGCGCGCATTCAAATAAAGGTATCCAGGTTCGAACAGCGCCGCCTTCACCAACCCGGCGAGGTCGAGGATCTGCACCTGCGATGAGCGCACCTGGCACAGCCTCATCTCGCGCAGGTCCCGCAAGACACGGTTGACGTGCACGTTCGTCAGGCTGCACACCTCGCCGATGTCCGACTGCGTCATCGGCAGCGAGAACCCATGGTCGCGAGACCGGCCCACCGCCAGCAACCGGGCATGGGTCTCGCATAAGAAATGAGCCACTCGTTGCAGCGCGGTGAGGCTGGACAGCCGATAGATCCACTGGCGATGCTGCGCGGCATCGAGCATCGTGATGAACCACAGGCGCCGTGCCAGGTCGCTGTCGTCATGCTGGATCTGTTCGAGCGCTTCATGCGTGAAGACCGCGACGCGCACATCCGTGAGCGCGCCCACGTCGTGATCAAGCCGCTTCAGCGTGAACGCATGCAGGTCGACGAAATCGCCCGGCACATGCACGGCGACAAGGTGCCGCTTGCCATCGCGTGCGTCCACGTGCCGTGTCATGAAGCCTTCGACGAGCAGCAGGCTGATGTTGATCGGCCTGTCCTGGTGGACCGCAATCTCACCCGCGTTGAATGTCCGAACGCTCGAGATGGCCGACTCCAGCCGGTCGCGCTCGGCATCGGGCAGCGTGGTGGCGCGGTTCAGGAGGACGGATTTGGTCAGCATAGGTCGGGCGAGGGCGCCATCGTGCGTCATGTCGGAGGTCATTGCATTAACCCAGATCAAGATTGAACCTGAATTTGGGGGTTGCCGTGCAGAGGGATTGCGTCCTACAGCACGAGGCGCGGCGCGGTCTCTACGCTGCATGTCGGCGCCGTTGCCGCATGCCACTCGAACCCCACATTCCATCATGGCCAAAAGACCCACCCCCGAGCTCGTGGCCGCACGAGCTGCCGCCCGAAACACCGACAGCGCACCTTCGCAACCGGCCCCTGCTGCCGCCGGGTCAGGCGACGCACCCGCGCAGAGGGCGATCGACACACAGGCGCTTGCCGCGTCCATGCCCGAGAACTCGAACAAAGCCTTCGAACACGAAAACCATGGCCAGGAAGCGCCGGTGGGCCTGCACGTGAGCTCGCCTTCGCGCCTGCCCACGGGCAGCACGCTCTCGGAGGCCAACGCGTCGGACAAGGTCGGCACCGCCGCCGTGGAAGGTGTCAACGCGACGATCGGCACGCTCGATCACGTGCGCGTCGATTCAAGCGGGCAGGTGCTCACGACCAACCAGGGCGTGCCTGTTGCCGACAACCAGAACTCGCTGAAGGCGGGCGCGCGCGGTCCGGTCCTGCTGGAGGATTTCATCCTGCGCGAGAAGATCACGCACTTCGACCACGAGCGCATTCCCGAACGCATCGTGCACGCGCGCGGCTCGGCCGCGCATGGATTCTTCGAGTGCTACGAGCCGCTCACCCGGTACACGAAGGCAGCGCCCTTCAAGGAGGCCGGCAAGGTGACACCGGTATTCGTGCGCTTCTCGACCGTCGCTGGCGAGCGCGGCTCCAAGGACACCGCGCGCGACGTGCGCGGCTTTGCCGTGAAGTTCTATACGGACGAGGGCAACTGGGACCTCGTGGGCAACAACATGCCGGTGTTCTTCATCCAGGACGCGATCAAGTTCCCGGACCTGATCCACGCTGTCAAACCCGAGCCTCATCACCAGATGCCGCAGGCGGCCAGTGCGCACGACACCTTCTGGGATTTCGTGTCGCTCATGCCGGAGTCCACGCACATGCTGATGTGGCAGATGTCGGACCGCGCGATTCCGCGCAGCTACCGGATGATGCAAGGCTTTGGCGTACACACCTTCCGGCTCGTCAACGAGGCGGGCGAGTCGGTGCTGGTCAAGTTCCACTGGCAGCCGAAGCTGGGCACTCACTCGCTGGTGTGGGAGGAGGCAGTCAAGATTTCCGGTGCGGATCCGGACTTCCACCGGCGCGACCTGTGGGAGGCGATCGATGCGGGCGAGTACCCCGAATGGGAGCTGGGCCTGCAGATCTTCACTGAAGCGCAGGCCGAGCAGTTCAGCTTCGACATCCTGGACGCCACCAAGCTGATCCCCGAGGAGCTCGTGCCGGTGCAGATCGTGGGCCGCATGGTGCTCAACCGCAACCCGGACAATTTCTTTGCCGAGACCGAACAGGTCGCGTTCTGCACGGCCCACATCGTGCCGGGCCTGGATTTCACCAACGACCCGTTGCTCGCAGGCCGCATCCACTCCTACGTGGACACCCAGATCAGCCGGCTTGGCGGCCCGAATTTCCACGAACTGCCGATCAATGCGCCCATTGCCCAGGTTCACAACAACCAGCGAGACGGCATGCACCGTCAGGCCATCCACCGCGGACGCGTGGCCTATGAGCCCAATTCGCTCGCCGGCGGCTGCCCCTTCCAGGCGGGCGCGGCGCAAGGCTTTGCCAGCGTGGCGCGACGCATCGATGCCAATGAGAGCGCCGACAAGGTGCGCATCAAGCCCGAGAAATTCGCCGACCACTACACGCAGGCGCGCCTGTTCTTCGAGAGCCAGACGGACGACGAGAAGGCGCACATCGCTCGGGCGTTTCGCTTCGAGCTGTCCAAGGTCACCGTCCCTGCGATCCGGGAGCGCACAGTCGCGATGCTTCGCAATGCGTCCGAGTCGCTCGCTGCGCAGGTGGCCCAAGACCTCGGCATGGCGCTGCCCGAGGCGCTGCCTCCAGCGATCGAGACACCCGCGGCGGCCGAAGTGCAGAACTCGCCCGCCTTGTCGCTGCTGGCGCGGCCGGGAGACGGGAGCGTCCGCACGCGCAAGGTCGCCGTGCTGGTCGCCCAAGGGGTGGAAGGCGCATCGCTTCAGGCCCTGGTGGCGGGACTGTTCGCCCAAGGCGCCGTGCCGCGGCTGATCGCCCCCCGGCTGGGCACCTACACCGCAGCCGGCGGCGAGACATTCCACGCCGATGCCACCATGGAGAACTCGCCTGGCTTCCTGTTCGATGGTTTGGTCCTGCCCGACGGCGCGGCCGGGGTGGAAGCGCTCGCCGCGGATGCCCACACGCTCGAATTCCTGCGGGATCAGTACTGGCATTGCAAGCCGATCCTGGTGCTGGGCGCGTCCGAGGCCTTGCTCGTCGAGGCGCAGATCCCGCTCACCCTGGCGGACGGGTCACCGGACGCTGCGCTGATCCTGGCGGAGGCCGCCGCGGCGACCGAGGCCACGGCGCTGTTCATCGATGCGCTTGGCAAACCGAGGGACTTCGCCCGTGAGGCCAATCCGCCGCTGCCAATGGGCGAGACCGCCTGATGCACCTGCCGAAGTGCCTCGGCAGGCGGGTCGACCTTGCCCAGGCCGCGCTGGCGGCCAACGACACTTTGCGAAGGCCGCCGCATGCTCGGTATCGCCATCCCTGCCCATGACGAGGGCTTGTCCATCGCTGCGTGCGTGCGCGCCGCGTTGGACGCAGCCACGCACGCTCGTCTGAACGGCGAAGCATGTGTGGTGATGGTCGTGGCCGACGCGTGCAGCGACGACACGGCATTGATCCGCGCGATCCACCATCGCCTGGAGGCGGGTTCGGCCACGGGTCGGGTCGACGTCTGAATCGCAAGGTGGAGTGAGCCCCGTCGACTGGACCACTGGGGTCATCAGGCGCTGGGCCGATGGCAAGGGGCAGGCCGCGTCGGCATCGTGGGGTCTGGAACACCGCGTTCGCTGCGGGGCCTGGCGATTTCGGGTGAAATCCATGCACCGGTTGAATATCGACACGCACGGACCCAGATAGCTGGAGCCCGAAACCTCTGAAGGACCCCCATGCCCGACTATCGAAAAGACCCGGACGCCATTGCCAGGCTGAGCCCCGAGCAGTACCGCGTCACCCAGCAGAACGGCACCGAGCGCCCCGGCACCGGTGAATACCTGGACAACAAGGCGCCCGGCATCTACGTCGACGTGGTGTCGGGCGAGCCCCTGTTCGCGTCGTCGGACAAGTACGAGTCCGGCTGCGGCTGGCCCAGCTTCACCCGCCCGATCGAGCCGGCGCACGTCAGTGAACTGAAGGACGCCAGCCTCGGCATGGTTCGCACCGAAGTCAGGTCGGCGCAGGGCGACAGCCACCTGGGCCATGTGTTCCCGGACGGCCCCAAGGCGCAGGGTGGCTTGCGCTATTGCATCAACTCGGCCTCGTTGCGCTTCGTTCCCCGGGACCGCATGGCGCAAGAGGGCTACGAAGCCTATCTGGACCAAGTCAAGGAGATCTCATGAGTCAAGAACGCGCAGTGCTCGCCGGTGGCTGCTTCTGGGGCATGCAGCAGCTTTTCAGGCGCTACGACGGCGTGCTTTCCACCCGCGTGGGCTATTCGGGCGGCGACGTGCCCAACGCCACCTACCGCAACCACGGCACCCATGCCGAGGTGATCGAGATCCTGTTCGACCCCGAGCGCATCAGCTTTCGCAAGCTGCTGGAGTTCTTCTTCCAGCTGCACGACCCGAGCACGAAGAACCGCCAGGGCAACGACGTGGGGCTGAGCTACCGCTCGGCGATCTACTACACCAGCGACGAGCAGCGGCGCGTGGCGCTGGACACCATCGCCGACGTCGACGCCTCGGGCCTGTGGCCGGGCAAGGTGGTCACCGAGGTCGCTGCCGCAGGCGACTTCTGGCAGGCCGAGCCGGAGCACCAGGACTACCTGGAGCACCGGCCCGACGGCTACACCTGCCATTTCATCCGGCCTGGCTGGGTGCTGCCGGTGCGGGCAGACGCAGCCCGCTGACCTGTTGTGAACGAGGCTTGCGCCGGCCGCGTCGGGGCTTGACGCGACCGGCCGGCCCGGCGGTGCCGCAGCGCAGCGGCACGCCCGGCGACGCATTTCTTTTCGCCCCGCCGGAATAAGCCCCCGGCCGCGGTGTCTACCTCTGTGACGGCTCAGTGCCATCCACCAAGAGGACACCGATGCAGATGAAATTCAGACGCGGCCCGCTGCGCCCCGGCGCACTGGCTGCCGGCACCGCGGCCATCGCCTGCGCCGCGGCGGCTCTTGCCGCGACACACATGCCGCCCGGCAGCCCAAGCGCGGCCGCGATGGCCGGGCTGATGGACATCTGCACCAGCCGCGACCCGGCCGAGGCCGGCTTCGCTGCGGAGAACGACGCCGCCATGACCAAGATGATGGCCGGCATGAACATCAAGCCCTCCGGCGACGTCGACCGCGACTTCGCCGACATGATGATCGCCCACCACCAGGGCGCGATCGACATGGCGCTGGCCGAGTTGCGCCATAGCGGCAACGAGCAGCTGCGCCGCATCGCCCAGGAAATCATCGTCGAGCAACAGCAGGAGATTGCCGCCATGCGCCTCTCGCTCGGCCAGCCGCTGCCGCCCTCTACCCCTGCGCCCACGCAGGCCGGCCGCATGTAGGCCTGCCGCCGTTCTCGCGGCTCACGCCCGTTCCCGCGCATATCAGGCATCAACCCACGCATCGACCCACGCATCAACCCCCAGAGCGACACCATGAAAAAGCACAGCCTCTCCCATCTGCTCGCCGCCACCACGCTGGCCGCCACGGCCGCCTGCGCACAGGCCGGCCAGGCGCCGGGCGCAGCCGCCAATGCCGACGTTCCCATGAGCCACCGCGACCGCGTCTACACCGCCGAGCAGTTCTCCAACACGGTGTCGGTCACCGACCCGGTCGACAACAAGCTGCTCGGCGTGATTCGCCTGGGCGACCCGTCGCCCGGCAACTTCAGCCCGCTCTACAAGGGCCAGGTGCTGGTGCACGGCATGGGCTTCTCGCCGGACCACCGCACGCTGGCCGTGGTGTCGATCGGCTCGAACTCCGTCACCTTCATC
>NZ_JBFTIO010000027.1:0-39941 GCF_056394985.1 Variovorax sp. 10N412
GATGAAGGTGACGGAGTTCGAGCCGATCGACACCACGGCCAGCGTGCGGTGGTCCGGCGAGAAGCCCATGCCGTGCACCAGCACCTGGCCCTTGTAGAGCGGGCTGAAGTTGCCGGGCGACGGGTCGCCCAGGCGAATCACGCCGAGCATCCGGTTATCGACCGGGTCGGTGACCGACACGGTGTTGGAGAACTGCTCGGCCGTGTAGACCCGGTCGCGGTGGCTCATGGGCGTGTCGGGCACGGTGGCGGCCAGCGGCGCTTGTCCGGCGTGGGCGGCAAAGACCATGACCGCGAAGGCCGTGGCGGACAGAAGAGGGCGCAGGGGATTCGATTTCATGCAGGGCTCCGGTGGGGAAGAGAAGGTCAGGGGCGTGAGGTCTGTGTGGGTGCAGGTGCCGATGGCGGCAGCGGTTGGTCGAGCGCCAGGCGCATCGCCGCGATCTCCTGCTGCTGCTCGACGATGATTTCCTGCGCGATGCGACGCAGCTGCTCGTTGCTGCCGTGGCGCAGCTCGGCCTGCGCCATCGCAATGGCGCCCTGGTGGTGCGGGATCATCATGGCCGCGAAGTCGTGGTCGATGTTTCCGGACGGCTCGATCGCCATGTCGTACATCATCTTCACCATCGTCGCGTTGTTCTCGCTCGTGAAGAGGCTTGCGTTGGTGTCCCGTTGGGCACAAAGGGCCAGGAAGTCGGCCAGCGAACCGGCACGCGGGATGCGAGGAGCGGCACACATCCCCAGTGCGAAAGCTGTTGCACAGCCAAGCAACAGCACGACGAATGAACCTGGACGGAGGATGCGCAGGAAGGGCCTGAATCGTGTCTTCATCGCTGCGGGCCGCCTTGGGTGAAGAAGTCGTACCATGCGAACGCTGTCCAATTGGCCAGAGTGAGGTAGGACATGGGGCGTTTCTCCCTTAGGTGACGTGGATGAAAAGTCTATTCAGCGCTCGGCTTGGCTTCTATTCAGAAGATCGCCACAAGTCATAAATCCAGCTTATGTCCGACGCCTTCCTTTCATTTGACCGGGTGCCACGGTGATCAATCTCAAACATATTGAGGTCTTTCACGCGATCATGCGCACCGGTTCGGTCACCGGTGCGGCGCGCATGCTCCATGTCACCCAGCCGGCGATCAGTAGCGTGTTGAAGCATCTGGAGAGCCGGCTGCGAATGAGGCTTTTCTTGCGCACCGGCGGCAGGCTTCAGCCGACGCCCGAGGCGCATGCGCTGATGCCCGACGTCGCAGGCATCTTCGGCCGGCTCGAGGCCATCGAGCGGCTTGCCCAGGACCTCGCGGGCGGCCGGCTCGGCACGTTGTCGATTGCGGCGTCCTCTCCCATCGCCAATGGCCGTCTCGCGCGCCTGGTCGCCGACTTGCTGGTCGAGAGGCCGGGTGCCCAGATCTCTCTCCAAGCGCTGGCGTCGCCCCTCGTCCTCGACCGGGTCGCGAACCGCGAAGCGGAGGTCGGGATCGCCTATGCCCCGGTCATGCATCCGGAAGTCGCCACCGAGGTGCTCGGACGCAATGCCATCGGGTGCGTGATGCGCGAAGATCATCCGCTGGCTGCGCGTCCGGAAGTACTTGTACGCGAACTGGCTGACCACGCGCTGATCACCTATCTGCCGCAAGCATTGCTGCGTCCCTACATCGATCGCGCCTTTCAGGAGGCCGGCGTGGCTCCGAACATCGCGGTCCACGTTGGCTTGTCGATCACCGGCATGGCGTTGGCGTACCAGGGGGCGGGCGTTGCGCTGGTCGAGCTGGAACTGCTCGATTCGTTGCCCGTACCTGGACTCGTGGCGCGGCCTCTGCTGCCGCGCATCGAACTCGAGACACTGCTGCTGCTGCACAAGACGGCGCCGCGGTCGCAGCTGCAGGACCATTTCGTGTCCTTGCTGCGAACGACCTTCGCATAGCGACAAACTTTCGGGCGCGACGGCGAAGGACGCCGTGGCGCCGCGCGCTGCTGATGCCCTCATCGGCCATCAGCAGCGCTTATGGGCGAGCGCGTTTTTTTGATTGGCGCGCATGCGGGCACGCACCCGACACTTTGTCGTCACCGGAGGATTTCTCCTGAACGCCAAGGAAATGCTGATGAACAAGCGCTCTGTCTACGAGCCGGAACAGGCCGGCCTTTATTTTCCAACCGCCCCGACGTTCACCACGTTGGCCGAGGAACGGCTGCACAGAAAACAGAGGCTGGCCGCGGCTTGCCGCGTTTTCGCTCGCTTCCGCTACGAGTACGGGTTTGCCGGCCACATCACGGTGCGCGACCCGGAACACACCAACCTCTACTGGACCAACCCCTTCGCGATGGACTTCGGACGTGTCAAGGTGTCGGACCTGCTGCTGGTGGACCACACCGGGACCGTGCGCGAAGGCGCCTGGGCCGTGAACCGCGCGGGCTTTGTCTTGCACGCCGCGATCCATGAAGCCAATCCGCATGTACTCGCTTCCTGCCATGCTCATACGACCCACGGCATGGCCTGGGCCGCGCTGGGCCGCAAGCTCGATCCGATCACTCAGACTGCCGCCAGCTTCTACAGCGACCATGCGCTGATCACCGAGCAGGCCGGCGCAGTGGTGGTGGAGCGCGATGCAGGCCACGAAGTGGCCGCCGTTTTTGGCGAGAACAAGATCGTCATCCACCAGAACCACGGCCTGTTTTCGGCGGGCCGGAACAGCGTGGACGAAGCCGTTTGGTGGTTCATCGCCGCCGAGCGCGCTTGCGAAATACAACTCAAGGCCGAGGCGACAGGACACCCGCTGAAGCTCATCAGCCCCGAAGCGGCAGTGCACTCATCGAAACATCTTGGCACGCCGTTTTCCGCATGGCTGCACTTCCAGCCGATCTACGACGCGATCTGCCGAAGCGACCCCGACCTTTTCGACTGAACACGCCAATACAACGGCCTTCTCCTCTCAAATAACCATCTACCCACGAGCACGCATCATGCGCATCCCTTCACAGCTCCACCGCCGCCTCCTGCTGACCCTGGGTGCCATGGCACTCGCCATGCAGCTGGTTCCCGTGGCACACGCGCAGGTCGGCAACGGCCGGCCGGTGCGCATCATCGTGCCGTTCACAGCCGGCAGCCAGACCGACGTGGTGGCGCGGATGATCTCCAGGCCCATGGCCGACTACCTCAAGCAGACGGTGGTGGTCGACAACCGGCCGGGCGCTACGGGAACGATCGGTGCTCAGTCGCTGCTCGCCGACCCTGCCGACGGCGCCACGCTGTTGTTCGTTTCTTCCGCGTTCGCCGTGCTGCCGTCGTCTGGGCTGCGCCTGCCTTACGACCCGGTCAGGGACGTTCAGGCGCTCAGCATCGTCGCGCGCTCGCCGACCGTACTTTTCGCCTCCAAGGCTTCCGGATTCAAGACCACCGCCGAGCTTGTGGCTGCCGCCAAGGCCAAGCCAGGAAGCTTGAATTTTGCGTCTTCGGGTATCGGGTCTGGCACCCACCTCAACGCGGAATATCTGGCGAATGCGGCCGGCTTCCAGGCTACGCACATTCCTTACAAAGGCGGCCGCGACATGCTGGCCGAGGTGGTCGCCAACCGGGTCGACTTCGCCTTCCTGCCTGCCAGCGATCTGGTTGGCTTCGGGCCTGACAAGCTGACGATGCTGGGTGTCAGCGGCAAGCAGCGCATCCGCCTCGCACCCGACGTTGCTCCCATCGCGGAATCCGGGTTGCCGGGCTTCGAGTACTTCCTGTGGCAGGCGCTGTTGCTCAAGGCCCAGACACCGCAACCGGCCGTGGATCGCATGGCATCGGCCGTTGCTTATGCGCTGGCCGATCCTGCCGTCGCCAAGGGTTTCCAGGACCTCGGCATCGACGCGATGAAGCTCGACGTGAACGGCTCGCGCCAATTCGTTTCGGATGAAATGGCGAAGACCAGCGCGCTGGTCAGGTCGCGCGGCCTGAAACTGTCCGAATGAACACCCGCCAGCCTCTAGCGAGCGACCCTGCCGAATGGGCGCTGTGCGATCTTGCCGACGCATTCAGCAGGCGCGCGTTGTCGCCCGTGGAGGCCGTCGAGTCTTTTCTGCGCCGGATTTCCAGGCTTGATCCGCTGCTTCATGCCTATGTGGAGGTGTGGTCCGAAGCGGCGTTGAAGCAGGGCCGCGCCAGCGAGCGCCGACTGATGAACGGTGTGCCACGCGGCGTCCTGGAAGGCATTCCGCTCGCCCTGAAGGACCTGCTGCATGTGCAAGGCCGGCGCACTGGCGCCGGCTCGGCACTGTTTGCTGATCGACCATGCATGGACCACTCGGCGACAGTCGTGACGCGTCTCCAGGAGGCCGGTGCCATCCTTCTTGGCAAGACCCACTTGGTGGAGTTGGCCTACGGCGGCTGGGGAACGAACCAAGGTATGGGTACGCCGCGCAATCCCTGGGACATGGCGGTACATCGCTCGCCGGGTGGCAGCAGCAGTGGGTCCGCAGTGGCGGTCGCATCGGGGTTGGCTGCAGGCGCGATTGGCACCGATACCGGCGGCTCGGTGCGCATCCCCTCGGCGCTCTGCGGACTTACCGGGCTCAAGACAACCGCCGGGCGTATCAGCCGCTACGGTGTCGACTTGCTCAGCGAAGCCCTGGACACCCTGGGTCCCATGACACGGACCGCCGAGGACGCAGCGCGTCTGCTGCAGGCAATGCATGGGCCGGACTCGCGCGATCCCACGACGTTGAGCATTGCGCCGCAAGACTTTCTCCAGAGCCTGGACGCCAGCGTTGCGGGTGTGCGCTTCGGCCTGCTGCACCAGACGCTGGGCGAAGGCACTGCCGAGGCAGTGCGCCAAGGCGTCGAGGACGCGTGCAAGGTTCTGCGAGCGCTTGGCTGCGTGGAAGCCGGCGGTGCGGTGCCGCAGTTCGACCTGGCTGCGGACCAGGAGGCCTCCGGCACCATCATTTCCGCAGAAGCCTATGCCCGCTATGGTGAGGCGCTGACCCGATGCACGACGCCTGGTGACGTGGCATCGCGGGCACGCATTCTTCGGGGCGCGCACATCGGGCAGTCGTACTATCAGGAGGCGCTCGATCAGCGAAGCAGCCGGATGGCTGATTTTCAGCAACTCTTCACACAGCTGGATGTGCTGGTGCTGCCGACGGTGCCGGTCACCGCCGCCGACCTTGCAACGCTGGACGAGAGCGACACTGCGCCCAGCCGTATGACCCGCTTCGTGGGCTACTACGGCCTGTGCGCCATCGCATTGCCGTGTGGGTTCACTCCCGATGGCCTTCCTGTATCCGTACAACTTGTGGCGGCGCCTTTCCGTGAGGACCTGCTGCTGCGCCTTGGCGCTGCGTTCCAGCGGGTGACAACACATCATCGGGTCCGCCCCCTCCTTGACGGGTCGAGCGCGCACGGGCGGTCCGCGGGTGGCGCTGGACTAGCTGCAAAGCGGACCTGAGACCGCACGCCAGCAGCTTTCAATCGGGGGCCCCATGTATACCCGTGTCAATGAGGAGATCACCTTTCGCAAACTCGAAACGTTGATCGCCTTCATGGAAACCGGTAATCTCGCGCGCGCAGCCGAGCGCCTAGAGGTTAGCACCGTGAGCGTTCATCGCGCTGTGCACTCGCTCGAGGTTGGGTTGTGCTGCCCGCTGTTCCGCCACGAGGGGCGCAATCTGCATCCAACTGATGCAGCGCGGGCGCTGGCCGACACGGCACGTGTGGTGCTGAGGACGATGTCCGAAGGGGTTCGGGCCACGCGCGAACTGGCAGGCTACTCCGCAAACCGGATTCGCATCGGCGCGCTTCATTCGCTGACGATCCATACGGTGCCGCAGATGCTGATCGGCATCGGCGAGCGCGTTCCGGCCTTGGCGACTGAGCTGGTGCTCGGCTCGAGCGCCGAGCTTCACCGCAAACTGCGCGAGGGTGCCATCGACGCGGCCCTGATGGCGATGCCCGAAGGCAACCTTGAGCTGGTGTCGCAGTTGCTTTTCACGGACGAACTTTACTTCGCCACGCACGCCGATTCACGGCACGCCGCCGAGCACAGCATTGATCTGGGTGTGTGCTGGGACGAAAACTTCATCAGCTTGATGGAAGGATTTTCGACCGACAAGGCGCTGGCAGAAGCGTTTCGCTTGGCAGGATTCATTCCCAACGTGGTGATGCGTACCAGCGATGTCTTCTCGCTGATGAATCTGGTCAGCGGCGGCATTGGCTGCACCTTGCTTCCCGGTCGTGTTCGCGAAATGGTCCCGCAGAAGGTGAAGTTGATTCCCCTGCAGCGTAGCTATCTCCTGCGCCAGAGTGTCGTTCTTAGCTTTCTGCGTACAAGGGAGCGCGATCCCAACCTGCTGGACCTGCTCGCTGTATGTCGAGGCCTCAAGCCCGAGTCCCACGGATGCGCCAAGGGCGTGAGGCTCAAGAGAGTGCCCGAACCGTTTCGCTCAGGCTAACTTTTCATCCCGGACCTTGATTACTGGCATCGCGCCGGGCCGGTACGCCGCCAGCGCGGTCGCTGGCACCTCGGCCATCTTCTTGTTGTCGCCTTCCAGGCAGACGCGGTCGCCTGGCTGGAGCACGGCCTCCAGCAACGCCGTCGCGTCGCTGGCCGCGACGTGCTTGCCTTTGGCATAGGGTGCGCCGGCGCGCAGCCGCGCGTTGCGTGCGCTGCGGTGTTCCATTCGGTCATTGGAAGGCCTCTCTTTCATGCGGCATCGAAAGTCTGGAGCTACCGGCGCCTAAGGTGCCAGCCTTACCGCCGTCAACGGGGTGTGGTGTCGCGGTCATGAGCTTTGCTTTCCGGATGACGGTGCCCAGGACAGAAGGGGAGTGAAGGAGCGCCGTGTCTGGGTATCGAAGTTACCGGCGTGGGCTCCCGGAATCAATTAAGGACCGCGCGGGGTCCTTACGCTGCGCGAAACGATTCAGCGGCGCGTTGCTCGAAGCATCGCAAAAGTGACCGCTTAGATCCGCGATCAGGAGCGGTCGGCACACTGCCGCTTCAGATGGCAGCAAAGTTTGGGGAAACACAGAGCCGTCGATTCAGCGTTCATCGTGAGGAGGAGGTAGACGACGACAACATGACAGACATACAGCTGAGTTGCCCCTCCGGAAACGTCTCCGTAGAAATCAAGCCGGTTGACGCAACCCGAAGCTATTCGGCGAATTCACTCACGGACACGCTTCAGACTCAAATTGTCGGGCAGTATCTAAAGGGCATGAATAGTTCCCGGGGGCATTTTGGTGCTGATGCAACTCGATAAGAAGACTTGGAACATTCCAGGTGGCACGACGGGGCAACCGTTTACTGCCTTGGTTAGCTATCTCGAGATTCAAGCCGATGCCATCAAGCGCGGCTCAAAGGGGGTGAATGAGCTAACAGTGTTCGCAATTCGATGCGTGGTCTGAGGTCAGCGTAGACCCTGAAATTCTGTCAAGGTCAAGAGGCGTGGCATCGGAGGTTCTGCTCAACGCGAAGTCGCCTGACCTCGCGGCGCAGCGACTGAAGCTGGCGCTCGAGTTCGTCGCGCTCTTGCGACGACGGCGTTTGATTGGTGCGTTTCATGGATGCGGGGGCCTCACGTCCCAGAAGCTGGTTCTTCCAGTTGTTCAGCGCTGGCCGGCACACGCCGAACTTGGCGACTACAGCCTGGGACCTTTCCTCGGGCGTGCAAAGCTCGATGACTCCCGCTTCCCGGAATGCCTTCGTCGACCCACACTGTCAACGACGGCCCTTCTGGCCTCAGGAAGGGCCTCGCGTTCTTGCCGGGGGGCGCCCGAATGCATCATTACGTGATGCGCTGCGGCCGGGCGCCGGTGCCCTCAGGGGCATCATCGCGGACTGGCTTGAACTCTTGAAGCGGGGCCGTCGCGCTCGCGACTTGCCTGTTTCTTTGTGGCGCGATTCAAGCCATTCACAGCTGTTTCGTGAAAGAAAAAGTCTGCGTGCCGTCCGACGATCGGTGCTCCATTTGAGGAGCGATCATGGATTCTCTCGCTGACAGTAAGGCATTGCCACGGACCACGCGCCCGGGCACGTGCCCCACGATGCTTGCCTTCGGTATCACGCGCTTCGGCCCCCCCTCGGTGCTGGGCCCGCGCGTGATCGAACGGCCCGTACCCGGTCCCGGTCAATTGCTGGTCCGGGTGGCGGCCGCGGGTGTGGGCCCTTGGGACGCCTGGCTGCGCGCTGGCCAGTCGACGCGTTTGAGCGCCCGGGACCTGCCGGCGACGCTCGGCTCCGAGGTCAGCGGCGTGGTGGAAGCACTCGGCCCTGGCGTCGATTCGCTGTCGGTGGGCGACGCGGTGTACGGCTGCCCGAACGCCTCTTTCACGGACGGCTACGCCGAGTACGCGGTGGTGCAGCGTGACATGGTCGCGCGCATGCCCGCCCGCCTGACATTCGTGCAGGCCGCATCGATGCCCGTGGTCGCATGCACGGCCTGGGCGATGCTGTTCGAGCATGCCGACGTGCGAGCCGGGGAGCGGCTTCTGGTGCTGGGCGCCGCCGGCAGCGTGGGCGCATTCGCCGTGCAGCTCGCGCGTGTTGAAGGCGCCCGCGTGGTCGCCACCGGTTCGCCGTCGGAGGCGGTCCGGCTGCAGTCGCTCGGCGCGCACGAAGTGATCGATGCGCGTTCGACGCAGGACGACGGACTGGGCGGGCCGTACGACGCGGTGCTCGACTTGGTTGGCGGCGCGCTGCAGGCGCGTGCAATGCACGCACTCGCGCCCGGCGGTGTGCTGGTGTCCGCGGTTACACCTCCCGACGCGATGTTGGCCGGCACACTGGACGTGCGCGGCGTGTTCTTCATCGTGAGCGTGGGCTCGGACTGCCTGGAACGTCTGGCCGCCATGGTGGATGCCGGGCATCTGGTGACCCATGTCGGCACCGAACTGCCGCTGGGCGAGGCGAGGCGGGCCCATGAGATGCTGGAAGATGCCGCCGGGGCGCGTCGCGGGAAGATCGTCCTGACGGTGAGTGGCGCCTGAGTGCGGCTGCCCGGGCGTTCAAGCCGTGCCTGGGCCCTCTTCGTGCACCGCAGCGGCACCGGCCGCCGCACGCAACTGCCGGGGCGTGCGTCCCGTGCGCATTCGGATCACCCGTGCGAAGTGCGACGGGCTCGTGAAGCCGGCCCTGTGGCCGATTTCAGCGGTCAGCACGCGCCGAAACAGCGGCGAGGTCAGCATGCGCACCGCGACGCCCGAGCGGGCCTCGATCAGCTGGCCGCCAAAGGTCTGGTTCGCTGCGGCGAGCGTGCGGTGCAGCGTGCGAACCGACACCTGCGCCGACGCTGCCACGTCCGCCGCTGTGAGGTGCAGCTCGGTGCAGCGCTGCGCGATGCAGTCCTGGATGCGCTCGCGCAACGCGCGCGTGGCGACGGTGCGGGCCTTGAAGGCGGTGCGCATGTTTGCGGCGGTCAAGGCCAGCAGTGCGCCGACTTGGTCCGCGATGACGCTCAGCGGCAGCGGCGGGGCGGCCGCGAGTTCGGGCGACAGTTCGCTCAGGTATGACGACAGCGTGAGTCCCCACAGCGAGGCGCCGGGAATGCGGCGGGCGGCGAGCACGTGCGGATCGGGCACCCACTGGCGCAGCCAGGACGCCGACACCGACACGTTGACCGCGGTGAATGCGGTGCGCACGTCGGTGCGGGTCGGAAACTCCGAATTCATGACGAGCACGTCGCGCGGCGCCATGCGCAGCGCGCCACGATGCTCTGCCGTCCACGCTGAGGTGAGTGACACGAGCAGGTTGAACCTGTGCTCGCCGCTGAGCGCGAGCTCGGCGCGTCCCCGCATGGAGCCGTGGGCGCCGCCCGTGGCCTTGGTCACGCCGATGTCGCCCAGGTTCGCGAAGCTCAGGTCCGCATGAAAACTGCGCGGGTCTGCCTTGCACACGCGCAGCGGGTTGACAGCCTCGCTGAGCGCGGCGGCGAAGTAGTCCAGCCGTTGAGAAGCCGGCACTGCGGCGGTGGACCAGCGCTGAATCACTTCACTGTCGACGGTCGGCACTCAAGACCTCCAGGGGGAACGCGGCCGGCGGCATGGCCGGGGGCGCTTCACAAGTATGGCCACAGGCGGCTCCCCCCGCAAGGCGGGTTACGCCGCGCTGGCGCACACAGGCTGGACAGGTCGGGCTTTTGGCACGCACAGACCATTGGCGGGCAGGGCGGCCCCTAGACTTTGCGCACGCCGCAACACAGACGGGAGCGCGCCCATGAACGACGAACCCTCCATCCAGCACTTCTCCACGCGGAGCCTGCCCGCCGGCATGCGCTTCGATGGCTGGATGAGCGTCATGAAGGACTCGCTGTGGCAAGTGACCGACTGGCGCCAGGTGCCGGTCGACTTCAACGTCGAGCTGCGCGCCGCGCGCCTCGGCGGCCTGATGACCATGGTGGAAGACATGACCGCGCACCATTCGCTGCGCACCCGGGCGGACGTGGAGCGCAGCGCCGAGCGCAGCTACCACCTGTTCGTGAGCCTGCGCCAGCCCTGGGCCTTCACGCACATGGGGCGCCACGAGCGTCTGGAGCGAGGCGACGTGGTCATGATGGGCGAAGGCACGCACGAGACGCATGTCCCCACGGGGTTCCACGGCGTGATCGTCAAGTGCCCCGAGGCGTGGGTTCAGACCTGGCTGCCGGACCCCCTGGCGATCGCGGGACGCACCATCCGGCATGACTCGCGCTGGGGCCGCGTGCTGTCGCCGATGCTCAGCCAGTTCACGCCCGAGTTCGTGGCCGCGTCGCCACTGCCGCATGCAGTGCTCGTCGACCAGCTCGGCGCCATGCTGGCCCTGGTGGCCGGCGACGCCGATGCGCTCTCGGCACCCGCGCTGCTGGCGAAGGCGCTCGAAGGCATCCGCGCGCGCTGCGCGGACGCGGGCCTGACCGCCGCGGACGTGGCCGCTGCGCTGGATGTCCCGGTGCAACTGATGCACAACGCGCTGGCCGCAGGCAAGACCACCTTCGCGGCCGCGTTGCTGCAGGCCCGCGTCGAGCGGGCCGTGCCCCTGCTCAGGGCGTCCGCGCCCGGCGTGCACACACTGGCAGAGATTGCACACCAGGCGGGTTTTGCGAGCACATCGCATTTTTCTCGCGTGGTGCGCGAACGCACGGGACAGCCTCCCCAGGCCTGGCGAGCCGACCGCGCTTGAGTGGGCCACGCGCCCGGCATGCACAGGCCAGTCGCGTCAAGAACCTGCAAGGCGGCGCGCGCGCATCGGCCTAGTCTTGGCCGGATGCTGTTGTTCTTCTCTCCATGGCCACTGCCGCTGCCCAGCGCTGCGCTTGGCGGAGCCCGTTGATGGACAGCACCGTGCTCAGCCTGCTTGCGGCCTTCGTGCTGTCGCTCATCGGCCTGTTTGGCTTCATCTGGTCGCTGCGCAAGGGACTGCTGGTGGAGAACCCGCGCGGCGCCTCGGTCATCTTCGTGCGCGGCGAGGTGGGCGATGTCGACGACCCCGCGCTCGTGAGCCGCGCGCGCCGAGTGCTGCAGGGGAAGGCGGACCGCGTCGGCGGCGCGCGTGCGGCGGTGCCTGTGCTGCAGGGGGGCGCGCGGGGAACGCCGACGCCGTTGAGGGTCGACGGGGTGGACAGAGCGGAACTGGTGCAGCAGGTGCAGCGGGTGCAGGAGGCGCGCGAGGCGCAGGATGCGGGATCGGCGACGGCAGTGGCCGCCGAGGACGTGGTCGATGCCGCCGCGCTGGCCGACCGTCTGGCCGCCGACCGTTCCTCGGCCTTCCCGGTGTTCATGTTCATCGCCTTTGCCTGCATGTGGCTGCTGGTCGGCTCGGCCGCGGGGCTGGTGTCCTCGATCAAGCTGCACGAGCCCGACTGGCTGGTCGCACAGGCCTGGACCACCTTCGGCCGGCTGCGCACGGTGCACCTGAACGCCGTCCTCTACGGCTGGATCACCAACGCCGCGCTCGGCACCATCCTGTGGGTGCTGCCGCGGCTGCTTCGCACCCCGCTGGCGGGTGGCATCTGGGCCATGATCGGAGGGGCGCTCATCAACACCGGCATCGCAGGCGGCATCGGCGCCATCGCCGCGGGCTGGAGCGACGGCATGGAGTACCTGGAGATCCCCTGGCCCATCGCCAGCTTCGTGTTCGCGGGCTTCGTGCTGGTGGTCCTGCCCGCGCTGTTCACCCTGGCCAACCGCCGGGTGGAACACCTCTATGTGAGCGTGTGGTACATGGTGGCTGCCCTGCTGTGGATCTCGCTGCTGTTCCTGGTGGCCAAACTGCCGGGCGTGCACACCGGCGTGCAGCAGGCCACCACCAACTGGTGGTATGGCCACAATGTGCTCGGGCTGTGGTTCACGCCGGCGAGCGTGGGCGCCATCTACTACTTCCTGCCCAAGACCATCGGGCGGCCCGTGCGCTCCTACAACCTCTCGTTGCTGGGCTTCTGGACGCTGGCGTTCTTCTACGGGCAGGTGGGCGGACATCACCTCATCGGCGGGCCGGTGCCGGGCTGGCTCGTGACGCTGTCGATCGTGCAGAGCGTCATGATGATCATCCCCGTCGTGGCCTTCGGGATCAACATGGCCTCGACCCTGCAAGGCCGCTGGCACCTGGCGCGCTACTCGCCCACGCTGCGCTTCATGGTGTTCGGCGGCTTCATGTACCTGGCATCGTCCCTGCAAGGCTCGCTCGAGGCGCTGCGCGGCGTGAACGCGGTAACGCACTTCACCCACTACACCGTGGCGCACGCGCATCTCGGGGCTTACGGGTTCGTGTCGATGGTGATGTTCGGCGCGGTGTACTTCATGATGCCCCGCGTGCTGCACTGGGAGTGGCCCTACCCGCGGTTGATCGGCGTGCACTTCTGGCTGTCGGCGCTGGGCGTGTGCATCTACTTCGGCGGGCTCACGGTCGGCGGGTGGCTGCAGGGCGAGGCGATGCTCGATGCGGCGCGCCCGTTCATGGCATCGGTACGGCTCACGTTGCCCTACCTGCAGACACGCTCCGTTGGGGGCTCGCTGATGCTGCTGGGACACTTGGCGTTCGTCGGACACTTTCTGGCGATGGTGCTGCGCTTCGGGCCGGCGCGCACCGGCGCGGCGCTGTTCTGGCAGCAGGTCCAGCAGGGCAGGCCGGCCCGCGAGGCGCCGGCGGGCGTTGTCCATGGACAGTGACATCCGCCTGGCCGCCGGCGCCATGGTGGCGCTGGGCTGCGCGACCGCCGCGCTGGTGGTCATGCCCTACATGGAAGTGAAGGACATTCCTCCTGCGCCCGGCCTCAAGCCGTACAGCGCGGCACAGCTGCGCGGGCGAGAGGTCTACATCGCCAACGGCTGCGTCTATTGCCATACCCAGCAGCCGCGCGATCGGCGCGTGGGGCCCGATGCTGCGCGCGGCTGGGGGCGGCCCTCGGTGCCTGGCGACTACGTGTACGACAAGCCGCACCTGCTGGGCAGCATGCGCACCGGGCCCGACCTGTTCAACATCGGCGTGAGGCAGCCGGGCAAGGACTGGCACCTGGGCCACCTTTACCAGCCGCGCGCCTTCGTGGCGGGCTCGATCATGCCGTCCTTCCCCTACCTGTTCACGGTGAAGGAGACGCCCGACCCCGACGAGCAGCCCGTGGCGTTGCCGCCTGGCTGGGGGCCAGGGCCGGGCCGCGTGGTCGTGCCGACGCCCGAGGCCATCGACCTGGTGAAGTACCTGCAGGCGCTCAGGCACGACGATCCCATCCTGCCGGCCCAGGCGGCGCCACCTGCCGCCGCACCGCCCGCGAAACCCTGATCCGCCAAGCCACCATGCCCATGCCTTCAGCGCCGCGCGACCATGCCCAGCAACGCGAGAGCGCCGACCCGGTCGAGCGCACGCGGCCTGCGCCGCTGGCCGTGGCAGCGGTCACCCTGCTGGTTGTGCTGGCGGGCGCCGCCGAGATCCTCTTTTCGGAGCCCACCGGCCCGGCGTTCTACGGCGACGGGCGCACCGTGGCCGACCTTCGTGGCACGCGGGAGGTCCAGGGCCCCGGTGCGAGGCCCGACGGTGCGCAGCTCTTCGCCACGCAGTGCGCGGCCTGTCACCAGCCAAGCGGGCAAGGGCTGCCCGGCGTGTTCCCGCCCCTCGACGGCTCCGAGTGGGTCGCGGCACCAGGGCGCGTCATCGCCAACATCCTGCTGCACGGCGTGACGGGCTCACTCACGGTCAAGGGCCAGGGCTTTTCGGGGGCGATGCCCTCGTTCGCCCGGCTGAACGACGCGGAACTGGCGGCTGTCGCGAGCCATGTGCGCGGCGCGTGGTCGAACAAGGCAGCGCCGTTGGAGGCCGACCTGTTCGAGAGCGAACGCAAGGCAGGCGCCGCGCGCTCCGTGCCGTTCGCGGGCGAGGCCGAGCTTGACGCCCTTCGGCGCCCCTGAGGCGCGCGGCAACGCACCGATGGCAGTGGCCGCTCCTGATGCATCGCTCACACGCACGCTGGTCGCCATCCTGGTGATCGCGGGGTTGGCGGCAGCTGCAGCGCACGGGCTCACGCTCGGCTTTGCGGTCTGGACCGCCGAGGGCGCGCGCCGGCTCACATGGACGCAGCAGCCAACAGCGGTGCCCGAGGTCGTCGTCGAAGGCCCCGGCGTGCCGGCACAGCCGTTGTCCGTGGTGCTGGGGCAGGGCGGCGGCCCTATCCTGGTCGATTTCATCTACACCCGGTGCGAGACGGTTTGCTCCGCAGCAGGCGGCGTGTTTCAGCAGGCCCAGGCCGCCACGGCGCCGAGCCCGCACGTTCAGCTGTTGTCGATCAGCTTCGACCCGGTGCACGACGACATGGCCGCCTTGGGGGCCTACGCGGCGCGACTCGGTGCCGATCCGGCCGTGTGGCGCTTCGTGCGCGTGAGCGATCCGGCGCGTTTGCCGAAGCTGCTCGAGCGCTTCGGCGTCACCGTGGTCGATGACGGCCGCGGCGGCTTCGCGCACAACGCAGCCCTCCTGGTGGTCGACCGGCGGGCGCGGCTGGTGCGCGCGTTCGATTTCGACGACCTCTCAGGCGCGCTGCGTTTCGCGGCGTCGTTGCCGGCCGCGCCCCTGATCCTGCCGCCGCCCGCCCCGTTGGCCGGAGGGGCGCCATGACGCGCGGTGTGGCACTGTGCCTGGCGCTGTCGCTCACCATGCTCGGCGCGCTGGCCTGCCCGCCGCTGCGCGCCGGGCTCGAGGCGGGCATGCGTACGCACATGCTGGTGCAGTTTCCGCTCGTCCTTGCCGCAGGTGCGCTCATGGCGCCGGCCATGCCGGCGTCGGCTGCCCGGGCGCTTGCGAAGTGCAACGCGCTCGGCCTGTCGGGCCTCACGCTGCTGGCCTGCGTGCTCGCGATGGCGATGATTCCGCGCCTGCTCGACCTGGCGCTTGTCGATGGGCGCATCGAAACGCTGAAGTTCGCCGCGCTCGCGGCAGCCGGCGCAGCGACACGCGCGTCCTGGCGCGCCGCCGGCCCCGTGGTGCAGGCCTTCTTCGTTGGCAGCGTGCTGCCGATGACGGTCGCGGCAGGTTCGCTCTTCATCGAGGCGCCCGTGCGACTTTGCAACGCCTACCTGCTCGGTGAACAGCAGCGCCTAGGGGCCGAGATCGTCGCGTTGGCCACCGCGTGCGGCGTGGTGTGGCTCGCGCATGCGCTGTACCGGTCCGGCGCGAACGCTTCCGAGGCGGACGCCGACGTTCCCGCGTGGCACGCCGGGCCCGGCAGGCGTTCACGGTGAGCGACCCGCGCGCTCCTGCGGGTGTGCAGCGCTGGTCTACCGACGATGTGGAGGCGCCGCGCCGCCTGGCTTACTACGCGGCCGCCACCTCCGCCGCGATGGTGCCGCTGTCCGTCACCTGTGCCTCCCGGGTGCTCGATGCCTGCGTCGAACGCGCGGCGCTGGGTCCGCTGGACATCCTGCGCCTCAAGGGCTCCGCGCACGGCGTGGTGCATGGCGCGTGGCACGTGGCGCGCGCCGACGTGCAGCGCTACTACCTGATGCTCAACGTTGCCAGCGGATGGGCCGTGGCGCACGGCGGGCATGTGCTGCTGGCGCCGGGCGAAGCCATCTTCATCGATTCGGCACGGCCGTACCGACTGCAGCTGAACGCCTACGAGATCGTCACGGTCGACATGCCGCCGGCGTGGGTCCACCAGTGGCTGCGCCGCCCCGAGTGGCTCGCGGGACGACGACTTCCGAACACTTCGTTCGCCGGGCATGCGCTGTCGACGATGCTCGCGCAGCTCACGCCCGCGTTCGCCGTGGATGCGCCGTTGCCGGGCGATTTCCTGGCCGAGCAGATCGGCGCTTTGCTGTCAGCCCTCGAGGCCGAGATGACGGGTCGCACGCCATTGGCGCGCAACGCCCCCTGCGCGCCGAGCGACACGGCCGCCGGTGCGCAGCGTGCACGCATCGCGGCCCGGATGCTGCAAAGTCGCATGTTCCGTGAGAACTCCCTGGAAGACATCGCCTCCCGTGCGGGATTCGACAGCGTGGCCGACATGAAGCTGGCACTGCTGCAGCACGGCGAACCTCCTGACAGATTGCCGTTCTGACCCCGTGCGGTTTGGCAGGCAGGGAAGAGTCTTCTCGCGTGGCATGGCACTCCCAGGCCATTTTCGGCGCCTGCGCGCTCAACAATGCACGGCACCATGAACCTGCTGCAACACGGCGAGAAGAAGTTCCAGTCGGCCGGCGTGCTCGCCTCGTCTCAGGGGCTCGGCTGGAAGGGCGTCGCCGCGGAGCTTCGCGCGCACCCGGCGTGCGAGCTGCCCGCGTTTCGCTCCGAACACCTGGAACTGACCGTCGCCCTCCAGGGCAACGCCGAGGCCGTGGTGATCCGCCGCGGCGGCGGTGCCCGCCAGCAGACGCGCGTTGCCACCGGGACGGCATGGATCTGCCCCGCCGATGTGGACGAGGACGACATCGCCATCACCGGCGCTTTGCCTCAGATCCTGCACATCTACCTGCCAGGAGCCCCGACGCTGGAGCGGGCCACGGAGGGCGCTGTGCACGGCAGCCCGGTCATTCGCTACCTTGCGGGCCTGCGCGACGAGTTGATCAACCAGTTGTGCATGGCGGTGCTGCGAGAGGCGATGTACCCGAGCGCGGGTGGTGGGGTGTTCGTGGAATCCATGGGCCTCGCTCTGATGTCGCGGCTCGTCCATGCATACGCCGACTGTGGGTCGCCCACCCGGCCGTTCGACGCCGCGCGCACCCGGCCACTGATGGCCGCGCAGCGGCTGGAGCGCGTCATCGAATTCATGAGGGCCAACCTCGAGAACGACATCTCGCTGGAGGCCATCGCGAATGTCGCCTGCTTGAGCCCGTTTCATTTCTCGCGCGTGTTCTGCAAGATGACCGGCATGGCGCCTCATCAGTACTTGGCAAGCCTGCGGATGGCGCACGCCCGGGAGCTGCTCGCGAGCTCGCAGCTGCCGCTCGTCGACATCGCTGCCGCGATCCAGTTTTCCAGCCAGGCCAATTTCAGCCGCGCGTTTCGCCGTGCCGTGGGCATGACGCCGCTGGACTACCGCATCCGGGCGCGGGGAAGCTCGCGCTCATGCTCGGGCGGACCCTTGCGCGACCACGACTGGCGAAAGGCGGAGGGCGTCACCCCGTAGCACGCGTGGAAAACACGCGCGAAGTGCGACGGCGTCGCGAAGCCCGCTCGACGGG
This sequence comes from Variovorax sp. 10N412, assembly GCF_056394985.1. NCBI lineage: Bacteria > Pseudomonadati > Pseudomonadota > Betaproteobacteria > Burkholderiales > Comamonadaceae > Variovorax > Variovorax sp. 10N412. The sequence goes on from NZ_JBFTIO010000027.1 coordinate 17,614, forward strand.
CGATTTCCGAGACGGTCACATTCATGAAGATGCGTGACTCCAGCATCCGGTAGGCAATGCGCAGCCGCGCTTCGATGAGCAGGGGACCGAAGGCTTCCTTGGTCACGGCCAGCACGCGATGCAGCGTCCTGACGGACAGGTTCAGCGACGCCGCCACGTCCTTGGCCGTGAGCGCCGGATCGGTGCACCGCTGTGCGAGCACGTCCACGATGCGCTGGCGTTGCGGGGTCATGCTTCGACGTGAGCCCGCGCTTGGATCTGTCTCCTCCGCGGCCAGCGCAAGCATCGCGCCCAGATGGTCGCTGAGCAGTCGCGCGGGAAGCGGCGCGTCGAGCAGAAGTTCCGGCGTTAGCACCTTGGCAAACGAAGCGAGGGAATGGCCCCAAGGCGTCGCCGCGGTGATCTTGCGGCCAACCAGCGCGGCCGGCCGCGGCACCCATTGCGCCAGCCAGCTGGCTTCCATCATGAGATGCACCATCTCGTAGGGCACCTCGGTGGCGGAGGTCTGGGCTTGCTGTGAGTCGAGCAACACCGCCTCGCCGGGTGCGAGCGCGATGGCGCCCTGGTGGTGCAGCGTCCATGGCGTGGCGCAGGTCAGCAGCAGGTGGTACTTGTGCGCGCCGCTGCGCGCGATCTCCCGGTTGCCGCGATAGACCTCGTGCGGGCTTCCGTGGATGCGCAACACCGAAAGTCCGTCGAGGCTGGCCATCTTCATGCGCGAGAAGAACTCGCCCGTGGCCGGCATGCGGATGCCCACCGGGATCATCGACCGGGCGACGGTCTCCTCGTAGTAGTCGATGCGCTGTGTCGTGTCCACATCGTCCGTCGACCAGCAAATCAATTCCGGCGCACCCACATAGCCTCCACGGTGTGTATGGGCTCTGGATTCTGCGCGGTCGAACGCCGCGCGGCTGGTCCCTGCGTGCCAAAAAAGGCATAGGTTGAAAGTAGCAACCCAGGAACAAAACTCAGCATGGCAGGACACCATCCCAGGCAGTGTCCTGCGGACAATGGCCACCGGGGACGTGCCGGGCCCGGTGCGCGACGCGCAGAACGTGCCTGTGATCCCAAGGCAGATTTCCATCCATTGCAGCGGTGATTTCCATGAACCTGGGTGCGTGCGACGGCGACGGCTATGTAATCCTTGTCAACCTGCTTGCGGGCTGGAACCTCACGTACAGGCGCCCGCTGCGTGTGGGGCCGGGGGAGCTTTTCATCGTCGACACCCGCATCGACGCAGACTTCGAGCGCCAGGGCGACGCGAAGCCGATGGCATTCCATTTTTCGCGGCGTGAGATGCGGCAATGGGTCCCCGACCCCGGCGTCATTGTAGGGAACGTCATCGGCGCGCAGTCTCCCTGGGCCAGCGCGCTGTGCAGCTACGTCGCAGGCATGGCGCAGCTGGCGCGCGACGGGACCTTGATGCCGCGTCACCTCGTGCCCGAGCATCTGGGCGCGTTGCTTGCGCTGGCGGCGCACGAACGCTCGATGCCGCGCCCCGAGGCGCCGGCGCGGGAAACGGACAAGTTCACGCAGATCCTGCAGGTGCTCGCGTCGCGCTGCACCGACCATGACCTCGACGTGTGCGCTGTGGCGGCAAGCTGTGCGGTGTCGCCGCGCACGCTGCACCGCGTGCTGGCACGCCACGGCGCGTCCTACGGCGAGCTGATCGTGCGCTGCCGCGTCGATCGTGCGAGCGCGATGCTCCGGGCGCGCCATCTCGGTCATCTGACCACGGCTGAGATCGGCTACCGGGCAGGATTTCGCGATCCGTCGAATTTCAGCAGGGCGATTCGCCAGCATCTGGGCGTGCGGCCCGCCGAACTGCGTGGCTGAACGGATCTGCGCCACGTCGACGGGCAACGGTCGCATCGCGCACGTTGGCACACAGCGACCCACACCGATTGCGGCATGGCAGGAACCACAGTCTGCGGCGGCACGTCGCAGAAAAGAATGGGACATCGCAATCGCGCGACATCCACCATAGGACCTGCCATGAGCGACCCAGACGACTACATCGAACAAGTGGGCGTGCGCGCTGCGCGGCTCAGCATCGTGGCTGCCTCCACCATTGCGGTGGTGCTTGCGGCCGCCACCCCCTTGCCCACTGCGGCGCAGCCGCAGACGGTGGTGCCAGGCCAGGCGCCGAAGGATCTGGTCGATGCGCTGCACGTGGCATTCGGCGAGCACCACGCGCGCGCGGTCCACGCCAAGGGCGTTCTCCTGGTTGGATCGTTCAGTCCCGACCCTGCCGCGCGGGCGTGGAGCCGGGCGTCCCTCTTCGCCGGCGGGGCGCTGCCGGTGACGGCCCGCTTCTCGGACTTCACCGGAATCCCGGATATTTCCGACGCGATTCCGGAGGCCAACCCACGGGGCTTCGCGTTCAAGGTCAAGGCGGCCGACGGCGAAGCCTTCGACGTGGTGACCCACAGCTTCAACGGTTTCCCGGTGGCGACCTCGGACGAGTTCGCCGCCTTCCTTCGCAGCATCGGTGCGAGCGGGCCCGACGCACCACACCCCACCGCCATCGAGCAGTTCCTCGAGGCGCACCCCATCGCCAAAGCGTTCGTCACCTCGCAGAAACCGCCGCCGGCTTCTTTCGCGACGGCAGCGTATTACGGCGTGAACGCGTTCAAGTTCACAAATGCAGGCGGGGTGGCGCAGCACGTGCGCTATCGGTTCGTGCCGTTGGCGGGCGAGCACTACCTGGGCGCCGACGAAGCGAAGGCAAAGGGTGCCGACTACCTGCGGGACGAGCTGCCTGGCCGCTTGCGGGCGGAAGCGCTCAAGCTCGACTGGTACGCGCAGGTCGCAGCCGCAGGCGACAAGATCGACGACCCCTCCGTCGCCTGGCCGGAGACCCGCAAATTGGTGCGCCTGGGAACGCTCACCTTGACCGCCATCGCGCAAGACCCCGCGCTCGACAAGCAGACCTTGTTCCTGCCCGGTCAGGCACACGCGGGGATCGAATGCGCCGACCCGATGCTGACGCTGCGCAATGCCGCGTATCCGATCTCCTTCGGGGCGCGACAGTAGCGCAGCGGGCGCCAAGCGCTGGGTCTGGCTACACGTGGTGGCCTCGCGGCTAAGCGGCTTCTTGCGTCCAGGCAAGCGCCAGGACCCACGTTCTGGACACCGGCTCCAGTGCGCACCGCCTCGCCCGGCTGATCCCACCGAGGCATCGCCGTTCAGCGACGCGTCGCACGGCGCGCGCAGCAGTAGCGCACGCCACGTTCCCCGAGCGCCACCAGGAGGCACACGCCCGCCGCCACTGCGATGATGCGGAAGTAGTCTAGCGACGCCATGAAGTTCGCTTGCTGCGACAGGAGGGCGTTGACCGTGGCCACTGCCATCTGCGCGGCGGCTTGCGGGTCTTGCGTGACGGCGAAACGTTGCGACAAGAGGCGCAGCGTGTCCTGCAGGGCCACATTCTGGGAGGCGAGTGCCTCGCCGACCTGCACGTAGTGCTGCGCGGTGCGCCATTGCATGAACAGCGTGGTCGCGCAGGTGCCGGCGGCCACGCCAAACTGTGCCAGCACGTTCTTCACCTGGTTCGCATGCGAAAACACCGTCTCGTCGCGCTGCAGGTCCCTGAAAGTCTGCACCGCCGTGGTCGACAGCACCGCGATGATGAAGGCGCCGTTGCACAGCAGCGCTGGCAGCACGTCGGAGCTGGTGTCGGCCGTCTCGCTCAATCCGCCGAGCAGCACGCCCGCGGCCCCGAGCAGCGAAAAGCCCAGCACGTAGTAGCGCGTGGGCCCCTGGTGGCGCACCACCAGCCGCGCCAGTGCAATCCACATCACGACGCCGCCGAGCGCGCCCATGGCCACGTAGCGCGCGATCGCTTCCAGCGGCAGATTGAGCCCGCGCATCAGCAGCAGCGGCACCGCGGTATTAGTGCCCCCGAGCAACGCGTAGCAGGTGCCGAAGGCGGCCAGACCCAGGAGGTAGCGGCGCTGCGACATCTCGTGCAGGCGGATGGCCGGCAACTCGCTGCCCAGCACCAGCCATACCGCAAGCACCAGCACCGGCAGGCCGACGGCCAGGTACAAATAGAGCGACACTCGATGCGAGAAAAAATCGAACGCGCTGCGCTGGAGCGCGAACAGGAGCAGCGCGCTGCCCCCTGCCAACGTCACCAGCCCGCGCGCGTCGAACGGTGAGCGCCTCGGCAGCGGCTCGCCGGGCAGGCACAGTTCGCCGAGCAGCGCAATGAGCGCCGCAGGCACCAACTGCGCCACGAAAGCGAGCCGCCAGTCTTGCACGGAAAGCGCGGTCGCGGCCAGCAGTGGCCCGCACACGCCACCCCAGGCAATGCCCGAGGCGAAGAACTTCACCCCCGTGAAGCGCCGGGGCGACGGGGGAATGAAGTTCACCAGCACACGCCCCGCCGTGAAAAACGAGGCGCATCCCATGGCGGCGAGGAGGCGCCCGGCCGTGAACACGCCCAGCGTGTCACTGGTGGCGCACACCATGGCGCCGCTGGCGAACAGCAGGCTGTTCGCCCGCATGAACCTGCGCCACCCCATGCGCTCCACCAGCCAGCGGTGGTTGAAGATCATGCCGATGGCCGTCACCGCGTAGAAAGTGGCGACCAGGCTGTACTCCTCGGGGCTCGCGCCGAGATCGCCCATGATCGGCCCGGCGTTGAACGCATACACGCCCGTCTGCAGGAAGTCGCTGAAGGGCAGCACGCCGATGAGCAGCAGCAAGGCGAACCGCTGGGCGCGCGATGCAGGGCCTGCCGATGCAGACACGGCGTTCGAGACGGCGACGGCGGACATGATGGGGATGCCCTCAGTGCGACGCCCGCGCGCTCACTCGATCGACGCCCATGCGCCGCAGCGCCGGGCTCGCGCTGGTGCCGGCTGGCACCGATGGCAGCGCGCCGGACATCGGCATTGCCGCGCCCGCCGCAGGTTGGGCGTTCGCAGCCAGGTTTTCTCCTATGATGCGTCGCACGGTCTCGTCGGCGGCGTGGTCGTCGCCGTCGAACACGGTGGTGACGGCCGCCGTCGGTCGTGGCGGCACGCCGGGCCCTGGTCCGCCACTGGGGCGCTGGTCAGCGGACACCGCCACTGAGACCTCCACCGACATGCCGATGCGCAAGGGGTGCGCAGCCACCTCGCGCGGGTCAAGCAGGATCCGCACCGGCACGCGCTGCACCACCTTGATCCAGTTGCCGGTGGCGTTCTGCGCGGGCAGCAGCGCAAAGGCCGCGCCGGTGCCCGCGCCCAGCCCGGCGACCGTGCCGTGATAGCGCACCTGCCCGCCATACAGGTCGGACACCAGCGTGGCTTCCTGCCCGAGGCGCAACTGGCGCAGTTGAGCTTCCTTGAAGTTGGCGTCGACCCAGATGCCGTCCAGCGGCACCACGGTCATGAGCCCGGCACCGGCCTGCACGCGTTGGCCGACTTGCACGCTGCGCCGCGCCACGAAGCCATCCACCGGCGCGTGCACGTTGGCGCGGCGCAGCGCGAGGTAGGCCTCGCGCACCCGGGCCGATGCCCGCAGCACGTTGGGATGCCGCTCCACGCTCGTGCGGTCTGTCAGCGACAGGTTGGCGGCTAGTTGCGCCTGCGCCGCGCGTGCGCCGGCGCGGGTCGAGGCGAGTGCGCTGCGCGCCGAGGCCAACTGCGTGGCTGCGTGCTCGAACTCCTCGCGCCCCACCGCGCCATCCTGCACCAGTGCTTCACGACGGTGCATGTCGCGTTGCGCGCGAGCGAGCTCGGTTTCCAGCCGCGCCACCTCGGCCTGACGCACGGCGATTTGCGCGCCCAGAACCTCATTGTTGGCATAGAGCGTGCGCACCTCGCGCACCGTCTGGGCCAGTTGCGACTCGGCCTGGTCGAGCGCCATGCGGGCGTCCGACGGGTCGAGGCGCACCAGGGGCTGGCCGGCGTGCACGAAGTCGGTGTCGTCGGCGCGTACCGCCACGACGGTGCCCCCGGTTTGCGGCGTGACCTGGATGACGTTGCCCTGCACGTAGGCGTTGTCGGTGCTGACTGTGGACGCGGGGCCCAGCATGCGGTAGGCCACATAGCCGAGCGCCAGCACCAGCGCGCAGGCCGTGACGGCCAAGCCGGGCATGCTGCGCGGCGCATTCGGTGCGGTTTGCGCGTGCGGCACCGCGGGACTTGCTTGCGGCGCCAAGGCAGCGCCGTCATGGGATGTCGGGTCGGAGGGCATGCTGTTCATGGCGGTTTCCAGGGTGGGCGTCACTGCGGCGTAGCGGTCGCGGCCGCCGTCGTTGCGCTGCCGCCGATGGTGGCCGCCACGGAGGCCGGCGCCTCGCTGGTGTGCAAGCCCGCTGCATAGCCTCCACCGAGTGCGCGCATCAGCTCGGCCTGTCTATCGAGCGCACGCGCGCCCAGTTCGGCAGCCGCGCGGCGCTGCGCGAGCACGCCTGTCTCGGCACTGAGCACGACCAGGTACGAGCCCAGGCCAGCTTCGTAGCGTTCGACCGCCAGCCTGTACGCGCGCTCGGCGAACGCTTGTGCGCGGATCTGGTCCTGTTGCTGGCGCGCGAGCGATTGCAGCGCGCTGATCTGGTCGGCTGCGTCCTGTACCGCCGCCAGCACTACGCCGTTGTAGGCTGCGATGGCCGCGTCGAGGTCCGCTGCCTTGGCGCGCTGGCTGGCGCGCAGCCGGCCGGCATCGAAGATTGGCAGGCGGATGGCAGGGCCGATCCCCATGGCGCGGCTGCCGTTGTCGAACAGGCGATCCAGCCCCAGTGCGTTGTAGCCCGCAAAGGCCACGAGGTTGACACTGGGGTAGAAATCGGCGCGCGCTTCGTCCAGCTCGCGCGTGGCCACCTCGGCGCGCCGGCGAGCCGCATCGATGTCGGCGCGTCGGCCCAGCAGATCGGCCGGCACGCTCACGGGCAGGGGTTGGGGCTGCAGATGGCCGATGCGCGGCTGCAGCGCAGCGAGCGCCTCGAGGGGTTGCACCGTCAATGCGGCCAACGCGTGGCGGCGTGCGGCGATCTGCTCGTCGAGCGCCTCCAGCGACTGCCGGGTGTCCGGCACGGCGCCTTCGGCCTGTTGCAGCTCCACCGAGGTGTCGAGTCCGGCGTCGGTGCGGCGGCGCACCAGCGCCAGCACCTGGGCGCGCTGCGCCAGCGAGCGCTCGGCCACCTCCCGCAGCGACAGCAGGCGGGCCAATTGCACGTAGGTTCGCACCACCTGTGTCGAGACCAGCAGGCGCGCCATGGCGGCATCCGCCTGCGCCGCTTGCGCCGTGCCCAGTGCGGCGTCCAGCGCGGCGCGGTTGCGTCCGAAGAAGTCGAGCTCCCAGTTGACCGCGAGCTGCGCGGTCGCCAGGTTCTGCCGCGTGCCTCCGATGCTTGGCGGGAACAGCGCATGCTCGGGAAAGCGCTGGCGGGTGTCGTCGAAACGTGCCGTCACCTGCGGCCAGTCTTGCGCATCGATGCGCTGCGCGATCGCCTTGGCGCGCTGCAGCCGGGCAGCGGCGATGCCGAGCGACGGGTTGTCCTGCAAGGCCTTGTCCACCAGTGCGTCGAGCTCGGGTCGCCCGAACTGATGCCACCAGGCCGGGTCGACGGGTGCGGCGGTTGTGTCGGTGCGCAACCCCAGCGTGTGGGCGTCGAGCCGTGCCGGCGGCGGCGCAAGGTGGGCGGGCAGGGCGCAGCCTGAAAGGCCCGCCCCCACCGCAGCAGCCGTGGCCAGCGCCACGCGAAGGTGTCTCACCACGCAATGGCGCTCAACGAATCGGCTCGGCATGGCCGAGCGATGCGGGCCGTGCGCGCGGCACGCGCGGTGCCCGCGGTGCACTCGGTACCCGTGGTACGTGCGAAAAGAAATGTGTTCATCGAGCACCTCGTCAGCTGTGGGGACATGCCCGATGGTCGGGCAGCCGCCGCGCGGCTTCTGTCACGGATCACGTGGCTTTGGACGAAATCGATCATGGGACGCACGCCGCCATTTGCTGCCCGAAGGCGGCCAAACACGCCCGCTTCATGCCATCGCGCGCTCGTGCTTCGCGCCACGATAACGGCCTGTCCCATCACCCCTCCCCGGAGAAATTCCATGTCCTGTTCCAGAACCTCACCCTTCCCGCGGCCCAAGGCCGTGGCCATCGCCGTGTGCCTGGCCGGCGCGGGCGCGTTGCTGTGTCACGCGCCACGCGCGACTGCCCACGAGGCCGTCGAGGAGACGGCCTCTTTGAAATTCACGCAGGCGCTGCCGAACGCGCCGGGCAAGAGCTTGAGCACGCTCATCGTGGACTTTGCGCCCGGCGCCAAAGCGCGCCCGCACCGCCATGGAGATGCCTTCGTGTATGCGTATGTGCTGAAGGGGGCAGTGCGCAGCGCGCTGGACGACGGGCCCCCCACCACCTACCGCGCGGGCGACGACTGGTTCGAGCCGCCCGGCGCGCGCCATCCCCTCACGCAGAACGCCAGCCGCACCCAGACCGCGCGGCTGCTCGTGGTGTTCGTCGCGAACACCGGTGATGCATTGAAGACACCCGACCATCCCTGAAAGGACATCCGCCATGAACCAACGACTGGATCACCAAGCCATCGCCCCCGAGGGCATGCGCGCCCTGGGCGGCTTGTACATGTATGTGCACAAGTCGGGCCTGCCTCCTGCACTGATCGACCTGGTGTACCTGCGCGTGTCGCAGATCAACGGATGTGCGTACTGCATCGCGTCGCACTCGCGCGACCTGATGAAGGCCGGCGTGCCGCCGTCGACCTTGCTGATGCTCGCGGCCTGGCGCGAAGCTGGCACCCTGTTCTCCGCGCGCGAGCGCGCCGCGCTGCAATGGGCCGAATCGCTCACGCTGGTGTCGCAGACGCATGCCGCCGACGCCGACTACCAGGCGCTGTCGGCCGAGTTCGACGAGCGCGAGCGCGTGGACCTCACGTTGGCAGTGGGCGTCATCAACGCCTACAACCGGCTGGCAATCGGTTTTCGCAAGACGCCCGAGATCGCAGTGCCTTCCTGACATCCCAAGCGCAGCGTCTCTGGCGTGGCACGCACAGACACGCAATGCTGCTTGCCATGGCGCATGCGCACCAAGCAAGACGTGCTGAAGCCATGACACTGGATGCCACAGCCTCGGACCTCGAGGCGCTGGTTCAACCCCATCCAGAACGATCATGAGCCTCTTGGATCACGCAACGCCCCATGCGACGACGCTCACTCGCTCGATGCGGCCGCATGTCGAACTGCCCGCGCCGGCGCACGGTTGCATGCGGCTGGAGCTCGGCGATGCGGCCGGCCTGGATGTATGGCTTTGGGAAGAGGACGAATTCCTGAGAGAAGGCCGCACCCACGTCGGCGGTGTCCATGTCGTCCTGAGCGGTCCCCGCGCACAGGCCTCGCAGGGCCATGGTGCGCCTGGCGCCACGCCCTGCGTCGACGCACAGGCGCTGCGCGCCAGCCTGGCCGCGGGCACGGCGCGCCTGCTGCTGCGGCCCGCGAGTGAAACGCCGACCACGGGGCTGCCTCTCCCCGCTGCGGAGCCCGCTGCGACCTCCGCACCTTCGTTTCGGGGGGGATTGCCGCCCGGTGCCCTACGCCGCGTGCGCGACTTCGTGGCGCAGCGCATGGCAGAAAGGATCGAACTCTGCCAGTTGGCGCAGATCGCCGGCCTCTCGGTGTGCCACTTCTCGCGCGCCTTCAAGCAGAGCGTGGGCCTGCCGCCGCATCGCTATCTGATGCGCGAGCGCATCTCGGCGGCGGCGCTTCTCATCCGCACCACCGATCGGCCGCTGGTCGAGATTGCCCTCGAGGTGGGCTTCTCCGACCAAAGCCACTTCACGCGGTGCTTCTCCGACGTGATGGGCGACACGCCGCGCGACTACCGGCGCATGCACCGTTAGCGCCGGCCAGGACTGATGTCAGCGCCGGGCCGGACCTGTCTCTCGCCGCTGCCTCGATCTACAGCATCGACTCGGGTACCAGGGGCCCGAGCAGCTTCAGCACGAGTCGCTTCCACAGAGCCGTCTCCGGTTCCTCATCCAGCACCTGCTCGCCACCGTCGCGCTGTCCGTCATGCTCCGGGTTCCCGTGATCGCCGCCGCCGGACCGACGGTCCGCAAGGACTTCGCGAGGTGCCGACCACTGCAGGCCGGCGCTGCGCAGGCGCACTTCGTAGGCCGTTTCGCGCGTGATCAAGCTCACGAGCGCCAGCAGCTGGCCCGCCAGTTCGGGGCTGAAGGCAATCAGTCCCAACTCTGTGTTGTAGCGCTCCGAGCGCGGATCGAAGTTCAGCGATCCAAGGTACAGCGCGCGCCTGTCCACGACCACGGACTTGCCGTGCAGCCGACCACCCTCCGAGGCGAACCTTCCGCCGTGCCTGGCCAGGGCCATGCGCTGTGGACTGAGTTCGTAGAGCCGCACGCCGGCCGCCAGCAGCGCCGGGCGGTACCGCTGGTAGCCAGCGTGCACAATCGACGCGTCGGTGCCGGCCAGCGAATTGGTAACCAGGGTGTAGGCCACGCCGCGCGCGCGGAGCATGCGCACCGTGGCCATGCCGCCGTCGCCCGGCACCAAGTAGGGCGTGGTCTGCACTACCTCGTGCCGGGCCGAGCGAATCAGGCGCCCCACGTTGAATCGCACGCCCTCGGGTACCTCGGTCGGCGCCGTCACTTCGCCGCGCGTCCAGTCGCTGCCGTGGGGCGGTCCCAGCGCTTTGCCCGGCGCGTCGCAATAGGCCTCGGCCTTCGCCCATGTGAGCGGCAGCCTGCCGTCATCAAGGTCAGCGGAAAGGGGGCGGTTGCCGAGCAGGTCGGGCGCCTGCGGCATCGGCCCAGCCGGCGTGGCGCGCGCGGTCATCGTCTCGAAGCGCTCGCGCAGCCTTGGCGGAGCATCGCTGCGTGGCACGACGTCGGAAAGCGGGTAGACGTACGGACTGTCCCAGTACGCATCGAAAAAGCCGGCCAGTCGAGGGACGATGGCGCCTGCCACCAGCGCGTCGATGTCGATGAAATTGGACGTGGCGCCGGCCAGGAAGTATTCATCCGCGATGTTGCGCCCGCCCGCGATCGCCATCGAGGCGTCCGCGATGAACAACTTGTTGTGCATGCGACGGTGCAGCCGCCCCATGTCGAACAGCGAGGCCAGCACGCGCGTGGTCATGTGCCCGCGCGCGGCGGGGAACGGATTGAAAAGGCGGATCTCGACGCGGGGTTCGGCCGCAAGCGCTTCCAGCAGCGCGTCGGAACCCGCCGTGTGCAGGTCGTCGAGCAACAGCCGCACACGCACGCCGCGGCGCGCGGCGTCGCGCAGCGCGCGCAGGAACATGCGACCGGTTTCGTCGTTCTGCACCAGGTAGTACTGCACGTCGAGGCTGCGCGTGGCGCGCCGGGCCAGCTCCAGGCGCGCATGCATGGAGAATGGCGGCGTGGGGAGCAGGCGAAAGCCGCTGAGGTGCGGCGCCGGCGCATTGTCGGCCGCTGTCTTCGCGAGAGGACTTTCGGGTAGGGGATTTGGCGCGACGGACCACTGGCTCGGCGTGGGCGCCGGCAGGCGTGTGGAGTCCGGCACTCCCCACAGGAAGACCAGGATCGAGAGGGACCACCAGGGTGGGTGTGGCATGGCGGGGGTGGACGCGGCAGCCGCGCGCGAATGTGCGTTGCGGAATGGCTCGCGAACTTTGCGCCGTGCGGAATGCTGTGGCTAGGCAGCGCTTGCGCAAAGTAGCCGGAAACTGGCGGCACGTGGCCAAGGATCTGGTTTTGCGCAGGACGACTGCACAGCACGGAAAGCGCGCAGCGCGTCATGAGAAGGCCAGTCGCAGCGAGGGCATTCAAGCGTTTCGCTGGCTGCATGCCTACGCTGGCGTGCCATTCTTGGAGGACCTCCCGATGACGCCCGCACGCACATCCGTTGTTTTCATTCATGGTCTTTGGCTGCACGCCAGCAGCTGGCACCGCTGGGCCGACATGTTCCGGCTCGCTGGTTACGACACGCACACGCCCGGTTGGCCTGGCGAGCCCGAGACGGTGAGCATGTCGCGCGCGCACCCTGAGCTCGTGGCAGGTCGCAGCCTGGCTGAAGTGACCGCGCATTTCGCAGAACTGATGGCGCGTCTGCCGTCGCCACCGGTGGTGATCGGCCATTCGTTCGGTGGACTCATCGCGCAGAAGCTGCTCGGCGAAGGGCGCTGTCGGGCGGCGATCGCGATCGATCCGGCGCAGATCAAGGGGGTGTTCCGCCTGCCGCTCGCGCAATTGCGCGCCGGCCTGCCGGGGCTGGGCAACCCGATGAACGTCCATAGAGCGGTGGCACTGACCCAGGCGCAGTTCCGCTACGGCTTCGGCAATGTCCTGGAGCGGGCAGAGTCGGACGCACTGTTCGAACGGTGGTGCATCCCTTCGCCGGTCCGCGGATTGTTCGAGGTCGCGTTCGCGAACGTTACTGGGAACCCGGCCTCTCATGTGGCCACGGAAAACGACACGCGCGGGCCGCTGCTGTTGATTTCCGGTACGCACGACCACACGGCGCCGGACGTGACCACGCTGGCGGCATTTCGCATGTACCGACATTCGAAGGCGCTGACCGAATTGCGGCAATTCGAAGGCAGGGGCCACTCACTCACGATAGACCACGGATGGCGCGATGTGGCAAGGGTGTGCCTGCGTTGGCTCGAGCGACAGGCCTTGGACAATGCAGCGACCGAACAACGATTTTCAGTGGAGAAAATGGCAGCAGACATGGAGAGTCAGTTCGCTGTCCGGGCGCTTGTTTCGAGCCTGCCTCGTGCCGCCGTCTGTCCGCGCCCGTCGAACCCCTAGAGGCTGACCCGAACGCACGGCACAGCAAGGTGGTCGGGATATTTTTCGAATCTCACGTGCTCGATGTGATGCTCGCAGCAAGGCGGGGCAGTGCGGAGGGGCACGTTGCAGCACGCGCACCCCCTGGCCTGCACCGACGACGCTGGCGGTCGCTCGGCCAGATCGTCAGGGCACGATGCGCGTGCGCCCGCCGCGTCCTTGCTGACCCGCCGACTCAACCGCCGCGCACGCGCGCAAAGCGCTCCCCCTCGCCTTGATTGTCCATCGCAGCGGTGTGTCTGCCACTCAGCTACGGATACACCGCGCGTCGCGCTGTAACGAACCGCTTCGCGCCGCCGACGTTTGCCGTCAGGCTTCGCGCTGCGAAGCACGCGGCCTTCAGTGGAAGCGCCAGCGCGATCGTCGCCCGCACGTGGCCGCGACGGGTCGTTTCGCAAGCTGCTGGCGCACGCGGACGCCTGCGAAGCGGCGACTCGCGCAAGGCGGCGGGGTCCAGCGGGCTTTGCCTATCCCGACACGCAGCGCGACGCGATGGCACGGAGATCCGTCGAGAGGTCGAACTGTGCACATCAGCCGAATGCTCGGTCAACCGGTTTCGATGCACGAATTGGTCGAGCGGCGGCGGTTTCGTCAAAGAAAGCAAGAGGGCACGGACTGACGATGGAGCCCCATTCAAGGAGCATCCGATGAACCCTCGCCGCCAGCGCCAAGCAGTCATCGCCGTGACTGTCCCACGGCGCGCTTCTCGTACCAAGACACCTCGCACGGCGGTTGCTGCGGCGCGCGACGCCTTTCCCTTCCTGGCTGCGCTCGATGCCGAGGGTTTCACGTGCGATGCGTCTGCTGTCCCGGTGCATGCGCGCTTCGGACTGCTGTCAGAGGCGCGGCGCAGGAGCTTGGTCACGGTCGACCGGCTGCTGGCCCACGCCACCTACCTGTGCGAGTTGTATGCAGCAGCCAAGTGGAGCGGCACTGACGTCTCATCGATACGGGACCTGTTTGTGCGGCACCTCGGCGAGCAGTACGCCCTTGTCGCGGCGGTTCTGGCGCGGGCCGAGGCGTTGGGACCGTTCGGGGCGGGGGCGTCCATGCGGCCTGCAGGCAGTGGCGTTCCGATGGCGGCGCGATCGGCCGGGCTCCTCGACGATGCCGCGCGACTGCGGCGGTTGCTCGAGGTGCATGAGCTCGGACGTTTCGAATTCGAGGCGATGCGGCGTCAGGCCACCATCGACGGCGACCGCGCGACTTACGATCTGGTGGTCGATGAGGTCGTGCGCACCAACGAACGCCAGAGCTGGCTGGTGGCTGAGCAACTTCTGCAACTTGGTAACCCCGGCGCGCGGCGCTGCCAGCGAGATCGGTCCTGAGCGCGTCCTCGGACCGCGTGGGCTGATCGAGACACCATCACCGTGGAGCTGGCTCAACCGCCGCGCCGCAGCGCCCAGGCAACCAGCCACCCAGCCTCTTCGTTTGAATGCCCGACGTGTCGCAAGAGGGCTTCGGTCGCGCGCCCCTCGATACACCTTGGAGAGAAGTCGTGCGCAGGCGCCCAACCTCAGGCAAGCGCAGGATCGTACCGACGAGAAGCACGGACAGCCATGCGTGGGTTGGCATCGCGAAGCATCCTTCAAAGGATTCCGTGCGCCAGTATGGCTTGTCGATCGCTCGCGTAGTGCCGGCCGGTGACTCGAAAACATTGAACTGATACGTGTCACATCGACAGCGAATTGTCAAATTGACTCGATTTATTGCCTCTGTCAATTCGACTTGGTGTCATGCAAGCTGTTGATTTGAAACAGTTTAGTTTCTGGCATGGCCGTTGCGAAGCAATCAGCATTCATCCAACGACACACACCGAGGTTTCCATGATCACTGCTGCCCAACGCGCCATCGTAGCTTCCACCGTACCCCTGCTTGAGCAGGGCGGCGAGGCCCTGACTACCCATTTCTACAAGATGCTGCTGGCCGAGCATCCCGAGGTCCGCCCCTTCTTCAACGAGACCCACCAAGCCAAAGGCGACCAGCCGCGCGCGCTGGCCAACGGCGTACTGATGTACGCGAAGAATATCGACCGGCTGGAAGCAATGGGCCCGCTGGCGACGCAGATCGTCAACAAGCACGTGGCGCTGCAGGTGATGCCCGAGCATTACCCGATCGTCGGCGGCTGCCTGCTGCGCGCCATCCGCGACGTGCTGGGCGCCGAGGTGGCGACCGACGAGGTGATCGACGCCTGGGCGGCGGCCTACGGCCAGCTCGCCGACATCCTGATCGGCGCCGAGAAACAGCTGTACGACGCGCAGGCCTCGGCACCCGGCGGCTGGCGCGGCGCGCGCGATTTCGAGGTGATGCGCAAGGTGGCTGAGAGCGCCGAGATCACCTCGTTCCACTTCGCGCCGGCCGATGGCGGCGCGCTGATGGATTTCGCGCCCGGCCAGTACATCGGCATGCTGCTGCGGGTGGACGGCAAGGACATTCGGCGCAACTACTCGCTGTCGGCCGCGCCCAACGGCAAGACCTACCGCATCAGCGTGAAGCGCGAGCCCGGCGGCGTGGCCTCGACCTGGCTGCACGAGCGCGTGCAGGTGGGCGACACGCTGCAGTTGCTGCCGCCCTCGGGTGAGTTCGTGCTGGCGGACAGCGACCGACCGGTTGTGCTCATCAGCGGCGGGGTGGGCATCACGCCGACGCTGGCGATGCTGGAGCAGGCGTTGGCCACCGATCGCGACGTGGTGTTTATCCATTGCGCGCGCAACGGCGAGGTGCACGCATTCCGCGAGCAGATCGAGGCGGCGGCAGCACGTCATCCGCGACTGCAGCGCTTCTATTGCTACGACGAGGTGAGCGACAAATCTGCGCCCGCGCCGCATGCGGTCGGCCGGCTCGACCTGGACCGGCTGAACGCATGGCTGCCCGCGCACACGCGCGACGTCGACGCCTACTTCCTCGGGCCCAAGCTCTTCATGCAGCAGGTGCGCCGCGGGCTGCGCAGCTGGGGCGTGCCAGACGCGCAGTCGCGCTTCGAGTTCTTCGGGCCAGCGTCGGCGCTGGAGTAGGCCGCCGCGGCTCAGCCGCGCGCGATGCCCAGGCGCTTCGCCATCCGCGCAAGGTTGGCTGGGTCGATGCGCAAGTCGCGCGCAGCAGCGGCCCACCGCTGGCCGTTCTGCGCGAGCGCCTGCAGCACCATGCGGCGCTCCAGGTCGCTCACGGCGTCGCGCAAACCGAGGCCTTGCGCCGGCATGGCGGCGGCCTGCGGCGCGGCAGCGTCTTGCGCGGCGCCGGCCGTGCTCAGGCCGAGGTGGCCCGTGCCCAGCCCGAGGTCCTCAGCGCCCAGCGTCAGGATGCGCGGCCTCTGCGCATGCCGGCCCAGCGCCTTCACTACGCTGCGCCCCAGCAGGTGCTCGAGCTCGCGCACGTTGCCGGGCCAGTCGTAGGCCAGCAGCGCGGCCTGCGCGCTGGCGTCGAGCCGCACCGCGCCCAGGCCCATGCGCGAGCGGGCCTCTTCCAGGAAGAAGCCGCCGATGGTCAGCACGTCTCGCCCGCGCTCGCGCAGCGGCGGCACCACCAGCGGATACACGCTGAGCCGGTGGTAGAAGTCAGCGCGCAGGCGGCCCGCGCGCACCTCGTCGGCCAGGTTGCGGTTGCTGGCCGCGATGACACGCACGTCCACGCGGTGCTCGCGATCGGAGCCCAGACGCTGCAGCTGGCCGCCCTGCAACACGCGCAGCAGCTTGGCCTGCACCTGCAGCGGCAGCTCGGCCACTTCGTCGAGGAACAGCGTGCCACCGTCGGCCAGTTCGAATTTGCCGCGCCGATCGCCCACCGCGCCGGTAAAGGCGCCGCGCACGTGGCCGAAAAGCTCGCTCTCCACCAGGTTGTCGGGCAGCGCTGCGCAGTTGATGCTGACCAGCGGGCGAGCGGCGCGTGCGGATGCGGCGTGCAGCGCCTGCGCCACCAACTCCTTGCCGGTGCCGGTCTCGCCCTGAATCAGCACGCACAGGTCGGTGGGGCCGGCCAACGCGACGTCCTTGAGCAGCCGCTTGTGCGCGGCGCTGTGGCCGACCATGTGGCGCGGCGCCTGGCTCGCAGCCCGCGCGTAGCTGTCGGCGCGCTGGCGTTCGTCTTCGGCGCGCGCGGCCAGGCCGTGCATGCGGGTGGCCAGCGCGACCGTGGCGGCGGCCAGGCTGGCAAATGCCTGCAACACGTCCAGCTCCACACGAGAGAAGCGCCCGATCTCCAGCGCGTCGAGCGTAAGCAGTCCCCAGGACCTGCCATCGACCCGCAGCGCGCAGCCTATGCAGTCGTGCACCGGCAAATGGCCCTGCACGCCGTCGACCAAGCCATCAAAGGGGTCGGGCAGGCCGCAGTCGGCCGCGAAGCGCACCGGGCCGGGTGCGTCGAGCAGCTGCGCAAAACGGGGATGCTCAGCCACCCGGAAGCGTCGGCCCAGTGTGTCGCCGGCCAGACCATTGACCGCCAGCGGCACCAGCCAGTCGCCGTCCAGGCGCAGCATGGCGGTGGCATCGCAGGGCAGAAGCACGCGCAGCGTCTCCAGCAGGCGCCGGTGGCGCTCGGCCTCAGGTAGGTCCTGAGCTAGGTCGGCCATCAGCGGCAGCAGGGCGGTGAGCAGGCTCGGCGGGTTCATAAGGCAGGTATTTTCGTCTTCGCGGGGTGATGCGCCTGGCTTGCACACTCGCGACACTCGGGATCCAGCGCGACACACGCGCCGATGCAATCTCGCGACAGCGGATGGCAGCGTTGCAGCTTCATCCGAAGCTCGCCAAGAAGGGGCGCATCATCATGGCTAGCGGCAGACCTTGGCGAAGCGCCAGATGTCATCGACCGATGCTTGTCGTGGGCTCGGGCGTCCTTCGGATCCCCAGCGCCACTTCCGGTGTTCTTTGCCATTAAAGTCCGTGGCAGGCTCGCTCGCGCGAGTGCGGCCATCGGACTGAGCCAGCGCTGAGAACTCTGAGACACGGCCCAGAAAGCAGCGCGTGTGCGCGATGCCACGTAAGCGCGCGGTGATCCCGTCTTGAACTTGGCCCCAGTGTCTATGACGATGGTGTCCACCAAGGATTTAGGTGGACACCTATGGAAGACTCCAAGCGCGTGAGCCGTCGGCGCCACGCGGCCGATCTGAAGCGGCAAGTGCTGGCGGCGTGCGCAGAGCCCGGGGCGTCTGTGGCTCAAGTGGCGCTGGCCCATGGCCTCAACGCCAACCTCGTTCACAAGTGGCGCCGCATGGTCGACGCCGGAGGCATCGCCTCGAACGCCGGTGACCCGCAAGCCGAGTTCGTCTCGCTCACGCTGGCGCCAGATCCCACCGCGGCAAATGACATTCACCTTGAGCTTCGCCGCGGCGCGATCGCGGTGAACGTGACCTGGCCGTTGAGCGCGTCAGGCCAATGCGCCACCTGGCTGCGCGAGATCCTCAGGTGATCCGGGTCGACGCGCTGTGGCTGGCCGTCGAGCCGTTGGACATGCGCGCAGGCGCCGAAGCGGCACTGGCGCGCGTGGTGCGTGTCTTCGGCGCCGCGCGCCCGCACCACGCTTACCTGTTCGCCAACCGGCGCGCGAATCGCATGAAGGTCCTGGTGCACGACGGAATCGGCATCTGGCTGTCGGCACGACGCCTGCACCAGGGCAAGTTCGTCTGGCCCAAGGACAGCGGCACCACCCTCAGCCTGACCCCTACCCAGTTCGACGCGCTGGTGCTCGGACTGCCGTGGCAGCGGATCGGCGAAGCTGGAGTGATTTGCGTGCTGTAGTGCAATTGCCGAATGTGCTGATGCGTGGGCACGCACGCTGAGGCACCATCACCTTCCGTGATCGACACGGCCGACCTTGACCACCTGGACGCGCAGCAGCTGCGCGAGTTGGTCCTCTCCCTGAGGAAAGGGGCTGCAGCTGACAAGCTTGAGATCGCACGTCGCGACCACGAGATCGCGTTCAAGCAAGCGGCCATCGACAAGCTCACGCACGAGATGGCCGTGCTCAAGCGGTTGAAGTTCGCCGCCAAGTCCGAAGCCTTCAATGTCGAGCAGAAGAGCCTGCTGGAAGAGACCATCGATGCTGACTTGGCAGCGATGGAGCGTGAGCTGGAACAACTCGCGACCGTGCCGTCTGCGCAGCGTGAGAAGCAGCAACCCAAGCGCCAGGCACTGCCCGCGCACTTGCCGCGCCGGGAGATCCGCCACGAACCCGAGAGCACCACCTGTGCCTGCGGCTGCACCCTCCAGCGCATCGGCGAGGATGTGGCCGAGAAGCTCGACTACCAGCCAGGCGTGTTCAGCGTCGAGCGTCACGTGCGCGGCAAATGGGTCTGCACGAAGTGCGAGACGCTGGTGCAGGCGCCCGTCGCCCCGCACATCATCGACAAGGGCATCCCGACGGCTGGGCTGCTCTCGCAGGTGCTGGTGGGCAAGTACATGGATCACTTGCCGCTGTACAGGCAAGAAGCCATCTTCGGTCGCGCTGGCCTCGCCATATCGCGCTCGACACTGGCCAGCTGGGTCGGGCAGTGCGGCGTGCAGCTACAGCCTCTGGTCGATGCGCTCAAGCGCGAGATGCTCGAAGACCGCGTGCTGCATGCCGACGAGACCCCTGTGGCGATGCTCAAGCCCGGCAACGGCAAGACGCACCGGGCTTACCTCTGGAGCTACTGCACGACCAGCTACAGCGCGCTGCGCGCAGTGGTGTTCGACTTCGCCGACAGCCGCGGCGGCCAGCATGCGCGCGCCTTCCTCGGGCTGCCGGGCGAGCATGGCTGGCGCGGCACACTGGTGTGCGACGACTTCAGTGGCTACAAGGCGTGCTTCGAGCTGGGCATCACCGAGGCGGGTTGCCTGGCCCATGCAAGGCGCAAGTTCCACGAACTCTGGGCCAATCACGGCAGCCCGGTCGGCGAGCAGGCGCTGAAGCTCTTCGGCGAACTCTACGCCGTCGAACGCGAGGTCGCCAAGCGTGAGCCTGAGGATCGAAGGCGAATACGACAAGAGAGGTCGCGCAAGGTGGCTGATGCCCTGCAGCAATGGCTCGCCGGGCAACGGCGGCAGGTGCCGGATGGTTCGGCCACGGCCAGGGCAATCGACTACAGCCTCAAGCGCTGGCAGGCGCTCACGCGCTACATCGACGACGGAGATCTGCCGGCGGACAACAATTGGGTGGAGAACCAGATCCGCCCGATCGCCATCGGACGATCGAATTGGCTGTTCGCAGGTTCGCTACGGGCAGGCCAGCGCGCGGCGGCCGTCATGAGCTTGATCCAGTCAGCAAAGCTCAATGGACATGAGCTGCACGCGTACCTCAGCGATGTCCTCGAGCGCCTGCCCACGCAGCCGGCCAGTCGCGTCGGAGAGTTACTGCCGCATCGCTGGCAGCCAACCGCAGTGCGCTGAGCGAAGGACCGTCGTCAAGACCGGATCACCGCGCGCTTACCCTTGAGCTTCGCCGTGGTGCGATTTCTGTCGCTTCAGCGGCCTTGGTTTAACCGCTGCACACCCTGGTCCGTGATGTATTCGCGCCCGGTGTGATCGGTAGCGATCAAGCCGTGTGAACTTAGGCGGCTTGAAGATCTCGGCGCGTCGATCATCTCACCGCGGACGAGGATGGGAGTCTGCGGGAGTGCCTGCAGCTTCTTCCATTGCTCGTCATTCAAACGTATTTTTTTCATGTGCCGGTTCCCACCAAGCGTGCGTCGCTTCGCTGGGAAAAGCGTGTGCGTGTGCGTGTGCGTGTGGCATGTGAACATCATTGGCGGGATAAGTCCACTCGACGATGGAAGAGCCTGCACCGTGCTCAAACCGGCCGCTAGTGACTTGACAATCGTGAAGAGAGCGGAGGTACGATGAAGTCTCCTTGAGATAGAAGAACTATCTTTATGCCACTGCCTAACGAGACTCAAGCACTTAATTTGCCCACCGGGTGGACCTGCTGGCTGGAGCTAAAGAACGACGATGGCATGTGCTCCGGGAAGGCGGAGCTTCGTGAAGGGCGCGAGACCCGCTGCGTTTTGGTGCTTGCTCAAAAGCCGACGCGCGAGGAAGTGCTGAGTCGGCTGCAGCAGCGTGCGGACCATTTCATCGAGGAGTGGCAGGCTCGAATCGCGACCGACTCGGCTCGATTTTCGGCGAAGCCACGCGAATAAGCCGTTCCTTTTCGCATTCATTGCAATGTGCGCTACCGCACAGACGAATTAGTTGTGCCCGCGATAGGGTTGGGGGAACCCTACGCGAAGCGCCCTACGCCCTATGAAGCCAGATGCCGAGAACGACACCGCGCCCGGTGATTCCGCAAGTTCCGAGCCGCAGTGGCGGACCTCCATGTCCGCTGGGCCTATCTACAGCGGCGGCGTGAGCTTTTCGGCAGATGTCAATTCGGGTGATGTCCTGCTTTGCCGGTTGGTTTACGCGGGGCCAAAGCGCACGAACGCCGAGGCGCATGCCGCGCTTGCGGATCGAGCGCTCAGCTGGATCGCGAGCTACGAAGCACGCACCAATAGGCCCGTTTGAAGATATGACATATTCTCAGTTCGCCCATTCGCCGCCTCCGACCGCCCTCGGGCCTAGCCCATCGACGCAACCGAGGTTAGCGGCTTGGGTGGTTGCTGTAGAGGCTGCCCTGCAAGACGTCAGCCGAGTCACACGGGGTGAGCGATTAGACCAAGTAAGAGCTGCCCAACTGTTGGCTGCGGTTGAAATAGCGCGCAAAAAATGCGAGCAGATTGACTAGCATCGCTCGACTAGTGGCGGCCAAGTCGTGATGGTCGACTCAGCCGGGCGGGAGGACAAGTTCGTCGCGTAGCGCGTTTCGTTGGTCAATCACGTTCGTCAGGTTCTCGTGAAAGAGATCCACGTCAGGCATTCGGAAGCCGAGCCAGCCAAGTCCTGGATGGCGGATGTTCAGGACCAAGCTGCCATCGGGCTGAATCGACCACTGCCAAGCGGCCCCATCGACCTGTGGCGGGTCCTTGATGAGCACGGGCAGCGTCTCAGGAAAAGCCGGCTCCATCGTCTGCCTGGTTTCTGCCAGGACGCGGATGAGTCGGTCGAAGGTTTCGGCCGGTGGGATCTCTCCGCTGGTAGACCAACTCGCGATGTCCGTGCCGCTCTCGTGAGTCATCTCGACTGTCATCAGCTTCATGGTCAGGGCCTCTCAAGTGCGGTGAGCTCAGTGCAGATTCGAACGTCCGATCCTGCGCCTAAATGCCCGCGGCAGCTTAGCCGGACGCGACCTGCTACTTTGACGCGGATGGGCTTCCGTTGTCGTCTGATCTGCCGATCGCCGTCATTGCTTCCTCGGCACGTGACTGCGAGCGTGCTGCAATAGGTGCTGCCAGGTTGTCGTGGCCAGCCATCTGCGCGCGTTGGTCTTGAGTCTGAGACCGCCGTCAATATGAGTTGCCAGGACGCTTGCGGCGATACAGCGCGTCTGGCAGGCCAACATGCAGGTCTATGGGGCCGACAAGGTCTGGAGGCAACTGGCGCGCGAGGGCACGACGGTGGCCCGCTGCACGGTCGAGCGGCTGATGCGGCGCCTGGGGCTGAGAGGTGTGATGCGCGGC
>NZ_JBFTIO010000028.1:0-36998 GCF_056394985.1 Variovorax sp. 10N412
GCCACGGTGGCGCGGGTGAACAACCGCAACGACGCCAGCTACACCGGCAGCCTGGTCTCGGCGAGCACCACGGGCTACGGCAGCGCGGGCGTGGGCTTCTCGGGCGTGCCGCGTTCTTCGACCGGCTACGACTTCGGCATTCGCCACGCGTTCTGACGACGTGATGCGGCAGCGTGGCTGAGGGGCCGCGCTGCCGGCCCGCCGCTGCGCGTTGCGCGGCGGCGGGTGGTTCGCGCTGCGCTCATGAGGGAGCCCCAGGCAGCGAGGAGGTGAAGACGCAGTTTCCAAGGCAGGTCCCATGAAAAAACAGACATTCGCGTTCGTGCGCTGGTTGCGCGCGTGCGTTCTTTTGCTTGCTGCCGCCGGACCGCTCGCAGCGGTGCAGGCGCAGGCGCAATCGCAATCGCAATCTCAAGTTCAGACACAGAACCGCATCGAATCGGTCACCGGCTCCGTGCAGTCCGGCACCGAGGTGCTGCGCATCGATTTCTCCGAGCCGCTGGCCGCCGTGCCCGCCGGCTTCGCCATCCAGTCGCCCGCGCGCATCGCGCTCGACTTTCCCGGCATGGGCAGCAGCATGGGCCGCGCGGCCGTCGAGCTGAACCAGGGCAACCTGCGCTCCGTCAACGTGGTGCAGGCGGGCGAGCGCACGCGCCTCGTCATGAACCTGAAGCAGCCCACCGCCTACAAGGCCGAAGTGCGCGGCAAGTCGCTGCTGGTGTCGCTGCAGCCGGCCGCAGGCGCCGCGCTGGCGGGTTCCTTGCCGTTCGAGTTCGCGGAGAACCGCAGCCGCGACATGCTGCCGCTGCGCGACGTCGACTTCCGCATGGGCACCGACGGCGCCGGCCGCGTGATCGTCACGCTGCCCAACGACCAGGTCGGGGTGGACATCCGCCAGCAGGGCAAGGGGCTCGTGGTGGAGTTCACGAAGTCCTCGCTGCCCGAGGGCCTCAACCGCCGGCTCGACGTGGCCGACTTCGGCACGCCGGTGCAGACGGTGGCGCTGCAGCAGGCCGGCGACCGCGTGCGGATGGTGATCGAGCCGCGCGGCGAATGGGAGCACAGCGCCTACCAGAGCAACAGCCAGTTCGTGGTGGAGGTGCGCCCGCGCAAGGACAACCCCAACAAGCTCGCGCAAGGCACGGGCTACAGCGGCGAGAAGCTGTCGCTGAACTTCCAGAACATCGAGATCCGCTCGCTGCTGCAGGTGATTGCGGACTTCACCAACTTCAACATCGTCACGTCCGATTCCGTCAGCGGCACGCTCACGCTGCGGCTGAAGGACGTGCCATGGGACCAGGCGCTGGACATCATCCTGGAGGCGAAGAACCTCGGCATGCGCAAGAACGGCAGCGTGCTGCGCATCGCGCCGGAGGACGAGCTCAACGCCAAGGAGAAGCTCAGATTCGAATCGCAGGCGGCAATCCAGAGCCTGGAGCCTGTGCAGACCCGGTCCTTCCAGCTCAACTATGCCAAGGCTCCCGCGATCGCGCAGAGCCTGACAGGCACCGGCTCGTCCGGCGGCGGATCCGGCGGATCGACGAGCCGCATCCTGAGCGGGCGCGGCAGCGTGATTGCCGAGCCGCGCACCAACCAGCTTTTCGTCTCGGATATTCCGTCGCGTCTGGTGCAGGTGGCGGAGCTGATCCAGAAGCTGGACGTTTCCGTGCGCCAGGTGCTGATCGAGGCCCGGATCGTCGAGGCATCGGACACCTTCAGCAAGTCGCTGGGCGTCAAGCTGGGCGGCTCATCCAAGGGCAGCAACAGTTCGATAGGGACACAGGCGACCACGTCGAGCGACGGAACGACCTCCTTTTCCGCAAACTCGACCAGCAACTTCGTCAACCTGCCCGCCAGCAGCTCGAGCGGATCGAGCGTCGGTACCTTCGCGGTGTCGTTGTACAACTCCAGCCTGTCGAAGATTCTGAACCTGGAGATATCCGCGCTGGAGGACGAGGGCAAGGGCAAGGTCGTGGCCAGTCCCCGTGTGGTGACTGCGGACCAGACCAAGGCCCTGATCGAGCAGGGTACGGAGCTGCCCTATCAGTCGGCAACATCCAGCGGCGCCACTTCGGTGTCGTTCCGCAAGGCGAACCTGAAGCTCGAAGTCACCCCGCAGATCACGCCGGAGGGCACATCATCCTGACACTCGACGTGAACAAGGATTCGGTCGGGCAGTCCACGAGCGCGGGCTATGCGATCAACACGAAGCACATCCAGACGGAGGTGCTGATCGAGAACGGCGGGACGGTCGTGATCGGCGGGATCTTCGAGCTGACGGACAACTTCGACGAATCGCGTGTTCCGGTGCTGGGCGAGATCCCGGTGCTGGGGGCGTTGTTCCGCTCGCGCAGCCGTACCCTCAACAAGACCGAATTGCTCGTCTTCATCACGCCGAAGATGATCACCGATCGGACTGCGCTGCGTTGAACGCCGCAAGAGGGCCGGTGCGCTGCCCGGCACCTGCACCACCGGAACCTCGCGCCAGCGGGGTCGCTTTCCACCACCCGGGCGCTGGAGAAGGGCTCGGGCCTGGACACGGGCGAGGCGCTCAGGGCACCGTCTTCGGATGCGCGAAGCGGCCGGCCTTGTGCTTGCGCCTGCAGCCGCCGCCGCGCGCGTTGGCGGGTGTCGCATCGGCGCTCGAGTCGGTGATCGGCGCGAGGGTCGACTGGCTGTAGTTGCCGCCGCCGGTTTCATGCGCCGCGCAGGTGTCGCTGCCGGCCACGAAGACGCCCAGCGCGAGCGCCCCGAAGGCCAGCAGACCCGCAAGGCCTGCAAGGCCGGGCATCCATGCGGTCTTGCGCGGGCGGCGGGGGGCGGCGTGCGCGGGCTGGGCCCGGTGCCATCGAGCGGGCAGGGGAAGCCTCGGGTGCTGGCCTGTCGCCGAACCCGCCGCCAGCAGACCGTTGAAGCGCAGCGCCTGCGAGACGCCGTGGGTGTTGCGATGCCAAGGGCTTTTCATGCGCAGATGGTGAACTTCAAAACGGGATAAAAATTGGACGCCGGCCGCAGGGGTGCGCGCGGCCTTAACGCTCGATGCGACGCGCCGCCAGCGGCCCTTGCCGCCAGCTGCCGCCCAGCAGCAGGCCCAGTCCTGTGGCGCGCAGCGCCGCCGAGAGCGGGTCGATGAAGAAGCCGCCGACATGACTGGACGACGTGGGAAAGGCTTCCGCGCGCGGGACCACGGGTGCCGACGGCGGCGCCGGCTGCCGCGCAGGCTCGGGGGCAGCGGCGCCCACGCATGCGCCGGGCGGGTCCGCGGTGATCGTCATGTACTCGGTCCCCTCGATCGCGCAGACCTGCGCGTACTTGCCGCCGGGAAGCCAGGTGCTCAACACCACGCGGGCCTGCGCCGCGGCATTCGACATGCCGCACGCCAGGCACAGGCACAGCGCGCCGGTGGCCGTTGTCGTTCGATGGAACAGCGATGTCATGGACGGCTAGAAATCCAGCTTGGCGCTCAGGCTGAAGGTGCGCGGATCGCCGGGCTTGATGTAGCTGTCGTACTGGTACTCCCAGTAGCGCCGGTTCGCCACGTTGTTGATGGCCGCGCGGAAGGTGGTGGGACGCCCGCCGATGCGCGTGATGTAGCTCGCGCCGATGTTGGCGACGGTGTAGCCCGGCAGGCTCAGCCGGTTCGACGCGTCGAGCATGGTGCCGCCCGTGTACTTCAGGTCGGCCGACAGCTTCAGGCCCGGCACCTGCGCCACGTCGTAGGCCACCTGCGCGGTCGCCACCATCTTCGGCGCACCGGCCACGCGGTTGCCGGCGTAGCTGCTGCCGCGCTCGTACGAACTGTCCAGCAGCATCAGGTTGGCGCCGACCTGCCATTGCGAGCCCAGCCGCGTGGAGGCGCCGAGCTCCAGGCCCTGGTGGATCGACTGGCCGTCCTGCACCAGCACGTTGGCGCTGTTGGCGTATTCCGCGCCGCGCTCGATGCGGAACAGCGCGGCCGTGGCGCTCCAGCGTTCGCGCTGGGTCTTCAGGCCCAGCTCGTACTGGCGACTCTTCAGCGGCTTGAGCAGTTCACCGTCGTTGGCGTAGAGGTTGCTCACCGTGCTGCCCGGCTCCAGCGACTCGACGTAGCTGGTGTACAGCGTGGTGTCCGGTGCGGGCTTGAACATCAGCGCCAGCGTGGGCGTGAGCACGCCGCTCTTCCGGTAGCCGGAGTTCTGCAGGCCGGTGGTGTCGTAGCCCTTCTGCTCGTAGGTGGTGCTGCGCAGTCCGGCCAGCACCGACCATCGGTCGGACAGCTTCAGCGTGTCGCTCGCGAACACCGCGCGCTGCGTGATGTCGCTGTTGCGGTAGGGCAGGAAGGCCGTGGTGCTGCCGTAGGCGTTGGTGTTCGGCCCGAAGATGCTGCCGGTGCCGATCAGCTGGTAGATGCTGTTGGCGCTGTAGGTGTTCACCTGCTTCTGCCACGACGCGCCCAGCGTCACCTGGTGCTCGAAGCCGCCGGTGCGCAGCCTGCCCGTGGCCATGGCCTGCCACTGGTTGAAGCGGTGGGCTTCGGCGCCGTCGTAGCGGTAGTCGTCGTAGCCGCCGCCCGCGTCCTGCAGGTAGGCGATGCTCTCGTTGCGGCTGCGCGATGCGCTGCTGTGGCTGTAGCTGGTGGCGAGCGTCCAGTCGGGCGAGAGCTGGTACTGCAGGCCGGTGGCATACAGGTTGAAGTCGGTGGCCAAGTACTGGCCCGCGCTCACCAGGTTCGCATTGTTCGCGCCGATGGTGGCGGGCAGGGCGGTGCCGGTGTAGCTGCCGGTGTAGATCGACGGCGTCTGGCCGGTGGCGGCCCGCTTCTGGTAGAGCGAGTCGAAGGTCCAGGTGAGCTTGTCGGTGAGCCTGGCGTCCAGGCCGAGCGACACCGAGTTGCGGCGCACCTGGCCGTCGTTGTAGGTCTTGCCTTCCTCGTGCGTGGCGTCGAGCCGGTAGCCGAAGCGCTCGTCCGCGCCGAAGCGCCCGCCCAGGTCGACGTGCTCGCTCCAGATGCCGGCGGTCTTGTAGCCGACCTCGATGCTGCGCACCGGCGTGTCGCCCGGCTTCTTCGTCACGTAGTTGACGATGCCCCCGGGCGAGCCGAAGCCGTGCATGAAGCCCGAGGCGCCCTTGAGCAGTTCGATCTGCTCGAACTGCTCGTAGGGCAGCGTGATGGCGTAGCTGAGAAAGGGCTGGCCGTTGATGCGGTAGCCGTTCTGCCAGTCCAGCGGCAGGCCGCGCACCGTGATGTAGCTGGCCCAGCTGTTGTAGGCGCCGCTGTTGTCGGACACCGAGGCGTCCAGCGCGAACACGTCACCGAGCTTGGACACCTGGCGCTCGGCCATGTCCTCGCTGCGCACCACGGTGGTGGAGAAGGGTGTTTCCAGCTGCGAGCGGGCGCCGAGCGCGCCGCTGCTCACCTTCGCGCGCAGGTGCTGGGGCGTGTCGTCCTGCGAGTCCGCCGTGACGGTCACCGTGGGCAGCGCGGTGCCTTCGGCAGCCTGCGCGTCCTGTGCCAGCGCACGGCCACCTTGCGTGGCGGCCCACAGCACCAGCAGCGTGGCGCGCGCTGGCGGGCCGAGCGTGGTGCGCTTGAATGAAGTGGACGGGGTGGCGGCGTTCGGGCGTCTTGGGTACAACGGTGGCTCACTTGATGGATAAGAATGAATCTCATCTTCGTGGCGCATCTCGTAGAAATCTGGGAAGGTGGCCTTGCAACCCGGTGCGGTTTGGGGCCCTTCAGTGCCCGTTGCCCGGCGCGGGCGCCAGCCCGCGCTGCTTCAGGAAGTCGTACAGGCTGACGGCCAGCACCTGCGCGATGGGAATCGGCAGCGTGAGCCGCAGCACCGCGGCGCGGTTGACGGGGCAGTTGTCGGAGCTGTGGTCGACGCGGCTGGCATCCAGGGTGATGTGGACGCAGCCCGCGTTGACCCAGTAGCCCGAGACTTCGTCCGCGAACACCTGCGGGGCGTGCAGGTCGTCGACGTAGATGGCTTTGGGAGGCTGGGACATGGCGGGGCTGGAAATGGCGAAGGCCCGATGATCGGCAGCGATCTGGTAGAAAAAAAGAGGGCCGCGCCGCCCGCTTGCGCGGCCCTTGCCTTCAGACGATGCGCACCGACAGTTCGGGCAGCCTGTCGATGTGAATCTGGATCAGGTCGCCACGCACCACCGGTCCCACGTTCTCGGGTGTGCCCGAGTAGATGATGTCGCCCGGCTGCAGCTCGAAGGCCTGCGACAGGCGGCTGATCTGCTCGGCCACCGACCAGATCATGTGTTTGAGCGTGGCGCTCTGCCTGGTCTGCCCGTTCACCTTGAGCCAGATCGCGCCGTCGCTGAAGTGGCCGACCTTCGCCACGGGGTGTATGGGGCCGATGGGTGCCGAGTGGTCGAAGCTCTTGCCGATTTCCCACGGCTTCTTCTGGTCGCCCATCTCGCGCTGCAGGTCGCGGCGCGTCATGTCCAGGCCCAGCGAATAGCCGTACACATGGTCGAGCGCCGAGGCGGCCGGAATGTTGCGCCCGCCCTTGGCCAGCGCCACCACCAGTTCGACTTCGTAGTGGTAGTTCTTCGTGAGCGACGGGTAGGGGTGGTCGGCCACCACGCCGGGCGTCACGACCTGGATCGCGTCGGCCGGCTTCTGGAAGAAGAAGGGCGGCTCGCGCGTCGGGTCGGAACCCATCTCGCGCGCATGGGCCTCGTAGTTGCGGCCGATGCAATAGATGCGGCGCACCGGATAGACCTGCTCGCTGCCGACGATCGGAATGGTCGACACCGGAACGTCGAACGCCGTGGCCGGTGTGCCCGGCGCGCCCGGCGCGCGGCCAGCGCCTGCAGGCGATGCACAACCGGCGATGGCACCGGTGGCCATGGCGGCGGATGCGGCCAGCAGGCCGCGACGAGAACTGGACATGAGGGTCTCCTTGGTTTTATGGAATGCGCGTGCCGTTCAGGCCACGGCCGGTTCATTCTGGGACGGCGCGCCGCCGAAGAACCGTGCGCATCTACGCAAAAACAGGACAGAACCCACCCCGGTGCTTGCCGGGCGCGGCCCGTTTCAGCGGCTGGCGACGATGAACAGCCGCGGGAACGGCAGCAGCACGCTGCCGTCGGCCAGTGCCGGGTAGGCCTGCGCTATCGCCTCCTGGTAGCGCGCCAGGAACGCGGCCTGCTGCGACGCATCGAGCAGCGCCAGGTAGGGCCGCAGCGCCGAGCCCTTGAACCACTCGACCACCGCCGCCGCGCCTGCCAGCGGGTGGTAGTAGGTGGTGCGCCACACGTCGACACGGCTGCAGTGCGGCCGAAGCATCGCGTAGTAGTCAATCGCGCCGTGCCGCGCGGGATGCCGCACGGTACCGATGCGGTCCGCGAACGCCGGGGCGGCCGCCACCTCGCGTGCCAGCCGGTGCGCGGGCTCCTCGAGGTTGTCGGGCGTCTGAATGGCCAGGTGGCCGCCGGGCGCGAGTTGCGCTGCCAGGTGCGGGTAGAGCGTGGCGTGGTCCGGCAGCCATTGCAGCGACGCGTTCGCGAGGATCACGTCCATCGGCTGCGCTGCATGCCATGCCGCGATGTCGGCCACAGCGAAGGGCACGTCGGGCATGCGCTTCTTCGCCGCTTCGACCATGTCGCCGGAGCTGTCGATGCCGCTCACCGCGGCTTGCGGAAAGCGCTGCGCCAGCACCTCGGTGGAGTTGCCCGGACCGCAGCCCAGGTCGATGGCGAAACGCACCGGGCGTTCGCTGTGCGGGACGGCGGCGACCAGGTCGCGGACCGGTCGTGTGCGTTCTTCTTCGAAGGCGCTGTATTGCTTGGCGGACCAGGTCATCGGGGTGTTCCTTGCTGTGGTGGGCGCAGTTTGCCGAGGCGCTTTCCGTTCGTAAAATGAATTTATTCTGGCCATTGATTCATAAATCTGATGAAGATCGACATCCTCGGAATCCAGGCCTTCGTGGCCATTGCCGACGAGGGCGGCTTCCAGGCGGCGGCCGATGCGCTGCATGTCACGCAGACCGCCATCACGCAGCGGTTGCGCAAGCTGGAAGACTTTCTGGGCGTGGCGCTGGTGGAGCGCACCACGCGCTCGGTGTCGCTCACCACCATCGGGCGAGACTTCGTGCCGCGTGCGCGGCGGCTGCTGGTGGAGTTGTCCGATTCGCTGCTCGAAATCCGCGAGACCGGCAAGGCCGAGCGCGGCGACGTGTCGATGGCCTGCGTGCCCACGGCGGGCGTGCAGTTTCTGCCGCGCATCATGCAGGCGTACTCGGCGCGCCATCCGCACAACCGCATCAAGATCCTCGACCATTCGTCGGCCGCCGTGGCGCATGCGGTGCTGCACCGCGAGGTGGAGTTCGGCATCGGCATGGCGGGCGCGCATTCGCCCGAGCTCACGAGTGAGCCGCTGATCGACGACGACTACGTGCTGATCTGCCACCCCTCGCATCCGCTGGCCGGGCGCAAGCGCGTGGCCTGGCGGCAGTTGCAGCCGCACCCGCTGATCTTCGCGGGGCAGGCGAGCGAGAACCGGCCGCTGCTCGACGGTGCGCTGGGCGCCGCCGCCGCGAACCTGCAGCCCTTCTACGAAGTGCAGCGCAGCTCGACGGCGGTGGGGCTGGTGGCCGAACGCGTGGCGGCCGCGGTGGTGCCGCGGATGGCGCTGCAGAAGGGGGCGTACCCGTCGCTGAAGACCATCGAACTGGTGGAGCCCCGGGTGTCGCGCACGCTGGTGCTCATGACGCGGCGCACGGCGCGGCTGTCGCCGGCGGCGCAGGCGCTGTACGACCTGATCGCGGCGCAAGCGTCACGGGGCGCGAAGGGTGCGCGGCAGCGCTAGGCGGCGCAGCGCCATCGCGATCGCCATTTCCAGCGTCAGGGCCTGTCGCCCCATACATAGAAATTATTGGAGCTCAGCAAAGAAATATATCGTTTTCGGTTGTGGGCTTTCGTTCTTAAAGTTGCGCCATCACAACTTGAACCCCCCGAGGCGCCATGACAGAAGCAGCTCAACGCATCCCCTTCCATCTCGCTTTCCCCGTGCGGGACATTGCCGAAGCGCGGGCCTTCTACGGCGACCTGCTGGGCTGTCCCGAAGGCCGAAGCGCCCCGGAGTGGGTCGATTTCGACTTCTACGGTCACCAGATCGTCGCCCACCTGGCACCCGACGAATGCGGTCACAAGACCAGCAGTGCGGTCGACGGACATCAGGTGCCGGTCCGCCATTTCGGCGCGATCGTGCCGATGGACAGGTGGCAGGCCATGGCAGACAAGCTGGTCGCGCAGAAGACCGAGTTCGTGATCGAGCCCTACATCCGGTTCAAGGGCGAACCGGGTGAACAGGCCACGATGTTCTTCCTCGACCCCTCGGGCAATGCCATCGAGATGAAGTCTTTCGCGGACCTGAGCTCGCTCTTCGCGAAATGAGCGCCGTCATGAAAACCCGGACGCTGGTCCACGCGGCCGCGGCCAGCGCCCTGGTGATGCTCGCAGCCTCTGCGGCCGCCCAGACGGACACCCTGAAGAAGATCAAGGACTCGGGCGTGATCACGATGGGTGTGCGCGATGGTTCCGGTGCGATGTCGTTCACCACGGGGCCGGGCAAATACACCGGCTTTCATGTCGAAATCTGCGAGCGCGTCATCGCCGACATCAAGAAGTCGGCGCAGCTCGACAAGCTGGAAACGCGATACCAGCTGGTGACGCCACAAAACCGCATACCGCTTGTCCAGAACGGAACGGTCGACATCGAATGCGGCACGACGACGAACAACGCCGCGCGCCAGAAAGATGTCGCCTTCGCGCCTACGCTCTATGTCGAAGGGGTTCGCATTGCGGTCAAGGCCGGTTCGCCGGTCAAGTCGACGGCTCAGCTTGCGGGAAAGACCGTCGCCGCCACGACCGGAAGCACATCCGTCCAGCTGCTGCGAAAGCTCAAGAGCGAAGCGACCGAGCTGATGGCCAAGGACAACAGCGAGGGGTTTCTCTTGTTGGAGACCGGCCGTGCCGACGCCTTTGTCGCCGATGGACAGATCCTCGCCACACTGATCTCGAAGAGCAAAGAGCCCGCGCAATACAAATTGCTCGATCAGGTCCTGAGCACCGAGCCCATTGCGATCATGCTGCCCAAGGGCGATGCGGCTTTCAAGAACGCCGTCGATCAGAGCATTGTGGCGATGGCCAAAAGCGGCGAGGTCGCTCGCATCTATGACAAGTGGTTCATGCAGCCGATCCCGCCCCAGAACGCGATCGTCGGACTGCCTGCGACCGAAATGACCAAGGCAGCTTGGGCGAATCCAACCGACAAGCCGATGGAAGCGTACGAGGCGCGGTAGTGCGCATCGACACGCAGAAGCCTTTGCGATGCGGGAAAAACCTTCGTCTCGGGGTGGCTCGACTGCGCGGCCAACAGGCTTGGGCGGGTGAACTCGCCTGGAACAGCCATTGGCCGGTGCTGTCGATGCGCTCAACGTTGCGCAGCCACCTGCACTTTGCGCGCTGCTCTCGAGCGGGCACCGGTCGGCGATTTGGCCGTCCGTCCCTGCTCCTCGCTGGCCTCCCGAAGGCACTGGGCAAACTGCGCGACGATGGGCGGCGTCGCTCTCGGCTTGCGCTGCAGCAGGCCGATCTCCCGGTAAAAAGTAGTCTCGCCCAGCGAGATCACGCGCAGGTTCGGCGGCAACGGAAGGTGGGCCTCGACCATCGGAATCAGCGAGACGCCCAAACCCTGCGAGGCCAGATGGACGAGTCCGGAAATCTCGTCCACCTCGATGGCTTCGTTGACCGAAAGTCCCTCGCGACGAAGAAAGCCTTCGACCATCCGGCCACCGAACGAGGCGCGGTCGTACCGCAGGAAAGGTTGCGCCTGAACCAGTTCGCGCCAGTTTCTTCCCTTGATCGAGTCCGGCACCACAAGGACGAAGGGCTCGTGCACCAGTGCGGTCCAGGTCAACTCGGGAAGCAAGCCGAATGGCGGCCTGATGATCACCGCGGCATCGATCTTGCCGGCATCCAGATCGTCCATCAATCGCATGGAAACACCTGGCGACACGTGCACGCGCACCATGGGGCAAGCGGCGCGCAGGCGTCCGAGCGCGCGGGCGAGCAGTGTCGACTGCGTCGAAGCAATGGCGCCGATTCGCAGCAGACCCCGTGTCGAACCGTCGTCGGGCACATCGCCCAGCTTCGCATAGAGCGCGCATATTTCTTCGGCGCGCGAAAGCGTTGTCTGCCCCGATGCATTCAACGTGGCGGAGCGGCCGGTGCGGTCGAAAAGCGCGAACCCCAGCGACTGCTCGAGCCGCTTGATCTGGCTGCTGACCGCCGATTGGGTCAGGCCGATTCGGTCGGCGGCCGCCGCGAAGGTGCCGTGCTTGCAGACGGCAATGAAAGTCTTGAGTTCTGCGATCAAGGGTTGCTCTCCTCATGTCCATTCGAAGCAGCAAGAGCCGACATGCGAATGGGCCAGGCTGCGAATGCAGCCCTGACCGCCATCATCATCGCCGCCAGCACGAGCCGCGCCATGTCACGCGTCGTCGCACGGGCGGGCCGGCAGCAAGCGCACCGCGTGCGCCGCAAGGCGCCTCATTTCAGGCGTGCTCAGTCCGTCGCGCGCTTGAATCGACAGTCCTTCAAGCATGGTGTTCAGCGCGCCCGCCAACGACTTCAGCTCTGTCTGCGCAGGCAGTTGACCCTCCTTGACAGCGCGCTTGAGACGCTTGACGAACAACGCCTTGCCTTCCAGGCGCAATGCGTCGATGGCCTCCCTGACTTCCACCGATGCGTCGGATACGCTGACGGCGGCCAGCACCACGAGGCAACCGCAAGGCGCCTGCGGCGACAACAGAATGCGGGCGGAGGCGTCGAAGAAGTTCGCAACCGCCTGATGGATGTCGGGTTCGACCTCCAGCGCCTCCCAGGTCGCATCCCAGTAGCGATGCTCGTAGAAGTCCACCGCTTCGAGAAACAGCTTGGACTTGTTTCCGAATGCGGCATAGAGGCTGGGTGGATTGACCCCCATCGCGGAACACAACTCGGCCACCGACGCGAGTTCGTAGCCCCTGCGCCAGAACACGTCCAGCGCGCGCGTCAGGGCTTGGTCGCGGTCGAAGCCGCGCGGGCGCCCGCCCTTGTTCAGAGGAGGCTCTGTGAGCGATCTTTCGTTCGGCATGGATGTTCTCACCTGGAAATTTCTGACGGCTTGATGGAATCTGTAGCGACCACTATACAATACAGGTTCTGTAGCATGCACTACATAACAGCCGTCACGGGTCGGGCTGGTCGCGGCGCTTCCTGCGCCGTGGACCATCGCTCGGTTCACCCGCCAGGCGATCCATTCATCCATTCATCCATCCTCCGACAACCAAACCATGAGCAAACTGTTTGAACCCTTGACCTTGCGCGGCGTGACCCTGCGCAACCGCTTCGCCCTCAGCCCGATGTGCCAGTACACGGCAACCGATGGGCATGCCAACGACTACCACGCCACCCATTACGGCCGTTTTGCCCTCGGCGGCTTCGGGCTGCTGATGGTGGAGGCGACGGCTGTGTCGCCCGACGGCCGGATCACGCATGGCGACCTGGGCCTGTGGGATGACGCGCACATCGAAGGCCTGTCGCGCATCGCCGCTTTCGCCAAGGCTTACGGCGCAACGCCCGGCATCCAGCTCGCGCATGCCGGCCCCAAGGCCAGCATCCAGCGCGCCTTCGAAGGCAATGGCCCGCTCGACACGCGTGATGCCGCGCGTGGCGAGCATCCCTGGCCGGTGGTGTCGCCGAGCGCGCAGCCGGCGGCCAAGGGCTGGCTGGTACCCAAGGCCCTGGACGCCGCAGGCATCGCGAAGGTGCGTGCAGATTTCGTCGCCGCGGCGCGCCGCGCACTGCGGGCAGGATTCGAGGTGCTGGAACTGCACTGTGCGCATGGCTTCCTGCTCAACGCCTTCCTGTCGCCGCTGACCAACGACCGCAGCGACAACTACGGTGGCAGCTTCGAGAACCGCATCCGCCTGCCAATGGAGATTGCGCGCGAGGTGCGCGAGGTCTGGCCGCAGGACAAGCCGCTGTTTGTGCGCGTGTCGGCGGTCGACGGCAGCCGCAGCGGCTGGACGATCGACGACAGCGTGGCGTTCGCCACGGCCTTGAAGGCGATCGGCGTCGATGTCATCGACTGCTCGTCGGGCGGCTTCGGTGTTTTCGAATACCCCAGCGGCTACGGCTTCCAGGTGCCATTCGCTGCGCAGATCCGTCGCGAGGCGCGCATCGGCACCATGGCTGTGGGAATGATCACCGATCCGCGCCAGGCTGAAGAGGTCATCGCGTCGGGCCAAGCCGACCTGGTCGCGCTCGGCCATGCAGCGCTGCGCGATCCGCACTTTCCGCTGCATGCGCAGCACACGCTCGGGGCCGCCCGCACGGACGCGGCGCATGCCGACTGGAACATCCAGGCCGGGTGGTGGCTGGACCATCGCGAAGACAAGCTGCGCCAGCTGGGACCCTGGGTCTCGGCGGAAGAAACCGCTGCGGACAGCTGCACGGTCTGACGCCCATGCCGGCCCGCCACGACCGGCTTTTTCTGACGAATCTTTTCAACCACCAGGAGTGACACCATGAGCAAACCCACCTACGTGCCGGAATACCAAGCCATTGTCGAAGTGCTGAACAAGTACAACGAAGGCTGCAAGCAGGCCAAGAGCAGCATCATGAAGCCCGCCTTCAGCGACAAGGCGACGATGTTCAGCGTCGATGGCGACGGCAAGCTGAGCGGCGGCGCGATCCAGACCTTGTTCGACGGCATCGACAGCGGATTTCGCCCGTCGCCCGAAGCCCGAGGTGCCATCGTCAGGGTCGACATCGTCGGCACCGCTGCCAGCGCGCGCATCGACACCAACGACGTCTCGGGTTTCTGCTTCACCGACTTCTTCCACCTTCTGAAGGTTGAAGGCCAATGGACGGTGGTCAGCAAGATCTTCCACACCCACATGGCGCCTTGAGGCTTCACCCAGGTTGGCCCCGCGCCGCATCTAAACTGCTTCTGGTCGGTGCCACCGGTTTGGTCGGACGCCACGTGCTGCAACGCGCGCTGGCCGACCCACGGGTGGATGCCATCGCCGCGCCGAGCCGGCGGCCGGACAACTTTTGTCTACAATGAGAATAATTCTTATTTGTGAGCGGCGATACGGCCGCCGTGCCGCTCGACATGTCCGCCGAAGCTGCCTTCCAGCAAGTCCACACTCTCTATAGCGACCACCACGGCTGGCTCCAGTCGTGGCTGCGCAAGAAGCTCGGCAACTCGTTCGACGCGGCCGACCTGGCGCAGGACACCTTCGCGCGCCTGCTCACCGCGCCCAACCCCGAAGTCATTGCGCAGCCGCGCGCCTACCTCACGAGCGTGGCCAAGAACATCCTGGTGAACTGGTACCAGCGCCAGGCACTGGAGCGGGCCTACCTGGAGGCGCTGGCCCTCATGCCCGAGCCCGAGGCGCCGTCGCCCGAGCAGCGCCTGCTCATCCTGCAGACGCTGCACGAGATCGACGCCATGCTCGACGCCCTCAAGCCGCTCGCGCGGCGCGCCTTCCTGCTGTCGCAGCTCGACGGCATGAAGTACGAGGACATCGCGCACGAGCTCGGCGTGTCGCTGGCCACCGTCAAGCGCTATATGCAGCAGGGCTTTCGCGGCTGCCTGGCGTTGATGGAATGAATGAGCGCGCGGTGAAGTCCACGGCCTCGTCGAGCATGCTGGGCGCGTCGGCGCTCGCGCCCCGCGTGCTCGACGAAGCGGCCGAGTGGCTGATGCGCCTGCACGACAGCGCCGTCACCGAAGCGGACCGCCTCGCCTGCGCGCACTGGCGCCAGAGCCATCCCGACCACGCCCGCGCCTGGGCGCGCGCCGAGCTGCTGATGAACAAGCTCGGCGGCCTGCCCCCGGCGCTGGCGATGCCTTCGCTCGCGCGTCCCTTGCAATCCGCGAGGTCCGCGCGCGACGGCGGGCGCCGCGCGGCCGTCGGCCGGCTCGCCGCGCTGCTGGCGGCCGTGCCCGCCTGCTGGCTGGGCTGGCAGCTTGCCGGCGAACGCGGCTGGACGGCCGAACACCGCACCGCCACCGGAGAGCGCCGCGAACTGCGCCTGGCCGACGGCAGCCGCCTCGTGCTCAACACGGCCAGCGCGATCGACGTGCGCTTCGACGGCGCGCAGCGCCTGGTCGTGCTGCACGCGGGCGAGATCCTGATCGCCACCGCGCCCGACACCCGCACGGCGCACCGGCCGTTTCGCGTGGCGACCGGCCACGGCACCATGGAGGCGCTGGGCACCCGCTTCAGCGTGCGCAAGGAAGACGGCGCCACCTGCATCGCTGTGCTCGAAGGCGCGGTGCGCATCGCACCGCGCGCGGCCGCATCGCGCGTGCTCCCCGCCGGGCAGCAGGCCCGCTTCCGCGCCGACGCGATCGACGCCTTCACCGCGGCGGACGAAGCCGGCGTGGCCTGGGCGCAAGGGATGCTGCTGGCCGACGGCATGCGCCTGGCCGACTTCGCCGCCGAACTCTCGCGCTACCGGCCGGGCGCACTGCAGTGCGACGCGGCCGTGGGCAACCTGCGCATTTCGGGCGCGTTCCCCCTCGACGACACCGACCGCGTGCTGCGCATGCTGGTGTCGACCTACCCGGTGGATGCGGTGACGCGGCTGCGCGGGTACTGGGTCACGCTGGTGCCTCGCGCGGAGGCGGATGCGGCCGCGGACGCGGACGCGCGGACAGGCGCCCACACGCGCGCCGCGAAAAATATGTTCGCCAAGGGGTGAGACTTTTTTTCGGTTCGGCTGGCAAGGAAGGTGAAGAACTCACCGTTGCCCAACCGAAAGGCCTGTTTCCATGTTCGCATCCCGTCCGTCCGTTCCGCGCCCGCCTGCAGAGCGCCGCCTGAACACCGCCCTTCGCCATGCCCTGATGGTGCTCGCCCTCGGCGGGCTGGCCGGCGCGGGGTTGCCCGCCTTCGCGGCCGGTGCCGTGTCGCTGGACGCCGCCAGCGCCAGGGCCTACGACATTCCCGCCGGCCCGCTAGGCCGCACGCTCGCCACCTTTGCCGTCGGCAGCGGCATCGCGCTGTCGTTCGACCCCGCGCTGACGCAGGGGCGCAGCAGCCCGGCCGTTTCGGGTCGCTACACCGCGCGTGAAGCCATCGACCGCCTGCTCGCCGGCAGCGGCCTGCAGGTGGTGGCGCGCACCGACGGCAACTACACGCTGAGCCGCCGCGAGGCGAACGCGGGCACCGCCGCCCAGGCCGGCGTCGACACGCTGCTGCCCGTCACCGTGGTGGCCGAAGCCGACCGCAGCGGCACCACCGAAGGCACCGGCGCGTACACCACGCCCGCCACGGCCGCGGCCACCGGGCTGTCGCTGTCGCTGCGCGACACGCCGCAGTCGGTCACCGTGCTCACGCGCCAGCAGATCGACGACCAGAACCTGCTGTCGCTCGGCCAGGCCATGAAGAGCGTGCCGGGCGTGTTTGCCGTGAGTTCCGACAGCGACCGCACCGACCTGTACGCGCGCGGCTTCTACATCGACAACTACCAGTACGACGGCGTGCCCACCACCGTCACCACCGACTTCTTCGGCGCCTCCAACAACGACCCGGTGCTGTACGACCGCATCGAGGTCGTGCGCGGCTCCACCGGCCTGCTGACCGGCGCGGGCAACCCGTCGGCCTCGGTCAACCTGGTGCGCAAGCATGCCGACAGCAAGGTGTTCGCCGGCAGCGCGTCGCTGGCGCTGGGCTCGTGGAACCTGCGCCGCGCCACGGTCGACCTGCAGACGCCGCTGACCGAAGACGGCCGCGTGCGCGCCCGCATCATCGGCATGACGGAGGACCGCGACTCCTTCATCGACATGTACCACGGCCGCAAGCACGTGCTGTACGGCGTGGTCGACGCCGACCTCACGCCCGACACCACCCTGAGCGTGGGCATCGACTCCCAGGGCAACCGGCCGACTTCGTCGACCTGGGGTGGCCTGCCGCTCACCTTCAGCGACGGCGGCGCCGCGAACTGGGACACCTCCAAGACCATCGGCACGCCGTGGACCCACTGGGACACCACGACGACCACGGCCTTCGCGAACCTCGCGCACCGCCTGGACAACGGCTGGAAGCTCAAGGCCAATGCGTCGCACCGCGAGAGCAAGCAGAACGCCAAGCTGCTGTACCTGTACGGCGACCTCGACCGCCTCACCGGCACCGGGCTGGGCTCGCTGCCGGGCTACTTCGAGCACGCGTTCCGCCAGAACAGCCTCGACCTGCAGGCCACCGGCCCCTTCGAGCTGCTGGGCCGCAAGCACGAGCTGGTGGTGGGCCTCGCCAACAGCCAGTCGCGCTATGCGGAGGCCAACCACCCGCGCACCAGCGCGCTGCCTGGCACCGGCAACTTCTACGACTGGAACGGTTCATACCCCGAGCCGACCTGGGGCGCGCTGAACGTGTCCGCCGTCACCAAGACGCGCCAGACCGGCTACTACGGCGCCGCGCGGCTGTCGCTGGCCGATTCGCTCAAGCTGATCGTGGGCGGCCGGCAGAACAGCTGGCGCTCGACCCGCCGGACCGCGGACGACAGCGCCACGCGCCGCCACGACGTGTTCACGCCCTACGCGGGCCTGGTGTACGACCTGAGCGAGAACTACTCGGTCTACGCGAGCTACACCGACATCTTCCAGCCGCAGAACTACCGCGACACGAGCGGCGCCTACCTGGACCCCGTCACGGGCAAGAGCCATGAGGTGGGCGTGAAGGGCGAGCACCTGGGCGGCAAGCTCAACACCTCGATCGCAGTCTTCCGCGCCGAGCAGGAGAACGTGGCGCAGCGCGACGGCACGAAGCTGGTGCCCAACTCGACCGACGGCGCCTACTACGGCGCGCGCGGCGTCGTCAGCAAGGGGATCGAACTGCAGGTGTCGGGCGAGTTGGCCCCGGGCTGGCAGATGAGCGCAGGCATTGCGCGCACCCTGGCGCGCGACGGCGACGGCGCGCGCATCAACACCGCCATGCCGACCACGCAGGCCACGCTGTTCACCACCTATCGGCTGGCCGGCAGCTGGCAGCGGCTCACCGTGGGCGGCGGGGTCAACTGGCAGAACCGCTTGTACTCCCCGTACGCCGTGGGCGACGTCGACATGCGCTACCAGCAAGGATCGTTCGCGGTCGTGAGCCTGATGGCGCGCTATGCGTTCACGCCCAAGCTGTCGCTGCAGCTCAACATCGAGAACCTCTTCAACAAGAAGTACTACAGCAACGTCGACGGGCAGGCGTTCTTCGGCACGCCGCGCAATGCGGTGGCGACGCTGAACTACAAGTTCTGACGGAAAGAGGCGCAAAAGCGCTTTCTTGTGCCCGGCATGACCCTTTTTCCGTTTTCGTTTGTCATGCAAGGAAGGGGGCGCATTTCCGCGCCTCGTTTTCTTTCACGATGAACTCTCGTTTTCCTTCCATGCCCGCAGGGCTTTTGCTGCTGGGCCGTGTCGCGGCCGCTGTGTTCGGCGGCTATGCGCTGGCCGCCGCCGCGGCTGTCTTCTTCGCCGCCGTGCTGCCGGCCGGCCGTGCCGAGGCCGTGATCGGGGGCATGCAGCTCGGCTTTGTCGTCTACACCGCCGCGGTGATCTGGGCGTTCTCGCCCGTGTCGTTGCTGCGCGTGTGGCTGGGCCTGCTGCTGCCGGCCGTGGTGCTCGCCGGCCTGGGCTGGACCTTGCGCGGGGCGGGTGCCTGACCATGACCACCCCTCCGGGACAGAAAGAAAAAAGCAGTGCGAAGGGCGGCTTCCGCCAGGCCCAGGCCTGGCTGCACACCTGGTGCGGGCTGTGGTTCTCGTGGCTGCTGTTCGCGGTGTTCCTCACCGGCACGCTCGCGGTGTTCGACGAGCCCATCACCCACTGGATGACGCCGGAGCACCGGGCCGAGGAAGCCGCCGAGGCTGCCAAGGCGGCATCGAAGGCTGCACCCACGGCCGATCGCGCGCAGCGCCTGGCCTGGGGCCTGGCCTACATGGCCGAGCACCACCCGGGCGCGCGGATGTGGGAGCTGTGGCCTTCCAACGCCAGCGGCGGGGGCGAGCTCAACGTGTACTGGTTCGATGCGAACAACCAGTACGTGTCGGCCGCGCTCGACCCGGCGACCGGCCGGCCCCTGGCGGCGCAGACCGGCCACGCGGTGCGCGCCACGCTCGGCGGGCACCACTTCGTCGACTTCCACTACGAACTGCACGCCGGCACCGTCGGCCTGTGGATCGTGGGCATCGCCGCCATGGCGATGCTGGTGGCGCTGGTGTCGGGCGTCATCACGCACAAGCGCATCTTCAAGGACTTCTTCACCTTCCGGCCGAAGAAGGGCCAGCGCAGCTGGCTGGACGCGCACAACGCGGTGGCGGTGCTGACGCTGCCGTTCCAATTCATGATCGCCTACACCGGCATCGTCATTTCGGGCACCACCTTCATGCCGGCCGGGAAGGTCCTGCACTACGGCACGGGCCCTGCCGCACAGATGCAGTTCGCGTCGGAGCTGGGCGACGGCGCCAAGCCGGCGCGCACCGGCCGCGCCATGGACGTGCCCGCGCTGGAGCCCTTCGCCGCGCGCGGCCAGCAGCTCATGGGCCAGGCGGTGCGCGCGGTCGTCATCGACCACCCGGGCGACGCGGGCGCGCGCATCGGCGTCTATGGCTGGAACAGCGAAGACGAATCCGCGCGCCGCCTCGGCGGCACCACCGGCATGGCGCTGTTCTCGGCCGCCAGCGGCGAGGTGCAGCGCGTGCGCATGCCGGGCGCGGCCGACGGCGGCGCGGCCCTGCTCGCGCAGTCGGCCATGAACGGGCTGCACATGGTCACCTACGGCGGCTGGGGCATGAAGTGGCTGTACTTCCTGTGCGGGCTGGCGGGCACCGCGATGATGGGCTCGGGCGCGGTGCTGTTCATCGTCAAGCGGCGGCACAAGCACCTGGGCGAGTTCGGCGGCGCGACCGCACGGGTCTACCGCCTGGTCGAGGCGCTGAACGTCGCGGCGATCGCGGGGCTGTCCGTGGCCTGCGTGGGCTACCTGTGGGCCAACCGGCTGGTGCCGGTGGCCACCGACCATCGCGCGAGCGTGGAGCTGTACGTGTTCTTCGCGCTGTGGGCGCTGTCGCTGCTGCATGCCTTCCTTCGCCGACCGGCACAGGCGTGGCGCGAGCAGCTCGGCGCATTGGCCGCGCTGTGCCTGCTGCTGCCGGTGCTGAATGTGCTGACCACGGGCGACCACCTGCCGGCGCAACTGCTGCGGGGCGATTGGGAGAGTGCCGGCGTCG
Organism: Variovorax sp. 10N412; assembly: GCF_056394985.1. NCBI lineage: Bacteria > Pseudomonadati > Pseudomonadota > Betaproteobacteria > Burkholderiales > Comamonadaceae > Variovorax > Variovorax sp. 10N412. Next base: position 20,275 of record NZ_JBFTIO010000028.1, read on the forward strand.
AATTGGGCGCGGTGGCCTTCGGTCTTGCGGCCGTGGGCGCGCTGCGCCATCTGCGCAGGTCCGTCACATGACGACCGCGTACGCCTCGCTGCTCGGCCTTGCACTCGCCTATGCCGGCATGGCCGGCCTGAGCTTTGCCATGGACCGGCACCACGAACAACTGACCCGGCAGCGCGAAGTACCGGTGCGGCGGCGCGTGCCGCTGCGCGTGGCTGGCGCCGCACTGCTGGCGGCCGCCGCCGTGCCCTGCGTGATGGCGTGGGGCGCCACGGTGGGCGCGGTCGCATGGCTGGGCTTTCTGTCGGCCGGCGCGTTGCCGGTCGCGCTGCTGCTGCCTTACCGCCCGCGCGGCGCAGCAGGGCTCGCGGTCTGCGCCGCAGTGGCGGGCTGTGCGGGGGTCGCCTTCGCATTCATCGGGTCGCCGCGCTGAGCGGCAGCCTTCATTTCATTTCACCGGTTCTTCGCTCACACCCATGCCTTCTTCTTTTCGTCTTCGCTCGCGGTTCTTGGCTGCCGCATGCCTCGTCGCGGCCGGTGCCGCCCAGGCCGACTACCTCTGGCTGTCGCGCGACGGCGCCAACGGCATCGCCCGCGTGGGTGAACTCGGCAAGACCGCCCAGCCGCTGGCCAGCGTGGCCGCGCCGCGCGCCTTCCTGGCCGACGGCAAAAGCCTGCCGCTGACCGCCGAAGCCGGCCGTGCGATGATTTCGGGTGCAGCGGGCACCGACCTGCGCGCCGTGGCCAGCCGTGCCGGCAGCGAAGGCGACAAGGCCACGCTGACCCAGTTCCAGGCCCGCTGGGGCCGCGCCGAGACCCAGGCCGTGAACGACCTCGAGCTGGTGCCCACCGAGCCCGGCGGCAACACCTTCAAGCTGGTGTGGAAGGGCGATGCGGTGCCGGCCACGCAGGTCAACGTCGATACCTCGGAAGGTTGGCGCCGCGTGCTCAAGCCCGCGAAGGACGGCACCGTGTCGCTCGCGACGCCGTTCCCGGGTCTCTATGTGCTGGAGGTGACGGCACGCGTGAACGGGGCCGTCACGGTCGATGGAAAGAAGTACGACGAAGTGCGCCACACGGCGACGCTGAGCTTCGAAGTGCCCCGCTGAGGGGGCGGCACACCAGGGGGCGCTGGGCCCCCGGGGGCATGGCGCGCGCAGGCCTCAGCCCGCGCCTTGCTGGTGCCGTCGTCCCAGCGCGAACACCGAGTTCGGCGCGTCGACGATGAAGGGCTTGCGCGCGGGTGCGCCCGGCGCGGCGCGGCGCGGCTCGGGCCGCGTGGCGGCCTGCACGCCCTTGGCCTTCTGTTCGTCGACCAGCGCCTGCAGCGTGATCGACTTCAGGAACTCGACCGCGCGCAGGTTCACGGTGGCCCACAGGTCGTCGATCTGGCAGCGGCCGGTTTCACCCGGCTCGCCGGCTTCGCGGCGGCGGTTGTCGGTGTCGTGTTCCTCGATCGACAGCACGATGTCGGCCACGGAAATGTCCGCCGCCTTGCGGCTGAGCGAGTAGCCGCCGCCCGGGCCGCGGGTCGATTCGACCAGGTCGGCACGGCGCAGCTTGCCGAACAGCAGTTCGAGGTACGACAGCGACACGCGCTGGCGCAGGCTGATCGAGGCCAGCGTGACGGGGCCCGAACGGCCGTGCAGGGCGATGTCGATCATCGCGGTGACCGCGAAGCGGCCTTTGGTGGTGAGGCGCATGGAAATATTCCTTCGTGGGGATTACTCGTCGCGGCCGCCGGCAATGCCCAGCAGGGCCAGCAGCGACTGGAAGACGTTGTAGATGCTGAGGTACACACCCAGCGTGGCCGAGATGTAGTTGGTTTCCAGGCCGTCCTTCACGCGCTTCAGGTCATGCAGGATGAAGGCCGAGAAGATGCCGATGGCCGCGACCGACAGCGTCATCATCAGCGCGCTCGACTGGATGAAGAAGTTGGCAATGCCCGCCACCAGCAGCAGGATGGCGCCGATGAAGAGCCACTTGCCCATGGCCGACAGGTCGCGCTTGATGACCGACGACAGCGTGGCCATGCCGAAGAAGATGGCGCCGGTGCCGGCGAACGCCGTCATCACCAGGCTCGCGCCGTTGGCCAGGCCCAGCACGGTGCCGACCAGGCGCGACAGCATCAGGCCCATGAAGAAGGTGAAGGCCAGCAGCACCGGCACGCCGGCGGCAGATTCCTTGGTTTTCTCGATGGCGTACATGAAGCCGAAGGCGCCGCCGAGGAAGACCATCAGGCCGATGCCCGGCGACATGGCGCGCGAGAAGCCGGTCGTCACGCCGATCCAGGCGCCCAGCACGGTGGGCACCATCGAGAGGGCGAGCAGCCAGTAGGTGTTGCGCAGCACGCGGTTGCGTTCCTGCACCGAGGCGATGGGGGCCTCGAAGCCGGGGTTGAAGGCGGTAGGGCTGTTGTTCATTGTGTTGATTCCTTGAAGGGTGGGCCGGCGCTGGCTGGACGCAACGACGCGTTCAGATGGCAAGCGGCCCGAAATGGGGAAGGTCTGGGTGCCGATGCGGGTGCGGCCGGAGGCCCGGCAGCCCCGCATCGATGGGCAGGCGCCGTGGCGGCGCCCGGTCGCGAAGGCTTTGAGGGCCTAGGCGACGAAGGAAGCGGCCCGGGGTGGGCGCTTGGGCCGTTCGAGGAACGGAGCGATGGTGGTGGTCAGGCCCAGCTTGGGCGGCTGTTCCGTGAAGCGCAGCAGCGCGGGCGCGTCGTTGCGCGCGTCGACCAGCTCGGCATGTTCGGAGCCGGCTTCATCGACGGAAAGGGAATCGTCCGAGGCCACGTCGGCATCGGTGCCGTCCGACGCGTCGGACAGCGACACGCTGCTCACGAGCACCTGGGCGGTCTGCGCAGCCGTCTCACCTTGCGCATGGCCGCCACCGATCATGCTGTGGGCAAGCACGGCAAAGCCGTAGCAGGACAACATGAAGGCAAGGACAGTGGCGGTAAACCAGCGGGACATGAGGGTTAATTTTACCCGGCGCGCGGTGACAAATCAGTCGCGCGCCAATTCAACCTTTTTTCAACCGACCGGGTTGCAGGAATGTTCGCTCAGGCCGGCGCGGTCGGGGTGTCGCTGCCTGGAGGCTGCAGCCATTCGCTTGCGTGGGTGCGCAATGCGTCGATCTGCAGCCATATCAGACCGAGTTCCGTGTGAAAAGTTCGCGCCTGCGGGTCGCCGCCGGCGCCGTCCTTGCCGCTGTCGGCAATGGCCTGCACGAGCGCGGCGCGGGCGCTTGCTTCGGCCTGCGCGTCCACCGGGCCGTCCGCGCGGCCCTTGTCCAACCCCGCCGCCAGGCCCTCCAGCGCCGCAATGGCGCCTTCGGCGGCCGTGCGCAGCACCGCCATCTGCGCCGAATCGGGCAGCGCCGAACGATGGGCGCCCAGGGCCGAGAGGTAGCTCAGCAGCGTGTGCGAGCGGATCAGGAAGCGCAGCGCCACCCCCGCGCGCGGCCGCACGAAGCCCGGCTCGCGGAACATGTCCGACACCGCGGTGGACAGCGCCGCATCGGCGTTGTGGTCGTTGCGACGCGCCAGCCGGTAGTCGAGGTGGTCGCGTGCGCCCGTGCGGTACTGTGCGACGATCTGCCGCAGGTAGCCCGCATGGCCGCGCAGCGCTGCGGCCGCCAGTTCGTTGATGCGCCTGGCCTGCCAGTGCGGCAGCACCAGCAGCACGGCCAGGCCCGCGATGGCGCTGCCGATGGCGGTGTCGACCAGCCGCGGCACCAGCAGCACGCCGCTGTCGCCCACCTGGTTGAAGCACATCAGCACCAGCAGCGTCATGGACGCGGTGGCCAGCAGGTAGCGCGTGGTGCGCGTGGCGAAGAACACCACGCCGGCGGCCACCGCGATCACCGACTGCACCAGCGGCTGCGGAAACAGCTGCAGCAGCGCCCAGCCCGCCACCACGCCCAGCGCGGTGCCCGTGATGCGCTGGCCCATGCGCGCGATGGTGTCGCCGTAGCTCTGCTGGCACACGAACAGCGTGGTCAGCAGGATCCAGTAGCCCTGCGCGGGATGAATGACCTGCATCACCGCGTAGCCCGCCACCAGCGCGATCGACAGCCGCAGCGCATGCCGGAACAGCGGCGAGCGCGGCGTGAGTTGGCGCCGCACGCGCTCCACCGCGTCGTGCCACGAGCGCGGCGAGCGGTCGAACAGGCCCATCTCCGTGCGCCCGGCGCGTGCCGAAGGCTGGCTGGCCCCCACGAGCTGCCCGTCGAGCAGCGCCAGGTTGCGCGCCAGCGCCTCGACCGATGCCAGCAATGCGAGCCGCTCATGTTCGATCGCCCGGGCTCGTTCGTGCGCGATGGCGCTCTGCAGGTCGGCCAGCGCCTGCACGGTCTCCGTGCCCGCGTCGAAGGGCTCGCGCCGCGCGATCGAGTCGGCCAGCCGCTGGCATGCCAGCCCCTGCAGGCCCAGCACCCGCTGGCAGCGGTAGAGCAGGTCGCTGTGGAAGAAGGCGTCCGCCAGCGCGTTGTAGTCGTCGTGCGAGGAACTGGCGCGCTCGTGCACGTCCTGCGCAATGAGATAGAGCCCGCGGTAGCGCGACAGCCGCCCGGTCGGTGCGCGTGCGCCGATGCGCCGGAAGATGCTTTCCTTGGCCGCGTTCAGCTCCGTCACCACCTCGGCGTTGAGCTGCGCGAGCGCAAGCCGCTTGCGCTCGATGTCGATGCCGCGCAGCGGCTCGAACAGCGACGCCTTGAAGCGCACGAAGTTGCCCAGCACCGTGAACAGCGACACCAGCCGCGCCTGCACCGGCTGCGCCGGGAACACGGCGCACCACAGCACCGAGAACACGCCGTACCACGCGGCGCCCGCCAGCAGCAGCAAGGGCTCGCGTCCGCGCGCGGCCAGCCCCTGAACCCCATGCGACGCCATGTTCTCGATGCCCAGCGTGGCGTACATCGCCAGGATCAGCGTGGCGTACGCAATGGCCTTGTAGCGTGCCTCCACCGCGCCCAGCATCGTGAGCGCGAAGGCCGCGAGCGCCAGCCCGGTGATGAACAGCAGCGGCAGGCCGAAGGCGGCCTCCACCGCGAACGCGATGGCGGCGAAGCAGGCCAGCGTGACCAGTTGCGCGCGCAGCCGGCCGCGCCAGCTGTCGTCGGTTTCCGCCAGCGCGCTGGCAATGGCGCCCAGGAACAGCGGAATCACCGCATCGGGGTGGCCGGTGGCGCCGCACAGCGCCATGAGGCTGCCGAGCGTGAGAAGAATGCGCACGGGCTGCGCGCGGGAAGCGAAGGACCGCAGCCGCTGGCGCAGCGCGTCGGGAGACAGGGGAGGCATGACGCCGATCTTGCACGATGCATGCCACGGCCAGCTGACCCGAGGCCCGGCACCGTGCGGGTCAGGCCGCCCGTGGCGCGCGCCGCCGCCGCACCCACCACAGGCGCACCAGCCACGCCAGCAGGAGCAGCCCGACGCCCATCGCCGGCAGGATGTACGGCTGCACCTGCGCCAGCAGCGGCCGCGGCCCGCCCGCGCGCGACAAGGCCACGTCCGCTTCGCTCACCCGCACCGCGCCGTTGCCGTAGCGTCCCAGCACGTAGTTGGAGATGTCGGCAATCTGCGCGTCAGTCAGCGGGTCGACGTACGAGAGCGCGTCGAAGCGCGGCATCAGCACGTGCGTGTCGCCCACCTGCCGGTCCACGCCGTAGAGGATGGCCGCCACCAGGTTCGCCGGAGTCGAGAGCCCCGTGGCCGTGTTGTGGAACAGGCTCGGGTAGGCCTGGTTGCGGCTGCCCGCGCCGTTCGACTGGTGGCAGCTGGCGCAGTAGCCGTTGTAGAGCTGCTCGCCGCTGGTGAGCCGCGCCACGCTGTTGAACGGCCGGCTGCCGCGCAGCGTGGCCTCGGTGCTCGACGCCGCACCCCACGCATGCGCGGGTTTGCTGCTGTCGCTGTCCTTGCCCTTGTCCGCCGCGTCGCGGATCGGCGGCGTGCCCTTCAGGTACACCGCCATCGCGCGCAGGTCGGCTTCGGGCAGGTGCTGCAGGCTGTTCTGAACGGCCTCCGCCATGCCGCCCGCGGCCTGTGCCTTGCCCTCGACGCGGCCGGTGCGCAGGTACTGCACCAGTTCCTGTTCGCTCCAGGCGCCGATGCCGCTCACCGGGTCGGACGTGATGTTGGGCGCGTACCAGGGCCCGACCGCGCCGCCCGCGAGGGCCTGGCCGCCGCGCTCGGCCATCAGCGCGTTGCGCGGCGTGTGGCAGGCGCTGCAGTGGCCCAGCGCGCCGGCCAAGTAGGCGCCGCGGTTCCATTCGGCGCTTTTCGTGGTGTCGGGCACGAAGCGCTGGTTGTCCAGGAACAGCAGGTTCCAGATCGCCATCGACCAGCGCTGGCTGAAGGGGAAGGGCAGCGTCGTCTTTTCCGCATCGGCGTCGACCGGCGCCACGCCGTGCATGAAGTACGCGTACAGCGCGCCGGTGTCCTCGTCGCTCAGCTGCGTGTACGAGGTGTACGGCATCGCCGGGTACAGGTGGCTGCCGTCGCGCCGCACGCCTTGCCGCAGCGCGCGTGCGAATTCGGCCTCGGTGTAGTCGCCGATGCCGGCCGCTTTCGAAGGCGTGATGTTGGTCGCGTAGATGGTGCCCAGCGGCGACTCGATGGCGTAGCCGCCCGCGAAGGGCTTGCCGCCGCCCGGCAGGCCGAGCGAAGCGGGCGCGGTGTGGCAGGCCATGCAGTCGGCCGCGACGGCGAGCTGGCGGCCCTTCTCGATGAGCGCGGCCGGCGGTGGCTCCTGTGCCATGGCGCCCTGGCCGACGACAGCGCCGAATACGAGCAGCGTCGCCGCCCATGCACGCAAGGTCGTCATGCCCTCAGCCCTTCGCCAGTGCGCGGCCGATCGCGTCGGCCGACTTCAGGCCCAGCGCCGCCATCGTCAGCGTGCTATTGACCACGCTGGCCGAGGGAATCGGCCCGCCGCCGGGCAGCCACAGGTTGTCGTGGTCGTGCGCGCGGCAGTCGCCGTCGACCACCGAATCCTTTCGGTCGGCGCCCATGATGGTGCCGCCCATGATGTGGTTGTTGGCGTTCAGCGCGGTCGTGATGTTGAACTCCGTCGCGCCGAACAGGCTGCCGATGTGCTCCAGCTGCTTGTGCGCCGCCGCCGCGCCCTTGCGCACGTAGTCGCCCACGTCGTAGTGGATCTCGGGGCAGGCCAGGCCCAGCGGGTCCTTGCGGGTGGCGCTCAGCGTGAGCCGGTTGTTCGGGTCGGGCAGCGGCTCCAGGCTGATCGACAGGTCGACGCCGAAGGCCGCGCGGCGGCGAATCTCTTCGTCCAGCGCCTTGCCCACCAGCCCGAGCTTGAGCGCCTGCTGCGTCGCCGGCCCCACCCGCGTGATGTTGTTCAGGATCATCTTGTTCGACGAATACTCGCTGCGGAAGGCGCCGTCGCGCGGCCCCACCAGGCAGCTGCTCTGCGCCGGCCCGCGGCCGATCCACAGCGGCTCGTTGGCCAGGAAGGTGCAGTGAAAGCCCGAGTGGTCCATCATGTTGCGCCCCACCTGGTCGGAGCTGTTGGCGATGCCCTTCGGGTTGCGGTCGTTCGCCGCCAGCAGCAGCAGGCGCGGCGTTTCCAGGCTGTTGCAGGCAATCACGAACTGGCGCCCGGTGGCCTTGTGCGACTTGCGTTCCTTGTCGTACCAGTGCACGGCCGTGATGCGGTTGTTCGCGTCCGTGTCGATGCGGTAGGCCACGGCCTCGGGCAGCAGCGTGGTGCCCTTGGCCTCCGCGGTCTGCACATGGTGGATGCCGTTGTACATGGCGCCGATCGGGCAGATCGGCTGGCAGTTGTTGTTGCCGCAGCAGGTCGGCCGGCCGTTCCATGGCCGCGTGCTGCGGCCTTGCGGAATCGGCACCGAGCGGTAGCCGTGCGCGTTCACCACCTCGGCGAAGCGCTTGTCGCCGTAGCTCCACGGCACCATGTCCATCGGGTAGGGCTTGCTGCGCTCCGAGGGCGACTGCTGCGCCGGGTCGTTCGGCCCGGCCACGCCCATCTGCTCCTCGGCGCGGCAGTAGAAGGGCTCCAGCTCGTCGTAGCCGATGGGCCAGTCGCGGCCCACGCCGTAGGTCGACTTCATGCGCAGGTCCACCGGCAGGTGGCGCCAGCTCGACGCGGCCCAGTGCCAGGTGGTGCCTCCCACCACGCGCAGGTAGCCCTGCTGGAAGCCCTTGCCGTCGGGCCCCGTAAGGCCGACGTAGTCGTTGGGCGGAAAGTACAGCGGCGCGGGCGCCAGCGGCGACTGCGAAAACAGGCCCTGGAAGTCGGAGCCCACGCGGTTGGCGAAGGGCATGTTGCGCCAGTTCTCCACCGCCTGCGCGCGCTGGATGCGCGGGCCGGCCTCGAGCATGAGCACCGCGTGGCCCTGGCCCGCGAGCTGGTCGGCGATCATCGCGCCGACCACGCCGGAGCCGACCACGACCACGTCGGCGGTCGCGTTGCCATCTGAATCGAATGCTGCTTTCTTCATCGGGAATGTGTGTGTTGTGTGTGCCGTTGAAGCGAAGGGGGTGCGGGGTGAATGGGGGCGCGCCTACTGGCTGCGCATCACCGGGGGCGGCGTGGGCGAAGGCCGTGCCGCTTCCTGCGGTGTCGGCACGCCGACGTCGGGCGGCGCCGCGGTCCACCACATCGGGCCTTCGTTGCAGTACGTGGGCACCGTGAGCGCGTCGGCCACGGGCCGGTACATGAGCGCCTGCTCGTAGGCGACCACGGTGGTCTTCTGGCCGGCGACCACGGTGCCCGTGTACCAGGCCGTGACCACGGCCAGCGCCGCTTCGCGCAGGCCGGCGCTGGTGGCCGCGCCCAGCAGCGCGTCGGGCGCGATGCCGGGCTGCACCAGGCCCGCGAGCGAGGCGGCCTGCTGCGCGAAGGCGGCGTCGCCCTGCAGCATCGCCTCGCGGATGCGGGCCGCGGTGGTGGGGTCGATGTCGTCGTGGCCGGTGATGGCCTTGGAAAACGCGAGGAAGCGCGCCATGGCTTCGCCGTCGACGGTGCCCGTGGTGGTTGCGGCCGCAGCCGCTGGTGCCGCTTGCGCACCGCCCGTGCCCGGCCAGCCGAACAGCGCGGCCTGCGCAGCCACCGCCGCAGCGGCGAACACGGCGTCGCGCCGGGTGAGCCCGCCCGGCGCGCCTGATGGGCTCGAAGCGTCTTCCTTCATGGAACGGTCATCGTGTGACATGGGTTTCCTCCTGTGCGCTTCCTGCTTGCAACCCGGCAGTGTGAGGCTGAGTGCGTACCCGAGCACGAGGGTGCGGGATTGGCGGATGCTGTCCTACGCGGGACTACGCAAGCCCGTGCCGCCGCGCCATGTGTGACGCGGACGACCGCCGGCAACCGTCGTGCAACGCATCGTCCACCGCACACAAAAGAAGCCAGAACGCGGCACCGCGCCGCGTTCAGTGCCCGGCTTCGGCCGGCGCCTCCCACGCGAAGCCCACGCCGTACACCGAGCGGATCCAGTCGTGTGCCGGCGTCACCGCGCCCAGCTTGCGGCGCAGGTTCTTCACGTGGCTGTCGATGGCGCGTTCGGTCACGTCCACCGTGTCGTCATAGGCCAGCTCCAGCAGGCGGGCGCGCGAGAAGATGCGCCCCGGGTGCCGCGACAGCACCTGCAGCAGCCCGAACTCGCGCCGCGTGAGGTTCAGCGGCGCGCCTTCGAGCGAGGCGCGCCAGTGCACGTCGTCCAGCAACAGCCCCGGCCCCTCGTCCGCCGAGGCCGAACCCTGTGCGCCGGACGCGGGGCCGGCGGTGCGCCGCAGCACCGCGCGCACCCGCGCCACCAGCTCGCGCGGCGAGAAGGGCTTGCACACGTAGTCGTCCGCGCCCAGCTCCAGGCCGAGCAGGCGGTCGACCTCCTCGATGCGCGCGGTGAGCATGATGATCGGGTGCGTCGTGTGCTCGCGCGCGCGGCGCAACACCTCGATGCCGTCCAGCCGCGGCAGCATGATGTCCAGCAGCGTGAGGTCGGGCGGCGCGGCCACGATGCCCTCGAGAGCGCTTTGCCCGTCGGTGAAATGCGTGGTCTCGTAGCCCGCGTGTCGCAGGTAGTCCTGCACCACCGAAGCGATGTCGGTCTCGTCTTCGACGATGGCAATTCGGGTCATGACGGTGCGGCCAATGGAAGGGTGACGGTCACGCGCAGCCCGCCCAGCGGCGAGGCCGACGCGTCGATGGTGCCGCCGTGCGCCTCGACGGTGGCGCGGCAGATCGACAGGCCCAGCCCGGAGCCGCCGTGCTCGCGGCTGCGCGAGGTCTCGCCGCGGAACAGGCGGTCGAACAGGCGCGGCAGCTCGCTCTCGGGCACGCCGGGCGAGCTGTCGTCGAACAGCAGCGTGAGGCAGTTGCCGGTCCATGCGCCTTCCACGGTGACGTCGATGCGCAGCGCGCCGCCTTCGTCGGTGTAGGCCAGTGTGTTCTCCAGCAGGTTCATGAACACCTGGTGCAGCCGGTGCGCGTCGCCGTCCACGGTGGGCTGCGAGAAGCTGTCGATGCGGTCGATGGCGCTGCGGTCCACGGCGATGGCGCGCTTGGCGAAGCGGTCGCGCGTGTGGTCGAGCGCCTCCTTCAGCAGCGACAGCGGGTACACCGTGGCAGTGAGCAGGCCGCCCTGCGGCTCGCGCATGCTGCTGCGCAGGTCGTCCACGAGCTGGCCGAGGCGGATCACCTGGCGGTGCAGGCGCAGCGCGGTGCGTTCGTCGAAGGTGCGCACGCCGTCCTGCAGCGCCTCGATCTCGGCGCGCATGGCGGCCAGCGGCGTGCGCAGCTCGTGCGCCGCGTCGGCGAGCCAGGCGCGGCGCGAGGCCTCCACCGTGTCCAGGCGCTGCGCCATGTCGTTGAAGGTCTTGCCCAGCAGGGCCAGCTCGTCCGAGCCCTGCACGGTGACACGGGTGGACAGGCGCCCGCGGGCCACGTCCTGCGCGGCCTGCGTGAGCTCGTCGATGGGCTTGAACCAGCGCCGCGCCAGCAGCCACGACAGCACGAGCGCAAAGCCCAGGCCGCACAGGCCCGTGAGCACGATCACGCCCGACTGGCGCGCAATGAAGGCGCGGTCGGCCTCGCTCTCCAGCCCCTGCAGCGGCGCGAGCGCCAGGTAGCCGATGACCGACTTGTTGTGCCGGATCGGCATGCGCGCGGCGTTCGGCAGGTCGATGTCGGCGCCCACCACGCGCGCGCCGTTCGCGTCGAGCACGGCCAGGCGCTGGTAGATGGCGTCGTGCATGCCGCGCGGATCGGGAAACACCCAGGGCGGCGGCATGCCCGGCAGCCGCCGCGCCAGCAGGTCGAGCTGCGCGGACGGCGGCGGGCTCCCCTCGGATGCGCTGTCGGGGGGCGCGCCCTCGGGCGGCGCGCCGCGCATGGCGCGGTATTCGTACCAGGGCGGCAGGCGCCGCTCGTCGCCGTTGGCGGCCGCGCTGTCGAGCACATTGGCGAAACGGCCCATCTGCAGGCGCTGCCAGGCGTCGTCGTTGTCGCGCAGGTTCTTCCAGTCGCCGTGGGCCACGTAGTTCTTCAGCACCAGCTGCGACAGCCAGTCCATGCGCCGGATCTCGATCTCGGCCACATAGGAGCCCAGGCCGCGCTGCAGCGCAATGATCGACAACCCCGCGAAGCTGATGAGCAGCACGATCAGCAGCGCCGCCAGCGCCAGGAAGATCTTGCGGGAAAGGGTCAGTTGGGGCATGGGCACGGGGGAGGCATGGCCGCATTCTGCGACATGCCCGACGATCGGACTTGCGGATGTGTAGAGGGGAAGAAGGCCGATGATGTCGTTCGAATGTGGAGAAAATTGGGAGGCGGTTTTCCCATGTTTCTCCATCATTCCTCCCGAATGCGGCTGCAACATGGGGCCATGACACCGGACCTGAACTTTGCGCTGCTGGGTGCGATCACCGTGTTTTTCTGGCTGGTCGCGCAGGCGTGGGCGCTGTTCGTCCTGTGGGCCGAGGGGTGTGCCACCCGAGCGGCCGGCGCCGGATCCCACAACGAGCAGGACAACCCATGACACAGCCACAGGCTTCGCCCATCGGTCGCCGCAGCCGGGCGGCATGCCGCCGACCGTAGCGATGCCGCCCCGGGGTGGCGTGGGCATGGGCATGCCCGGCTTGCCGACGGGTGCCGCAGGTCCTGCGCGCGGCCGCCCCGGTCGCCGATCAGCCCGCCGGCCGATCCGCAAAGCAGAAGCCCACGCCATAGACCGAGCGGATCCAGTCGTGCGCGGGTGCGGCGTCCGCCAGCTTCCTGCGCAGGTTCTTGATGTGTCCGTCCACCGCGCGCTCGTTCACCTCGAGTGCCTCGGCAAACGCCGCTTCCAGCAGCTTCGAGCGCGTGAACACCCGCCCCGGATCGTTCGACAGCGTGCGCAGCAGCAGCCACTCGCGGCGCGTGAGCGCGAGCGGGCGGCCCTCCAGCCGGGCATCGCCCCGCCGGCTCGGTCCGCCGGCGAAGTTCACCGCAGCCGAGGGCCGGCCGGCGTCCTGGCGCTGCGCATGCCGGCGCAGCACGGTGTTCACGCGCGCCACCACTTCCCTGGCGGAGAAGGGCTTGCACACGCAGTCGTCGGCGCCCGCATCCAGTGCCAGCAGCCGGTCGGACGCCTGCGCCCGGGCCGTCAGAACGATGACCGGGTGGTTGCCGTGCGAGCGCACCTCCTGCAGCACCGCGATGCCGTCCTCGGTGCCCAGCAGCGTGAGCGCCGGCGGCGCCTTCAGGATGCGCGCCAGCGCCACCGCCGCGTCGTCGGTCTGCTCGACCTCGTGGCCCGCGCCGTGCAGGTGCGCGAGCAGTTGCGAGGCGCTGTCGCGCCCGTCTTCCACCAGCAGGATGCGACCCATGGCTTGCGTGCTCCCGTCAGAAAGACGTGCCGATCTGGAACTGGAGGCGCTGCGTGCGGTCGGCCGCGATGTTGTTGGCCGTGTCTGCCTTCTGGTAGCGCAGCGGCACCGCGTACGCCAGCCGCAGCGGCCCGAGCGGCGAGATCCAGCTGATGCCGATGCCGGCCGACGCGCGAAGGCGGTTCTGCGCCTTCCACTGCGCATCCGTCATGCTGGCGGTGCGGTCGGCGAACACATTGCCGGCATCGAAGAAGGAGTACAGCCGCAGCGTCTTGTCGTTGCCCGCGCCGGGGAAGGGCGTGCTGAACTCCATGTTGAAGATCGCCTTGCGCGTGCCGCCCAGCGCCCCGTCCGTGACCGCGTCGGTCGGCCCCAGCGAGTTCTGCTCGAAGCCGCGGATCGAGCCCAGCCCGCCGGCATAGAAGTTCTTGAAGATCGGGAACGTGCTGTTGCCCAGTGCCCGCGCATAACCCAGCTGGCCGTTGACGGCGAGCGTGTACTGCTTGGACAGCGGAAAGTACTGCTGGTATTGGTAGTTGGACTTCATGTAGCGCAGCTCGCTGCCCACGCCCACTTCCAGGTTGGCGCTCTGCAGCCTGCCGCTCGTGGGCACCAGCGCGCTGTCGCGGTCGTCGCGGGACCACCCCAGCGTGGCCGGGATGCCCACGATGTTCGACTTGGCGCAGCTCACGTTCGGCACCGTGCCCGTGCACTTGAAGTAGTCCAGGTAGGCCTGCGGCGTGGCCGTGTACACGTACGAACCGTCGACCAGCGTGTAGCTGCCGTTGGTGCCCGGCGTGAACGAATAGCGCTCCACGCCGATGCCCAGGAACACCGTGTCCTGCTCGCCCACCGGAAAGCCGAAGCGCACCGAGCCACCGTCGCTGGCGAGCTTGTAGTTGCCGTCGGCCTCGTAGTAGGGCCGCGTGGTGGTGTGGAACACGTTCAGCGTGCGCGAGATGCCGTCCTTGGTGAAGTACGGGTCGGTGGCCGTGAGCGAGATGGTGCGGTTGTACGAGCTGGTGTTGACGTTCAGCCCCAGGTAGTTGCCGCTGCCGAACACGTTCTCCTGCGTGATGCCGAAGCTCAGCGACACCTTGTCGGTGGACGAATAGCCTGCGCCCAGCTGCAGCGAGCCGGTCGGCTTCTCGGCCACGTTCACCACCAGGTCGACCTGGTCCGGCGAGCCGGGCACGTCGACGGTGTCGACGTTCACTTCGGTGAAGAAGCCCAGCCGGTCGATGCGGTCGCGCGAGGCGCGGATCTTGTTGCCGTCGTACCAGGCGCCTTCGTACTGGCGAAACTCGCGGCGGATCACCTCGTCGCGTGTCTTGGCGTTGCCGCCGATGTTGATGCGCCGCACGTACGCGCGCCGCGAGGCCTCGGCGCTCAGCACCAGGGTGACGCGGTTGTTCGCGCGGTCGATCTCCGGCACGGCCTTCACGCGCGCGAAGGCATAGCCGAAGGTGCCGAAGTAGTCGGTGAAGGCCTTGGTGGTGGCCGCCACCTGATCGCCGTTGTAGGGCGCGCCGGGGCGAATGGTCACCAGCGTCTTGAACTCGTCGTCGCGGCCCATGTAGTCGCCCGCGAGCCGCACGCCGGCCACCACGAACTTCTCGCCCTCGGTGATGTTGACGGTGAGGGTGAGTGTCTGGCGGTCCGGCGAAATGGCCACCTGCGTCGAGTCGATGCGGAACTCCAGGTAGCCGCGCGTGATGTAGTAGGAGCGCAGCGTCTCCATGTCCCCGTTGAACTTGGTGCGCGAGTACTGGTTGGACTTGGTGTACCAGGCCAGCCAGCCGCCGCTGTCCTGGTCGAACAGGTCGAGCAGGGTGCTTTCGCTGAAGGCCTTGTTGCCCACCACATGCACTTCCCTGATGCGCGCGGGTTCGCCTTCGGTCACGGTGAACGTCAGGTTCACGCGGTTGTTCTCGAGCGGCGTGACGGTGGTGACCACCCGGGCGTCGTAGAGGCTGCGGCTGATGTACTGGCGCTTGAGCTCCTGCTCGGCGCGGTCGGCCAGCGCCTTGTCGTAGGCCTGCCCCTCGGCCAGGCCGATCTCGCGCAGCGCCTTCTGCAGCGCGGCCTTGTCGAACTCCTTGGTGCCCACGAAGTCGATGTCGGCGACGGTGGGCCGTTCTTCGACCACCACCACCAGCACGTTGCCGTTCACGTCGATGCGAACGTCCTTGAAGAGGCCGAGCTTGAAGAGTTCGCGAATGGCGTTGGTGCCGCGCTCGTTGTCGTAGGTGTCGCCGGCCTTCAGGCCCAGGGTGGCGAACACGGTGCCGGGCTCCACGCGCTGAAGGCCTTCGACGCGGATGTCGCGCACGGTGAACGGATCGGTGGCCCATGCGGGAAGGGCAGCCAGCGAGGCAAGCAGCACGGCGGCCGCTGCGAGGGACTTCGGTAAGTGCATCGCCGCATGGTCTTCGCCAATGTCGGAGAAATTTGGGACTACCCCAGCGCAGTCGGGGCTGTACCGCGTCTTTACCTGGCGTGCCGCGCCGCGTTGTCCGGCGATACCCCGCAACGTGCCCTGCGCGCGCGCCGCGAACACGCGGCAAGCTACTGCAAGACCGGGCCGCCGGCTTCTCCCTGCAGCGCCAGCAGCCGTTCCACCGTGCGATCGATGCCTTCGGCGTCCAGCAACCGATAGGTGCGAGCCGTTCGCCCGTTGTTGCGCACCAGGCGCGCGATGTAGGGAAGGTCCTGCTGCGTGACGACGGCCGCCGGCATCACGCCCTCGAGCTCGATGCCTTCACATGGCAGCAGCACGAAATACTGCAGCCGCAGGTCGTCGGGCAACAGGCTGCGCAATTGCGTGGTCTTGCGGCCGCCCTGCCATGCGGGGTCTTTCACCTCGCGCGCGTTCTTGCAACCGTTGAGCCGCAGGAACCAGCGCGGCGGCGACTGGTCCGACTTCTTGCGATAGACAAAGGCGTTGCGCCAGGCCTTGATCTCGAACAGGTACACGCCGGTCTCGCACACCACCACGGCATCGATGCGCGCGGTGCGTGCCGCATGCCCCTCGGGCATGGGAATCACGAGGTCGCGAAGAATGCGCAGGTGCGAAAAGGCGGGGCTGAATGCGTTGGCGAGCTGCTGCACGCCCAGTGTCGCGGCGGTGTTGCTTTGCAGGGCAATGGTCATGGATGACTCCTTCGGTCGCCGAGCATCGCGCGGCTTTTGGGAGACTTTTCGTACGCGGTGTTTCCGTGGGGCGCTGCTCGCGTGTGCACGCAAACAACATTCCGTGCAAAGCCAGGGCAATCACAAGATTCCTCCGAATTTGAACGAGACCATGCGTGTCTGCTGCTCGCTGAAGAGCCGCTGAAACCGGAGAAACCTGAATGAAGAAAACCCTCACGGCATTCGCTGCCCTGGCCGTCTGTGGCCTGGCCTCTGCCCAATCGTCCGTCACGCTGTTCGGTGTCGTCGACGCCGGCGTGACCTACCAGTCGGCCAGCGCGCGCGACGCGCTCACGGGCGCCTCGGTCAAGCAAAGCAAGACCAGCCTGGCCAACTCCGGCTACAACTCCAGCCGCATCGGCTTCCGCGGCACCGAAGACCTGGGCGGCGGGCTGGCTGCGAGCTTCTGGCTCGAAGCGCCCATCACCAACGACGACGGCGCCACTGGCATCTCCACCTTCGCGCGGCGCTCCACCGTGAGCCTGTCGGGTGGCTTCGGCGAGCTGCGCCTGGGCCGCGACTACACGCCCACGTTCTGGAACGACACCGTGTTCGACCCGTTCGGCACCAACGGCTCGGGCACCAACGTGATCAGCACCGTCAGCGGCAACAGCACCATCAACAACGCCAACTATGCGCGCGCAAGCAACTCGGTGGGCTACTTCCTGCCGCCGAACCTGGGCGGCTTCTA
>NZ_JBFTIO010000029.1:0-24546 GCF_056394985.1 Variovorax sp. 10N412
GAAATGGTCATGCCTGGCGACAACGTCAGCATCACCGTGAAGCTGATCAACCCGATCGCGATGGAAGAAGGCCTGCGCTTCGCCATCCGTGAAGGCGGCCGTACCGTGGGTTCGGGCGTTGTGGCCAAGATCCTCGACATCTAAGCCGAACGCAAAGGAATCATCATGGCAACCAAGCAAAAAATCCGCATTCGCCTGAAGGCGTTCGACTACAAGCTGATCGACCAATCGGCCGCTGAAATCGTGGACACCGCCAAGCGCACCGGCGCGATCGTCAAGGGCCCGGTGCCCCTGCCGACCCGCATGAAGCGTTTCGACATCCTGCGTTCGCCGCACGTCAACAAGACGTCGCGCGACCAGCTGGAAATTCGCACGCACCAGCGCCTGATGGACATCGTCGACCCGACCGACAAGACCGTGGACGCGCTGATGAAGCTCGACCTGCCGGCCGGCGTGGACGTCGAGATCAAGCTGCAGTAATCCGACCTCGCGTCGTGTTCTGACAAAAGCCCGCCTGCAGAAATGCAGGCGGGCTTTGTCTTTTGTCATGTGGCTGTGGCATCCTCGCGCACCGGTATTCTTCAATGCATTTGCCGGGGCTGAAATGAGGGCCGCACAAGCTATGAGGCAAAAGTTCTCTTTTGTGTCGGGAATCGTGGCGTGCTTTGCGGCCACGGTCTTGCTGGCTGCGTGTGGAGGGGGCGGCGGCGGAGGCGGCGGCGGGATTCCCTTCCTGCCCGTCGTCGTGGCGCCGTCGACCAGCCCTGTCAATTTGAGCGGAACGGCAACCTACGAGTCGGTGCCCAACGAAAGCGGCGCCCTTCAGTACGCCAACATCACTGCCAAGCCGGTGCGTGGCGCCTATGTCGAAGTGCTCGACGCCAGCGGCAACCAGCTGGTCGTGACCTCGACGGACGATAGCGGAGGCTACGCCGTGAGTGTTCCCGGCAACACGAGCGTCGTCGTACGCGTGCGTGCCCAACTGACGCGTCCGGGGCCCGGCGCGAGTTGGGATGTCACGGTGCGCGACAACACCCGTTCCAACGCGATCTATTCCATGCAGTCGTCTGCGTTCTCGACGGGAACCGCGGCGTTGACCCGCGACGTGCGCGCCGGCAGCGGTTGGGGTGGGTCGAGCTACACGAGCGAGCGCGTGTCCGCGCCGTTCGCGGTGCTGGACACGGTCTACACCGCGATGCAGAAGGTGGTGTCGGTGGCGCCGGCGACGGCGTTTCCTGCGCTGAAAGTGTTCTGGAGCGTCAACAACACGAACGCGTCCGGCAGCGTTGCGCTGGGGCAGATCGGCACCACGTTCTTCATCGCCCGGAGTTCGGGCGCCGAGATCTATGTGCTCGGCAAGGAAAACGTGGACACCGACGAATTCGATACGCCCGTGGTCGCGCACGAGTGGGGGCACTACTACCAGGCCTCCTTCAGTCGCGACGATTCGACAGGCGGCGAGCACGCCACAAGCGACCTGGTCGACCGGCGGCTTGCCTTCTCCGAAGGCTGGGGCAACGCCTGGTCGGGCATCGCGCTCGGGCGGAGCAACTATGTCGATTCGGGTGGCCCCGGCCAATCGCAGGGGACGAATCTCGATCTTTCGAAGGGGCCGCCCTCCAATCCGGGCTGGTTCCGTGAGACCTCGATCCAGTCGATCTTCTGGAACCTCAACCAGCAGGTCGGGTTCAAGCCGATCCACGACACGATGACCAGCGCCCTGTTCCGCGGCGGTGTACCGGTCACGTCGATCCATCCTTTCACCGCCGTCTTCAACGTGGCGTCGCCCGGCAGCGCCTCGGTGCTCGCCTCCCTGCTGACGGGGCAGAACATCAGCGCGGCCGCCAACGATGCCTATGGCGACCAGGAAGGCAACAACGGCGGCGTGTCGATCGCGGTGCCGATGTACAAGCCGGCTCCCATCGGTGGCGCGAGCACCCAGGCTTGCGTGACGAACGCCGCGGATCCGAGGCGCGACGGCAACAAGCTGGGCAGTTTTGCCTACTTGACTTTCTCTGCGCCGACCAGTCGCACGTATCAGTTCGGGATCACGCCGCCAGCGGGAGCCAGTGCCAATGCGGCGATCTATCAAGGCGGCGTGGTCAGCCGCAATCCTGGCTCGGTCAACCTGTCGGCGGGTGCCTATGTCCTGGTGATCAACGACCTCAACAACTCCGCCGCGAACACCTGTTTCGGCGTGACCATCCAATAGCAGTGGGGGCCGCCATGAATCTCCGTTCCAGCTCGATGATCGCCGCGTCGGTGTGGCTGACGCTAGCGGCCGCGTCCGCTCTTGCAGACGGCGTGCCGGCGCCGCGCGTGGGCAAGCCTGTCGCATCGGCTTCTCATGCCCCCATGACAGTCGCGGTGCGCAAATCGAATGACTCGGGCGTGGCGATCCAGTACCGGGTCGACGGCGTGGCGCAGGCCGGCCGACCGGTTACGGTCTTCCTGCAGTTCGACGGCGTGACCGATCCGGCCGGAGCCACGGTGCAACTGACCACCGATGCCGGCTTGGCGCTGGCGACGAACAGCAGGCTGGTGCTGCCGGCGGGCCAGCGCACGAGTGCCACTGCAACGGTGACGAGCAGTCGCGAAGGCCTCGCCTACCTGAACGTCTTCGTGACGCAGAACGGGGCCATGAGCATCGTGGCGATTCCCGTGCAGACCGGCTCTGGCGCCCCGGCGACCAAGCCCACCGGCGACATGAAGTCGTCGGCGGACGGTGAAAAGGTCATCTCGCTGCCCGCCAAAGAGACCAAGGATCCCAAAGAGCCCGCCAGATAGCCCTGAAACGGGGGCTTCGCGCTTGCCAAACAGGCGCCGTGGCGGTACTTGCACCGCGCCCCCATCGCGGTCTATAATCGCTGGCTCTGCCCTTGTTGCGTCCGCAAGGATGTTGCGTCGGCGGAGATTTATCAACCTTCTTCCGTAGCCGGAGAAATCTGGCAAACGCTGTTGCCAATTGAAGTGGCAGTGGCGGAAGAGGATTTCCATTTTTGGAGAAAACATATGAGTCTGAGCAACTCCCTCGGGTTGCTGGGCCGCAAGGTGGGGATGATGCGTCTCTTCACCGATGACGGGGACGCAGTTCCTGTCACGGTGGTGGATGTGTCCAACAACCGTGTGACCCAGATCAAGTCCCAAGAGACCGATGGCTACGTCGCCCTGCAGGTGACGTTCGGTTCGCGCAAAGCATCGCGCGTGACCAAGCCCCAAGCCGGCCACCTTGCCAAGGCAGGTGTCGAAGCTGGCGAAATCATCCAGGAATTCCGCGTCACCGCAGATACCGCAGGTCAGCACAAGGCTGGCGGCGTGATCGCTGCGAGCAGCGTGTTTTCCGTGGGCCAGAAGGTGGACGTGCAAGGCACTTCCATCGGCAAGGGTTTCGCAGGCACGATCAAGCGTCACAACATGAGCTCGCAACGCGCGTCGCACGGTAACAGCCGTTCGCACAACGTTCCCGGCTCGATCGGCATGGCACAAGACCCCGGTCGCGTGTTCCCCGGCAAGCGCATGACGGGCCACCTCGGCGACGTCACCCGCACGACGCAAAACCTCGACGTGTTCCGCATCGACGAAGCACGTCAACTGCTGCTCATCAAGGGCGCGATTCCGGGTTCGAAGGGTGGCTTCGTCACCGTGCGTCCCGCCATCAAGGCCAAGCCGCAAGCGGCTGAAGGAGCGAAGTAATGGAACTCGAACTCCTGAACGAACAAGGCCAGGCCGCGTCGAAGTACGACGCCCCCGAGACCGTGTTCGGCCGTGACTACAACGAAGACCTGGTCCACCAGATCGTCGTTGCATTCCAGGCCAACGCCCGCCAAGGCACGCGCGCCCAGAAGGACCGCGAGCAGGTCAAGCACTCGACCAAGAAGCCTTTCAAGCAAAAGGGAACGGGCCGCGCCCGTGCCGGTATGACGTCCTCGCCGCTGTGGCGCGGGGGTGGCCGGATCTTCCCGAACATGCCTGACGAAAACTTCTCGCAAAAGATCAACAAGAAGATGTACCGCGCCGGCATGGCCGCCATCTTCTCGCAGCTCGCTCGCGAAGGCCGTCTGGCCGTGGTGGATTCGCTGACCGTGGATTCGCCCAAGACGAAGCCGCTGGCAGCCCGTTTCAAGGCAATGAATCTCGAGTCCGTGCTCGTGATCGCCGAAGAAGTCGACGAAAACCTGTACCTTGCCTCGCGCAATCTGGTCAACATCCTCGTGGTCGAACCCCGTTACGCCGATCCGGTGTCGCTGGTTCACTACAAGAAGGTGCTGGTCACCAAGGGTGCCGTCGACAAGCTCAAGGAGATGTTCGCATGAGCCGCGTGAACCCTACCGCCGCTGAACGTACGTTCGAAGAAGGCCGCCTGATGGCGGTGCTGGTCGCCCCGATCGTGTCCGAAAAGGCCACGATGGTCGGCGAGAAGTCGAACGCTGTCACTTTCAAGGTGCTGCAAGACGCCACCAAGCCCGAGATCAAGGCCGCTGTTGAACTGATGTTCAAGGTCGAAGTCCAGGGCGTGTCGGTGCTCAACACCAAGGGCAAGACCAAGCGCTTTGGCAAGTCCATCGGCCGCCGCGACAACGTTCGCAAGGCCTATGTGACCCTGAAGCCGGGTCAAGAGCTCAACCTCGTCGGGGAAGGCGCTTAATCATGGCCGTCATCAAGATGAAACCCACTTCGCCGGGCCAACGCGGCGCGGTGAAGATTTCGCGTGATCACCTGTTCAAGGGTGCTCCTCACGCAGCCCTGCTGGAACCCCAGTTCCAGAAGGCCGGCCGTAACAACAACGGTCACATCACGATCCGTCACCGTGGCGGTGGTTCCAAGCACCACTACCGCGTTGTCGACTTCGTGCGCAACAAGGACGGCATCCCGGCCAAGGTCGAACGCATCGAGTACGACCCGAACCGCACCGCCCACATCGCTCTGGTCTGCTACGCCGACGGCGAGCGCCGCTACATCATCGCCCCGCGCGGTCTTGAAGCCGGTGCAACGCTGCTGTCGGGCGCCGAAGCCCCGATCCGCGCCGGCAACACCCTGCCGATCCGCAACATTCCGGTCGGCTCGACGATCCACTGCATCGAACTGCAACCCGGCAAGGGCGCGCAGATCGCGCGTTCCGCCGGTACGTCGGCCACGCTGCTGGCTCGCGAAGGCGTCTACGCACAGGTCCGCATGCGTTCGGGTGAGGTGCGTCGCATCCACATCGAATGCCGCGCAACCATCGGCGAAGTGGCCAACGAAGAGCACAGCCTGCGCCAACTCGGCAAGGCAGGCGCCAAGCGCTGGAAGGGCATTCGCCCGACCGTTCGCGGCGTCGTGATGAACCCGGTCGACCACCCGCACGGTGGCGGCGAAGGCAAGACTGGCGAAGGCCGCCATCCTGTCGACCCATGGGGCAATCTGACCAAGGGCTATCGCACCCGTAACAACAAGCGCACGCAGGTCTTCATCGTGTCGCGTCGCAAGAAGTAAGGGATAGCCAATGACTCGCTCTCTCAAAAAGGGTCCTTTCGTCGACCACCACCTGGTGGCCAAGGCCGACAAGGCCGTGACGACCAAGGACAAGAAGCCGATCAAGACCTGGTCGCGCCGCTCGATGGTTTTGCCCGAATTCATCGGTCTGACCATCGCTGTGCACAACGGCAAGCAACACGTGCCCGTGTACATCACCGACCAGATGGTCGGCCACAAGCTCGGCGAATTTGCGCTCACGCGCACGTTCAAGGGGCACCCCGCGGACAAAAAAGTCCAGAAGAAGTAAGGAACGACCATGTCTGAAACACGTGCAGTCCTCCGCGGTGTCCGCCTGTCGGTCGACAAGGGCCGTCTGGTCGCGGACCTGATCCGCGGCAAGAAGGTCGATCAAGCGCTCAACGTTCTGCAGTTCACGCAGAAAAAGGCCGCTGTGATCATCAAGAAGGTGCTGGAGTCGGCTATCGCCAACGCCGAGCACAACGACGGTGCCGACATCGACGAGCTGAAGGTCAAGACCATCTACGTCGAGCAAGGTGCAACGCTCAAGCGCTTCACCGCGCGGGCCAAGGGTCGCGGCAATCGCATCAGCAAGCCCACGTGCCATGTGTACGTGACGGTTGGCAACTAAGAAGGCCTGGAAGAAATATGGGACAGAAAATCCACCCAACCGGGTTCCGCCTTGCGGTTACCCGTAACTGGTCCAGCCGCTGGTACGCAAGCGACCGCGATTTCGCGGGCATGCTGGCCGAAGACATCAAGGTTCGCGAATACCTGAAGAAGAAGCTGAAGAACGCTTCGGTGTCGCGCGTCATGATCGAACGTCCCGCCAAGAACGCACGCATCACGATCTACTCGGCACGTCCGGGCGTCGTGATCGGCAAGAAGGGTGAAGACATCGAGAACCTCAAGCGCGAACTGGGCAAGCAGCTCGGCGTGCCGGTTGCGGTCAACATCGAAGAAGTGCGCAAGCCCGAAATCGATGCGCAGCTGATCGCCGACAGCATCACGCAACAGCTCGAAAAGCGGATCATGTTCCGCCGTGCCATGAAGCGCGCCATGCAAAACGCCATGCGTCTGGGTGCCCTGGGCATCAAGATCATGTCGTCGGGCCGCCTGAACGGCATCGAAATCGCGCGTTGCGAGTGGTACCGCGAAGGTCGCGTGCCGCTTCACACCCTGCGCGCCGACATCGACTACGGCACCTCGGAAGCCAAGACCACCTACGGCGTCATCGGCGTCAAGGTCTGGGTCTACAAGGGCGACACGCTGGGTCGTAACGACCTGCCGGCCGTCGAAACGCCGCGTCCTGAAGAAGAACGTCGTCCGCGTGGTCCCCGCCGTGATGGTCGCCCTGGCGACCGTCCGGGTGGCGACCGTCGTGGTCCCAGCTCCGGCCCCCGCGCCGGTGCCCGCGGCCCGATCGGTGGCAACACCGCTCCCGCCGATGGCAGCGACAAGCCCGCAGAAGCAACCGGCGGTGCCGGTGACTCGAAACCCGCCGTTAAGCGCGTCCGCAAAGCCGCGCCCGCTGCAGCAGCGGACGGTGCCAAGACCGAGTAATCGGTCGCTCCCGGGCGCGAAAGCGCCTGGGGCCCTCACGGAGTAATAAAACATGCTGCAACCTGCACGCAGAAAGTTCCGCAAGGAACAAAAGGGCCGCAACACCGGCGTCGCAACCACGGGTAACTCGGTTGCGTTCGGTGATTTCGGTCTCAAATGCACCGATCGCGGCCGCCTCACGGCACGCCAGATCGAAGCCGCTCGTCGCGCGATTTCGCGTCACGTGAAGCGCGGTGGCCGTATCTGGATCCGCGTGTTCCCGGACAAGCCCATCTCTACAAAGCCCGCTGAAGTGCGGATGGGTAACGGCAAGGGCAACCCCGAGTACTACGTCGCTGAAATCCAGCCTGGCAAGATCGTGTTCGAGATCGTCGGCGTGCCCGAAGAACTCGCCCGCGAAGCGTTCCGCCTGGCGGCCGCCAAGCTTCCGCTGCGCACGACGTTCGTCGCTCGCCAGCTCGGCGCCTGAGAGGAGAACACCCATGGCAACCCGTAAGAAAAAAGAAACCGTGGCTCCGGCCAAGGTGACCAAGGCTGCAACGCTGCGCACGAAAGATGTCGACGCGCTGAAGACCGAAGTCAAGGAACTGCAAAAGGCCCATTTCGGCCTGCGCATGCAAAAAGCCACGCAACAGCTGTCGAACACCTCGACGCTGCGCGTGACGCGCCGCGACATCGCGCGCGCCAAGACCATTCTTGCGCAGAAGCAGCAAGAAACCGCCGCCGCCAAATAAGGAATGAACATGACGGAACCTAAAAAATCCCTCAAGCGCACCTTGATTGGCAAGGTGGTCAGCGACAAGCGTGCCAAGACCGTGACCGTGCTGGTCGAGCGCCGTGTGAAGCACGAGCTCTACGGCAAGATCGTGGCCAAGACGAGCAAGTACCACGCCCATGACGAAAATGGTCAGTACAAGCTGGGCGACACCATCGAGATCACGGAAAGCCGTCCGATCTCGAAGACCAAGAACTGGGTTGTGACCCGTCTGGTCGAAAAGGCCGTTCTGGTCTGACCGATCAGATACCCGGCTCGAGACAGCCCCTTCGAAAACGGCCCACAATGTGGGCCGTTTTTCTTTTTCCGGAGCACATACATGATCAAAGTCGGCGACATCCTTCCCTCGGCCACCCTGCAGGAATATTCCGAAGTCGAGGGCGAGGGCTGCAGCATCGGCCCGAACGCCGTGGACGTGACCAAGGCATCGGCCGGCAAGACGATCGCGCTGTTCGCCCTGCCTGGCGCCTTCACGCCGACCTGCTCGGCCAAGCACGTGCCGGGCTATGTGCAGCACTTCGACGACTTCAAGGCCGCCGGCGTGGACGAAATCTGGTGTGTGAGCGTGAATGACGCTTTCGTGATGGGCGCCTGGGCACGCGACCAGAAGACCGGCAGCAAGGTGCGCATGCTGGCCGACGGCAGCGCCGACTTTGCCAAGGCCACCGGGCTGACGCTCGACCTGACGGGGCGCGGCATGGGCGTGCGCAGCAACCGCTATTCGATGCTCGTGAAGGACGGCAAGGTCGCCACGCTCAACGTCGAAGGCCCGGGCAAGTTCGAAGTCAGCGACGCCGAAACGCTGCTGGCGCAAGCCCGCGGCTGAGCCCGGCTAGAGATCCGCCTTCAGGTAGTGCGCCCCGGCGACGGGGTTGTGATAGTAGGGCGGCACCTCCGCGAAGCCCAGGTCTTCGTAGAGGGCCCGCGCCGACTCCATGTCGTCGAGGGTGTCGAGCAGCACGCAGCCGTAGCCCGCACCGCGTGCGGCATCCAGGATGGCCTCGGCCAGTTGCCGGCCCAGGCCCAGCCCGCGGAAACCGGGGCGCACGTAGAGGCGCTTCATTTCCGCGGCGTTCGCGTAGTCCGCGTTGTCGAGCGGACGCAGCGCGCAGCAGCCCGCCACGTGCGCCAGCGTGCCATCGGCGCGCCGGAGCGTTGGCGTCTGGCGGCCGGTTTCTTCCTTCACATTGGCGGGATCGACCAAAGCCAGCAACAGCATGCCCCGCGGTTCGGCGTAGCTGCCGGGCAGGCCGGCCAGTTCGCCGTCGAAATCCTGGAATCCCAGGTCGATGCCCAGCGAGGCGGCGTAGTCGCGAAAGATCGCGCGCGTGGCGTCGAACTCGTGCGCTTCTTCAGGCGTGAGCAGCACCACCGCCGGCATGGCCGACAGCGGCAGGGGGCGCGAGACGGAAAAGCTCATGCGGCCACGAAAGAGTCGGTCATCGAAGAAGGGGCCCCAGGGGCCGATGCGGCGGAAGGCGCAGGTTAGCAAAGTCCGGCCCGCACGCTGATCGGGGTTGTTGCTAGTGCAGCCTTTCGAACGGAAAAGCGCCTGGCGCACAGCCCGCGTCAGGCTTCGGCCAGCAGCTTTTCGATCAGCTTGTGCAGTTCGGCAAAGTCCGGCTCGCCCACATAGCGCTTCACGATCTCGCCGCGCTTGTTGACCAGGTAGGTGGTGGGCGTGAGCTTCACGTCGCCCCAGGCCTGCGCCACGCTGCCGGTGTTGTCGATCGCCACCTTGAACGGCAGCTTGCGTGTTTCGGCGAAGTTGACCACGTAGCTCGGCGGGTCGTAGCTCATGGCCACGGCCAGGGTGTCGTAACCCTGCGCCTTGTACTTGTCGTAGGTGGCGATCACCTTGGGCATTTCGCCAACACAGGTCACGCAGCTCGTGGCCCAGAAGTTGACCAGGGTCACCTTGCCCTTCAGGTCCGCGGTGCTCTTTTGCGTGCCGTCGAGCAGCACGAAGGTCGAGGCCGGCGCGGCGGTGGCGCCGGAGCCGAAGTACACGCCCACGCCGACGGCCAGCGCGAGGACGACGGAGGCAGCGGCGATGTATTTCTTCATGGCTTTACAGATGAGAAGGGCGGCGCGATTTTAGTTCCGCCCGCCCGATTCGTGCTGGCGGCGCCACGGGGCCCCTCGGCAGCGCCTCGCGGCTCGATAATCCCTCCCCCATGCCGTCGTCCGTCCCCCGCCCCTGGCCCGCGCTGGCCATTGCAGCCCTGGTTGCCGCCTGCAGCCCCACCTTCAACTGGCGCGAGGTGCCCATAGCCGAGGCCGGCCTGATCGCGCTGCTGCCCTGCAAGGCCGACCGCGCGAACCGCGCGCTGCCGCTGGGCGCCGAATCGGTACAGGTCGACATGACGGGCTGTGCGGCCGGCGGCGCCACCTTTGCCATCGCCCATGCGTCGGCCAACGGCCCGGTGCAGGCCGAGGCTTGGCTCAACGCCTGGCGCACCGCCACGCGCGGCCAATTGGAGGGAGCCGGTGAGGCGCAGGTGACGGAAACGCCCGCGGTGCTTCAACGCGCAACAGCCACGCCTGCTCCGCTGCGGCTCGACGGGCGCAAGCAGGGTGCCGCACCCGTGCAGATCCTCTGGTTCGCCCAGTCGCAAAAGGACGGCACCGTGGCGCTCTACCAGGCCACCGTGCTGGGGACGCCCTCCTCGGGCGAAGCGTCCAAGACCTTCTTCGAGGGCTTGCGCCTGCCATGAGGGCGGCGCTTTGCGTGGGTACGGGCGCAACACTGGCCGCTTTTCCGGGCTGCCGCGTTGTGTCACATATCTACTTACCCTGGGCGGCCCCGCATAATCGACGCGTCGTCCTCCGTCCCGCATGAACAGCATTCTCATCATCGCCCACTCACCGTTCGCCCATGCGCTGCGGCAGTGTGCGCTGCATGTGTTCCCCGATTGCGAACACGCCATCGTCGCGCTCGACGTGTTGCCCAACGTGTCGCCCGAGGAAACGCTGGCCGCCGCGCGCATCACGCTCGAGCAGCAGCTGCGCGCACCGCGTTCGCAGGTGCTGGTGCTGGCCGACGTGTTCGGCGCCACGCCCTGCAACGTGGCGCAAAAACTCGTGGACGGCGCCCGTTCGCGGCTGGTGGCGGGGGTCAACCTGCCGATGCTGCTGCGCGCCGTCACCTACCGGCACGAGCCGCTGGAGACGCTGGTGCAGCGCGCCCTCGCGGGCGGCACCGCGGGCGTCATGCAGGTGGCGGTGGCGGCTCCCCAGAACCAGGCGAAGAGAAAGCACAGTGATCAAGAAATCCGTGACCATCAGCAATAAGCTGGGCCTGCACGCACGCGCATCGGCCAAGCTGACCAAGCTCGCAGGCAGCTTTCCCTGCGAGGTGTGGCTCTCGCGCGGCGACCGCCGCATCAACGCCAAGAGCATCATGGGCGTGATGATGCTGGCCGCCGGGCTCGGCTCCACGGTGGAGCTCGAAACCAACGGCCCGCAGGAAGAAGAAGCGATGAACGCCATCGTCCACCTCATGGACGACAAGTTCGGCGAAGGCGAATAAGGACCCCGCCATGACCTTCGCAGTCCACGGCCTTCCCGTTGCCCGTGGCATTGCCATCGGGCGCGCGGTGCTGGTGGTGTCGAGCCGCATCGACGTGGCCCACTACTTCATCAAGCCCGAAGAAATCGAGACCGAGATCGACCGCGTGCGCACCGCGCGCAACGCGGTGGCCGACGAGCTCATCAAGCTGCAGGCCAATGTCGCGCTGATGGGCCCGAACGACGCGCCGCACGAACTGTCCGCGTTGCTCGAGGTGCACCAGATGCTGCTGCAGGACGAGGCCCTCAGCACCGGCGTGAAGCACTGGATCAGCGAGCGGCTCTACAACGCCGAATGGGCGCTGACCACGCAGCTGGAAATCATCGCGCGCCAGTTCGACGAAATGGAAGACGCCTACTTGCGCGAACGCAAGGCCGACCTCGAACAGGTGGTCGAGCGCCTGCTGCACCGCATGAAGGGCACGGCCGCCGTGCTCGCGCCGAGCCCGCCGCGGCGCAAGCGCGCCGCCGCCACGGACGACGACGCGGACGACCCCACTGCGGGTGACGGCATCGACGTGCCCCTGGTGCTCATCGCGCACGACCTGTCTCCGGCCGACATGCTGCAGTTCAAGAAGAGCGTGTTCGCCGGCTTCGTGACCGACGTGGGCGGGCGCACCTCGCACACCGCCATCGTCGCGCGCAGCATGGACATTCCGGCCGTGGTCGGCGCGCGCACCGCCAGCCAGCTGGTGCGCCAGGACGACTGGGTCATCATCGACGGCGATGCCGGCGTGGTCATCGTCGACCCGTCGCCGATCATCCTGGCCGAGTACGGCTTCAAGCAGCGCCAGGGCGACCTCGAACGCGGCCGGCTCGCGCGGCTGCGCCACAAGCCCGCCGTCACGCTCGACGGCCAGCGTGTCGAGCTGCTCGCCAACATCGAGATGCCGGAAGACACCGTGGGCGCCGTCAAGGCCGGCGCCGTGGGCGTGGGCCTGTTCCGCAGCGAGTTCCTTTTCATGGGCCGCGAGTCGTCCACGCGCCAGACGCGCCTGCCCGACGAGGAAGAGCAGTACCAGGCCTACAAGCGCGCGGTCGAGGGCATGCAGGGCATGCCCGTGACCATCCGCACCATCGACGTGGGGGCAGACAAGCCGCTGGACAGCAAGTCGTCCAACAAGCAGGAGCACCTGAACCCCGCGCTCGGCCTGCGCGCCATCCGCTGGAGCCTGGCCGACCCGGCCATGTTCCTCACGCAGCTGCGCGCCATTCTTCGCGCCGCCGCGCACGGCGAGATCCACCTGCTGATTCCCATGCTCGCGCACGCCAGCGAGATCCGCCAGACGCTGTCGCTGATCGACTTCGCGCGCACCGAGCTCGACAACCGCGGCGCGGTGTACGGCCAGGTGAAGCTCGGCGCCATGATCGAGATTCCGGCAGCTGCGCTCACGCTGCGCATCTTCCTGAAGCACTTCGACTTCCTGTCGATCGGCACGAACGACCTGATTCAGTACACGCTGGCCATCGACCGTGCCGACGAATCGGTGGCGCATTTGTACGACCCCGCGCACCCGGCCGTGCTGCGCCTCGTGGCAGACACCATCACCGAGTGCCGCCGCCAAGGCAAGGGCGTGTCGGTGTGCGGCGAGATGGCCGGCGACGTGGCCTTCACACGGCTGCTGCTGGGGCTGGGCCTGCGCAGCTTCTCGATGCATCCCTCGCGCATCCTCGCGGTCAAGCAGGAAGTGCTGCGTGCCGACACCAGCAAGCTCGAGGCCTGGGCACAGCGCGTGCTCGAATCCGACGACCCCGCCGCCACCATGGCGGGCTGAGCGTTTTCACTCGCCCTGGCGGGCGAGTGAAAAGAATCGATACATGCCGCAACCGCGGCGAAAGGACTTGCGGGGCGCCCGCAAGCACGATCAAGTCTTCTCTTCCAACCCCGAAAGAAAGGCCTGCATCATGAAGTTCGTCTCCACCTCCGTCTCCTTCTCCCAGATCATCGCGATCAGCTCGTTCGCCATGCTCGCCGCTGCGGGCGCCAAGGCTGAAAGCTACGAGGGCGTGCAACCCGCCGTGTCGGCCAAGAGCCGTGCCGATGTGAACGCCGAAGCCGTGCGCACCGCGTCGGCACCCAACCAGAACGTGGTGCGCGGCTCGCGCGGCCCGGAGACCATGGCCGTGTCGATGGAGCGCGACCGCGTCGTTGCCGAAGCCGTGCGTGCCGCCGCCGCGCCCGACCAGAACGTGTCGTCCGGCTCGCGCGTGAACAGCAAGGTCATCTCGACCTTGCAGAACCCCGTCGACGCACGCGCCGCGGCCGTCAACGCCAAGAGCAGCCGGCTGTAAGCAGCCCCTGCGCGGTTGCCGCGCCCGTCGCAATCAAACGAAACACGCCGATACCCCGGCGAGAGGACTTGGCCCGGCGCACCTCGCACCATCGAGCTTCCTCCTCACCACACAACATCAAGGACTTGATATGAAGCACTGGATCAAACGCACTCTCTTCGGTTTCGCAGGCGCCGCCATGGTGGCCGGCAGCATCGCCGGCTGTGCCGGCCAACGCCACGGCTGGAGCGGCGACAGCGCCGAGTTCCGCGCGAAGATGGTCGAGCGCGTGGGCAGCAAGCTCGAGCTCGACGCCAGCCAGAAGCAGAAGCTCACCGTGCTGGCCGAGAAGCTGCAGGCACAGCGCGAAGCGATGCGCGGCGCAGGCGGCTCGGGCGACCCGCGCTCGCAGTTCAAGGCGCTGTTCGCGGGCAATAAGCTCGACCAGGCCGGCGCCACGCGACTGGTCGACGAGAAGACCGCCGCCGTGCGCAACGGCAGCCCCGAGATCATCGCGGCCGCGGCAGACTTCTACGACCACCTGAACGCCGCCCAGCAGCAGAAGGTGCGCGACTTCATGGACCGCGGCGGCCGCCGCTGGAGCCATCGTGGCTGACCTTGATTCACCCCCGGTCTTCGCGCACTTCGTGTCGCTTCGCCAACCCCCTTCCAGGGGGCGACACCCGTGGCCCGGCGAAGCCGGTTCCACGGTGTCTCGCGAACAGAGCCTCGGCGCCGCGGGCGGCGTGCGGGGACTGCTGCGGCTCGAAGGCACCGTGGTGCTCGGCGTGGCCCTTGCTGCCTACGCCCAGTTCGGCGCGGGCTGGGGCGTGTTCGCGCTCTGGCTGCTGGCGCCCGACATCTCGCTGCTGGGCTACCTCGCGGGCCCGCGCGTGGGCGCGGCGCTCTACAACGCGGCGCATTCGTACGTCGGGCCGGTGCTGCTGCTGGCGCTCGGCGTGTTCGCGGCCCTGCCATGGGCGGTGGCCGGCGGCCTCATCTGGCTGACCCACATCGGGCTGGACCGCGCACTGGGTTACGGACTGAAGTACGCCGCGGGCTTCGCCTTCACGCACCTCGGGCGCATCGGCCGGGCCGATCCATGGTGAAGCGCGCGATGCCTGTGTTTCCTTCGCGGCCGCGCACGGTGCACCCGGCGGCTGTCATCACCTGGGCCGTGCGATGCCACCCGGTCTGATGGTCAGCGAAGTCATCCGCCATTTTCTTGCCAGGAGGCACAATCCCGCCATGCCGCGCATCCTGCTGATCGACGACGACGAACACCTCGCCGCGCCGCTGACCACCTACTTCGCACGCTTCGGCTGCACGCTCGACAGCGCGGTGCGCCCGAGCGAAGGTCTCGCCAAGCTGCGCGCCGGCCATTACGACGCCGCCATCCTCGACGTGATGCTCCCCGAGATGGACGGCTTTGCGCTGTGCCGCGAGATCCGCAAGGAAAGCGACATTCCCATCGTCATGCTCACCGCCCGCGGCGAGGTGATGGACCGCGTGGTCGGCCTCGAACTGGGCGCCGACGACTACGTGCCCAAGCCCTTCGAGCCGCGCGAACTGGTGGCGCGCGTGCAGACCATCTTGCGACGCCAGCGCAGCGCACCGCCCGCGGCCGCCGGCACGCAGCAGCGCGTGTTCGACGGCCTGTCGATCGACCTCGACCGGCGCCAGGTGCTGCGCCACGGCGAGCGCGTGGAGCTCACCGGCACCGAGTTCGAACTGCTCGCGCTGCTGGCGGCCGAGCCCGGCAAGGTGTTCAGCCGCGACGACATCCTCAACCGCCTGCGCGGCCACGAGGCCGAGCTCTATACGCGCGCAGTCGACATCGTGGTGAGCCGCCTGCGCAAGAAGCTGGAGCCGCTGGACTGCATCAAGACGCTGCGCAATGCGGGCTACGCGCTGGCCGTTGCGCGCAGCGAGCCCGCATGAGCGCCGCGCCGGGCCGCCCCAAGCAAGCTCGCACCGCAGCGCGTAGCGCGGAGGTCTTCCGATGAGCTTGAACCGCAGGGACCACCGTGCGGTGATGCGCGAGATGCGGCAGCGCATGGCCTGCCGCGAGGACATGTCACGCGAGGAATGGCGCACGCAGTGGCACGCCCGCTGGAACGAGAAGGTGCAGGGCAAGCGCCGCTGGCGCCGCTCGCTGCGCGTGCGGCTGGTGCTGATGTTCGTGCTGCTCGCGCTGGTGATGGCGGCGGTGTTCATGGGCGGCATGAAGAAGTCGTTCTCCACCGGCTGGGCCGAGGCCGCCAAGCCCATGCTCACTGACTACACCGACCGCCTGGTGGCAGAGATCGGCACGCCGCCCGACGTGGCGCGGGCGCAGGCGCTGGTGGCCCGGCTGCCCATCACCATCCGCATCGTCGGCCCCACGGTCAACTGGGACTCCAACCCCGGCGGCGCGAACGGCCCCGGCGGCTGGATGCACGACCGCGACGACGTCTTCGGCGGCGACAAGTGGTTCATCCGCCCCACGGCCGACGGCCACCGCGTGATCTTCGGCTGGGCGCCCAAGCTGTGGCAGCTGGCGCCGCGCGTCATCGGCTGGGCCACGCTCGGCCTGCTGCTGTCGTGCGTGCTGCTGGCCTATGCCTACGTGAACCGGCTGCTGCGCCCGCTGATCGACATTCGCGAAGGCGCGCAGCGCTTCGGCCGCGGCGAGTTCGCACAGCCCATTCCCGTGCGGCGCAACGACGACCTGGGCGACCTCGCGGAGCGCATCAACACCATGGCCGACGACATCCAGGCCATGCTCGACGCCAAGCGCGGCCTGCTGCTGGCGCTGAGCCACGAGCTGCGCTCGCCGCTCACGCGCGCCCGGCTCAATGCCGAGCTGCTGCCGGCCACGCCCGAAGGCCAGCCCGAGCGCGAGGCGCTGCTGCGCGACCTGAACGAGATGCGCGACCTCATCAGCGACCTGCTCGAAAGCGAGCGCCTGGCAAGCCCGCACGTGGCGCTGCTGCGCGAGCCGGTCGACCTGGCCGTGCTGATCCGCGAGACGGTGGCCGAGATGCCCGATGCGCAGCACGTGCACCTCGACCTGGCCGAAGGCCTGCCCCCGCATGCCGTCGACCGCATGCGCATCCGCCTGCTGGTGCGCAACCTGCTGGACAACGCGCTGCGCTACAGCACCGACGCACCTCGGCCGCCCTGCGTGTCGCTGCGCGCGGTGCTCGAGGGCCGCAGGCAGGGCGTGGAGATCGAGGTGCGAGACCACGGCCCCGGCGTAGGCGAAGAGCAGCTCGAGCGCCTGACCGAGCCCTTCTATCGCACCGACGGCGCGCGCGCGCGCGCCACCGGCGGCGTGGGCCTGGGCATGTACCTGTGCCGGCTGATCGCCGAGGCGCACGGCGGCGAGCTGACGGTGCGCAACGCCGGGCCGGGGCTGCAGATCATCGTCCGGCTGACTTGAGCGATCGGGCGGCGGGGGCTGTCGCCTGCGCTACCGGCCGGTACGGGGGGGCGCGGCTACGATGCGCCTCCCAGCCCGCATCGGTCCATCAAGGAGACACCATGAGCAGCCCCCTCACCAACCACCAGGTCCGACTCGCCAAGCGTCCCGAAGGCGCCGCCACCCGCGAGAACTGGAAGTTCACCACCGAGCCCGTCGGCGAGCCGGCAGAGGGCGGCGTGCTGGTCAAGACGCTGTCGCTGTCGCTCGACCCCGCCATGCGCGGCTGGCTCAACGACGCCAGGAGCTACATCCCGCCCGTGGGCATCGACGAGGTGATGCGCGCCGGCGGCGTCGGCCGCGTGGTCGCGTCGAAGAACCCGCAGTTCGCGGTGGGCGACACGGTGTACGGCACGCTGGGCGTGCAGGAGTACATCCTCGTGGCGCAGGAAGAACTCAAGCGCAACGGCCTCGTGAAGATCGACCTGAACGTCGGCACCATCGGCCAGTGGCTCAACGTGCTCGGCATGCCGGGCATGACCGGCTACTTCGGCCTGATGGACGTGGGCCAGCCCCAACCCGGCGAGACCGTGGTCGTGTCGGGCGCGGCCGGCGCGGTCGGCCAGACCGTGGGACAGCTCGCCAAGCTCAAGGGCTGCCGCGTGGTCGGCATCGCGGGCGGCGCGGCCAAGTGCGAGTGGGTGGTGAAGGAGCTGGGCTTCGACGCCTGTATCGACTACAAGGCCGGCGAGGGCGCGGTGCGCGCGGGCCTGAAGGAACACTGCCCGAAGGGCGTGGACGTGTACTTCGACAACGTCGGCGGCGAGATCCTCGACCAGGTGCTGGCCAAGCTGGCACGCAAGGCCCGCATCATCATCTGCGGCGCCATCAGCCAGTACAACAACGCCAACAGCATGCCTGCGGCCGGCCCGCGCAACTACCTGAGCCTGCTGGTGAACCGCGCGCGCATGGAAGGCATCGTGGTGTTCGACTACGCCGACCGTTACCACATCGCCATCGCCGAGATGGCCGGCTACCTGAAGGACGGGCGCATGAAGAGCAAGGAAGACGTGGTGAAGGGGCTCGACACCTTCCCCGAGTCGCTCAACAAGCTGTTCGCGGGAGAGAACTTCGGCAAGCTGGTGCTGGAGGTGGCGCAGGCCTGAGCGGCGTCTTTCAGTTGCCGGTCTTGTTCGGATCGCGCCAGGCCCGCTCGAACGGCAGCCGCCACGCATGCGGCGCAATCAGCTGGTGCACCGGCTTCGGCCCCCATGAGCCCTGCTCGTAGAGCCGCACCGGCGGCGGCGATTCGAGCAGCGCGGTCGACACCTCCCACAGCCGCTCGATGCCCTCGGCCGTGGTGAACAGCGTGCGGTCGCCGCGCATCGCGTCCAGGATCAGCCGCTCGTAGGCTTCGAGCACCTCGCCGGCCATGCCGGTGTCTCGCATGGCGAACTGCAGGCTCAGCTTGTCCAGCCGCATGCCGGGCCCGGGGCGCTTGCCGTAGAAGGACAGCGACATCTTCGAAGCGTCCGCCAGGTCGAAGGTCAGGTGGTCGGGCCCCTGCGCGCCCACGCCCGAGCCCGGTGGAAACATGCTCTTGGGCGGCTCGCGGAACGCGATGGAAATGATGCGCTGGCCCTCGGCCATGCGCTTGCCCGTGCGCAGGTAGAAGGGCACGCCGGCCCAGCGCCAGTTGTCGATGTGGCACTTCAGCGCAATGAAGGTCTCGGTGTCGGAGTCGGGGTCCACGCCTTCCTCGGCGCGGTAGCCGCTGTACTGGCCGCGCACCACGTCGGCGGGCCGGATCGGCTCCATGCTGCGAAAGACCTTGTTCTTCTCCTCGCTGATGGGCGCGGGCTCCAGCGCGGTGGGCGGCTCCATGGCCATGAAGGCCAGGATCTGGAACAGGTGCGTGACCACCATGTCGCGGTAGGCGCCGGTCTGCTCGTAGAAGCCGGCGCGCTTGCCCAGGCCCAGTGTTTCGGGCACGTCGATCTGCACGTGGTCGATGAAGTTGCGGTTCCAGATGGGCTCGAACAGGCCGTTGGCGAAGCGGAAGGCCAGGATGTTCTGCGCCGGCTCCTTGCCCAGGAAGTGGTCGATGCGAAAGATCTGCTCTTCCTGGAACACCTCGTGCAGCTTGCCGTTGAGCGCGACGGCACTGGCCAGGTCGGTGCCGAAGGGCTTTTCCATGACGATGCGCGAGCGCTCCACCAGCCCGGCCTCGCCCAGGGTGCGCACCACGGTCAGCGCCGCGCTGGGCGGCACGCTCAGGTAATGCAGGCGCCGGCACTCGGTACCCAGCGAGGCCTCGGCCCGGTCGACCGCGGCGCGCAATGCGGCGGCGCCGGCCGACAGGGGCACGTAGTCGAGCGTGGCGGCGAAGGCTTCCCAGTCGGCGGGCTGGGTCTTGCGGCTGCCGAACTCGTCGAGGGCCGCGCGGGCGGCGGCGCGAAAGCCGTCGACATCGAGTTCGTCCAGCGACACGCCGATGACGCGGCAGCCCGGAATGAAGCCGGCGCTGCACAGGTGGAACAGCCCCGGCAGAAGTTTTCGCCTTGCCAGGTCGCCGGTGGCGCCCACCAGGACCACCACCTGCGGAAAACGCGGACCGACACCGGGAGGGATCTTCGCCATGTTGTCACCTTGGAGCTGTTGTACCCGGGCCCCAAGCGATTTCGGTGCCAGCCCTGGCGCCTGGCGTGCGGGTCAGTCGGTGGCGGGCCGCATGGGCACGTCGCCCAGCGCCTCGTCGTCGCGCAGGCCGTGCGCGGCCTTCAGCAGTTCGATCGACATGCCGTCGCTCTGGCCGGCAAAGCCCTTGGCGACGCCCTCGAGCACCGTCGACAGGCCGACTTCGCCGTCGGCGCGGGCGTCCATGCTCACGTTCAGCACCCGGGCCGCCATCTGGCGGTAGGTGACGGCGCCCGCGCTCTCCAACGCGGCCACCAGGTCGAGGTACAGCGCCAGGTTCAGGTCGAACACCAGCTTGGGCGTGATCTCGAAATCCTCGTTCTTGTTTTGCATGGGTGTGGCTCCTTTTTTTCCTGAGCCTCCACTCTAGCCACAAAAAACGGCCGGGCTCGTCGGATACAGCCTGATTCAGCGTGCGCGCGTGCCCATGATCGCCGCCGAGATGATGAGCAACGCCGCCAGCGCGATGGTCCAGGTCAGCGGCCGGCCGGTCACCAGCAGCAGCAGCGCGGTCGAGCCCAGCGGTGTGAGGTAGCTCAGGATGCCGATCTGGCGCGCGTCGCCGCGCTTGAGTGCCGCGTCCCATGCGAAGAAGGCCGCGCCCAGCGGGCCCAGCCCGCACAGCAGGAGCAACAGCCCGTCGCGCCCCGACAACGCCACCGAGGGCTCGAGCACTGCGTGGCAGGCCAGCGACAGCACGCCCGAGACCAGCCCGAACAGGCCGATGGCCGAGGTCGGGAAGGGCGCGACGCGTTTCGTGCCGAGCGAGTAGCTGGCCCAGACGAAGGCCGAGGCCAGCGCCGGCAGGAAGCCCCAGTAGCCTGTGGAAGTGGCCGCGCCCCCGCCCGCGCCGAGGATCGCGGCGGCCGCGCCCGCGAACCCCAGCAGTCCCGCCACCAGGTGCAGCGGGCGCAGTGTCACACCCGGCAGCAGCGCCGGCGCCAGCACCACCATGAGCAGCGGCCAGAGGTAGTTGACCAGGTTGGCCTCGACCGGCGGCGCGTACCGCAACGCGATGAACAGCAGGAAGTGGTAGCCGAACAGGCCGTACACGCCCAGCGCCAGCGTGCGCGGCGGCACTTGCCAGGCGCGGCGGTCGCGCAGCACGAGCGGCCAGCTCGGTACGCTGCCGATGACCAGCGCCAGCCCGGTAAGCAGGAACGGCGGCAGGTGCGACAGGGCGGTGCCCAGCGAGGCGAGCGTGGTCCAGAGCGCGATGGCGAGCAGGGCATAGACGGTCGATGACATGGGCCGCGAGGGTACGCGATCAGGTCCGCGCTTTTTCGAGAGCCGCCGTGCCCCCACCCCGGCCCTCCCCCGGAAGGGGAGGGAGAAAGACAGACAGCCGACGGCGCACGACCGGTCTTGCTCCTTCCCCTCCCGGGGGAAGGCTGGGATGGGGGCAGGCCTGCGATCAGGCGCCGAGCTGGTTCAGAGGCCGCCGTGCCCCCACCCCGGCCCTCCCCCGGAAGGGGAGGGAGAAAGACGAACAGCCAGCGGCACACGACCGGTCTTGCTCCTTCCCCTCCCGGGGGAAGGCTGGGATGGGGGCAGGCCTTCGATCAGGCGCCGCGCTTGTTCAGAGGCTGTCGTGCCCCCACCCCAGCCCTCCCCCGGGAGGGGAGGGAGAAAGACAAAGACAGGCGCTTCAGCCCTTTTCTGCGTCCCGCACCGGCCGGCCGTTGACCTTCACGGCCTCGACCACGCGCCCCTCGCCCGTGGCCAGCGGCTGGGCGTGGCCCTCGGCGCGCACCTTGTCGCCGACCTTCAGGCCCAGCCGTGCGAAGCCGTCGGGCCGGGTGTGGACGAAGTCGCCGGTGTCCAGCACCACGCCGTTGGCCTCGCCATGGCGCGCGTAGTTGAAGCGCGCCACCGTGCCCGCGATGTCCGCTTCGGCGTCCGTGTGGCGCGGTGCCTGGCCGTCGACCGAGGCCAGCCGCTCGAAGCGGTAGACCGTGTGCCCGGCCTCGCCCTTGGGGGAGGGGCCTTCCTCGGTGCCCTCGATCACCAGCGCCTGGCCGGCCTGCAGGCCCGCGAAGGCGGACGCGGCGCCCTCGTCGTGGCGGTCGAACACGAACTGCGTGAGCACGCCGTCGGTGTCGATCAGCACGCCTTCGACGCCGCCCTTGGGGCTGTACACCAGGTGCTGGAAACGGCCTTCGACCGACCAGACGTCCAGGGTGTCATGTGTTTCGTGAGGATGTGGCATGGAATGAAAGTCCCTTGTGAGAGTGGTTGTGGAACAGGAAAAAACGCGTTTCAACCGAGCCGCAGCAGCACCGCAGACGCCGCGCACACGATCAGAAAAGGAATGCTGATGCGGTGAAACTCGCGCAGCCCGTGCGGCACCTTGGCCAGCCGCAGCGCGATGAGGTTCGCGAGGGAGCCCAGCACGCAGCCGAAGCCGCCCACGCTCACGCCTGCCGCCAGCGCGGGCAGGTCGTGCACGTAGCGGTCCAGCAGGATGGTGGCCGGCACGTTGCTGATGAACTGCGAGGTGACGATGGCCGCCAGGTACGCGCGCCAGCCTTCGGCAATGGGCCACTGCCCCACCAGCGCGGCCACCGACGGCAGCTCCGCCAGCTGGCGCAGGTCCACGAACATCAGCGCGATGATGGCCAGCAGCGCCCAGTCCACGCCCAGCAGCACGCGGCGCTGGAACAGCAGGTAGGCGACGAACACCACCGCCAGGCCCGCCAGCAGCCAGTGCCGGTCGAGCGCTACGACGAAGCCCACGAACAGCACGCCCGACAGCGCCAGCAGGCGCGGCTGCACCGGCGCGGCCTCGGCGGATGGCTTGAGCGCGATGGCCGTGCGCGGCACCAGCAGCCACACGGCCACGAACAGCCAGAACAGCATGACCAGCACGGTGGGCGCCATCATGGCCATGAAGCCGCCGAAGCTCTCGCCGGTGCGGTGCCACAGGTACAGGTTCTGCGGATTGCCGATGGGCGTGAGGGCCGAGCCCGCGTTCACCGCCAGGGCCTGCAGCACGACCAGCCGCGCCAGCGGCAGGTGCGCCTGCGTGGCCAGCACGCGCGTGAGCGGCACCAGCAGGAACAGGCTCACGTCGTTGGTGACCAGCGCCGACAGCACGGCGGCGGTGGCGGTGAGCAGCAGCGCGAGCTGGCGCAGGTTGGTGGTGCGCGCCAGCAGGCGCTGGGCGGCCGCCTGCAGCATGCCGCTCTTCTCCACGCCCTGCGTGATGGCGAGCAGCCCGGCCAGCGCGCCCACGGTCTGCCAGTCGACCAGCTTCAGCCAGTCCATCGGCGCGCGCGGTCGCAGGAAGGCGAACAGCACCGCCACTGCCACCAGCACCCAGAGCAGGCCGTTGCCTCCGCCGCCCTCGGCGGGCAGCTCCTTGCTGTTCCCGGCAGGGGCTGGTGAAGAAGGGGGCAGGGCGGACACGGTGTCTTTGGTCATGGAGCGGCGGGGGTCAGTGCGGAGTCGGTGGGCGCGTTCGCGATCGAACGGCGCCGGTCGCGAGTTTCCGGCATGGCCAGCGCGAACAGCGTCAGCGCACAGGCCGCGACGCCCGCCAGCATCACGAAGGCCGTGCCGTAGCCGGCCAGGTGCGCCACCGTGCCCGCCACCAGGTTGCTGAGCGCCGCGCCCAGCCCCACGCAGGCCGCGCCGATGCCCAGCGCAAGGTTGAAGTGGCCGCTGCCGCGCGTGAGGTCGCCGATCATCAGGGTCAGCATCACGCCGAAGATGCCCGAGCCGATGCCGTCGAGCACCTGCAGCGACAGCAGCGCGGTCGGGCTGTCGGCCAGCAGGTAGAGCAGCCCGCGCACCGGCAGCACCGCGAAGCCGACGAGAAAGATCGGCTTGCGCGCCAGCCGCGGCGCCCAGCGCCCGACCGCCAGCGCGATCGGAATGGTGACCAGCTGCGTGACGATCACGCCGCCCGACAGCCACAGCGTGGCCGAGGTGCCGGCCCGGCTGCCGACCTTCTGCGCCACCAGCGTGAGCATGGCGGCGTTGGCCAGGTGGAACAGGAAGGCGCAGACCAGCAGCACGACCAGGCGGCGGTCGTACCAGCGGGCGGTGGATGGCGCGGTGCCGGCCTCGCGGTCGGCATCGGCATCGGCGCCGCGCGCCAGCCGCGGATCGATGTCGCGCTGGCGGATGAGCATGGCAGCCACCACCGTCGGCAGCGCCATCGCCACCGCGTAGAAGAACATCGCATGCGGACCGAAGGCGTGGCCGACCCAGCCGGTGCCCAGCGCCCACAGCACCGTGCCGCCCGCGGTGATGGCCGCGTTGCGGCCGACGCGCGCGTCCAGCCCGGCGCGCCCCACCATGCCCAGGCTGGTGGCCGCGATGGCAGGCGCCACCAGCGTGCCCGCCGCGCCGATGAGCGACTGGCCCGCCAGGATCACGCCGTAGCCCGGCCAGTTCGCCATGACCACCAGGCACATCGCGATGAGCGCGATGGCCCCGGCGATCCAGCGCGGCTTGTGACGCACGCTGTCGATCAGCGCCCCGGCCGGCGCCTGCACCACCAGGCCCACCAGCGCCGAGACGAACATCACGGTGCCGATGCGCTGCGGGTCCCAGGCCAGCGTGCCGGCCATGAAGACGATCAGGAACGGCCCGACGCCGCCCTGGATGTCGGGCGCGAAGAAGGCCAGTGCGTCGAGCGCGCGCAGGCTGCGGCGCGACGGTGCGGGGGTGGCGGCGTCGGTGGTCATGGCGGGCAGGCCTGGCGGATCAGGACGCCGGCAGCGGGGCCGGGGGCGCCATCAGCGGGGCGG
This sequence comes from Variovorax sp. 10N412, assembly GCF_056394985.1. NCBI lineage: Bacteria > Pseudomonadati > Pseudomonadota > Betaproteobacteria > Burkholderiales > Comamonadaceae > Variovorax > Variovorax sp. 10N412. The sequence goes on from NZ_JBFTIO010000029.1 coordinate 24,509, forward strand.
GCGGCGTCGGGCCGGCACCGCGCGGACCGCGGGGGCCG
>NZ_JBFTIO010000030.1:0-23490 GCF_056394985.1 Variovorax sp. 10N412
ATAGACGTGGCGACATTGAGTGTCATCAGACGTTGGGCCCTGCGCGAGCAGATGTCCATCCGCGAGATAGCCAGGCGTACAGGCCTGTCTCGCAACACCGTAAAGAAGTACCTGCGAGCGGGCGAAGAAATGCCGCGCTACGCCAAGCGAACGAGCTCAAGCAAGCTTGATCCCTATCCCGAGAAGCTCGCGAGCTGGCTCGCGATCGAGGCCACCAAATCGCGGAAGCAGCGGCGCAATCTGCGGCAGATCCACACACCCCAACCTAAAAAGGAGAACACCAAGCACTTATCCACACCGTGAAGCCTTCAAGCTCACAAAGCGGGTGGGTCAGTATTCAATGGAAATTCAGGGTCAGAGGTCGATGGAATTCAACAACCAGCCTGATTGCGACGAATCACGCGTCGCCACGTTACACTTTGAGACATTCAAAACCAACACGATGGCGCAGGCGCGTGGGTGCCCTCCATGCTGCTGACCAACACCCATGCAACCCCGCAAAATCCTTGGCCTCGTGGCCTGCGCCCTGCTCACGCTGACCATCGCTGCCTGTGGCGGCGGTAGCGACGGGGGTGCTGGCGCGCCCGCCCCTCCTGCCGCGCCGAACTCGCCCGTCACCTACAAAATCGGAGGCACTGTGGCCTATGGGCAGCCCGTCGGTGGGCAGGTCGTCCAGGTCAAGGATGCGACAGGCACGGTCTGCGCCTCTGCGACAACCGCCGCCGACGGCAGTTACGTCGCGGACACCACGCGCTGCGCCCCGGGGTCCGCCGCCGTCTCGCTGCAGAACTACACGACTCCTGCAGGCGCCTCGCTCGTTGCGCTCGCGGTTCCGCCCCAGGGTTCCCCGGTGATCAGCGGCGTGATCAACATCGATCCGTTGACCACGCTGATTTCGTACGCGGCCGCCAGCCTCGTCACCGACCCAGCGGTGCTCGTCGGCAATGCGCAGGTGTTGGCGCTGCTGCCCAAGGTCACGCCGGCGCAGTACCAGCAAGCGAGAACGTCTGTGCTGATCGCACCTTTGCTGCAACGGCTGCAGAGTGACCATGGGGTCGATACGTCCACCTTCGATCCAGGCACGACGCCGTTCGTGGCGGACGGCCGAGGCATCGACGGCTTCTTCGATGCCTATCCGCTGACCGCCACGCCGACGAGCGTCCAGTTGCAGGCGCCCGGATCGATCGGCCCGCTGGTTCGGGTGACGCTCCCCGTCACGCCGGGCAGCGGTGCCGTCATCACCTCGACCACGGCATACAACATCGGCGGCACGACCACCGGACTGACGGCGGGCGATTCGATCGTCTTGCTGCTCAACGGCACCAACGCCTTCACGGTCGTCGCCAATGGCAACTTCACGTTTCCGACGCCTGTCGCCAGCACCTATGCGGTCACGGTGGGCAGGCAGCCAGACGGCAAGACCTGCACAGTGTCCGACGGTTCTGGCGCAGGCGTCGCTGCCAGCGTCTCGAACATCGCCGTCACCTGCTCCGCGCTGACCTACCAGGTCGGCGGTTCGGTCTTCGGACTGACCGGCACGCTCTCGCTGCTGAACAATGGCACCGACGCGAAGACCGTCAACGCCAATGGCGCCTTCGTCTTCGCCGCGCCGGTCGCGTGGCACGGCGGCAGCAATGTCACGGTCGGCACCCAGCCCTCCGGCCAGACCTGTACCGTGACGAACGGCCTGCAGCTCAATATCGGGGCCGATGTTTCCAACATCAACATTCTCTGCGCTACCCATACCTACACCATCGGCGGCACGGTCAGTGGTTTGAGCGGCACGCTCACGCTGCAGAACAACGGTGCCGATTCGCTCGTGCTCAATGCCGACGGCGCATTCGTCTTCGCGACACCGGTTGCGTCGTCGAGCGCCTACAGCGTCACCGTGAATGCACAGCCTGCGGGCCAGACCTGCACGGTCGGCAGCGGCTCGGGGGCGAATGTCATGGCCAACGTCACCAATGTCGACATCACCTGCGCGACGACGCCGCAGCCCGTGTTCATCTACGTGCCGGACTATGGCAACAACCGGGTGCTGGGCTACCGTCTCGACACCAACACCGGCGCCTTCGAGACGATTTCCGGCGGCCCCTTCGCTGCCGGCTCGGACCCTCGCTGGGTGTCGACCGCCACCACGCCGGGCGGCACCTTCCTGTATGCCACCAACCAAGCGACCAACGATGTCTCCGGGTATCGCGTCAACATGTCGAACGGCACGCTCACGCCGCTTTCCGGCAGTCCTTTCGCGGCGGGCGCACAGCCTGGGGCCATCACCATCCATCCGGCCGGTACCTTCGCCTATGTGGCCAACCAGCAGGGCGGCAGCGTGTCGGGCTATGCGATCGATCAGGCCAACGGCACGCTCACGCCCATGACGGGAAGCCCGTTCGCAGCGGGCGCGATTCCGATCCGCATCGCCATGAATCCGGCAGGCACCTTCGCGTATGTCGCGAATCAGAACGGAGGCGACGTCTCCGGCTACCGCATCGATCAAACCTCCGGCGCGCTCACCCCGCTTGCGGGCAGCCCGTTCGCGAATACCGGTAGCCCTCGTTCTGTCACGGTCCACCCAGGCGGTGCCTTCGCCTACGTGGCGAACGACGAAGCCAGCATCTCTGGATTCAACATCGATCCTGGCACCGGCGCGCTCACGCCCATGGCCGGCAGCCCCTTCGCCGGCGCCGACGCGACCTTCGGGTGGCGCGCGATCGCGGTCAATCCGGCGGGCACCTATGCCTATGCAAGTGCGGGCGAGAACGGCCCGCTGTTGGTGTTCGGCATCAACCCGGGCACTGGCGTGCTCACCAGCTTGCCAGGCAACACCTTCCAAGCCAATACCGGCGATGGTCCCCTGTACACGACCTTCGACGCGACCGGTGACTTGGCGTATGTCGGCAACTTCATCACGATCACGCTCGCGCTGACGCGTGTCAATCCGCTCACGGGCGCGCTGACGCCTTTGCTCGGAAGTCCGTACTACATCGGAGCACGGCCGTTCAACCTGGCGGTGGTCAAGCCCTGATCGACGGCGCAGTTGCGGTCAGCTGACACCGGGCCCGAGGCCGAGCGGTGGCACTCCCGGTTTCACGCGAACCAACTTCCCAGAGCCCATGAGAGATCCAGCGTTGAAGACACAGACGCTCGCATTTATGGACAAGTTCGCCATGCCACCGAATGCCAGCGCATCAAAGCCTCTGCTGACACGGTCTCGCCGGTAAGGTTGTCCACGATCGGCTGGTAGTGCATGAACAGCTCCTTTCTGGGAATCGCCTCGCGCAGCCGCGCATCGATGGTGAGCACTCTGTACCCACGAGCAAACCATGAGGCGACGCCGAGCGCCGTGCCGACGCCGACGAGAATTCCTGTGAAGATGAGCCCCCAGGTGGGACGCCCGCCGCCGCCGGCCCGGCCCCATGGTCCTCCATCCAAAGTCCGGCTCACCTGCGTGCGTGCAACGGCCTATGGCTGGACGCCGCGGAACTCAGTCCAGCGAACCGAGGCCCTGACGAGCTGGCAACACCACTGCAAATGGCATCCAGCCCGCGGCCCCATCGCATGCATAGCTACGATGCACAGGCTCAATCTGCGAATGACCCCTTGACGGTTCACCACTGGCCGGGGGGCCGGACGCCACCCGATCAACGACCATCAAGGACGTGGCGCCGCAGAAAGTCGAGCACCACTGCGTTAAAGACAGCCGGGTTGTCCCGGTGCACGCCGTGTCCGCTGTCCGGTACTTGCAGCAGTTGCGCCTGAGGCATCAAACGGGACAAGGCCATGGTCGTGGCGCGATGCACTTCCAGCGTGCGCTCGCCGTGTAGCAGAAGTGTCGGCGCATCGAATTGCCGCAGCGCGTCATCGTCGAGTGAGGGAAATGGCTCCGATGAGATCAAGAGCGCGCGCATCGCCTCTGCATTGCGCAGCCGCCGCTCGCGTCCTGCAGGGGTGCTGGATTCGCCGGGGCCAGAGCCATTGATGCCCTCGGTGAGCAGGCGTACTGCCGATTCACGTTCGCCCGCCGCGAAAGCCTCGGCGGCAGGGTCCATCACCTCTCGCTGGAAGCGCAGCCTCGCATCGCGGCCTCCTTCACTGCGGTCGGCAAACGGCAGGACGGGAGGCTCGGTCAGAGCGAGGGCGCGAACCTTGCCTGGATGCGCCAAAGCGAGCTGGAGAGCTGTGAATGCGCCGTAGGAGGTGCCGATCAAGATGGCCGGCGCGGCGTGCCAGCGGTCGAGGAGAGCTGACAGGTCTTGCGCTTCAGCAATCACGGAATGGCTCCGGCTGTCGATCGTGTTCTGGTTCGGGCTGCTGTAGCGTCGGCTGTAGGTGATGCAGCGGAAATGCGGTGTGAAGGCCGCCCACTGCGGCGCCCAAGACGACCAGTCTCCCATTCCGCCGTGGACGAAAACGAGCGTCGGTCCCGAGCCCTCCTCGGCATAGTGGATGTCTATGCCACCGGCGATCTCGACGCGTTGCAGCGGCCGCTGTTCAAGAGCGCTCATCATTCGACTTTCAGATTCGCCAACAAGGGGCTCAGGCGTGACTCTTCGCGCTGCAGGTACTGCTGGAAGGCTTTCGGATCGCCGGGTTCTGAAGCGATGCTGCCGGCCTTGAACTCACCCTCTACGTACGTCGGGTCTGCCAGCACTTCCCTCATTGCTGCCGCCAGCCGCGCGACCACGGGAGAAGGGAGGTTTGCGGGGCCGAATAAGCCTGTCCAGAGATCTGCCTCGGCGCCTTTGACCGCCTTGCTCTCATTCACCGTCGGAATTTCAGGCGCGGTCGGATCTCGCCGTGCCGAGATGATGCCGAGAGCCTTGAGCTTGCCGGCCCGGATCATCGGCAAGGCTCCCGTCAATGCCATGGTGCCAACTTGAACCTGGCCGCCCATCAGGTCGTTGAGCAGCGGAGCGCCTCCCTTGTAGACGACCGGGCTGACCTTGAATCCTGCGGCCTCCGCAACGAGCGTTCCGCCTATGGTTTGAATCATCGCGACCCCGGTGGCGCCTAGAAGCAAGGGCTCCTTGGCCCGAGCGACCACGGCGGTCAGCTCGTCGACGTTGCTGGCAGCGAGCCCGGTGTGGGCCACCAATACCGTGCTGTTCGTCGACAGTTTGGCGATGGGCGTGAAGTTTCGAACCGAGTAGCCCGACTTGAGCGCCGCAGGCCCGACGATCAAGTCATTGACCGATCCCAAAAGCAACGTGTACCCATCGGCCGGCGCCCGCTGCACCTTCTTGGCGCCAATGGTGCCGGAGGCCCCAGCAACGTTCTCAACCACAACGGTGCTGTGGAGGCGCTTGCCAAGTTCGACCGCAAGGGTGCGACCGATGCGATCCACCGAGGCGCCGGCGGGATATGGCACGACCAGCGTGATCGGCTTGTCAGGGTAAGCCTGTGCCAAGGCCAGGGGGGCAGCGGTGGCGACCGTGATGGCGATCAGCAGCGATCGGCGAGTGAGGTGGCGCTTCATGCAGTCTCCAGGCGCCGGTGAAAGCCGGCAAGATTTGATGGGCGAAGGATCTCGGCTCAGTGGCGTGGCCACTGGCCAGGCTACTGATCCTTCGTGCGGTGCGACGTCAGCCAGTGTCGAAGCTTCGGGAATAGGCGTCTAATCAAATATTCCGCGGCGGTATAGGCGAATCCAATACCATAGCCAGGACGATCTTTCGCTCGTCGCCATCATGCGTACCTCCGCCACGACCCTTCGCAACCGCCTTCTGAGCCGCGCCCGATTGCGCCACCTGCACGTCTTCGTCACGGTGGCAGAGGTGCAGACGGTCAAACGCGCTGCCGAGACCGTGGGCATCAGCCAGCCGTCCGCGACGCAAGCGCTGGCCGAACTGGAGCGTTTGCTCGAATGCACGCTGTTCTTGAGACATGCACGAGGCATGGCCCTGACGCCAGCGGGCACACAGTTGCTGCCACTCGCCCGCCGAACGCTTGGAATCATGGATGACGCTGCCACGCAAGCTGCTGCGCTGGCGCAAGGCGCCAACGAGGTGGTCCGGGTGGCTGCCATCTCGGCCGCCATCGAAAGTCACCTGGGCAAGACGGTTCATGATTTCACCCAGTTGCATCCGAGAGTGCTTGTGCATCTGCAGGAGGCCGACGCATCCCGACAAGCGTCACTGGTCGCAGACGGTGACGTGGACTGCGCGTTCTGCCGTGCACCTGCTGTCCTACCCGATGGATGGTCCTTCACCCCTCTATGGCCAGACCGGTTTGCCATCGTCGCGGGTCATGCCCATCCGCTCGCTCGCAAGCGCCGCGTGACAATGTCGGACCTCATGGCCGCCACCTGGCTCGTGACGCCGACATCGATGGCCGCGCGGGAAGCATTCGATACGTTCTTCGCGCACGCCCCAACGCCGATAAAGACGCATGGTGTCGTCACCAACTCAGCCACCATGCTCTCGAGCCTGCTCTCGCAACAGCATCTGCTGAGCTTCGTTCCCGCCAGCATCGTGCGAAGTGGTGTGGCGTCCGGCCTGCTCGCAGAAATCTCGTGGACCCAGCGTTTTCCTTTTCGGCCGATCGGCCTTCTTGTTCCGCACCACGGCCGAGGTCCGGCGCTCGACAGCTTCACGAGCTATATGCAGAAGACGGCTAGCGTGCTTGCCCCGGAGATCTGAACATTCCGACAAGTGTGGAAACCGCGCCTGCTGGCGAGGACCTCGCCTGTGAAGATTCGAGCAAAGATGAGCCGAAGACCCCGCCGCACCTTCGGGGCGCACGACCCTGGAGCCCTCAAGCATCAGCATGGCTGCGACCTCGTCGTAGTCGCGGCCTGAGCGGGCAAGCGAAGGAAGGATGCGGATCGAAGCGCCGTGGCCCTCGTCGGCGTACCCGATGTGAACTTCGGTACCGTTGCGCGCCGACGGACTGGTGGTCAGATTGCGCGCCACGGCGGGCAGGCATCGCCGCTTGTGCGGTAGTGTTTTTTTGTATCCATGCCCGAAGTCTTTCAGACAACAAGATCAAGGGTGAGCACACAGCTGCTATAGCCGCTATGTCTTTCGCCTATTCGTCATCAGGTGCCGATGCATGGCTGCGAAACCGGCCTGCGCGACCTAGCCTCCCAGTCCCTGCAGGTCGCCCGCCTGCTCCAGTGACCAGATGTTGCGCATCAGCGTCCGCGCGCGCTCGGTGCCGATCACCGGCGCAGCCAGTTCCAGCAGCTTGTCTTCCAGCTCCGCGTCCGACAGAGGCAGCTCGGGGTCGCCCTTGCGATCGGGTTGCAGCCAGGCGTGGCGCTGGCCGTCGATCGTCTCGATCTCCACCCGGGCCGAGCGGCGGCCCGGGAAGACGGCGTCGATCTGCGGATCGACCACGGCCGTGATGCGCGCCATCATCGCGCGCGTGTCGGCATCCGCCAGCCGGTCGGGCGTGTACGCCGCGAGCCGCACGCTGCCATGCACCAGCGCCGTGGCCACCACGAAGCGCAGGCTGAAGCGCGCCTCGTTCTCGGTGCGCGGATCTTCGTAGCAGGCGATGTCCAGCGCGGGGCCATAGGTGGCCACGTGAACGCTTCGGATGTCCGCGGCCCGCAGGCCATGCCGGCGCGCCAGTTCCAGGGCCCCGTCGATGGCGGCGAAGGTATGGCCGCAGCCGATGTGGTTCTTGAAGGTCAGCCGGGTGATGTGGAAGTCGCGCCCCAGCGTGTCGCCCACCGCCGACCAGTCCGGACCGTCGCTCATGGCACGGCCGAAGCCCGCCTCCCCCTCGAGCACGTCCAGCGAGCCCGTCACGCCCTGCACGGCCAGTTGCGCGGCGAGCACGCCGCCTTCGGCAGCACGCCCCGCATGCAGGGGCTTGGACATCGAATCCATGCGGAAGGCCTGCTGCAGCCCCGCCGCAAAGGTGGCGGCCGTGGCCAGCGCGTGGGCGAAGGGCGCGCCGTGCAGCCCCAGCAGGCCGGCAGCGGAAGCGGCCGCGCCAAAGGTTCCCACGGTGCCGGTGTTGTGCCAATGGCGATAGTGCGCCCGCCCCATCGCCACACCGATGCGGGTAGAGACCTCATAGCCGAGCACCACGCCGCGCAGGAAGTCCAGGCCTCCGGCGCCTCGGTCCTGCGCGATGGCCAGCGCGGCTGCCACCGTGGCCGCGCCGGGGTGGTACATGGCATCGCGGAAGCTGTCGTCCACCTCGGCCGCGTGGGCCGCCGTGCCGTTGAGCAGGGCAGCCACGCGCGGCGGTGCCGGGCGGCCATCGGGCAGGCGCGCACGGCCACGGTCGAGGTCGTCGGCAAGCAGCGCGCGAAGCTGCGGCATGGGCGCAACTTCCAGGCCGGGGAACAGCGCCGCATGCCAGCCGATCACGGCGCGCTTGGCGTGGTGCAGCACCTCGTCGTCCAACCGGGCCTGGCGGAATTCGGTGGCGTAGCGGGCGAATACTTCGGTGGCGTACACGGAATGTCCGATCGGTTCGAGAAGAAGAGAAAAAGATGAACCGGGCATGTCGCTCAGGCCAGCACGACCACGCCGTCGGCGGCGCGCACGCCCTGCCCCTGCGGCAGCACGAAGACAGGATTGATCTCGGCCTCGACCAACCGCTCTCCAAGCTGCGCCGCCATCCGCGAGAAGGCGACGATCGCGTCGACCAATGCCTCCACGTCTGCCTTGGGGCGTCCACGGAAACCATCGAGCAGCGGCCAGGTCTTGAGATCGTGCGCCATCGACAGCGCCTCGGCACGGCCAAGCGGTTTCAGGCCTTGTGCGTCCTGCGCCAGCAGCCGCATGGTGGTGTCCTTGAACAGCTCCGCCGTCACGCCGCCCATGCCCAGCAGGATGGCCGTGCCCAGCGCATCGCGGTGCATGCCCAGGATCAGTTCCGTGCCTCCCGCCACCATTTCCTGCACCAGAAAGCGCTGCGGACGCACGCCGGTGCGGGCCTTCACCTCTGCGGCCATGCGACCGATGCGCTCGCCGATGGTGTCGCCGTCCAGCCCGACGGCAACGCCGCCCACGTCGCTCTTGTGCGTGAGCTGCGACGACAGGATCTTGAGGACGACGCGCCCACCCAGTTCGCGCGCGGCGGCTTCTGCCTCGGCGGGCGAAGCGACCACGCGTTCGGCGGCGCAGGGCACGCCGAAGCGCGAGAACAACTGCTTGGCCTGCGCCTCGTCGAGCGAACCCGAGGGCAGCTCGCCGACCTCCACCGGCGGCAGGGCCGCGGCGTCTTCCACGGACGCGACGAAGCGCTGCACGTGCAGCATGCCGGCCAGCGCGGCGGTGCAGCTCTCGGCTGCGGTGAAGGCCGGCACGCCGCGCTGCGTGAGCAGCGCGCCCACCTCGGGCGCATGCGGGCTCACGTAGGCCATCACCGGCTTGTTGGAGTTCGGCAGGCACTCCTGGATGGCACCGGCCAGCAGTTCGGGCATGGCCAGGCTGGAAGAGCCGACGATGATCACCAGCGCGTCGTAGCTCGGGCTTGCCAGCAGCGCGTTGATGGCGCCGCGCAACAGGTCGGGGCGCAGGCCCGCGAGCGTCACGTCGATGGGGTTGCGGTCCAGCACGGCCTCGCTGCCGCTCTGCAGCGCGCGCAGCGCATTGGCGGTGGCCTCGTCGGGCGCAGGCGTTTCTAAGCCCGCCACGCCCAGGTCGTCCGACACCAGCGTGCCGGCGCCTCCGGTGGAAGTGAGGATGGCAACGCGCCCGCCGCGCAGCTTGCGGCCCGTGGACAGTGCGACGGGAATGTCGAGCAGATCCGAGAAGCTCCGCGCCCGGATCACGCCGACCTGCCTGAACAGCGCGTCATACATAGTGTCGGCACCCGCCATGGCACCGGTGTGGGACACAGCGGCCTTGGCGCCCGCCTCCGAGCGGCCGATCTTGAAAGCCACGACCGGCTTGCCCATGCGGGCGGCCTTCAGGCAGGCCGCGCGGAACTTCGCGGGGTCGCGCACGGTTTCGACGTAGAGCGCGATCACCTTGGTGGCCGGGTCCTCGGCCAGGTGATCGATGAAGTCGGCCAGCTCCAGGTCGACTTCGTTGCTCGTGGAAATCAGCTTCGACAGGCCGATGCCGCGCGCCGCGGCGCGCGACAGCAACGAGCCCAGAATGCCGCCGCTTTGCGAGACCACGCCGATCCCGCCGGCCTGGAACTCATCCATCTCCAGCGCGCCGGACGGCGACAGGACAATCTTGTCCGTGAGGTTGACGAGCCCGATGGTGTTGGGGCCCAGGATGCGCATCGCGCCGGCCGCCTCGACCAGTTGCTGCTGGCGCCGCGCGCCCTCCTCGCCGGTTTCGGTGTAGCCGCTGGCCAGCACGATGGCGGCGGCGCAGCCCCGCGCCGAAAGCTCTTTCACGGCCTGGTACGCGCGCTCGGCTCCCAGCAGCACGACGGCGACGTCGGGCACTTCCGGCAGCGACGCGATGTCGGCGTAGCACGGCAGCTCGCCGATGCGCTCGACCTTGGGGTTCACCGGCAGAATGCGGCCTGCATAGCCGTGCTTCTGCAGATAGGCCACGGGGCGGCCGGTGGTTTTCTTCGGGTCTGCCGAAGCACCGATGACGGCGACGCTGCGTGGCGACAGCAGCTTGGCGATGGCATCGTTCATTGGATCAGTCCTTCGCGGCCGTCTTGGCCAGGAACGCTTCGACCGACGCGCGGTGCTCGCTGCTGGTGTAGCAAATGCCTTGCGCCTGGCTGCCCTGCGCGAACACGTCGTGCGAGGTCAGCTCGAAGCTCTGATTCAGGATGGTCTTGGTCAGCGCGAGCGCAGTGGAAGACGCGGACGACAACTCGGCAGCCCACGCCTGGGCGTCGGCCAGCAAGGTCTCGGCGCTCGTCTTGCGGTCGACGATGCCCAGCGCAAGGGCTTCTTCCACCTTGACCTGGCGGCCGGTGAAGATCAGCTCCTTGGCCTTGGGCAGGCCCACGCGGCGCGGCAGGAAGTACATGCCGCCGCCATCGGGAATGATGCCGCGCAGCACATAGCTCCAGGCAAAGCTGGCCCATTCGCTGGCGATGATGAAGTCGCAGGCCATCGCGGTGTCCGCCCCCAGCCCGGAGGCAGCCCCGTTGACCGCCGCGATCACAGGCTTGGGCATGGTGTGAAGCAAGGCCTGCACGTGGTGCACGCGCTGCTGGCGCTGCCAGCCGTTGAACCCCACCTCGCCTGCCGGTGCGTTCATGCGCTTCTGCATGCCGCTGATGTCGCCACCCGCGCAGAAGCCCTTGCCCGCACCGGTCAGCACCATGGCCCTGATGGCCTTGTCGGCGGCCACGTGCTCCAGCACGTCGATGAATTCCGTGCGCATGTCGTCGCTCATGGCGTTGCGCTTGTCCGGGCGGTTGAATGTCACGGTCGCGATGGCGTCCGTCACCTGAAATTCGATGAAGGTGTATGTCATGTGCTTTTTCCTGGGCGACCGATGGCCGCCGTTCAATCGGCCTTGATGCCGTTTTCCTTGACGATGCGCGCCCAACGCGCTTCTTCCGTGTGCACGTAGTTGTCGAGTTCGGCGGGCGCACCGGCGTTGATCACAAGGCCTTCGTGCTCGATCTTTCGCACGAAGTCCGGGGCACGGGCGGCCTTGCCGCCGGCAGCATTGAGGCGTTCGATGACTGCGGAGGGCGTACCGGCCGGCACGTACAGGCCGTACCAGCTCTCCACCAGGTAGCCCGGCACGCTGGCGGCGATGGCCGGCACGCCCTTGAAGGCCGGCGAGGGCTCGGCCGTGGTCACGCCCAGCGCACGCAGCTTGCCGCCGTCGACGAAGTTGGACACCGCCGCCGCGGTGGCGAACATCATGTCGACCTGGCCGCCCAGCAGATCGGTCAGCGCGGGACCTGCGCCCCGGTAGGGAATGTGCGTGAGCTTGACCTTGGCAAGGTTGGCGAGCATCTCGCCGGCCAGGTGGGCGGAGGTGCCCGCGCCTTGCGATGCATAGGTCAGCTTGCCGGGATTGGCCTTCGCGGCAGCGAGCAGGTCGGCCACGGTTTTATAGGGACTGTCGGGGCGCACGACCAGCACGTTGGGGCCGCGACCGATGAGGATGACCGGTGCGAAAGCCTTGTTGCTGCCGTAGAGAAGCTTGGGCTGCAGCGCCGGGTTGACGGCATGGGCGAAAGAGGCGACCACGACGCTGTAGCCGTCCGGCGCGCTCTTGGCCACGTTGTCCGTGCCGATCAGCGTTCCCGCGCCCGGCCTGTTGTCGATGATGACGTGCTGCCCGAGATCCTTGGACATTTCCGCGCCCAGCGTGCGGGCGATCAGGTCGGTGCCTCCGCCGGGCGCGAAGGGCACGACGAACCGGATGGGTTTGTCTGGATACGCGAATGCCGCGCCGAAGGCCGCGAGGCCCACGAAGAGGAAGAAAAGCGCGCGCAGTCGGCGCAAGCAATGAGCAGCCATGATCTTTTGTCTCCAGAACCAAGTGTTGAATCCCTTTGTGGTCGCGGACGTTCTTGGCTACGCCACGGATGGGTTGCGCAGACTTTAGGAGGAAGTAATCGAATTCGGGGATGCCAATTCCATTGCTTGGAATTTCCGTATGATGATTCGCTGCTCGCAAGACCTCGGAAGCCCACACCATGACCGATCAAGCCCGCTTTTTCCTCGACCACAAACCCGGTCGATCGCCCGCGAACCGCTCGCTGGAACGGGGGATAGAGATCCTTCGCGCGTTTCGTCCCGGGTCGGAGCTGCTGGGCAATGGGGAACTGGCGGAGCGCACGGGCCTCTCCAAGGCCACGGTGAGCAGGCTCGCACAGACGCTCGTCGGCAGCGGCATGCTGCAGCTCGACAAGGCCGAGCGTGCCTACCGGTTGGCGCCCGGGGTCTTGAGCCTTTCTCATGCGATGCGAACCGCGTCGCGCGTCTTGCAGGCGGCGGCTCCGCGCATGCTGGAGCTGGCCAGGAAGCGCCACATCAACGTGGGGCTGGCTGCGCCCGACCGAGAAGAGATGGTCTACCTGGAATCCATCCGGTACGCCAAGCGTGCGGCGCTGCGCCACGTGGTTTCTGGCCAGCGCGTGCCGATGGAACTCACTTCGCTCGGGCGCGCGTACCTGGCCGCGCTTGCGCCGCGGCCCCGGGCCCAGTTGATGCAGCTTCTTTCACGACGCCGCGTGCACTGGAAGAGCATTCAGACCGAGATCAAGCAGGCATGCGCCGACGTGCAGGAAAGAGGTTTTTGTGCCGCCTCCTGGCAGCCTGAAGTGGTCGCGCTGGCTACGCCGCTTGAAGTGGAAGGCTCGATCTACACGTTGAATGTCAGCCTCTCGACGCGCGATTCGATCGCCGAGATCGCGCGGGAGCTTGGACCGTCGCTTCTCGGCTTGGCGCAAGCCGTTCGTCATGACCTAACCCTGCAGGAACCGAGGTTCGGTTGAGTCCCCTGCAGGCCGGCACGCACGTCGACGCCGGCAAGCAACGCCGGCGCTCGCAGCGCAGGCGCCGCGTCGCGTCGCGTTAAATCATCGCGAAGCCGCCGCACGCTCCGACGGTCTGGCCCGTGATGAACAGTGCCCGATCGGCGCTGCGGCTAGGCACGGCACAGCGCATGCAGAATGCGATTGACAGCCGACACCGGCCAGGCGCGGTCGCTCGTGGTGACTCTCTACCTTTTTTTTCAATCCTGCGGGACAACCGATGCGTATTTCAGAGAATGAATCGACTTGGGCCAAGCTAATCGAACGACTTAAGCTCGCAGTGCTGCGGATGCACGCCAGGACGGACTGAAGTCGGCCTGTGCCAGTCGTCCAAGACATTCGCCGGGCGTGGCTGCATCAAGGTGCACCAGGAGACCAACTGTGGATGTGAGGATCTCGCTCGATGACCTCGTTGAAGAACAGGAAGTCATCGGGCTCTATCAAGCCAATAATTGGTCGTCCGCAGAAAAGCCGGCGCGGCTCTTAGCCGCGTTGAGAGGGTCTCATTCTCTGGTGACGGCGCGTGTCGCGGGCGAGCTTGTCGGACTCGGAAACGCGATCTCTGACGGACACTTGGTTGTGTACTTTCCACACATGCTTGTGCTGCCTCGGTTGCATGGGTACGGTATCGGCCGACAAATGATGGAAGCACTGCTGGCGAAATACGGGGGCTTCCATCAACTCATGCTCACGGCAGACGGCCTGGCCGTAGAGTTCTACAAGCAACTTGGCTTTGAGCGAGCCGGCCGCACGGAGCCAATGTGGATATACGCAGGCACGGAGCACTGAAGTTCGTCGGCCAGGAGTCGACCTCCGTCGCTGTCGCACAACGCTGAGGTGCCCCGTGCGAACGCACACGACGATTGACCGGCAACATTCGGCAGCAAGCGCTCCATCGACCCGCCGAAACCTTTCGCAAATGGCTCATCTTCCAGCGCACCGTGGCCTCGCTTCGAGTGATCAGAGGCGATGTCGTATCGGCCGAAATCACGACGCTCCTCAGAACGTTTCAGACCGCGGCATATGCCAAGGGGACGCGTGGCATTTGCCAAGTAGAGTTGGCGTGAGCACATTGGGATGTGGCGATTGGATGCAGAGGTCGTCGAGTCTGAGAAATTAGGTCAGCAAGTGTCTGAACCACTTCGTCGAACAACCGCGGATCTTGGTGTCTGGCAGGCTCCCTCGGATTGTTTCCGGGTCGATTTGTTCTGCGGGTGGTTCATGAGCGGTAGCAATGAGGGCGTCGAGATTTCCCCTGAAACGATGATCGCCCTTGGCACGCGAGGAATCGTTCTGCCTGTCGACATCGACAGCCCCAATGTCTAGAGCGAACACGGGCAGAGTGCCCCGATACTGACCGGCCGACTTCGGCCACAACCAACCGTTCGCGACATTGGGCTGAATTCGGCCGGGAGCGGCAGGACTCGGACGCTGACCACCACACGGATTTCGCTCAATGCGAAGAGTGATGACAAATTGGGAGACGACACGTGCCAAGAAAATTCTTCAACTTGTGCTTTGACCGGCAGACCTCTCAAGACTCTGTGGGCGGGGTCTATCTCGCGCCGGAGGGCCAAGGTCTGCCGTGTTGTGTCCAGTGCAACCGGCAGATGATTCCTTTCCTGCAGTTCACGCTCCCCGTTGCGGCGGGGCTGCCATTTGTTGAAGGCAGCAGGCTGTCGGTACTCATGTGCCCTGAGCACAATGAGATTCCAAGCTTCGAATCCTTCGATGCGCTCCCTCCAGCCTATTGGGAGCAAGGCGAAGGCCATTGGTACGCATCATTGGAAAAACCGCGAGCCATGCGTCGCGTGACCGGCACCCCGATCCTTCAGCCGGCTGAGCTCGTACTTGCCGATGCACCCACCGACGAGAACTATCGCATCGCGGTCGGCGGTGCGCCAGACTGGCTACAGGATGCTGAAACCTTCACCTGCGCCTGTGGGTCGCCGATGGAGTTTGTGTGCCAGGTCAGCGATGGCTTCGAATTTCCCAAGCTACCCAGCGCACCGGAGCAGCCGGACAGTTCCTCGACAAGGAGCTACGTGCTCTTTCTGGGCAACGAGGTATATGTGTTTGCGTGCGAGCAGCAATGCGATCCCCGGGCGGTATGGATCACGGTTCAGAACTAGACAAGGCTGAAGTCGGCCACGACCGGACCTTGGCGACATGACCTTCAAAACCATCATCCTCGATGCACGTCGTGCACATCAGCGTGGCCGGGCTCCGCCCTGCGTACTGGAAACTCGCGACACATCTGTGGGGAGCCCGGTGCAATATCGACTCTGACGGGAACAGTCGAACACCGGACGACGAGGGCTGGACCGAACTGACGCTTGGTCTTCGTGGCGAGCCAGAGCAGCTCGTCTCTGTTGACCCAACCGCTGACGAGCCTTCGACTTTGGCGGTACGGTCTGCCGACCCCGTCTTGGCACAGAACGTTGCCGCGCTCCTCTGTGCCGGCCGTCGGTAGTCGGCGGCTACAGTCGCGAAGGGGCCCGTAGGAGCCGCGAGCCTGTGGCACCGGCGCGCTTGGAAGCGGCCTCTCAATGCGCGACCTGAGGTTGGCACCAGGCCCGCTTGCGATATCAGTTCAATGGCAGAGGCACTCCCGAGACAGCCTCTCCGGGTCATTCCTCAAGCGCTCGCGCCGCCGCATCGGCCGTGTCCTGGGGCGTCGTGTTGAACGCAAGGGCTGCACCGGGCGCGGCCAGATGCACGGCATTCACCAACTGCTCGAAGAGCAGCAGGCTCTTCGGCGGGATGCGGATGCCGCCGCCGATCACGACGCAATCGTAGGCTTTGCCTCCGAGCTGCTTGATCACCAGCTCGGTCGCCGAGTGGTCAGGCGGCACCAGGCACAACTCGGCGGCCCAGCCGCGAGCGGCCATCTGCTGCATGCCGATCGCGATGCCGGCATGGATCTTTGCGGCATCGAAACCGGGTGGCAGCGCCGGGTCCGAAAAATCGACGGTCTCGGGCTGCTGGCCGATGAACAGGACGCGCTTGGGATCATTGGACGAGGTCATGACAATCTCCTGGTTCGTTGAAGGAATGAAGCGCCAGGGACGGACAGTCGATCACGGCTGCCAACCGCGGGCCAACTCGCGCGCGGATTCGCTGTAGCTGCGCGGCGGGCGGCTCAACAGAGTCGCCTGCCGCTCGATGTCGGCTGGCGTGGCCACCGCGTCGTCAGCCTGGTAGCGCCGCATCATTGCACGCAGGTCATAGGTTCTGACCCTCTTCGCCAAGGACTCCGTCCTCGAACGCTTCCGCCGCGTCGCCACACGAGTCAAAACCGGTTGCCACGGCGTCGGAGAGGCGTCGGCCCTCACGTGAATCCAGGTGCGCGGTCACTAAGTGCATGAAGCGCTGCAATGCATCCTTGGTCTCAGCGTGCGCTGGCCGCGCTCCGACGATGTTCGGCACTTCGCCGGGCATGGGGTTCGCGCATGGATGTTGATGCTGCGGCTCCGGCTCAAGGCGAAATAGAGTGACGAGACGCTTGAACATAGCTTCCTAGTTCAGCTTAACGAGTGCCCGACCTGACCCTGGGGCTCTGGGGGCTACTCCTGATCGAACTAGAGAGGGGCTGGCTTCCCAGCCAAGTCAGTCAGCTGTTCCCTCGCCCATCGCCACCTCGCTCATGAGCCCAGCTCATCGCCAGCTTTTTGGCGTGATCCAGCGCCTGACTGGCAGAGTCGTGCTGCTCCGGATCCAGAACCAGAGTCCGGATCTGGTCGTCGGGTGGCGACTTGTAACGCACCGTCGCTTGGAACACACCCGAGGGCAGCTGCTCGCCACTGCACAGGAAATGCCAGCCTTGGTAATCGAGGTTCTCCATCTCGTCCATCTTTGCCTTCCTGTCGAACGTCTTCATTTGAGAATGATAGCGGCCTGCCTTATTTGTAGGGCTCCCGGGGAGCGGCATGCTGCACCCTGTGGCATCCCGTCGATCAGCATCCGGTGGATCGCTCGAGTGTCCAGCATTATGTCGAACGCGCAATTCAGTCTTTCGGCCACCGCCCCCTCCAGCGTCCTGCGCCCGATCTCCCAGACCTAGGCGTTGGCCGCCCAACCGGTGCCGGCGTCGCGCAGTGCGCGGGCGGCCAGATCGCGGTTGAAATACTCGATCTGCTTGTGCAGCAGGGCGGCACCGCCCACGCTGCTCTTGCCGGCGCCGTCGACGCCGGCCAACACAAAGAGCTGCGCCGGCATCAACGATCAGCGGCGTGTCGCGTCGCGCGGTGCCTGGACAACGGCCGGCGCAACCGCAGCCACGCCCAACTCCGAGGGCGTCATCGCGAAGGCAGCGGCCATGGCCTGCGCAGCCGCCTCGCCCTGCATGCGTGCGAACATGTCATCGAAACGGTACGTGAGCACTTTCAAACTTGGCTGCGACGCCTGCTCCATCCGCAGATAGTGCTCTACCGACATCAGCACCATGGAAGGCCGGTCGTGGCGCGTGATCACCACTGCACCGCGTGCCATCACGGTATGAGTCACCGCCTGCACCCCAGAGGCGAGCTTGGTCGCCGAGAACGAGGGCAGGTCGCGCGCCAAGCGCTCAATCCCGCCAGGACGTGCAGTGGCGGTTTCAACATTCATGAGAGATCCCAGAAATCCTTGGATTCGCCTTTTTGCCCATCTTCCTGTCTGAGGGGGTGAGGCCACACGAACGGCCCAAGGGTGCGGGCCGTGAGGTCTTCCGACAAACGCGGCAGAGCGTCGAATTCCGTCAGACGACGGGCTCTCGCGGACAGCTTGATGCGGCCTTTGTTGAGCTCAACGGGGTCGTGCCGACGAATGTCGCGCCAGGTTCTGAAAGCCGCGATCGAGAGGTCATCGAGCAAATGTCTGACAGCCCCCTCAGGCGACCATTCCTAGACTGGTTGCGGATCAGAAACCTGAGCTTTTCGCTCATCAACCTATAGAAAAACTGGAACGACATGAGGAATGCGTTGACTTGGCTGGCTACGGCCGTGTTTCTTTCTGCGGCCGGCTCGGCGGTGGCGGCGAACCAATACGACCTCACGTGCAAAGGCACTGAGCAAAAGGAAACCGGAAAGCCGGCAACGCCTTGGGCCGAGACATTTCGCATCGATCTCGATGCAAAGCGTTGGTGTCGGGGTGACTGCCGGACAGCGGCACGCATCGACTCTGTGACCGCAGACGAGATCGTGATCACGAACAGCCGTGCCACCTCAGGCGGCCCCACTGGTACCGCATTGGCATTTTCCAGAACGACGGGTGAGGTACGGGAGTACATGGAGTCCGGGTGGGCGGGGGGAGCATTTGATGTCGCGAAGGGCAAATGCACCCGCGACCTGTTCAGCGGACTGCCGGGGGCAAAATTCTGACGAGGGCAGAGTCAGCTGCCTGAGTGTGTTTGTGCGCCCTTGCGGCACAGCAGGACGGTGCATTCCTGCTTTTGCAGCGCGGTGAGCGCGTGGCGTCTGCAGGCGGGCGCCCCACTGCGCATCTTCGGGATTGCCCCGGCTGCAATTGCCGGCCGGCGCTGGCGCCGCAAGTACGTCAGGCCGTGAAACGGCAACCAAGCTGCGCTGCCCGAAGCAGTCAGGGTCGTTGTTTCTCCAGTCGGATGTCTCCCCCACCGATCTCGGTCTCGTTACCCCATCCGAGGTGACGATAGAGCTGGGCAGCGCGGCTGCCGCTGGCGGTTTCGAGCCACGCCGTCGCGTGCTGTTCGAACAGGGCCAGTTCACAGGTCCGAGTCAAGCGCGAGCCAATCCCACAACCCTCATGTTCGGGGAGCACGAACAAGGCAAAGAGGCATGCACTGTCAAAGTCGACCATCGCGAAGCCAACGACTTCTTCACCGAGGGTCGCCACCCAAGCGCAAGGTTCGCTTCTGACGGCCAGCGCGATGGCTTCGGGTGTGACGCCTGCGGCTGACAGCTCGTCTGGCGTCATGGTGTTTTCTACGACTGATGCTCTGACCTTGAACATGTCGCTCACGTCTGCGATCGAGGCAGGGCGAATTTTGGGGAACGAGGTTGTCATGAAGGGATGGTGGCATCGAACCCTGGGTTCGGAGCGGATTCTGCCGGCGAACCGCGATGCAGGATCGTCGGCGAGCCGCCCGCTTCCGGAGCTTTCAGCAAGCACGCGCCGGGGTGTGCAGCCACGGCGTCACCGTCGGAAGGGGTCGAGATTCCGGCGAGGGGAACGAGCGGGGCAATCAAAAGATGTTCGACCCGGCGGGCAAATCCCGGCGAGAACCCGAAGGTCGGTCTGCCGGCTCACCATGCGGTGACGCCATGTCCGCACGGAGGTGCGTTTTCAAGTAAAGGTAGCAGAGGATGCCTTCCGCGGAAAAAAACACCGTCAAAGCGATCGACGCACGCATGCCGTGCACCAAGATGCCCGGTTCCGTGTCTCGCACGAAGAACCCGCACACCGCCACCCCGGCCTGCCGCCCATCTGCCGGGCCGAATTGAGGACGCCGGACGCGATGCTGCATGCGCTGCCTCGACCGCTGACAAGGTCGCGCCCTGTGCCACTATGACGTGGTGCCGCGAAGCCCCGAGCAGGTGAAAATCGAGCTGATGCTGAGCGTAGCGAGCTTTCTTGCGCTTGGCGGTTACATACCGCCCTATCCGTCGGCAGTCGCCGACGCGAGCGTTTGACCCAGGCCAGGAATAGATCTCGCACGAGCGGCTGTTGTCACGGGCCCTTCAGCCTCCCGGCGTCTCAGCTCGCGGGCGGCTCCAATTCGTGGCGCAGCGCGTTCCGCTGGTCGATCACGTTCGACAGGTTCTCGTGGAAGAGATCCACGTCAGGCATCCGGAAGCTGAGCCAGCCGAGTCCGGGATGGCAGAGGTTCAGGACCGAACTGCAGCCCGCCTCTATCGACCACTGCCAGGCGGCACCATCGACCTGTGGCGGGTCCTTGGTGAGCACGGGCAGCGTCTGCGAAAACGCTGCCTCCATCGTCCGCCTGGTTTCTGCCAAGACTCGGATCAGTCGGTCGAAGGCCTCGGCCAGTGGTGTCTGGCCGCTGGTCGACCAACATGCGCAATCCGTCCCGCTTTCGTGGGTCATCTCCACGATCATCGGCTTCATGGTCAGAACCTCTCAGGTGCGGTGAGCCCCATGCGAGTTCGAACATCCGATCTGCGCCCGGATGCGCGCGGCGGCTTGGGTTTACGCGGCCCGCTACTTTGACGTGGGTGGGCTTCCGTTGTCACGCAGTGACGTGGCTTCCCCGACCGCCGGCACGTTCCCAAGTCCCTTGTTTGGATCCTTGAGCCCATAGACCACGAGCACCACCACCACGCTAACGGCGATGAGCGCCAACAGCCCCGCCATCAAGCGGCGAGCCAGGTCGCCTCGCTTATTCTCTCGTTTTGATTCCATGGATTTCCTCGTTGCAGACATGAGCATCTAGCGTGAGCTCGCAGCGACGACACGGCCATGTCCAATACGCGCTACCGGCTGACAGCGGGTCTCCTACGCTTGGAAGCTTTGCGAAGCCCACAACTAGAACCGGATCGTTCGACCCCTTGCCCGACAGGTTGAATCCGCCGTCGGTTGCGAACGTCGGGGCCGGAGCGCTGGAGTTGCGCAATCGGCAGAAGCGGACCTTGCCAACGCGCCGAGCATTCAACCCGTCACGCGATAGCGGTTCCGCTTACAGATCCGCACAACCTGCTGGCCAGATCTTGTCCAACTCCTGCCGATGCTGAAGACGCCCTGAGCGCCCTTCACTTCCCACAAAGGTTGACTTGAAAGTAACGCCCACGTAGCGGCATGCATCGGGGCCCGACAAAGCAACGTTGACCCGCTGGGACTGTCCGGCAAGCGGCGGCAGAAACGGAGGCCGCGCGAGGCCCGTGGCTGACGGGAGGGCTATCTGAAATCCCGGCTCACCGTCGCGGCGCCCAACCGCCCGAGCAGCGGCGTCAGGTCTTCCAGGCGAGTTGCAATCAGGTTCTTGACCGCCCCCTCGCGCTGCCACCTGCCATGCACCACCATGAGCCGTGCGCCCAGCAACGCCTGACGCTGCACTTCGCGCAGGCTCTTCCACACGATGACCTGGACGACGCCGGTCTCGTCTTCCAGCGACAGGAAGATCGTGCCCTTGGCCGTCTCGGGCTGCTGGCGCAACGTGACGATGCCGCAATGGCTCACCTGTTCGCCGTCCTCGATCCCTTCGAGGTCCTGCGCGGTCATCAGGCCGCGCAAGGTCAGGCGCTCGCGCAGCAAGGCCAGCGGATGCCGGCGCAGGGTCAACCCGGTCGAGGCGTAGTCAAACACGATCTCTTCGCCCTCGGGTGCCTCGTCGAGTTCGAGGAAGTCCTCGTCGACCGGTGCCTCGCGCAACAGCCCGGGCGCGGCGCGCAGCCCCGCAGCCTCCCAGACCTGCTGGCGCCGATGACCTGACAGGCTCATGAGCGCATCGGCCGCGGCCAGCAATTTCATTTCGTGCAGTTCAAGCTGCGCGCGCAGCGCCAGATCCTCGGCGCTGTCGAAGACCTGCTGTCCGCGCACCGAGACGACGCGGTCCGCCGAGTTTGATTTCAGCCCACCGACCATGCGCAGTCCGAGCCGCACCGCGGGCTGGTGATCAAGATCCTCCAGCGTGCAGTCCACGTCGCTGTACATCACGTCGACGGGCCGCACCTCGACGCCGTGCCGCCGCGCGTCCTGCACAAGCTGCGACGGCGAGTAAAAACCCAGCGGCTGCGAGTTGAGCATGGCGGCCAAGAACTCCGCCGGGTGGTGGCACTTGATCCAGCAGCTCGCGTAGACCAGCAGCGCGAACGAGGCCGCGTGGCTCTCCGGGAAGCCGTATTCGCTGAACCCCTTGATCTGCTCGAATATGGCTTTCGCGAAGCTCTCTTCGTAGCCGCGCGAGGTCATGCCGTCGACGATCTTCGCGTGGTAGTGCTCCAGCCCGCCCTTGCGCTTCCATGCGGCCATCGAACGCCGCAGGCCGTCGGCTTCGCCCGGCGTGAAGCCGGCCGCGAGGATGGAGATCTGCATCACCTGTTCCTGGAACACTGGCACGCCCAGTGTGCGGCCTAGCGCCTCCTTCAACGCCTCGCTCGGGTACACCACCGGCTCCCGGCCCTGGCGCCGGGCGAGGTACGGGTGCACCATGCCGCCTTGAATGGGGTCCGGCCGCACGATCGCCACCTCGATGACCAGGTCGTAGAAGCAGCGCGGCTTCAGACGCGGCAGCATGCTCATCTGCGCGCGGCTTTCGATCTGGAAGACGCCCACGGTGTCGGCCTTGCAGATCATGTCGTAAGTGTCGTTGTCCTCCGCCGGGATGTCCTGCATGCCGAAGACGCAGCCCTTGCGCAGCCCGATGAAGTCCAGGGCTTTGCGGATCGCGGTGAGCATGCCCAGCGCCAGGCAGTCGACCTTGAGCAGGCCGAGCGCGTCGAGGTCGTCCTTGTCCCATTCGATGACCGTGCGGTCAGGCATCGAGGCGTTCTCGATGGGCACCATGCGGCACAGCGGCCCCTTCGTCAGCACGAAGCCACCGGTGTGCTGGCTCAGGTGCCGCGGGAAACCGATGAGCTGGCCGGTCAGGTGCATCAACTGCTGCACCTGCAGCGATTCCAGCGACAGGCCGATTTCCTGCAGCCGCTCGGGGCGCACCTGTCCGCCGTCCCACCACTGGTGACCCTTGGCCAGTGCATCCACCGTCTCCAGCGACATCCCCAGCGCCTTGCCGACGTCGCGGATTGCGCTCTTCGGGCGGTAGCTGATCACCACGCCGGTGATGGCAGCCCGGTCGCGTCCGTACTTGGCATACAGGTACTGCAGCACCTCCTCTCGGCGTTCATGCTCGAAGTCGAAGTCGATGTCGATGTCCGGCGGTTCGTTGCGCTCCTTGGAAATGAAGCGCTCGAAAAGCACGCTCATGCGGCCCGGGTCGACCTCGGTCACCCCCGTGCAATAGCAGACCACGCTGTTCGCGGCGCTGCCGCGGCCTTGGCAGAGGATGTGCCGCGAGCGCGCGAACATCACGATGTCGGCCACGGTGAGGAAGTAGTGTTCGTACTTCAGCTCGGCAATCAGCGCCAGCTCGTGCTCGATCTGCGCCTGGACCTTGGCAGAGATGCCGTC
>NZ_JBFTIO010000031.1:0-22767 GCF_056394985.1 Variovorax sp. 10N412
AGTCGTCCAGGCCGCCCGGGAACCAGGGCGACATGATGTTGAAGCCGTCCGCGCCGCCTTCCTCGAACCACTGCTGCAGCTGGTCCGCGATGCTCGACGGCGTGCCCACCACCTGCTGGTGGCCGCGTGCGCCTGCAATGCGCAGGTACAGGTCGCGAATGCTCAGGTTCTCGCGCCGCGCAAGGTCCAGCAGCAGCCGCTGGCGGCTCTTCGGGCCGTTGGTTTCCGGCAGGTCGGGCACCGGCCCGTCGACCGGCAGGTTGGAGAAGTCGAAGCCGCCGATCACGCCCGACAGCAGCGACACGCCGACCACCGGGTGCACCAGGTCCTGCAGCTGCGCGAACTTGTCTTCGGCCTCCGCCTGCGTGCGGCCGACCACCGGAAAGATGCCCGGCATGATCTTCACCGCGTCCGGGTCCCTGCCGTAGGCGACCGCGCGGCCCTTGATGTCGCTGTAGAAACTCTGCGCCTCGTCGAAGGTCTGGTGCGCCACGAAGATCACCTCGGCCGTGCGAGCCGCCAGGTCGCGCCCGGCCTCCGACGCGCCGGCCTGCACCACCACCGGACGCCCCTGCGGCGAGCGCGACACGTTGAGCGGCCCGCGCACCGAAAAGTGCTTGCCCTTGTGGTTGAGCACGTGCAGCTTGTCTTCGTCGAAGTACTGGCCGCTTTGCTTGTCGCGCACGAAGGTGTCGTCCTCCCAGCTGTCCCACAGGCCCGTCACCACGTCGTGGAACTCCGACGCGCGCTCGTAGCGCAGCGCGTGCTCGAAGTGTTCCTCGCGGTTGAAGTTCTGCGCCTCGCCGGTGCCGCTCGACGTGACCAGGTTCCAGCCCGAACGCCCGCCGCTGATCTGATCGAGCGACGCGAACTTGCGCGCCACGTTGAAGGGCTCGTTGAAGCTGGTCGACACGGTGGCGATGAGGCCGATGCGCTCGGTCAGCCCCGCCAGGGCCGACAGCAGCGTCAGCGGCTCGAAATGGTCGCTGCGCGCGGTGCGCGATAGCGAGGGCAGGTTGCTGCTGCGCACCCCCACCGAGTCGGCCAGGAAGACCGCATCGAACTTGGCGGCCTCGGCCTTCTGTGCCAGCTGCACGTAGTGGCGGAAGTTGCTGCCCGCGTCGGCCTGCGCTTCGGGGTGGCGCCAGGCGGCGATGTGGTGGCCCGTCTGCATGAGGAAGGCACCGAGCTTGAATTGTCGGGTCGATGAGGCCATGGCGGAACTGTGCGAGTGAGGGGATCGGGGGCGCAGGTTAGGCGCGATGCCTCGTGCGCGGAAAGAAGGCTTTCGCGTTTGCTTAGGCGCTGCGTGCATGCAGGCTGCAATGTGCGTGCGCGCACGCGCACGCGCACGCGCACGCGCACGCACATAAGCAATAGCGGATTGATTCGTTCTCGGCATGCGCGGTACGCCGTACCGTCGAGTGCTTTCGTTCCTCGTGGCCCTTACCTTGCATCTTCTGTCTCTCATCACCCTTTCGAAAGCCCGCCGTGTTCAGCATTGAGCGGGTCGAAGCGCTGCGCGAAGTGGCGCGCCATGGCAACCTGACGCGCGCTGCTTCGGCCATGGATCTGTCGAAATCCACCGTCAGCAAATACATCACCGAGCTCGAGGCGCAGGTCGGCGTTCAACTGCTGCACCGGAGCACGCGCGTGGTGTTCGTCACCGACGCCGGTCGTCACCTGCTCAAGCGCAGCGTGGCGTTGGTGGACCTGGCCATGCGCATCCAGTCGGAACTCGATGCGCATGGCGCGTCGCAGGCCTGAGCCTTCAGCGCGGCTTCGCTGCCGGGTGCGCCGGCCGCTTCAGCCCCAGGTGCTCGCGCAGCGTGCGGCCCTCGTACTCGGCGCGGAACAGCCCACGCCGGCGCAGCTCCGGCAGCACCAGCGCAATGAAGTCGGTGAGCCCGCCGGGGAGCGTCGGCGCCATGATGTTGTAGCCGTCGGCGCCGTGGTGCACGAAGCGTTCCTCGAGCTGATCGGCGATCTGCTCCGCCGTGCCTACCAATTGCCAATGGCCGCGCGCGCCGGCCACGCGCTGGTAGAGCTGGCGGATCGTGAGGTTCTCGCGCCTCGCCAGGTCGATCATCAGCTGCTGCCGGCTCTTGCTCGCATTGGTCTCGGGCAATGGCGGAATGGGCCCGTCTAGCGGGTACTCCGACAGGTCGAAGCCGCCGGTCAGCCCTGACACCAGCGCCAGCCCGACGACCGGGTCGATCAGCGACTGCAGTTCCTCGAACTTCTCCCTGGCCTCGCTCTCGCTGCGGCCCACCACCGGAAACACGCCCGGCAGGATCTTCAGGTCTTCCGGCGCGCGGCCGTACCTGGCGAGCCGACCTTTGATGTCGGCATAGAACGCCACGGCATCTTCCAGCGTCTGCTGCGCGGTGAACACCGCTTCGGCCGTGCGCGCCGCAAGCTCCCTGCCCGCTTCCGACGACCCCGCCTGCACCACCACCGGATGCCCCTGCGGCGCGCGCGACACGTTCAGCGGCCCCTGCACCGAAAAGTGCTTGCCCTTGTGGTGCAGCACGTGGCGCTTGGCCGGGTCGTAGAAGCGGCCCGAGGCCTTGTCGCGCGCGAAGGCGTCGTCTTCCCAGCTGTTCCACAGGCCGCTGACCACGTCGGCGAATTCGCCGGCACGCTCGTAGCGGTCGGCGTGCGCAAAGTGCGCGTCGCGGTTGAAGTTGCGCGCCTCGTGCTCGCTCGACGAAGTCACCAGGTTCCAGCCAGCACGCCCCGCGGAGATGTGGTCGAGTGACGCGAACTTGCGCGCCACGTGGTACGGCTCGTTGAAACTGGTCGATGCAGTGGCCACCAGGCCGATGCGCTGCGTGACCGCGGCCAGCGCCGACAGCAGTGTGATCGGCTCGAACTGCGCCTGGTAGCTGTGCGCCGTGCGGCTCAGGAAGTCGACGTCGGTGCCGCGCGTGCCCACGCCATCGGCCAGGAAGATCAGGTCGAACTTCGCGGCCTCGGCCGCGCGCGCGAGTTCCACGTAGTGATGGAAGTCGATGCCCGCGTCGGCCTTCGCATCGGGGTGGCGCCAGGCGGCGATGTGGTGGCCGCTGGGGTACAGAAAGGCGCCCAGGCTGAAGGGGCCCTTGCGTTGGGTCATGAAGGTCGGTCCTCGAGAAGAAAGGAAAGGGAAGAAGGGGGTGTGTCGTTCACCAGGCCAGCTGGAGGCCGGCCGGGAGGCCCGGTACCGGCAGGCCGCCTTGGGGCTTGTGCGGCGGCTGAGGCGGCTGAGGCGGCTGTGTGGGGGGGCGAGCCTCGGCGCCGCTGTCGATGAAGTCGCTCAGCACGTCGTCGCGCAACCGGATGAATGCCGGGCGCTGCGGTTGCGTGGGTGCGGCAGGTCCACATCCACCGTGCGGCGAATGCGCCCGGGCGAAGGCTGCATCACCACCACGCGGTCGCCCAGGAACACGGCCTCTTCCACGTCGTGCGTCACCAGCAGCATGGTGATGCGCTCCTTCTGCCAGATGCGCTGCAGCTCGTTCTGCAGCCGCGAGCGCGTGAGCGCGTCGAGCGCGCCGAAGGGTTCGTCCAGCAGCAGCACGCGCGGCCGGTTCACCAGCCCGCGCGCAATGGCCACGCGCTGCGCCATGCCGCCGGAAATCTGGTGGGGCCACGAGCGCTCGAAGCCTTCCAGGCCCACCAGCGCCACATGCGCGGCCACCAGCTCGGCTTTCTCCCGGGCGGTGTACGGCGCATTGCGCAGGCCGACCGCGATGTTCTGCGCCACCGTGAGCCACGGAAACAGCCGGTGGTCCTGGAACACGATGCCACGCTCGCGCCCCGTGCCCGAAATGGGTTGGCCGCCCAGCAATATCTGCCCTTCGTACTGCGTGTCGAGGCCGAGGATGAGCCGCAGCAGCGTCGACTTGCCGCAGCCGCTCGCGCCCACGATGCTCACGAAGCTGCCTTCGCTCACGTGCAGGTCGATGCCTTCGAGCACCTGCAGCTCGCCGCTTTTCGCCTGGTCGTGGGTGTAGCGCTTGCCGAGGCCGCGAATGTCGAGTTCGTTGGAGGTCTGTGGTTTCAGGAGAGTGGTCATGGCGTTACGCGGTGAAGGGAGATCGTCAGGTTGCGCGGCCGGTCCAGCGCGCCAGCCGGCGCTCCAGCGCGCGGGCCGCGGCGTTCATCAGCCAGCCGACGGTGCCGATCACCAACATGCCGAAGATCACCAGGTCCATCTGGAAATGCTCGCTGCCTTCGATCAGCGTGTTGCCGATGCCCTTGCCGGCCACCAGCAGGTATTCGGCGCCGATGGTCGCGAGCCAGGAATAGATGAGCGCGAGGTACACGCCCGTGAAGATCGACGGCAGCGCGGCCGGCAGCACCACCTGCGTGACGGTCTGCCAGCGCGTGAAGCCGTACACCCGCGCCACCTCCAGAAGCCCGGGCGGGACGGTGCGGATGCCGTCGCAGGTGTTCACCACCACCGGCACCAGCGCGGCCAGCGACAGGAACACCACCTTGGCCACGTCGCCCAGCCCGAACCACACCGAGATGAGCGGAATCCACGCGAACAGCGAGATCTGCTTGAAGGTGTTGAAGCTGGGGCCGACGATGCGGTTGAAGAGCGGCGACAACCCCAGCAGCGCACCCAGCAGCAGGCCCGACACGGTGCCGATCACGAAGCCCGTCGCCTCGCGCGCAAGGCTGGCGCTCAGCGCCCGCCACAGCCGACCGGTCACGACCTGGTCGACGGCGGTGTCGAACACCTTGGCCGGCGACACCAGCAGGGCCGAGTTGGCGATGTCCAGCGACGACAGCAGCCACCACAGCGCGATGGCCGCCACCGGCAGCACGAAGCCGCGCCAGCGGCTGCGATCGGCCGGGCGCAGCGGTTGCACGGCGGCCAGCTCCGCCGCGTCCCTGGCACTTTCTCTTGCCGTGCCGCTCATCGCGCGCCTCCGGGCCGGTGCCGATGGGCCGCGGCCTCCAGGCGGTCGAGCAGCCGATCGATGGCATAGCCGATGGCACCCACCACGATCACCGCGGCCATCACCAGGTCGAGCTGGAACAGCTGGCGGCCGTAGACGATGAGGTAGCCCAGCCCTTCGCTCGACGCCACCAGCTCCACCACCACCAGCGACAGCCAGGCCTTGGTGAAGCCCAGCCGCACGCCGGTGAAGAGCGTGGGCACCGCGTGCGGCAGCACGATCTCCAGCACCTGCTGGCGCCGGTTGTAGCCGTACACCTGGCCGACCTCGCGCAGCGCCACCGGCGTCTGGCGAAAGCCCTGCAGCGTGTTGAGCGCCACCGGCACCATCGCGGCCTTGGCGATGAGGATGTACTTCAGCGGCTCGCCGATGCCCACGATCAGCAGCACGAAGGGCAGCCAGGCCAGCACCGGGATCTGCACCAGCGCGTTGAAGCTCGGCAGCACATAGGCCTCGAAGCGCCGCGACAGTCCCATGGCCGCGCCCAGTAACAGCCCGAGCGAGGTGCCGATGGCAAAGCCCACGCCCACGCGCGTGAAACTGGTGCTCACGTGCAGCCACAGGTCGCCGTTGAGGGCCAGGTCGCGCAGCGTCTCCCACACGAACTGCGGCGGGGGCAGCACTTGTGGGGAGATCCACCCTTGCTCGGCGCCGGCGAACCACAGGGCGATGAGGCCGAGGGGCAGGAGCCAGGGGAGCGCGGCGTCGCCGAGTCGGGCGGCGATGCGGCGCCAGGGCAGCGGCGCGCGTGTCGTCGGGGTGTCGTCGCGTTCGAGGACGGCCGACAGTTCGGCTTCGGCGCTCATCGGTGTTGCTCCGTCTCCCGCAAGCGGGAGAGGGGACAAGAAAATGCACTCATTTCGCCGCGACCGATTGACCCGCCTTCGGTTGCCCCTTGGCATCGAAGGCCGTCCAGTAGTTCTCCAGCCCCTGCTTCTTCAACGCCGCCTTCAGGTAGCGCGTGTCGAACCAGTCGTCGACCGACACCTCCCGGCGGATCAGCTTGAGCTTGAGCGCATCGGCCACCACGGCCTTGTAGCGGGCGACGATGAAGTCGTCGACCAGCGGCGAATTGCGCGCGGCCAGCGGCTGCTGGTCGAACTCGGCCGCCCACGAGGTCACCGGCGTTCCGCTGCGCGCCCAGATGCCGAACAGCTCGTCGCGGTTCTTCTCGTCCGACGACCAGCGTGCCGCGCGCACGAACACATCGACCACGCGCTGCACCTCGGCCGGGTTGGCCTGCTCGAACTCGCTGCGCACCAGCAGCGAGGCCTGCCGCGTGAGGGCCGGGTCCTTGCCCTGCGTGGAATACACCACCTTGGCCAGCCCCGCGTCGCGCACCTTGAACCACTCGTAGCCGCCGAAGGCCGCGTCCACGCCGTTGGACACCAGTGCGGCCTGCGCGCTGCCCGCGTCCAGGTTCACGCCCTTGACGTCGCGCTCGGCCAGCCCGCTCGCGGCCAGCACGTTGATGGCGACCAGGTGCCCGTTGGTGCCGCGAAAGATCGACACGTTGCGTCCCTTCAAGTCCTTGACCGACTGGATGTCGGACTTGGGTGGCGTCACCAGGTACAGGTTGTTGCGTGCGCCGCTCACCATCAGCAGCTTGGTCTTCAGCCCATTGGAGCGCCCGACGATCTGCGGCAGGTCGCCCTGGTAGGCGAAGTCGATCTGCTTGTTCGACAGTGCCTCGTTCACCGCCGGGCCCGCGCCCTTGAAGAACAGCCACTCGACCTTGATGCCCGAGGCCTTGAACTCGTCTTCCAGCCAGTTGTTGCTGCGCGCCACGCCGCCGGGCGAGCCGCCGAAGGTGACCGGGTCGCCGCCGCCGGCCGATGCGACGCCGATGCGGATGGTGTCGGGCGCGGCATGGGCCGAAGCGGCAAAAGCCAGCGCGAGCGTTGTGGCCCAGCGCGCAAGACGTGCCGTGCCGTTCATTTCGCTTCCTTCAGCGCGAGCTTGCGGCCCACTTCGGTGCCTTCGAAGAAGCGCGGGTTGGCTTCGGTGTAGAAGCGGTGCGGGTTGCCGAAGACGAAGGCCTTGAAGTCCTCCGCCGAGATCACGCCCTGCTGCACCAGGTCCCAGGTTTCCGCGAGCGGCTCGGTGAACTCGGGCACGTCCCAGTGGCCCACGTCGGACGACCAGATCGCATTGATCTTGGTGCCCAGCGGATTCACCCTGGTGTTGAAGGCCGCAGCCACCGTGCGGTCGTCGGCCTCGGAGCCGAAGTAGAAGTTGTTCACCCATCGGTCGCGGATGTCTTCCACCTTCTCGATGCCGGCCAGCGCGAAGTCGTCGATTTCGGACTCGTTCGGCTCGCGGCTGTGGGGCAGCGCCGAAATGCCCAGGCTGTCGCGCAACAGGTTCGACTTGTCGAGCGTGCGGCCCTTGACGAAGTCGCCGCCGTAGCGCTCGAACAGCGAGGCGAGCAGCTCGATGTCGGCCTCTGCCGGATCGTAGTTGCGCACCGCATGCTTGTTGCGCTTTTCCCAGCGGTCCACCAGGTGCGTGTAGACGTGCGAACCCCAGTCGGCGCCGCCTTCGAGCAGGCCCACGCGCAGGTCCGGAAAGCGCCGCGTCACGCCGCCGAAGAACAGCGCCTTGGCAAAGGCCTGCGAGCCGTCGGCGAAGTGGCCGATGTGGTTGTTCATGTAGTTGCTGATCGACTGCCGCCCGGTCCAGCCCTGGCTGCCGTAGTGCGTGGTCACCGGCACGCCGAGCTCGACCACCTTGGCCCAGAAGGGGTCGTAGTCGTGCTCGCTGTCGATGCCGTAGAAGTCGATGTAGCCGACCTGCTTGGCGATGTCGGGGTGCTCGGCGGCGGGGTACTTCTCGGCAATGGCGCGAATCGGCCGGCGCACGCCACCGGCGATGTTGATCACCTTCAGGCCCAGCGTCTTCACCGCGAACTCCAGCTCCTCGATGCCTTCCTGCGGCGTGTGCAGCGGAATGCCCGCCACCGGCGTCAGGCGGTCGGCGTAGGGGCGGTACTGGTCGGCGTGGAAGTGGTTGATGGCGCGGTGCAGCGGCTGGCGGTATTCGCTGCCGGCTGCGGCGGGCGAGAGCACGTCGTTGGGGAAAAGAATCGAATAGTCCGAGCCCTGCTCGCCCAGGCGCTCATGCAGCAGCGCGGGCAGCGTGTAGGTGGCCAGGTCGTACGTGTTGCGCGTCACGCGGGCCCACCAGGGGGCGCGCAGCGTGCGGTGGAACTGGCGCTCCTCGGCGCTTTGCTGGTACCAGTCCTTGCCGCCGCCGTTGCGCGTGACGAAGCGCCCGCCCAGCGCCTTGCGCAGCGCATCGACCAGCTTGTTGCCGCCGTACTGGGCCACGTAGTCCTCCAGCACGGGGGCGAAGTCGTTGACGTGGACATCCGTGTCGATCACGGGATGGTCGAGGCCGGCCTTGACGGCGGCGGAGCGCGATGCGTGCACGCGGTTCAAACGATCGTTCATCTGTGGGTTCCTCGGTGACCGACTCAGTGGAAGAAGGAACGCCGCAGGCTACGCGCGGCCTGCGCGCTTGCCAAAGAAGGGTTTGGCTGTTGCTTAGGCAAAGCTCGCATTAGGAGAGAACGGGGCGCTCGGGAACCTCGGGATGGCCGCGGCAAGCGCCGCGGTGCATGCATGGCGCGGCTGGTCGGTCGTCGAGGAGCAGCGCAAACCGGCGCTGGGCGCATCAAGGATCGTTCGCGGCCGCGGCCTGCTCGATCACCGCGCGCACCAGCGGCGGTGCGAACGACTCGATGAAGGCATACACATAGCTGCGCAGGTAGCTGCCGCGGCGAACCGCCAGCTTGGTCTGGTTCTCGCCGAAGAGATGGCCCGCGTCGAGCGCGCGCAGCGGCGTGTCGCGGCCGGCGTCGTAGGCGAGGTCGGCCACGATGCCCACGCCCATGCCCAGCGCGACGTAGGTCTTGATGACGTCCGCGTCCATGGCGGCCAGCACGATGTCCGTGGCGAGGCCTTCGCGGGCAAAGGCCTCGTCGATGCGCGAACGCCCGGTCAGCCCGTTGTCGTAGGTGATGAGCGGCCATGCCGCGAGCTGATCGAGCGTGAGGGGCCCCGCGCCCCCCAGCAGCGGATGTCCGATGGGCGCAATGACCACGTGGTTCCAGCACCGACAGGGCAGCACCAGCAGTTGCGGGTAGTCGCTGAGCGCTTCGGTGGCGATGCCCACGTCGACCTCGCCGTCCAGCAGCATCTGCGCCACCTGCTTGGGCGAGCCTTGGTGCAGCTGCAGCGTGACCCCCGGAAACCTGCTGCGAAACGCCTGCACCGCGGCGGGCAGCGCATAGCGTGCCTGCGAATGCGTGGTGGCCAGCGACAGCACGCCTTGCTGTTGCGACAGGAAGCTCTGCCCCGCCTCGCGCAGGTTTCGGCTTTCGGCGAGCACGCGCTCGATGATCGGCAGCAGGTGGTCGCCGGGCGGCGTGAGTCCGGTGAGCCGCTTGCCCGAACGCACGAAGAGCTCGATGCCGAGTTCCTGCTCCAGGTCACGAATCTGTCGGCTCACGCCGGACTGGGATGCCCGCAGCGTCTGCGCCGCCTCGGTCAGGTTGAAGCCGCTTCGAACGGTCTCCCGCACGGAGCGCAGTTGCTGGAAGTTCATGGACAGGTAGGAGCGGAGTCTGCGTTGTCTCTGTGGGGCGCGGCAGTGTGAACCTGCATCGGCCTGCGAGTGTGGGTTGCGCACGCGCTCGCGGCCAAAGAAGAAATGCGGCTATGGATATGCGCTCGTGGGCATCGGTATCGGGGCGCTGTTGTTCAGGGCGCCCTGAACGACAGCGCCCGGAACAACAGCACCGCTGCCATCCACTCAGGAGTGGCAGACCAGCCCGTCCTTGAGCAACGTGATCTCGAACTGCAGGTTGCCCGCGCGCGCGCTGCGCGCCTTGGCAAGGGTGCCGTCGGCACGCCATCGGCGCAGCGCCGTCGCCAGGTAGTCGCGCGACAGCGCATCGCCCTCGGCCAGCCGAACCGATGCGTCGCTGCGCGATTGCAGGCCCTGCGCCAGCGGCTTGTAGAAGCGCCACTCCTCGTTGCGCATCAGCCGTTCCAGCACCTCGCCGTCTTCGGCCAGGGCCGCGCATTCGCCCGCCATGAAGGCCGAGGCCGCATGCACCGACGACGGGTAGCTGCGCGGCTGTGCGCCGTAGCGTTGTGCCACCGCACCCGCATAGCCGGAGCCTTCGCCCACGCAGACCGACGCGCCGCGCAGCGCGGCCTCGTCCTGCAGACGGCCGTGCCGTAACGCCACCACGAGACCGCGGCCCGTGTCGTAGCTGCCCGGTGCCGCGGCAATGCCCTGCTGGCGCACCTCGTCGGCCGCCACCCCAGCCATCAACAGGTCGATGCGCCCTTCGCGCAAGGCGGCTTCCCGCTCGTCGGGTGCCAGGCCGACCAGCCTGAGCTTCACGCCCAGCGCGTCGGCCAACTGGCGCGCCAGCGTGGCGTCGAAGGCGTCGGGTTCGGGCGGGGTGGGCGCCTCCGGCGGGGCGGGGCGCGGATAGCGGCGCACGCCGACGACCAGTTCGCCGCGTGCCACTGCGCGGTTCAGCACCGGGCCCTTGGGCATGTCGGCCAGCGGCGGCGTGGTGTCCAGCAGCCGCAGCCACGTCAGCGATGCGGGCAGGCGCGCGTCGGTGGGGTCCACGAACGCCCACGAGCCGCCGATGCTGCCCAGTGCCGTGAGGGCCGACAGGGCCAACGTCACCGCCAGCACCGTGCCGGTCGCGGCGCGCGTGCGGCTGTGCAGGCCAGCGTGCTTGCGTTCATTCATCGAGGCTCAACCCCACGCGCCAGCGCAGCAGGCGGCGCTCCAGCAGCGCCAGCAGGTAGTTCAGCAGCAGGCCCAGCACCGCCAGCATCAGGATGCCCGCGTACATGGTCGGGATCTGGAAGGTCTCCTGCGAGTTCAGCGTGAGAAAGCCCAGGCCCGAATGCGCGCCGATCATCTCGGCCGCCACCAGCGCGGTGATGCTGTAGGCGCCGGCCAGGCGCACGCCCGTGAAGATCGACGGCAGCGAGGCCGGGAGCACCACCTTGAAGAAGAGGAAGCGGCGCGACGCGCCCATCGACAGGGCCGAGTTCACCAGCAGCCGGTCGACCTGCTTCACGCCGCTCACCGTGCTCAGCAGCACCGGCCAGAACGAAGCCCAGAAGATGATCGCCACCTTCGACAGCTCGCCGATGCCCAGGAACAGGATGAACACCGGAAACAGTGCGAAGGCCGAGGTCTGGCGAAACAGCTGCAGCACCGGATCGACGACGGCCGCCAGCCGCTTGAAGCCACCGACCAGCAGGCCCAGCACCACGCCCGCGCTGCTGGCGAGCACCAGCCCCCACAGCGAGCGCTGCAGGCTGGCCGCCACGTGTTTCCACAGATGGCCGTTGTCGAGCAACTGCCCTATGGCGGCCAGCACCGCCGACGGCGGGCTCAGGTAGGCGTCGCTCACGATGCCCAGGCGCGGCAGCGCTTCCCACAGCAGCAGGAACAGCACGATGCCGATGCTGCGTTCGGCCCAGCGGAGCGCGCCGCGGGCAAACTTGAGGAGGCGGCTGGGCGGGCTGACCGCTGGGGCGTCGAGCACGGCGCTCATTGCATGACCTCTGTGGTCGGCTGTCGCTCCCTCCCCCTCTGGGGGAGGGCTGGGGTGGGGGCAAGCGGCGTATCAAGCGGCAGCGGCGTTGCAACGGCCGCGTGCCCCCATCCCGGCCTTCCCCCAGGGGGGGAAGGAGAAAATCCGAACGCGCTCATGACGCCACCCCTTCCGGCAACCGCGGCCGCAACCCAACCTGCACTTCATCCTTCAACACCTCCCACGCCTGCTGCCGCAGCGCCGCGAACTCCGCCGTGTGGCGCAGCTCCGCGGAGCGCGGCCGCGCGAGCGGGATGTCGATGATGTCCTTGATGCGCCCGGGCCGCTGCGTCATCACAGCCACCCGGTCCGACAGGTACACCGCCTCTTCCAGGCTGTGCGTGATGAACACGATGGTCTTTCGGTGCTGCTCCCAGATGCGCAGCAGCTCGCCCTGCAGCACCTCGCGCGTCTGCGCGTCCAGTGCGGCGAAGGGCTCGTCCATCAGCAGCACGTTGGGCTCGTAGGCGAGCGAGCGCGCAATGGCCACGCGCTGCTTCATGCCGCCGGAAATCTCGTGCGGGTAGCGCTCGCCGAAGCCGTGCAGGCCCACCAGCTCCAGGTACTCCTGCGCGGTGCGGCGGCGCGCCGACTTGCCCATGCCGCGGATCTCCAGCCCCACGGCGATGTTGTCGAGCACCGACAGCCACGGAAAGAGCGCATAGCCCTGGAACACCACGCCCTGGTTGCGGTTGATGCCGGCAATGGCCTGCCCGTCGATGGCGATATAGCCGCCGGTGCGTTCGGTCAGCCCGGCCAGGATGCCCAGGAAGGTCGACTTGCCGCAGCCCGAGGGGCCGAGCACCGAGAGGAACTCGCCCTCGCGCACCTCGAGGTCGAAGCCCTCGAGCACGCGCACGCGTTCACTGGCGCCGCGCGCCGCGTAGTCCATCCGCACACCGCGGGCGCTGATCTTGATGCTCATCGGGTCAGGTCTTCGGGGGCTGCGGCTGTTGCTGCTGCGCGTAGGGGTTGAACTCGTTGGTGTAGACCTCCTTCACGGAGACCTTGCCGGCCGCGATCTTTCCTTCGGACTGCAGGATGTCGACGTAGTACTGGATCGGCGGCTCGGTCACCACCAGGTCCTCCACGTAGGCGTAGCGGTCCACGTTCTTCAGGTCCATGTTGATGCGCTTGGCCACCAGCTTGCGTGCCTCTTCCGGGTTGGCGTTGACCCAGTTGCCGGCCTTCGCCAGCGCGGTGACCACGTCGCGCACCGACTCGGGATGCTCGCGGATGAACTTGCCGTGCGCGCTGTAAGGCGCCATGCCGCCCAGGCCGCCGTCGAGGTCGAAGTCGCTCCACAGGCGCAGCAGCTGGTCGGCGTTCTCGGCGCGGCCCGAGAAGGGCGCGTGGATGATGGCCAGGTCGGTGTTGCGCGTCACCAGCGTCTGCTCGGCTTGCTCGTCCGGGATGACCACGAAGTTGATCTTGTTCACGTCCACGTTGTGCTGGCGCAGGTACTTCTTGGTGACGAACTCGGCGCAGGCGCCGAAGCTGTTGAAGCCGACGGTCTTGCCTTCGAGGTCCTTGGGCGTGCGAATGCCCGAGTCCTTGCGCACGAAGTACTTCATGTGCGGCGCCTCCTGCAGCGTCTTGCCGCCTGCGGCCACCACCTTGAGGTCGGCGCCCGAGGCGATGGCCGAGATGACGAGCGGCACCATGCGGCTGCCGAAGTCGATCTCGCCCGTGCCCACCAGCGGAATGATCTGCGGCGCAGCGATCTTGCCGACGTACTGCGGGCGCGTGTTGGTGCCCTCGAAGTAGCCGAGCTGGTCGGCCAGGTAGATCAGGTCGAACGAGGGGTTGTCTGGGTACTTGAAGGCAACCTTCTCGCCGGTCTTCTTCACCACCGCCGGGCCGCTGGAAGCAGCGCTCTTGTCGTCGCCGCGCGAGCAGCCGGCAAGCCCCAGGCCGCCGAGACCGCCGATGGCCGTCAGCGACGCGAGCGTCTTGAGCGCCAGGCGCCTGGAAGGGATGGCGCGGTCGGGGAGGGCAAGGGGCTGCTCGATGGGCATGGTGGCGCGCTCCGGCACGGGAGCGTTCGATGGGTTGGGAAGCAGGCATCGTAGAAAGCGCCTCGCACGCCATCAACGAAGAAAACCGCGCATGAATATGCGGTGCGGTGCGGTGCGGTGCCAGCGTGTGCGCGTGCATCGAAGCCAAAGAATGAAAGCGAATCAGCGTATGCGATTTACGTGCTTTGGCTTGCGCGCCGCGTCGCCAAGAATGGCAGCTCTTGCCTTCGAGGGTGAGTGTCTCCTGGTCGCCGGAAAGCGGCGACGGTTCGCGGGCCCTTCGGGGCCCGCACTTTTCCTTGCAGCCAACTTCCAGCCGATCAGGCCAGTCCATGACATCTGCGTCGCCTTCGAACCAAGACCATTTCGCGCACGAAGCACTGCGCCTGCTCGGCCCCGCGCCCGCCAACTGGGTGCCGGCGCATGAAGGCGTGGACCACAACGTGCTCATCGTCGGCAGCGGCCAAAGCGGGAGCGCGTTCGCCTTCGCGCTGCGGCGCGCCGGCATCGGCGGTGTGAGCGTGATCGACGCGGCCGGCGGCGCGGGCCAGGCGGGCGTGTGGCTCACGCGCGCGCGCATGCACAAGCTGCGCACGCTCAAGAACCTGGTCGGGCCCGAAGGCCCGGTGTCGGCGCTGGGCTTCCAGGCCTGGTACGAATCGCGGCACGGGCAGGAGGCCTATGCGGCCATCGACCGCATCGGCCGCACCGATTGGGCCGAGTACCTCGACTGGTTTCGCGGCGTGACCGGCACTACCGTGCGCTACGGCACGCGGCTGGTGCGCTTCGAGCCCGTGCAGGGCGGCGCGGTGCCGCATTTCAGGCTGCACCTCGAAGTGGACGGCGTCGAGCGCGTGGAGACCGCGCGCAAGCTGATCTTCGCCAACGGCGTGGCCGGCAGCGGCGCGCCCTTCATTCCCGACCTGCTGTCGAGCGCGGTGAGCCAGGGCCTTGCGGCCCACACCGGCCAAGCGATCGACTTCAAGGCGCTGTCGGGCAAGACCGTCGCGGTGGTCGGCGGCGCCGCATCGGCCTTCGACGCGGCCGCGGTGGCGCTGGAGAGCGGCGCCGCCGCCGTGCACCTGTTCGCGCGGCGCGACCGCATCGCCGCCACGCCGGTGGCGCGGGTGCGCGGCTACCCCGGCTTCTACGACAACTACCTGTCGCTGCCCGACGCCACGCGCTGGCACCACGCGTCGCGTTATCGCCGGCTGGGCACCACGCCGCCGCCGGACTCGGTGCAGCGCGTGCTGAAATTTCCCAACTTCCACCTGCACCTGGGCGCGCCATGGCAAGGGGCGCAGGTGCAGGGCGCCCAGGTGGTGGCCTCGGTGCATGACGAGCGTTTTCACTTCGACTTCGTGATCGCGGGCACCGGCTACACGCACGAACTCTCGCAACGGCCCGAGCTGGCCGGCATCGCCGACCTGGTGCTGCGCTGGCGCGACCGCTTCCAGCCGGGCGCCGACGAGCGCGACGACGAACTGGGCGCGGCGCCTTACCTGGGTGCCGGGCTCGAATACATCGAGAAGACGCCGGGCACCGCGCCCTGGCTGCGCGACATCCACACCTACAACCCGGGCGGCTTCGCCAGCACCGGCCTGCCGCTGGGCGACGTGCCGAGCATCCGCGGGTATGTGCCTGCCGTGGTGCGCCGCATCAGCCAAGACCTGCTGCACACCGACCTGGCCTTGCACGAGGCCCGCACGCGGGCCGATGTGCCGGCGGACTTCGGCGAAGCGTTCTACGCCAGCGCCCTCTGGCAGGGCGGCGCGCAACGGCTCGCGGCCTGAGCGTCGAAGAAGCCCCGTCCCTGTGCCGCTTCGGCGCGCAGGGTGTCAGCGCAGCGTGATGCCCGCCGTCTGGATGGTCTTCGCGTAGCGCACGCGCTCGCCCGCGAGCGTGCGGGCCATGTCCGCGGGCGTGCCGCCGGCCACCTTGAAGCCCATGTCCTCGAGCTTTGCGCGGGTCTCGGGCGCGGAAATCACGGCCTCGATGTCGCGGTTGATCTTTGCCACCACCGCGGCCGGCGTGCCTGCGGGCGCGAAGTAGCCCTGCCAGCTCTCCACCGAGAAGCCGGGCAGGCCGGCCTCGGCCATCGTCGGCACGTCGGGCAGGGCGGCGGACCGGTACGGGGTGGTCACGGCCAGCGCGCGCAGCTTGCCGGCGCGCACGTGGTCGGTCACGGCAGCCAGCGTGATCAGCGTGGCGTCCACGTGGCCAGCCAGCACGTCGAGCGTGGCCGGCCCACCGCCCGAATAGGGGATGTAGTTGACCTGCGCGCCGGTGTCCTGCGCGATCATTTCGTGCGCCACGTGGGCGATGCCGCCATTGCCGGGCAGGCCCAGGCTGATCGACTGCGGTTTCGCCTTGGCGCGCGCCAGATAGGCGCGAAAGTCGTTGATGCCGGTCTTGGGGTTCACCACCAATATCTGCGGGTTCACCACGGCCTTGATGACCGGCGTGAAGGCCTTCTGCCCGTCGTAGGGCAGGCGGTCGAAAAGAATGCCGTTGAGCGTCAGGCCTTCGCCCTGCTGCAGCAGCGTGTAGCCGTCGGCGGGCGCCTTGGCCACGCGCGCCGCGCCGATGGTGCCGCTGGCGCCGGCCAGGTTCTCGACCACCACCGACTGGCCCCAGCGTTCGGTCAGGCCCTGCGCAATGAGCCGTGTGAGCTTGTCGGCGCTGCCGCCGGCGGCCACGGGCACCACGATGTGCACCGGCTTCGAAGGGAAACCGGCCGCGTCGTCGGCAGCATGCGCCAGGGTGGTGAAGGCACCGAAACCGCTGAAGGCGAGGGCCGATGTGACCAGCGCGCCCAGCATGGCGCGGCGCGGGGCAAGAAAGGGGGAGTGTGTGTTCATGTGGCGGCCAATCTAGGAGCCGCACCGGCCGTTTCCAACGAAGCAAACCGGATATGCGTAGACGAAAAAGTTCGTTGGGCGCGCGCGGCGGCCGGCTTAGCCTGAACGTCGAATTGCCTTTGCCGTCCCCAGAAAGTCCCCCATGAGCCTCACCGACCTCCCCGTGGAAACCGCGGGCAACGACATTGCCAGCGCGCGTGCGCGCGCCATCGACGCCTTTCTGGCCCAGGCGCGCGGCCTGCTCGCCGGCACCGCGGACAAGCAGGCCCTGCAGGCCGTGGCCGATGCACTGATTGCGCTCGGCCAGCAGAAGTCGCTGTTCCCGGCCGACCATTTCCCCCTCGACGCGGCCCGCCCCGCGCAGGTCTACCGCCTGGCGGAAGACGCCGACGGCGGTTTCGCGCTGTACCTGTCGGCCGGCCTGGCAGGCAAGGCCCAGCCGCCGCATGACCACACGACCTGGGCGGTGATTGCCGGCGTGGAGGGCAACGAGCGCAACGTGCTCTACCGCCGCGAGAAAACCGCCGATGCGGCGCGCGACACGCTGGTGCAGACCTGCACCGTCGACGTGGCCGCCGGCAGCGCCGTGGTGCTGCTGCCGGACGACGTGCACACCATCGAGCTCATCGGCGGCCAGGACGGCCGCCATCTGCACTTCTACGGCCGTGCGCTGCAACTGCTCGACCGGCGCGTGGTGTTCGAAGGCACCGAGGGCGGGAGCTTCCGCCACTTCGCGCCGCCGAAGAACATCCGCCATCCGGCGGTCACGCCCCAGGCGCTGAAGGCCGCGCTGCAGGACGGCGAAGAGATCGCGCTGCTCGACGTGCGCGAGAC
Source organism: Variovorax sp. 10N412 (assembly GCF_056394985.1). NCBI lineage: Bacteria > Pseudomonadati > Pseudomonadota > Betaproteobacteria > Burkholderiales > Comamonadaceae > Variovorax > Variovorax sp. 10N412. The sequence goes on from NZ_JBFTIO010000031.1 coordinate 17,303, forward strand.
CGGCGTCTTCGTGCGCAGCCACATCCTGCTGGCCGCCTCGGCGCCGTTGTGGCGGCTGGAAGTGCAGATCGACCGCCTGGTGCCGCGCCGCGGCACCCGCATCGTGCTGGCCGACGCCGACGAGTCGCTCGCCCACGAGGCCGCCGCCAAGCTGGTGCGCCTGGGCTGGCGCAATGTGTCGGTGCTGGCGGGCGGCACCGAAGGCTGGGCCGCCGCAGGCTACGAGCTCTTCAGCGGCAGCAACGTGCCGAGCAAGGCCTTCGGCGAGGTCATCGAGCACCAGAAGCACACGCCGTGGATCTCGGTGGACGAGCTGCATGAACGCGTGGAGCGTGGCGACGACATCGTGGTGGTCGACAGCCGCACGCCCGAGGAATTCGCCGACTTCAGCCTGCCCTTCGCGCACAGCCTGCCGGGCGCCGAGCTGGTCTACCGCATCCAGGAACTCGCGCCCCGGCCCGAGACGCTGGTGGTGGTGAACTGCGCCGGGCGCACGCGCAGCATCGTGGGCGCGCAGACCCTCATCGACGCGGGCATTCCCAACAAGGTGGTGTCGCTCAAGGACGGCACCATGGCCTGGCTGCTGGCGGGGCGCCAGCTGTCCCACGGCCGCGCCGCGCCGCTGCCCGAGCCGGGCGAGGCCACGCGCCAGAGCGCCCGCGCGCGCGCCGAAGACGTGGCGGCCCGCGCCGGCGTGCGCCGCATCGACGCGGCCACGCTCGCGCGCTTCGAGGCCGAGGCCGACGAGCGCTCGCTCTACCGCTTCGACGTGCGCACCCGCCAGGAATACGAGGCCGGCCATCTCGAAGGCTGGCGCTGGGCGCCGGGCGGCCAGCTGGTGCAGGCCACCGACGAATACGTGGGCACGCGGCGTGCGCGCATCGTGCTGGCCGACTGGGACGGCGTGCGCGCGCTGACCACCGGCGCATGGCTCGCGCAACTGGGCGGGCACGAGGTGTTCGTGCTGTCGCCGCCCGCTCTGCCGGTGCTGGTGCTCGGGCCCGAACCCGTGCGCGTGCTGGCGCTGCGTGCCTTCACCCCCGACATCGCGCCGCACGAGGCGGCAGCAGCGCTGGAGGCCGGCACCGCGGTGGCGTTCGACGTGGAGCGCCGCTCGGCCTTCGAACGCCGTCACGTGGCGGGTGCGCGCTTCGCGGTGCCCGACCGGCTGCAGGAGTTCATCGCCGACCTGCCCGCCTCGCAGGTCATCGTGCTCACCTCGTCCGACGGCGTGCTCGCGCGCACCGTGGCGGCCGAACTGGCGCAGCGCACCGGGCGCACGGTGCGCGCCATCGCGGGCGGTACCCAAGCCTGGGCGGCCGCGCGCCTGCCCACCGCCACCGGCCCCGAAGGCGTGTTGACCGGCGACGACGATCAGTGGTACAGCCCCTATGCGCATGCCGACCTGGCCAAGCGGGATGCCGGCTTCCAGCAGTACCTCGACTGGGAAATCGGCCTCGTGGCGCAACTGGAGCGCGAGGGCGACATGGGCATCCGCCTGGTCGCGCCGAGCGAGACGGTGGCGTCATGAACCTGCGCAGCGCAAGCCGCACGCTGGTGCGCACAGCATGGCAGGCCGTGCCGACCGTCATCGGCGTGATCCTTCTCAACTTCCTGCTGATGCAGTGGATTCCGGGGGACGCCGCCGATGTGGTGGCGGCCGAGTCGGGCTCGGCAACCGCGGAGAGCATGGCGCAGCTGCGCACGCACTTCGGGCTCGACCTGCCCGTGCTGCACCAGCTGGGCGCCTACCTGAACAACCTGGCGCATTTCAGCCTCGGCGTTTCGCCGCGCTACAACATGCCGGTGACCTCGCTCATCGGCGCGCGGCTGGGCAACACGCTGCTGCTGATGACGACGGCGCTCGCGTTCGCGCTGGCCATCGGCATCGCGGCGGGCACGGTCATGGCCACGCGCGTGGGCCGCTGGCAGGACCGCACGCTCTCGGTGCTGGCGCTGCTGCTGTATTCCACGCCGGGCTTCTGGCTGGGCCTGATGGCCATCGTGCTGTTCTCGGTGCACCTGGGCTGGCTGCCCACCGGCGGCAGCGAGAGCATCGGCGCGGGCTACACCGGCTGGACGCACGCGCTCGACGTGGCGCGGCACCTGGTGCTGCCGGCGCTGGCCATGGCCGGCTTCTACATCGCCATCTTCTCGCGGCTCACGCGCGCCGCGATGCTCGAGGTGGCGCGCCAGGACTTCGTGCGCACGGCCGAGGCCAAGGGCCTGCACCCGTGGACGGTCAACCTGCGCCACATCCTGCGCAACGCGCTGATTCCGGTCACCACGGTGGCCGGCATGCACTTCGGCACGCTGCTGGGCGGCGCGGTGGTGGTCGAGACGGTGTTCAGCTGGCCCGGCCTCGGGCGGCTGGCCTTCGACTCGGTGGCGGGGCGCGACTACACCGTGCTGCTGGGCGTGCTGCTGATGTCGTCGCTGCTGGTCATCGTGGCCAACATGCTGGTCGACCTGCTGCACGCGTGGCTGGACCCGCGCATCCAGGTGCGCTGAGCGCGCCTGCCGTTTCCCTCTTCCGAATTCCGGGCTTTCAAAGCTTTCGATGTCCACACCTTTCACACTCGATTCCGCGTTGGCCAATCCGCCGGCACACCCGCCGGCGCCGCCTGCCACCCGCCGCCCTGAACCACCTCCTGGACCTGTCGCGCCGGTTGTCCCTGTCGCCAAGGCCGCCGTGGATGCGAAGCCGGTCTCCAGCCGCCACGCCGCGTTGCGCGCCTTCCTGCGCAACCCTGCCGCCGTGGCGGGCGTGGTGCTGCTCGTGTTCATGCTCATCCTGGCGCTGCTCGCACCGTGGCTCTACCCGGGCGACCCGCTCGACATGGTCGCGCCGCCGCTGCTGTGGCCGGGCCAGGACGGGGCCTATCCGCTGGGCAGCGATTCGCTGGGCCGCGACGTCATTGCCGGCATTGCGCACGGCGCGCGCGTGTCGCTCGCGGTGGGCGTGGTGGCCGCCGTGCTGAGCCTGGTGATCGGCGTGCTCGTGGGCGCCACGGCCGGTTACTTCGGCGGCCGCATCGACGACGTGCTGGTGCGCATCACCGAACTGTTCCAGACCATGCCGTCGTTCCTGTTCGTGATCGTGGTGGTGGCCATCGGCCAGCCCTCGGTGCCGGTGATCGTGTTCGCCATCGGCCTGGCGTCGTGGCCGGTGATCGCGCGGCTGGTGCGGGCGGAGTTCCGTGCGCTGCGCGAGACCGAGTTCGGGCTGGCCGCCCGCAGCCAGGGCTTCAGCCATGCACGCATCATCTTCCAGGAGATGCTGCCCAATGCGTTGCCGCCGGTGATCGTGACCACCTCGGTGCTGGTGGCGAGCGCCATCCTCATCGAGTCGGCGCTGTCCTTCCTGGGCATGGGCGACCCGAACGCGGTGTCGTGGGGCAGCATGATCGGGCAGGGCCGCGAGCTGCTGCGCACGGCGTGGTACCTCACGGCGTTGCCGGGTGCGGCGATCGTTTTGACGGTGCTGGCGCTCAACCTGGTGGGTGACGGCCTCAACGATGCGTTCAACCCCCGTTTGAGGGGGCGTTGAGATGACGCTCGAACAAGTCAACCCTACGTCACCGCTGCTCGACGTGCGCGAGCTGGACGTTTTCTTCCACGGATCGAACGGCCCCATCCAGGCCGTTCGCGGGCTCGACCTGACATTGCAGCGCGGCGAAACGCTGGCACTGGTCGGCGAGTCGGGCTGCGGCAAGTCGACCACCGCGCTCGCGCTGCTGCGCCTGCTCGCGCCCGGCGCCGTGCTGCGGGGCAACATCCACTTCGACGGGCGCGACATCCTCGCGCTGTCGCCGGCCGAGCTGCGCGAAGTGCGCGGCCGCGAGATCGCGATGATCTTCCAGGAGCCGATGACCTCGCTGAACCCGGTGCACACCATCGGCGCGCAGATCGAGGAGACCCTGCGCCGGCACGAAAAACTGTCGGCCCTTGCGGCCCGCAAGCGCGCCATCGAACTGCTCGACCTCGTGCGAATTCCCGAGCCGCACCAGCGCATTGACGACCATCCGCACAACCTGTCGGGCGGCCAGCGCCAGCGCGTGATGATCGCGATGGCCGTGGCCTGCAAGCCGCGGCTGCTGGTGGCCGACGAGCCCACCACCGCGCTGGACGTGACCATCCAGGCGCAGATTCTCGAGCTGCTGGACGGCCTGCGCCGCGAGCTCGACATGGCGCTGCTGCTCATCACGCACGACCTCGGGCTGGTCGCCCAATGGGCCGATCGCGTGGCGGTGATGTACGGCGGAGAGAAGGTCGAGGAGGCGCCTACGTCGAAGCTCTTCGCCGCGCCGTCGCATGCCTACACCCGGGGGCTGCTCGGCGCGTCGTTGCATGCCGGCAGCTCGCTGCACTACGCCGATGCGCGGTTGCCGGAGATTCAGACGCGCCTCGACCCTCTGACCGGCGTGCGCGGCTTTGCGTTGCACGTACCGGCGCCGCGTTCGACCGTGCGTGCCTTGCCGGTGCGTGCGGCGGCGGGTGAACCTTTGCTGTCGGTGCAGGAACTGCGCACTGACTATCCGCAGCGCGGAGGAGGCGTGCTGCATGCGGTGGACGGGGTGTCCTTCGACATCCGTGCAGGTGAAACCGTGGGGCTCGTTGGCGAATCAGGCTGCGGCAAATCGACGCTTTCGCGGACGTTGCTGCGGCTGGTGAATCCGACGTCGGGCCGCATCGTGTTCGATGGCATCGACATTGCGCCGCTGTCCGAGAAGGCTCTCAAGCCTTGGCGGCGCCGCGTGCAGATGGTGTTCCAGGATCCGTACGCATCGCTGAACCCGCGGCGCAGCGTGTTCGACATCATCGAGCCGGTGCTGAAGGTGCACGGCGTGTCGGAGCGGGCGGAGCGGCACAACCGCATCGCGGCGATTCTGGAGCGGGTGGGGTTGCCGGCGGATGCGGGGCGGCGCTTTCCCAACGAGTTCTCGGGGGGGCAACGCCAGCGCATCGGCATCGCTCGTGCGCTGGTGCTGCGGCCTTCGCTGGTGGTGCTCGACGAGCCGGTGTCGGCGCTCGATGTGTCGGTGCAGGCGCAGATCCTGAACCTGCTGGTCGAGCTGAAGGAGGATTTCGGGTTGTCGTATCTCTTTATCTCTCACGATCTTTCTGTGGTTCGCTATATCGCCGATCGTGTGATGGTGATGAACAAGGGGCAGATCGTGGAGACGGGCAGCCATCGGGATATATGGGATCGGCCGCAGCATCCGTATACGCGCAGCTTGATTGCTGCTGTGCCGGGGGCGGAGCAGCGGAAGGCTGCTTGAGCTTCCTGGCTTCGTTGGCTCTTTGGGGGGTGTCGGCCGGGACTCGCCCCGGCGGGCGACTTACTTTCTTTTGCTTCGCCAAAAGAAAGTAAGCAAAGAAAAGGCGACCCCACTGTCTGCGACCCCTTCGCTGCGCTACGGGGCAACCTGCGGTGCTCGCGTTTCGCGGGGTCTCGCAGAACT
>NZ_JBFTIO010000032.1:0-21024 GCF_056394985.1 Variovorax sp. 10N412
CCCCACATAAACACTGGTGGCCACCATCGTGTCTTGCAGGGTCGGACGTGCCCCTTCAATCGTTGCGGAGAAGACGCGTCCGCTGCCAGTCTGAATATTGCGCATCACGCTGCCCTTGCACTTCCGGTCATGCACATCGACTAGGGACGTTGTGCGATAGAAGGTGAGATGCCGCTCGAAATGAGAATCGAGGTACGAACACGGTGCTCATGAAAACGGCATAGACCGTCAATAAGCAGCATCTCGGAGCTGACCCTAGTTGTTTCAGTTTGTTGCAAATGTAGGTCAAAACGCTTCAAAACCCTAATTGTCGAAAACGAGACCTTGAAGCACTGGCGGCCACCGCGGCAACTTCGGGCATGCCACGGACTGATCCCTAACTTCAGGAATCTGGCCGCAGGCCGTGGGAATCGTTGTGGGGTGCCGCATGTGCTAGTCAGCCCAGATTCGAGCCGACTACAAGCAGTTCTTCCGCATTTTCGGCGGCGCGCTCACCTTGCAAGCCTTTGCCAAGCTGTACTACAAGCGCCAAGGCAATCCAACGGCCTGACTTGCTCTCGTTCGCGGTCATCATGGACGAGCCGCCGGTCGAGATCCGTGCAGCGGGTCACGACCGATGTCCCATTCAGCTCAAGCCCGAGAACGTCGATGCTTGGTTGAGGCCGGATTTGGGTAATTTGGGTGCGCAGTACGCCATCCGCGACGACTGCGCGCGCCCGTACTACGAACATCGTCTCGCGGCTTGATGCGTTTTGCCCAGGGAGCCCATAGCCGCGGAGCATGTCTGCAACTACGGCGGCCGGTCGGAACACTACAGGCCATCGTCCGACAGAAGCACGTCTTTGGGATTGGTAGCATCAGGCATTGACGCAAGTCTCACGATTGTTGCAATCGAGATTACCGAAGCCCTCAAGGTTTCGTAGTTTCTATGCCGACACATGCGCCTTGTCCCAAGCTCAAAAGCCTACTGCCTTATACGCGTCTGGCGGAAGTTGAGAGTGCTTGATCGCTGCGATATGGCCCGCCGTGCGGTCTGTATTTTCTGTAAAACAACTTCGAATCACACGCAGCGGTTTGATGTCGGTGGCCGCACTGGTTGATGCCAGACTGCAGCGAGCCGCTTGGAGAAATATGACTGAGTATCTGCAACACCGCAACAATGTGAAGGTCGCCGGCACCGGGCCCGCCACTCTTTTTTTCGCCCATGGCTTCGGTTGTGACCAGAACATGTGGCGCCTGCTTGAACCAGTCTATCGAGGCCGGTACAAGACCGTCCTGTTCGATCTCGTGGGTAGCGGAGGCTCCGATCTTGCTGCCTATGACCATGCGAAATACGACTCGCTTTCCGGACATGGAGACGACCTGGCTGAGATCGTCAATGAGTACCGTGAAGGGCCTGCGATCTTTGTCGGCCACTCGGTCAGCGCGATGATCGGTGTCTTGGCGGATCTGTCGCATCCGGGGCTGTTTGCTGCACACGTGATGGTCGGGCCGTCCCCGTGCTATATCAACGATGGAGACTACATCGGCGGGTTCGAGAGGGCTGACATCGACTCGTTGTTGCATACGCTGGAGAGCAACTACCTCGGCTGGTCCAGCACCATGGCGCCGGCCATCATGGGCGCTCCGGAGCAACCTGAACTCGGCATTGAGTTGACGAACAGCTTTTGTCGCACTGACCCGGAGATCGCCAAACACTTTGCACGCGTGACGTTCCTCTCGGATCACAGGGACGCTATCGCGCGTCTGCAAAGCCCGTCGCTGATCCTCCAGTGCGACGAGGACCTCATTGCCCCGGTCGCGGTCGGCGAATACATGCACAAGGTGATGCCCAACAGCGTGCTGAAAGTCATCGAGAACGTCGGGCATTGCCCGCATCTGAGTCAGCCGAGTGCAAGCCACGACGCCATCGTGTCCTTCCTTTCGGAGCGCGGGTTCTAGCAGACCCATGGCTGAACCTTCACCGCCTCATGACGCGCTGCTCGACGGCGCGCCATGCGGTTTGCTGCTGACCGACGCAAAGGGTGTCTTCCTGCGGGTGAACCAGCCGTTCTGCGTTTGGCTGGGCTACAGCAAGGCGGAGCTGGTAGGAAAAAAGCGCCTGCAGGATCTTCTGACGATGGGCGCGCGGATCTTCCATCAAACGCACTGGGCACCTCTGCTGGAAATGCAGGGTTCGATCTCCGAACTGAAGCTCGACGTCAAGCACCGCGACGGAAGCTCGGTCCCGATGGTGCTGAACGTGATACGGCACGGCCACGGCCCTGACCACACCCAGGAAGTAGCCGCGTTTGTTGCTCGGGACCGCGACAAGTACGAGCAGGAGCTTTTGCTTTCGCGCAAAAAGCTCGAAACGCAGGTGGCCGAGGTGGTGCGTCTGCAGGCAGAGACGAAAGATCGGGCATTGTTTGCTGAACAAATGGTGGGCATCGTCAGTCACGACCTGCGCAATCCGCTTTCCGCAGTCACTACCGGCATCCAGGTAATGTTGAGGCAGAGCCCAACTGAGAGTCAGGGGCGCGTGCTGTCGCGGATGGCGCACTCCGTGGACCGGGCTCACCGACTGGTCTCCGACCTGCTGGACTTCACCGCCGCGCGTGTTGGCAAAGGCATCGCGATCAGTCCACGCCTGGTCGATCTGCACGAGGTGGTGGCGCAAAGCATCGCCGAGCTTTCCTTGTCATTCCCCACTCGCACGCTTCGCCACGAGAGCAGTGGTTTGGGCGAGTGCCGCGTCGACCCCGACCGAGTCGCGCAACTCGTTGGGAACATGGTCGCGAACGCCATCAGCTATGGCGACGCGGACAGTGACATCACGGTCGGGAGCGCGGCGCCCGTCGTGCTGGGTCCGACGGAGGTCTCCGTCCACAACTGGGGCCTTCCCATCCCACCCGAAAAAATTTCGTCTCTGTTTCAACCCATGGTTCGTGGAGTAACGACGAGCACGGGCCGAAGCGTTGGCCTCGGGCTGTTCATCATCTTGGAAATCGCCAAGGCCCATGGTGGTCAGGTCACCGTCGACTCAAGCAGCGAGCTTGGGACCAAGTTCACAGCCACGCTCTCGAACTCTTAGACCGCCTTGAGCGGCGATTCGGTCGAGACACGAATGCCTGGGCCATCCCCGGTGGGTATCGATCTGCAGACGTGCGGCGCCAGGCATGGTCTGCCATACCGTCGGCGCCCGCGAGCAGCGTTGCAAACAATGGCGATTCACACGAACATCCCGGTTGGCGCTCTTGGCTCGAATGCCGCGGAAAGGAAACGGGAATGAATCTGCTGACCGTCGAAATGACACACGACAGCGGGACGGATTTCGCGAGCTGGTCCACCAGCGGCGAGATACCGCCATCCGAGGCCTTTGATCGACTTATCCGCGTGCTGGCAGAAACGAGAAGGACGATGGAGCCTGCGTTTCCTGAGACGCTACCCGTTCTGATCAAGGTACCGCCACAGGTCGATGGGGCTGCTTGGCAATGGTCGATAGAAGCAGATGGCAGCTTGGTTCTGAACCTCCGTCACCCCGGTCTCGGCTGGCTCGGGTTTCGGATGCCTGACGTCGATGTGTTCCACGAGAACCTGGCGAACGTCATCGACCAGCGGAATGCGCTACGCGCCGAGTTGAACCCGCCAGCAAGTTGAGCCGCGGGAATCGCAGCGCCTGGCGACGAGCGCATAGGGATGTATCAGCGCGCCGGTGAATGGAACTGACGCTTGGCCGCTGCGGGGGTCCTTTTCAGCCGTAGATGCGGAGCTGCTACGACTGGTCAGTTTTGAGTTGGTTGGCGCGCGATCTTGTTGGTGACCACTCGGTTTCGCCGTCTGCACCAAGTCATTGCTGGAGCATGGTTGCAGCAATCACATCGAGTTTCCTCAGAGAGACCGCTACGCCTCTAGTTGACTGAGACGAGGCTCCTAGCCGTCAGAAACGACATGAAGCCGAAAAGACTGGCCTTCTGGGTTGCTCAGCCAGGGCTTAGCTGCTTGGTGCGCGAGGCCATGTGCAGCCCTCCAGCGCATCACGCGCTCCAGCTGCTGATCCGAGACATCTGTCGGTCGTTGCTGGGAGTCTTCCTGCCACGCCCGAAAGCACATCAGCATTTTCTCGGCACTGCCGAAGTGTTCTTCAAGCGACTGCAGATAGAGTGCTGCGGCGACCATGGTGTCGCTGAGCGTCGCTTGCGTGCCTTCCACCGTGACGCAGAACAAGCGTCCCCCGGTTGTCGAAAGATCTTTCATGACCGATAGGTGGTCTAAGGGACGGCCTTTCTCGACGGTGCATGTCACGTCTGCGCATCCCGCTTGCGATAGAAGGAAGGCGTGCAGCCGAAACGCGCGCGGAACGCGGTAGAAAAGTTGGCTGCACTGGAAAAGCCCACGGCCTGCGCCACCTCCTCAATGCTGAGTGCGGATTCCCGCAGGAGCGTGCAAGCTCGCATCAGCCTTGCCGCACGCACGAATTCAAACACCGTCTGACCGGTGTGCGCGCGGAACGCCCACGACAGGCGCTTCTCGTGTGTACCTACCTGAACCGCCAACACCGGAAGCGGCGGGACGTTGGCAAGGTCGGCTTCGACGATTCGCAACGCGGCCTGCACCAGGACTTTTTCCGCGTCGTATGCCACGCGCTCGATGCGGACATCGCCTTCATCATCCAATCCCTTATCCCGACTTTGAACGCCGGCGCTGGTGCGCCGCGTCAGCGCGAGGTGAACTGCCACGCGCATCAGCAATTCGTCGGCCTCGAGTGGCTTTTGCACACAGTCGACCGCGCCTTCTTGAAGGCTCCCAAGCCGCGCCTCGAGTGTCGCGCGGGCGGTCATGAAGATCACCGGAATGTGTGAAGTCAAGGGATCGGCGCTCAACAGCCGCGCCGTCGCAAGGGCTGCTGGCACGCCGGGACCCACATCCAGCAGGATCAGGTCGGGCTGGAGCGCAGTCGTGCGACGGTAGCCCTCGATGCCCTCGGCAGACAGACTGATACGGTGTCCCGCCGGGCGCAACACCTTCAGGATGGTTTGCTGGTCCCTCGTGTCTCCTTCAATGACCAGGATGTGTCCGGGAGCGGCCGAGGGGCTGCACCGGTCCGCGGCTCGAAGCGAAGAGACATGCCGCGCGGCGGCACTGGCGTGTGAATGGCGGGCAGCCGCGATCCCGCAATGGGGCCGCTCCAGCAATCTCGTGAACATGTATCGGGCAGATTCGTCATGGTTCGACAACCTGCATCGTGCCGGCTCCATCGCTCACAAGCATGGTCGTTTTCTGACGGTTTCTCACCGTTCCTGACCGTGCAGCTTGGCAGAAGGTGGCACCTTGCCAGCGTCGAGCACTAACTCGCGAACACGTAGCCCGTCCCGCGAACCGAATGCACCGGCAAGCGCATGCCCAGCTTTTCGGCTTTCCGACGCAGGCGGCTTGCCATCGCATCGATCCGGTGTTGATCGAAGTCGAACACGTTGCCGCCCAGCGCGACGATTAAATCGTCGCGGCTCACCGGCGCGCCACGCTGCTGGAAAAGGCAACCGAGAAAGGATCGCTCGGTCGCCGTGAGCGTCATTCGGCGGCCATCCGGGTCGCTGACCACCCAACCGCTGTCCCGCAATGACCACGGCGCGGGCGGACGGCCAGTAGCCCGAGGAGACGATGCTCCGGCGCTCCGTTCGGCATGCAGCCGTCGCCCGACTGCCCTGAGCGTTTCCGCCAATTCCATCATGTTCACCGGCTTCACGAGGTAGGCGTCGGCGCCCTCGCGCAGCCCCAGCACCCGGTCTTGCACGCTGCCGCGGGCCGTGAACAGCACCACGCCCACGCCACGGGCTGCCCGCAGATGCGACACGATCGACAGTCCGCTTTCACCCGGGAGGCCGATGTCCACCACGGCGATGTCGCAAGGCGCGATGGCGAAGGCCTTGTAGAAAGAGGCGGCTTCGGGAAAGCCCAGCGCCTCGAAGCCCAGCTCGCTCAACGCGAACACCGTTTCTTCACGGATGTCCTCGTCGTCCTCGATCACATGGATGCGAAACAGGGGGGCGTCTCTCTCGGGTTGCATTCGTCGCGAAGTATAAAGACGTGCTCGCGCGCCGGTGGCACGCAGATCCCTCATCAATGCAGCCTGCGCAACCATGTGCCTTCCGTCTTCTTGCGACCGCTGCGGCAGTTGGCTTGTCTTTCTTCGCCGATTCCTGTGTGCGTGCGCAGCGCTTGGCCTTGGCTGCTTCGCGCCCTACGCCAGCGCGTTGGTGCTTTCGGCCTCGGACGGGCTGCACGAACCGCTCGATCTTTCCGTCGCGGCCGAAATCCAGCGGGATCCCGCAGGCCGTTGGGAGATTGCTGACATGGCGAGCGCCGGCCCGCAGAGCCGCGGTTTTGCGCCGCTCGGAGGTCCGGTACAGGAAGGATTCACCCGCGACGCCGTGTGGCTGCGCCTGGTCCTTTCTCGCGCACCGGATGCCCCGGCAGACTGGCTGCTGCGCATTCGTCCGCCGCGCATCAATGAAGCGGTGCTGTACTCGCCGGACGGCCACGGCGGCTTCACGCGCATCGACCTTGGCGATCGCCAGCCCTACGCACTGCGCGAAATTCCGGACCACAACATTGTTTTCCCCTTGGCGTTGTCGACGGCGCCCGCCGCCTACTTCTTGCGCCTGCGCAACGAGGGGCCCGCCCTGCGCGCCGAGCTCGACCTCTGGCAACCGCCCAGCTTCGCGAGGGAGCGGACAACGGACTATGTGGTGATTGGTTTGCTGCTGGGTGCGGTGGTGCTGTCGGTCTGCATGAACCTGATCTTCATGTTCTGGCTGAAGGACACGCTCTATGGCCACTATGCGCTGTACGTGCTGGCTGTCGCCGCGCTGACGCTCAACCGACAGGGCTTCGTGGCCCAGTGGTTCCTCGATTCGCACCCCGCACGGGTCGCCCAGACCCTTGTGGTCGTCAACTGTCTATTCAACGCCGTCGCGACCACCTTCATGGCCCGCATCTTCGGATTCAGGCGGCATTGGAAGCCGGCGGCCGTGTTCTTCAGCGCGGTCACCGTGTTCAACCTGCTGGCGTTCGTCGTGGCGCTGACGCCTCATTACACGCTCATCGTGGCGTGGGTCAGCGCGGGAAGCGTGCTTTCGACGTCGTTCGGCGCTCTCTTCGTCGGCTACCTGCTCGTGGTGCGCCGCCAGTTTCAATACTGGTTGCCGGCTTCGGCCTTCTTGGTCGGCACCGTCCTGGGTATCTACGGGCTCCTGAAGCTGTGGTTGGGCGACCTGTTGCCCGGCGCGCAACCCGAGCGCCTTTACGTCGTCGGAAGCATGATGCACCTGGTGCTGCTGAACGCGGCGGTGGCCGACCGCACACGCCGCGCGGAGCGCGACGTGCGCCTGGAACGGGAGAAGGTGCTTTCCGTGCGCATTGAGGCCGAGCGTGAACTGGAGTCCACGGTCGTGAGGCGCACGCGCGAGCTGGCGCAAGCGAACACCACCCTGCACGAAGAGATCGCAGCGCGCGCCCGCCTGGAGCGACAACTGGTGCAATCGCTCGAAGCGGAACGCAAGGCGATCACGCAGCAACGAGAGTTCGTCTCGATGGTTTCCCACGAGTTCCGCACGCCGTTGACAGTCATCGACGCGGCGGCGCAGTCACTCGACATCTCCCGGCACGGTGCGCAACCTGCCGTGAAGCTGCGCACAGAGCGCATCAGGCGTTCCGTGCAGCGCCTGACGATGCTGATCGAGAATGTCTTGCAAGCGGAGCGTCTGCAATCCGGCGACAGGACAATGCGTCCGGAACGGGTCGACATGACGGCACTCACGCGCGCGTTGTGCGACAGCCTCCACGTCGCGGACCCCTCGCGACTTTCGCTCGATCTGCAAGATTCGCCCGTGGTGGTTCGCGGCGATCCCGCCTTGCTGGACATTGCACTTCGCAACCTGGTTCACAACGCGCTGAAGTACTCTCCCGTCGAATCCCAGGTGAGCATTCAGCTGCAGGAGATCGACGGCCGGATCGACATCGTGGTGACGGATCAGGGTGCCGGCGTCGCGCCGGAGAACATAGAGCGCATCTTCGAGCGATATTTCCGTGCCGAAAGTGCGTCTGCGGTGCCGGGCACCGGCCTCGGCCTGCACCTGTCTCGCGACATCGCTCGTCTGCACGGTGGCGACATCCTGCTCAGGGCAGCTTCCAGGATGGGCTCCTCTTTCGTGATGCAACTGCCCGCGGCCGGTAACTGATCAGGCATAGTCGTTCGACACGCCGACGACCTCGATCTAGAGCCGATCTGACGTGTCGTGGCTTGGCGCGCCAACACCATCCAGGCGGGAGCCCAATCCGAGAACACCGAGGTCCAAGGGCGCCACGTAGCCCTTAGAGCCAATCCTGCCGTGCTCGACGAAGTTGCTGACCGTCTTGCCCGGTGGACTCCCTTCGCAGGGGCGGAGTGGCCGCCATATCCTTTCCGGATACTGAGAGGCCGGCGTGAATCGCGTGCCCTATGCATGGTGATCCAGTTCTATCCACGCTGGGGCATGGTCGCTGGCCACTTCTAGACCACGCACGGCTTTTTCAACGCCAGCAGATACCAGCAGCGGCAGGAGCGCCTTGCTAACCAGAAGATGATCGATGCGCGACACCAAGGTGGGAAAGGCAAGAAGGCCGAACCAGCCGAGGTTTCGGCTTTAAGGGCATGCTCGGTTGCGAAGCGGATGCGTTCCCAGGCCGGAAAAGCAAGTTGCAGCCGCCTTGGCAAAGCACCACCCCTTTTTCGATCTTGGCCGAGCAACACACAAAAATGGGTGAGCCGGGGACCTCTAATCATGACCCTGCCCAGCTGGGCGTAAACGCTTGCTGAGCCCCGCTGGCGACGACCGCCTACAACGGCAGTCCGCGATGCCTTGCAAGGTGCACGCTTTTGGGAGAAACCTATGACAGACGACAGCAAAAAGACCGCACTCGACCGCAAGCTCATTTCTCTTGAAGAAGATTACGAAGTGCGGGACTGGACTAAAAGCCTGGGCTGTCCTCAGCGCCGTCCATACGCGGCAGACATCGCGCCGAATTTGCTGAAGGCAGTAGAAGCAGAGATCGCCCTGGGCTGCACAGGCCCGGCGTCAAAGATACTGCAGGTGAAGATGAGATTTCCGCATGGGACTGCTAAGGTCGAACTTGGAAGTCCCCGGTTGCAAGAGATGCAGAGCGGGCGCCGGGCTGAGCGCTTTCGGCGGGTGCGTCCACAAGACGCGCGGTCGGGTAAAGACCCGAGAGATCACATTCTATTTGCTGGCTTCGCAGGTGTGCAAGGGCCCACGCGTAGGAGAACCGCTGTCAGTCGGTAGCGCGTTTTGAATATGGCCGTGGCGTCACTCCGAGATCACGCTCGGTCTTTACGTCTGCAATTAGGAAATCCATGGAAACAAAACGAGAGAACAAGCGAGGCGATCTAGCTCGCCGCTTGATGGCGGGACTGTTGGCGCTCATCGCCGTTTGCGTGGTGGTGGTGCTCGTGGTCTATGGTCTCAAGGATCCGAACAAGGGACCTGGGAACGTGCCGGCGGTCGGCGAAGCTACGCCCCTACGCGACAACGGAAGCCCACCCACGTCAAAGTAGCGGCTCGAGTCCGCCCGAGTTGCCGCGCGCATCTGGACGCAGGTTCAGGCGCTCGAACTTGCACTCAGCCGACCGCACTCGAGAGGCCCTGGCCATGAAACTGATGACCGTCGAGATGACCCACGAAACTGGCACGGATTACGCGAGCTGGTCGACCAGCGGCGAGATTCCACCGGCCGAGGCCGTCAACCGACTCATCCGCGCCTTGGTAAAAACCAGAAAAACGATGAAGCCAGCGTTTCCGGAGACGCTGCCCGTGCTCACAAGAACCCGCCACAGGTCAATGGGGCCGCTTGGCAATGGTCGATAGAGGCAGACGGCAGCTTGGTCCTGAACATCCGCCATCCCGGACTCGGCTGGCTCGGATTCCGGATGCCTGACGTTGATCTCTTTCACGAGAACCTGACGAACGTGATTGACCAAACGAAACGCGCTTCGCGACGAGTTTGCGCCCCCGTGCGGCTAACGCACCTGGGTCATTGGCCCGCTGCAGTCCCTTTGGGTAGTTATTGCTGCCGCCGTCGCCTACCTTCTCGGTACAGCAGGCCCCCTATCTCCGCCAAGGCGACCCAGTCATCCTCGGTGAGGTGCTTACGCGCCATGTTCATCCAAGCTGCTAAATTGGCAATGGCATCGTCCAGCCCCTCACTGCTGCCCTGGATCTCAAGAAGCTCTGCTCGTTGCTGGAAGAGTTGGACGGTCGGGTGAATCATCTGAGGACTGTGCGCTCCGTGCTGAGGAAAAATCGCCCTACTCGCCTGGGAGCGACAAAGATCGAGGCGAGTCGGCCGCGATTCGAGTCTGCCACTCATTGATGAACTGGTCCGCACGCAACTGCAGGCGACTTAGCACTTCCTCGCGTGTCGCTTTTGGGCAAGCACGAACACACAACGGGTCTCGCGACCTTCCCGAAGCTCAGTCTTGCCCGAGCAAGCGCCATCGGCGTCCTTTAACTCCAGCCAGCAACTCCACCAGCGGGCAAGTCAAGTCTGGTGTTTGGTCGGAAATGAGCAGGCCGATAGTTTTGCTATCCCGAGGATACGCTCATAGCACTTCCGCTCTCTGACAGAGGTTAAGTGGTTCGCAACGACGCCAGGGGAGTTCGCCGCCAGCGGTCAACTTGAGCAGCGCGCGCTGTTTGACGTTGCTAAGGCGCCACCTCATGGGAGCTGATTCCTAGTTGCTTGCGGGCTGCCCATTGCAGCGGCACGTAGGATAGTCGCTGCAAGCCGGAATAGTTTTTTGCGGATGGTCGGTGGCCCGCCGCTGGCGCAATTTAGCGTCTGAGGCTGGCGAGGTGCCGACTTTTGGAGACCATCATGGCAGATGATCCCAAGATGACTGGCTTAGACCGAAAGCTGATCGCCCTGAACGAGCCGCATGAGGTGCTCTCCTGGAAGAAGTCACTCGGTTGCACCGAGGCCCAGCTCCGAGACGCCGTCAAAGCCGTCGGCAACTCGGCCGAGGCAGTTCGCGTGTACCTGAAGAAAAACTGATGTCGCAGATCCGTCGGATCTCGGTCCACGTGGACGAACCCGACCCGGGGCACTTTTACTGGGTGCTCATGGAGGAAGGGGATGACGCCTCCCAATGGCGCGAGCTTGAGTCCGCAGATGAGGGCTACGACATGTGGCTCGATGCGCCGCAGGCCGGGACAAAAGCATTGCTCGGGTACGCGCCCGACGAACGCATTGGCCCTCGTGAGGTCGGCGGCGACGACGAGGATGCCACACCCGTGGGTATCCCCATCGGGTGAGCATCCAATGGCCCTTTACGCGCTGACCACCTGCTCATTCCGTTAGACTGGATTGGGCGTAACCTTTAATCCACTTGCGCGCTAAAACCGCGGATAGTTGGGATTCCGACCGTAGTCTTCGTGCAGGTAGGGACGCGGCCGACGAACCGCATCGATGGCTGCGAACACCCCAGTCGACACGTCTCGCCACTGCGTGATGCCGCGCCACTTCAGCCAGTTTGGCAGCACGAACCGGTCTTGGGCCCCTGTGCCAGGCTGGCCGTCAAGCAGGTATACCTTGCCGTCCGCCGTCAGGCACGCAGCTTCGGGGTAGTTCCATTTCACGATTTCGGCGGTCACGTTCTCGCAGCAGATCAAGTGGCGAGTTCCCCCCGCCAGTTCGATGACCTGCCAGCCAAAGCACGGATGCGGGGCAACGTCATCGTGCATAGCCGGCTCCTTCTTGCGGCACGTCAATCACAAGGCCTGGGTTGAATGCGCCGTTCTCAGGCTCCCCGTGCCAGTTCACGTAGCCACGGGGATTGCTGACAACACGGCATCGGTCCACGTAATAGTCGAAGCTTTGGTGTGTATGGCCGTGGATCCAGAGGGCGGGAACCTCGAAGAACGTCGGCAGCATCTCGTTGACGTATCCGCTAGAAGACCAGTCCTGAGCATGCTTCGGTGCGAGAGAGAGTCGATGAGGCGCATGGTGAGTGACGACCACCGTCGGGCCGCTGAATGGCTCACCTAGCTTCCTGCGCAGCCAAGCGCGTTGGCGTCTGTGGAGCAGCAGCGTGTGCATCGGGGTCAGGCGCCGCGCTCCACGCAGGCTGGACATCCAGGTACACGCCTTCGGATCGTCTATGCGGATCTCGGCATAGTCCGGGAGGAAGCGCGCGCTATCGGCCATGGCCCGATAGCGATCCGACAGCATACGCATGGGCTGCCCGGGAAAGCCTGGATCGTCGATGCGGAGCGCGAAATCCGTCCACAAGGTGCACCCCAGGAATCGGACACCGGCGATCACGATTTCGTCGCAGTCCAGGAAGCCGACGCCCACGGCATTGGCTTGGCGACGCATTTCAGCGAGTTCCTCATGCATCGCAGAGCCAAAGTACTCGTGGTTGCCCGCAACCAAGACGACCGGCTTTCCGGGAAAGCATTTGGTAGCCCACGCAATCGCATGGCGACCGGGTGAATGAATATCACCGGCGAGGATGACGACGTCGAACTCGACCTTGCCATCGAGCTCGAACGGCTCGAACTCGAGGTGCAGATCTGAAAGGACCAGCAGTTTCATCGGAGCATCAACCGCGCGGGTGGCCGAAGCGGCTGCCAATGCTCGTCGTAGACGTACGAAGGAAACAACGGGCCCCCTTCGACAGAAATGCTGAAGATGCAGTGCTCATACAGCCATTGTTTGGTAACAGCCTGCGAATTCGCTGCAGGCACAGCAATCCTGCGCCCTTAGTTCATCGGCCGACAGCCGCCCGGTCCCCTCCGAGATTGCTGTACAGCCCTGCCTCTCGAGTTCGAGGCAGAACGTCGACCTCTCTTCAGAGTCACTCATGTTGGGACCTCCCAAGGCGTTCCGAGCGTTCAGGCCTTCCAAGGCTCTGGCCATCTCGGGCTCAGTACGAAGGTCAGAAAGAATCCGCAGTTTCATTGGTGGTCCGCCAGCGTGGTTGGAAGCTCTACGACAAGCCCGGCGTTGAAGTCATCGTTCTCGGGAACTGCCCTTCTTGAGCCGAGCATGTAGCCACGAGGGTTGCAAATGACACGACAATTCCCAACCGTGTAGTCGAAGCTCGTGTGCGTATGGCCATGCACCCAGAGCACGGGCACCTTGAAGAAATCTTCGGGAAGCTCGCTCACATAGGCCCCCGACACCCAATCTGTCGCGTACATAGGGGCCAGCGAATTGCGATGCGGCGCATGGTGAGTCACCACAACCGTTTGGCCAGCGAACGGTTCTTTGAGCTTTGTTGCGAGCCACGCGCGGTGGACCTCGTGCATGTCCAGCGTGTCTTCCGACGTCAGGAGTCGTTTCGACGACCGCCCGTGCTTTGGCATCCCAGACACCTCTTGGTCGTCACGAACCCTAATGGCCCGGTAATCTGACATCACTTTGCCCGATTCAGATACTGCACGCCGAGCCTCTGACCGAAGTCCGTCTTCGGTTTCGATGCGCACGCCGAAGTCCGTCCAGAGCGTGCAGCCGAGGAAGCGCACTCCGTCGATCACGGCTTCGCTGCAATCCAAAGCGTGGACGTTGGTACCTTGCGAAGCCTGTCGCAGCTTCACAAGCCCGCTGGACACCACATCCCCGTAGAACTCGTGATTGCCCGGCACATAGATGACGGGCAACCTGACTCCGAAGTTGGTGCTGCGGCGTGCCCAGTGAACCGTCTTCACCGCCGGCACGGCGATGTCCCCCGCAAGGACGACCGCATCGAACTCGACTTCAGGCACTGCGAAGGCTCCGAACTCGAGATGCAGGTCCGACAAAATGAGCAACCTCATGGCGCGGGCCGCCTCATGTCCAGAAGCGCTCGGCGAAACCGCTCGTCCGAGAAGCAGCGAGCCTCCGGAGCAGATCTAGTCATTCCACTCTCTTTGTCGGGCAGAGGTCCAAATGGTCGCTCCCTTCCAGTCCTTGTGACCCTCCTTGAAGGTGTCGGCACGGTGCTCTGCGCATAGCGATGCCCAAGGACCTTGGTCGTTATTGATTTCGGACGGTGCCCCGCAGACGATGCAGATAGACCGGAGCTTTGCCTCGACCTGGCGGATGACCTCATTGATCTGAAGAGCAACCGCGTCATGGTTCTCTTTCGATTCGCACACCGCACGCGTCACGCTTGACGGCAGTTCGTCAACTATGGCGACGCGAGACCTGCCCTGCAGCCGGTAAGTGAGGCTAGGTGCGCCGTACTTCTCGCTCATTCGGGTCCAATGGAAGCCGCGCTTGTCGGCGCCAAGCAAGGCATCGATTCGGTGGCATGTGTCAACAAGGGGCGGAAGCCAACCGTGAAAGATCCGGTAGGCACGCCGATTGTCTGCGCCCTCTAACGGGAACATGTACGGGAAGCGTCCCTGCAGCTCTGTCGAGGTTCTGACCTCGATCTCGACGCCCAGCTCGTGCACGAGCTGTCTTTCGTGATTCACGAGCGATCGTTCATCGATCCTGTCCAAGTGCGGCTTGTAGATCGAAGCGATGGTCTTCCCATCGAGTCGGCTTGCTTCGGTGTGTTGACACGCGAGAGCTCCACGCACGGGGTAGTCGCTCAAGACGTACGGTGCTTGCAGGCTGTCGGATGCGGCAATCACCGACGGTTCGGTTCCGGTGGGGACCTCGGACGGCACGAGCGGCTTCATGACACCCTCCCGTCGATCGCTCGGAACGCAGGAGCGGTAATCCGAACTTCTGGCCTCCCAATGCCGAGCATTGCAGCTTCGTGTTCCCACCTACGCACTACATCGAGCACTTGAGTCGCAATGGCTGCGGCGGCGGGCGCGGTCAAGCCGTAGAACGCTGCGGTCCCAACCACCGTGTCCAAGTTCGGCCGGTTGTCCGAGTGATCGAGGTTCAGGGTGTGAGTCGTCTTGTCAACGTCCGGGTTCACATCGAAGGCGGGGGCCAGCCGCCAGGCGTTCTTTTCGCGAAGGAAACCGTGGTTTCGCAGATGGTCATCACGGTTTCCCACCGCGACATTGAAAACAACTCGACGAAACAACTGCGCGAGGTCCTGGCCGATGTGCTGGATACCCTGTGACTTGAGGAACTGTGCGATCTCCAGATAGCTTGCGTTGTCGCCCCTTTTCTTGCCCAGAAGCGTCATAGCAGAAGCGTAGAGCCGACGTGTCCCGCCCGTGCGGTCAAAGCGCTTGATGCAGAACGTGCGAAAGCCGCTACCTAGCGACAGCAATTTGGCCTCCGGTACCTCAATCCCTGCACGCCTCGCAAGGTAGTGCACAAGAAACTCCCAGGCGCCGACATCGCGCTTGTCACTCAGCATGGAGAACTTGGCAATCCACAGCGATCCGTTGTCCCCATCCAGGAAACTGACCTTCGGCCGTGCGCCCCCCAACGATGCTCCCGGAATGCGCAAGGTCGTCAGGGCACGCCGAGATGCCTCGGTCTTGAGGAGTTGATGCAAATCGAGCTCCTGCGAGGCAGCCGCGAGGTTGTGCAGTTCGGCGGCGGGGGGAGCTGGCACGGCGCCGGCATCAATGAACTGCGCGGCACCCGCCGGGCGAAGCCGCAGCGCACCCTGGCGCGCCAGGTCCTGCACCTTACACATGACGTTCCATGCCAGCAGCTCACGCGAACCGCGGCGCTCGTCACGCGATTGAAGCCGCTCCCACTGTGCCATGAGCGTCTGCCCCCAACGATCGGGGCAGATGTCTCTGAATACGGCGAAGTTTCCGGGCTCGCTCGGCGCAAAGAAGAGCTGCTCGCTCAGCGGCAGGTCAGGACCGAGGGAAAAGCCATGCGCATCGACGAGCCACGAGTCGGTGTAATGGAACCGGATGTGGCCGCGATCATGAGCAAGCATGCCCACCTGTTGCAGCGCACCCAGGTCGCTGTCAAGCCAGACCTCCAAATTGCTTGCTCCGGTGTCATCGCTTGACCTCATGACGCAGCAGACCACTCAGGGCACCATACAGCGACCGTCATCCTTTTCCGACTGGCCCGCCTCATGACACGTTCGTACCGAAGCGACTCGCTCGGAACCCGTGGCGACTTGGACCTGACTCTTCGGCCTCCTGCTTGCAAAGTGTCATGTGCAGTGTCACGATGCACCGACAGGTTTGCCATGTCATCCAAGAATACATCTGCCTCACGTGGGCCCAAGCGGTCCAAACACAGCGGCGTCGAGATCGACGTGGTCGACGTGGCAGAGCTCTGGGCATTCAAGCGTGAATGGCAACGCAAAGACGTCGAACGCGTACGATCGGGGCAGTGCACTCCTGATCGAATGAGCTGGTTCTCACACGAGAGGGCGCGCAGCGTGAAGCTCGTCGACTGTTCGTATTGACGGCGTGATTGCAACCAGTCGTTGTCGCGGAGATCTGGTTGCCAATCGCGGTATATGAGATAAGCCTTGCTCATCGCCCGACCTGCTTCACGCGCCGCCTGAAAATCACCGTCGAGTCGCCACGGTACGGCGCACGTTGAGTCGATGCCCCAGTGATTGGGATCAGCTCGCCAGTGCGTCGACAAGGCAATTGATGTAGAGGCCGCTCGAGAAGTGAGCGGCTGGAGGCATAAGACCGCGTCATCGCATTCCTCGCTCTTTGTCGGCCGTGTGCGGCCAGGGCAGAACAAATCCCTTGTCCACACCGAAAGCAGCAAACGGCGCCGACCCATCCATCAAGCCGTCGCGGACGTAGTCGATGGTCTCGTGGTGGTGCCCGTGGACCACAAGTGTGGCTCCAAGCGCGACGGCCAGGTCATCGAGGACCAGGAATCCGCGAGGATGGGCAGACGGCGCTTCGTGCGTGACCAGGATGTCCGCGCTTTGCAAGGACAGAGAATCGATTTCGTCCGGGAAGATGCTCGAATGGTGCTTGCGCGCGTAGCCGCCCCTCCAGCCATCGTGCGCGGTGGCGCGGCCCCTGCGCGCATGCCTGAGCAGCTCGTCTCTGGATCTGAACGGTGCCTGTGACGGCGGCTGCGCTGGATCCCAGATCTTTTGCCGGAAGACGCCGCCGAGCCCTGCGACTCGGTAGCCGGCAATATTTCGGACAATCCCGTGCAGGTTGCGCTCAGCGAGCTCGGAGCCGAATAGACAATCGAAATCCTCGTCGGTATCTGTATCGTGGTTCCCATGGATAAACCACACGTCGGTCTGGTCGACGATAGACGACAGCTCCAGATGCAATGGTCGCCGTGGTTGAAGGTCGCCTAGAAGAACAATCGCTTCGGGTCGGTACCGTTGCACTGCATCCGTGATCGGCGCGAACGCGCCATGCGGATCTCCAAAGAACATGATCTTCGGGGCGTGCATTGGATTCGTCGAGCGAGCGCCGAGGCTCAGCCAGCCTTCGGCCCGGGCCAGACTTGGCGATCGAGCGTGATCGATGTGTCGGACCCATGGTGCACAAAGCGCGCGCCACCCTCTTCCTCCATCAGGAAGTGCGCGGTGTCGTCACCCATTGCGCCGCGCGCGGACCAGAGCTTCGAGACCTCTCGCAGCTGCATCCGGTACGGGTCGCTCCCCAGCGGCATCAGGTATTGCAAACGCTGAAGCGCAGAAACCCCCACTTCCTTGATCAGGCCTTCAAGGTCCTTCTCTAGCAGGAGGAAGGCACGAGCAGGAAATTTGCTCTCGCCCACCGATGCGATCCATGTGGGAAGGAAAAAGCGCATCGGGAAGCTGAGCATGACTGTCTTCCATCCATCAAGCTGGATCCCGAGAATTGGTGGAGTTACGCCGGTGCGATCGTCGGGTGATGTCAGGAACATCTCGCGGCTCCTTTCAGGGCTAGATGCGAACGAATGGCACGCGGCGATCGCCAACATCCGATTCGCAGCTGGAGCGCTGCCGGCGCGGTGTGAACCTCGCTCGCATACTTACTTTTGAACATCTTAAATGAACCCTATAGGTTGTAGCCCTATGGGATTCTAGATGAGGCAATCGAGGGAATGAAATCCTTTTCTTCTCTTACGCCAAAATCTGACGTTGGTCGCGCGCTTCGCATCGCCCGAAAGGCGAAGGGAGTGCCACAAGAGGACTTCGATCTCATCTCAAGCAGGACTTATGTGTCTGCTTTGGAGCGCGGAATCAAGCAACCGACGGTTTCGAAGGTGGACGACCTCGCTTCCGTATTGAAACTTCATCCGCTGACGCTGCTGGCGTTGGCCTACTTGGAAAGGCCGACTTCTGCGGCCGTGGAAAAGCTCGCAGCCCGCGTCGTCAAGGAAATCGAAGACTTGGGCGTGGCGAGCTGAAACCTGCGGCACATATCGTGATCTGCAGCGCTCTATCGCTGCCCTCCGCGGTTTTTCGTGCACTTTCCCTCAGAACGCTCCATGGGCGGTGCCCCCCCCCGATCTACGCCGCCGGTTCGAAACGGTGGGACACGCTGCTCGCGCCTTCACCCAGCAAGTTCGCAACACGCGATCGGGTGCCGGCCTGGCTTTGGTAATAGCCCAATACGGTCGCGACGTTCGTGTGGCCCGTGAGGGCCATGGTGTCGGCCAAGGATACGTTCTGAGTGCCCGCTTCGGTCACGAAACCCGAGCGCAGTGAGTGCGCCGAGAAAGCGCCCTCCAAACCCGCCAACGCCGAGCGCTTCTTGACGATGTCACGCACAGCTGCCGGCGTGAGCGGCTCCGCCACATGGCGCTCCTTGCGAATGCGTCGAAACAGCGCCCCTGAGGTGATGCCGCTGGCGCTCAGCCATGCCTGCATCGCCTCCGCGGCGGGGCCGGCCACCGGCTTGAACATGTCCGCGCGCGCGGTGCCGGCCTGATTGGTCTTCGAGCGGCGCAGCTCATAGGTGAACGACCCGTCGCTCAAGCGCCTCAGCTTCTCGAATGTGGCGCCGGTGACTTCCGATCGCCTGCGGCCGCCCGACGCAAAGGCGAACAACAGCAACGCACGGTCCCTCAACCCCCGCAAGGACTCATCGCATGTCGCGAGCAGCGCCAGCAGCGGCTCTCGCGTGAGCGGCGCCTGCTTGCGCGGCGCGACCTCGCGCGCCGCATACGCACGGCGGAAGCTCGCGAGCGCCTCGCGCACGCGCGGGTCTTCGCAGGGGTTGGCCGCGCCCGCCAGGCGATGGGTCTTGGACAGAACGGCCAGTCGCTGCGCGACGGTGCCCAGCGACAGGGGCCCTGCCTTGCCCTTCCATCCATCGGTCACCAGCGCGGCGTCCACCTCGCTCGGCAGGTTGTGCGTCGGCGAAGCGTCCGCGTCCTCTCCAGGCGCCACCAGGTGGTCGGCCAGGAACTTCAGCACCAGCGGCACGGGCACTGGGAACGGCAGGGGCCGGCCGTTGTGGCGTGCGCGGTGCCAGGCGTCCCAGTAGCGTGCCGCGCCCTCGTAGGAGCGCACGGTGTTGGCCGACTGCGCTGCGCGCGCAACTGCCTGCAGCGCCGCCGCGGTTGCGACGTCCAAGCCCTCCACGGACGCGAGCGCATGGGGAGTGCCACTGTCGCCGGGCTGGGCGCGCGCCTCGGACCGGGCTGCATCTTCAGGGCGCGCCCTTGCGGATGCGCGAGTCGCTTGCCGATGGCTCGAAGGCTTAACATCTGACGATTTCATACATATGATGTTATTTATATAACGTACTTATAATTTAACTAACGATTAATCCCGCTAATCGTTGGTCATCGTAGCGGAATCAGGAGAAGTCATGGAATTGCAGTCCGGCGAAGTGTCCCGAGGCGTGAAAGAGCCGCAGGTGTGGGCCGCAGCCGACGAACTGCTCATGAAAGGACAGCGCCCCACGATCGAGAAAATCCGGTCTCGGTTGGGCCGCGGTTCTCCGAACACCGTCAGCCCAATGCTGGACCGATGGTTTTCCTCGCTCGGCAAGCGCTTGAGTGACGCCACGAACCCCGGTGAGGGACAAACCACGTTGAAGATGCCTCTTGTGGTGGGACGTCTGATGCAGGACATATGGCATGCCGCGCTGGGCGAAGCTGCCAACGCGCAGCGCGGCGCCGCCGAGGCGGAGCGCCGTGAGCTCGAGCTCTTGCGCGACGCCCTTCATGCGAAGGAGACCGCCCTGCTCACCCAAGAGGCGTCATTCGAGAGCCATCGCTTCCAACTCGACGCGGCGCTTGAGAGCTCGCAGCACGCGACGGCCACGATGCGCGAACAGCTCAATGCCGCCAACGCGCGCGCCGCGTCCGGCGACGAGCAACTTGCCAAGCTGCGCGTGATATTGGAGCAAGCCGCGGCCCACGAGTCGCACCTCAGAATGAGTCATGCTGAAGCACTCCTTGCAAAAGACAATGCCGTCCAGGACGCCGAGACCCGACATATCGCCCAAGAGCGCCGCCTCCTTGCCGATGTTGACCGGGAGCGCCAGGCGGCGCGCGCGGCCCTTTCCGATTTGGCCAACGAGCAGAAACGGCGCCTCAAGGCCGAAGAGGCGGCGCAGACCCTCGATGCCGAGCGCCTCGGCGAACAGCGCCGCGCCGAAAGGTTGACGACCGAACTGGCCCATCAATCGCAGGCCAGGACCCAGGAACACAAAAATCTTGAATCGCAGCTGAACGAATTGCGAGCAGCACTGCAGCGCGAATGCGTCGCCCACGCGCAGACGCGCGACATGTTGTCTGGCGCCATCGCCAAGGCACGGCCCTACGCGGTCAAAGTTGCTGCTAAACGCGCATCACGGGGCTTGGGACCCGGAAGATCGTCGTCGGAGTGAACACGCGCCACAATCGTTCGGTGGCGATGGTCACAGGCTGCCAGCGTTCCCCAGCATGGGCATTGCGGGCCTCCCTTCACCTTACTGTTGATTGCCGCCGAAAATTGACCCTCTAAACGAAGTAATTTCCGTCTAAGACTGACCCACGTAAAACCCTACCCTGCTCATTTTTAAAGCAGGGGATCCTAGGAGTGATAGACGTGGCGACATTGAGTGTCATCAGACGTTGGGCCCTGCGCGAGCAGATGTCCATCCGCGAGATAGCCAGGCGTACAGGCCTGTCTCGCAACACCGTAAAGAAGTA
>NZ_JBFTIO010000033.1:0-7887 GCF_056394985.1 Variovorax sp. 10N412
GCTTCAGGCTCGACCAGAAACTGACTGCCAATCAGCAGCTTTATCCCTTGCTCCTTCGCAGCCACGTGGGCGCGCACTACACCGGCCAGGCTGCATTCGTCGGTGATCGCCAACGCGCTGTAGCCCAGTTGCTTGGCGCGCTCGACCAGTTCACCGGGCTGGCTCGCGCCGCGCAGGAAACTGAAATTGCTCACGCACCGCAGCTCGGCGTACTCGGGCAAGTCCATTTAGCGAAGCTCCATCACGGAATTTCCATCAGGACGCTCACGCGAATGTTCCGTGCAGGAACCATGCGGTCTCTTCCTGGGCCAGGCGCATCTGGAAGATCCACAGCACACCGGCGTGCTCGCTCACGGCGACCCAGTAGTCGCGTGCGCTCTGCCGCGTCGTCTCCTGCTGGCTCTCGTCCGCTTCGGTCGTGCGGTCCCACCAACCGCCTTCCACGCGGTGCGGGCCTGCGAGCAGCTGCAGCACGCCTTGGTACAGCGGCCGGTTGTGCTCGGTCGCCAGCCGCAGCGGCTTGGGCAGGATGAAAGTAGGCTGCGGCACGTCGATTGCGCGGCATCTCACTCGCGGCGCCGGCTCTGGCGCAGGACGCCAGCGGCACATCCACTCGAGGCGGTGGTCTTCGAGGATCACGGGGCGAAGCACACGGTCCGGGCCCAGGCGCGCGGCAATGCGCTCGAGCACGAGCGCCAGGCTCTCGCCGGACTGCCGCGCCTCAGGCAGCATCGAAAAACTCTTCTCTTCCAGCGACTGCACTTCGGTGGCCAGCAGCTCCAAGTCGCCCACGGGCGCGAGCAGCTCGACCTTGCCCAGGTGCTCAGCCAGTAGCCGGATCAGGTGCTCGGTGTCGCGCGTGCCTTCGGCGGTGCGCACTGTAAGTTCGCCGCCGTCGCCCGCGTTCTTGGCGCGCATCGCGTCGTGACACCAGCGGAGCGTGAAAGCCGTCACCCCGGAACGCCGCGCCATGAGCCAGCCGGCCATCTGCAGCATCAGCCGTCGTGCTCCGAAAAGCATGGCGGGCGCGTGCTCCACGCGGGCCATCAGTTCGAGCTTCGCGTGGAAGATTTCCGGCAGCTGAGCCCAAGAGTAGGTCTCGGGCCGCAGGCCGTAGGCCTGGTCGAGGGTGGCGAGCAGCTGCGCGTCGAAGCGGCGACTCAGGCCGCCACGCGGCAGCGCACGGACCTGTCCGAGGGTCCGGCATCCCAGCCGGGCCAGCGTCGCCTGGTGCGCCGCGACCTGCGTGAGGGTTTCCAGGGGCAATGCATCGAGAAGCTGGGCCAGCGGCTTGGCGAAGCCGTTGGACAGGCCCGATCTTGCGACGGCCAGCGCAGCCAAGCTCGTTGGGGCCCAGCTCAGCTGCCGCACGCCGAGGCTGGTGCAGTCCTCGCGCACACGCTCCACCAGGCGGCGCTTGCCGCCGAAAAGACGCACGCTCTGCTCGAGCTCCATCACGACCGCCGGACATTGCAGAAGCGCCTCGAGGACAGCGACGCGGGGCGTGAACTGCAAACACCACGTCGCCAGCCCGTCGAGAGCCTCAGTGCGCGGCTGCGGGTCGTCCGGAAGGCCGTCGGGAAGAAGGGCTGCCCACAGCATGGGTGAACTCTCGGGAAAGGTCTTGGGAACGTTCTTGAAATTTGCGCGCGGCGATCAGGCGGCTCGGCTGGCGAAGGCGCGGAGTCAGGATCGCGTCCAAGCCGCCCGGCACCGAGGGCAGGGTCAGCTCGCCCTCGTGCGGGGGGCCCTTGCGCTTGAGCAAGTGGATGTGCAACTCCCAGTCGACCCCCAGGCGCGCCTGCAGGCGCAGCGGCGCGGCCGAGGCCTCGTGTTCGGCGGCCGCGGGCCGGCAGAGGATGACGGGGCCGTCGCAGCTCTGAGCGCACACCTGCAGCCGCCGGATCTGCTCTTGACGCGCCTGTGGCAGCCAGCTCACCAGCATGCCCGCGGCGTTGGCCTTGATGAGTTGTTCGGTCGCCCAGAGGCGTTCAACAGGCTTGTCCGCCTGGATCCAGACGAGGTGGCGCTCGTCGAGGCCCAGGTGCTTCAGGCCCGGCAGGTGTGGAGGCTTCGGCGGCCCGACGATCACGATTTGCTTGCCCTGGTCGACTAGCGTCCGCATCGCGGGAGCGAGCAGCCGCCACTCGAGCACCGAGGGCTGGACCTGCAGCACCTCAGTCAGCGACTGGCAGGGCCACCCGTTGCCGGGCAGTTCCGCGTCAAGCGCTTCGAAGCCGGTGGCGACAGTCGTCGTGACCGGCGTGCCGAGGGCATTACCGCGCCAGAGGGCCGATTCGACGCCGTGCGGCAGCGCGACGGGCCAACGCGGCCCGGTGGCCAACCGAGATGAAGACGGGGGGACCGCTGGCGTGTTTTCGCCATCAGCCCATGACAGGGAGATGGCCATCTGTGGCTCCGATTACTGTATGGATGTACAGTATCGAGGACGCATCGGCGGCGAGCAAGAAGGTTTACAAATTTTCGTGGGACTTCCGGCAATCAGCCCCTTCCCTCCCACCAGCACAGGAGGCAGCGGCCCTGCTATCAACACTCTATGGAAGACGACATCCCCACCGACATGTGGGTCTTTTACTGCGCCCGGCAACTGAAGATGCATTGGCGCACCGTCGATCCCGGGCAGCTCGAGGAGTTGGCTGCAGACCTCGCGCTGGAGCCGCATCTTCGCGAACTGTCACCGCAGGCCGCCGCGGCAAAGTGGCTGGAGCCCGTTTCAGTTCCGCGCAAATAGCCCGTTTGTGAGGCGTTGCCAAGCCCGCGCACGCTCCAGGAGAACTATCGGTCTGATGCCGTCATAGAGTATTTCGTTCGTCTTCAGGAATGTGACGATTCAGAGCTCACTAAGCGTTACGTTGTAGCTGCGGCGGCACGGCGAACCGCAGCTTTGTTTTCAGCAGCGCGATCTGGTCTTCGCTGAATTCATTTCGCTTGGGCTTGCGCTTCAGCGCGGCGTGCTAGATCGCGCGCTGATCAAGAATCGCGGCGGCATCTTGATCAGCGGCACAGATGTCATTCCGCGTGGCAGGTCCATGAAAAACATCCGGTCCGATCGCTATCCCCAGACGTGGTGGTGCCGCCCGGTAGCGCTCACGAACAGCGGTTTTGCCCCGGAAGACATGGAGACGCCAGCAGAAGTGCGGCGCAAGGCGAGAGAGCACGAGTTCGACGACACAGCGGAGGCGAGAAGAGTCGCGGCGGCGCTCACGCGCTGGCCGACCCGCAGGGTTGCCTACGACCCGAAGACGGCGTCAGGCAACGATCCAGGGCACTTCTAAGGCGACGGCGACAGGTAGCCAACGGCCCGGCCCCGCCCTATCCTCTCAGCCATGTGCAGCAACTACGAAGCCGTCACACGCCCCGATCGGCTGCTTTCGTACTTCGGCGTGGTGCGCGAGGGCGACGAGGCGCCAGTCATCGCCTGGCCCACGGGCATGGCACCGTTCATCCGGCTGGCCGAGGATGACTCGGGATACAAACGCGTCGACGATGGCGCCTTCGGCCTGCTGCCCAGTTTCGCCAAGGAAATCGCGTATGGCCTCAAGACCTACAACGCGAAGTCAGAGACAGTCGCGAAGCTCCCCAGCTTTCGCAACGCCTGGCGGCTGGGACAACGCTGCGTGATCCCGGCCGAGGCCATCTTCGAGCCTTACTACGAGACGCCGGAGAGCAAGTCAGAGCGCTACCGCGTCCAGCAGCCAGGCGAGGTGCCGCTGGGCATCGCGGGCATCTGGGAGCGATGGTTCGACCCGGCCGGGCAGGAGCTTTTCAGCTTCGCGATGCTGACAGTGAACGCCGACGGCCACCCGGTGATGTCGCGCTTCCACAAGCATGGGCACGAAAAGCGCATGGTCGTGATCCTCGATCCCGAGCAATACGACCCGTGGCTGACGTGTCCCGTTGCGGAGGCCCCGCGATTCTTCAAGCAGTGGATGGGCCAGCTGGAGGCCTATCCGGCGCCGCTGGCACCGCGCGCGAAGCAGGAAAAGCCGGCGGCAGCGCCGGTGATTGAACTAGCGGCGCCGCCACCGCCACCACCGCCGCCGCAACTCGACCTCTTCTAGCCGGGCCGCCGGCGCAGGCCGGCGTAGGAGAGAGACCGTCATCCAGAATCGATTTTTGAGGATGGCTCACGCAGCGCCCTCCGTCGCAATGTCCCCCTCAGGTCGGCGCGGTGCCGGCTTCTGGAGACACCATGAAAGATGACCCCAAGAAGACCGGCTTGGACCGAAAGCTGATCTCCCTGAACGAGCCGCATGAAGGGCTCTCCTGGACGAAGTCACTCGGCTGCACCGAGGCCCAGCTCCGAGACGCCGTCAAAGCCGTGGGCAACTCGGCCGAGGCAGTCCGCGTCTACCTGAAGAAGAACTGATGTCGCACATCCGCCGGATCTCGGTCCACGTCGACGAACCCGACCCGGGGCACTTTTACTGGGTGCTCATGGAGGAAGGGGATGACGCCTCCCAATGGCGCGAGCTCGAGTCCGCAGACGAGGGCTACGACATGTGGCTCGATGCGCTGCAGGCGGGGACAAAAGCATTGCTCGGGTACGCGCCCGACGAACGCATTGGCCCGCGTGAGGTCGGCGGCGACGACGAGGATGCCGCACCCGTGGGCATCCCCTTGAAGTGAGCGTGCAATGAGCCTCTACGCCCTCCTGTGTGCTTGGCGAAAACTCGCTTGGTACATGCGCCGGGGGTACCTCTCGTGAAGGAGAAATCATGGGAAATTGGACCCCGCGGACACGAACCCAGAACGTCATAGCGACGACCCTCACCGAGGCAACTGCGTGGGCGACGCACCTCGGCTGCAGCGTCGCCGAGTTGCGCATCGCGGTTCGAGCGGTCGGGAACTCAGTAGCTAACGTTCGAGCCTACCTCGCCGCAATAAATGGGCGTGAAGCGCCGGTGGTAATGCCTCCCCGGGAGACCAACGAGCGCAGTGCCGCACCAGACGTGCAGCCGCCCGCGCGACTTCCCGTATGGCCAGCGACGCGACCTTCAGACCTGTGATCGCCGCGCATCTGCTGCATCGCCAGACGACCGCTGGAGCCTGTTCAACTCCGCCCGTCCCGTCGGCGTAATGCGGAGAATTACCCCGGCGCGGCCGGTGGCATCGCCCGACTCAGGAAGATTCGCCTCCAGCAACTCGGCTGCGGCCAAGACTGCCGCGCATCGGATGTCGGACTCGTTGTGGATGACCAAGGGAAACGACGCGTCTTCGATGCGCCGCAGGAAATTCATCGGCATTGACACCCCCCGTGTGTTATCGACGCGCAAGATATAAGGACTGATCGTCGCTCTTCAAGCGACCGGATGCTACCGGGTTTCGTCGAGTCTCCTACAACGCGTCCACTTGCTCATTCGGTCAGACTGGTTTAGGCGGGCGAGCTTCGTATCCCTTAATCCACTTGCGCGCTCGGTCTGCGAGCGACGCGTGCGCTATGGCTTCGGTCCGCTTCGGCCCCGCGTAAACCAAGCGGCAGTGCAGGACACCGGCTGAGTTCACATCCGCCGAAAAGCTCACGCCACCGCGGTAGATAGGCCCTTCGAACATTTCAGTCCGCCACTGCGGTCCGGAAAGTGTGGAACTAGCTGGCACGTTGTCGTTTTGGGCGAATGGCTTCATCGGGCGTGTTGCGTAGAGCTTCCCCACCGTAACGCTGCGCGAACTATTCGTCTGTGCGGCATCGCACATGACAAAGCGTTCTAAGGAATCGCGCTAGTCGAGTAGCCCGCTGCGGGGGAATTCGACTCTCGCAAGAGTCGAACTTGCCGTTCACGGATGAAATGGTCCGCACGCAGTTGCAGACGCCTTAACGCTTCCTCGCGCGTCGGCTGTTGGGCAAGGACCAACACGCAACGGGTCTCGCGCCCCTCACGCAGTTCAGCTTTACCGGAGCATGTGCCATCGTCGTCCTGTAACTCCAGCCAACACGTCCACCCCTCAGGCAAATGGATCTCTGGAGTTTCTTTGGGCATTGGCATAACGATAGTTCTACTATCTTAAGGATACCCTGATTGCCCATCTAGCGCGCGTGACGACTGTCAAGTTTGGAGCCGGGCGCGTCCACATGACGTAGCAAGCATGCTCGTTTGAATCAAGGCCCTGAAGCGAACTGGATCAGCGTGATTTGATCCCTGCGTCCGGTAGCGCACAGACGGGAATTGAAAAAAGTCCCATACTGCTTGCCGGCGGTCAGCCGGCGCTGGTAGAGGTTGCTCAGGCGCCCGGCGTAGGTTGGGTGAATCCTCGATGCCGGACGGCCGCCCACGTATTTTTCTTCACGCTTGCTACGCAGCTGTGGTGCGCCACGCTAGGTCCCATGACAACGAGAACCGCGGGTTTGAAGAGTTCACTTCGACGCTGAGAGCGCGCGGCGCGCAAGCGTCGCTGAAGTACCTCAACGCAGGAGTGCCTCACCGCTACACCGCCGTGTACCGCATCGAAGGCGACATGCTCCGCAACATCCTGCTTGAAGACAAGTTGGGCCAGATTCGCACCGACTTCCTTGAAGTCGTTCCGCTGGCGATCAGTTTTTGTCAGTTCGTGCTGAAGGACGGGATTTTCAAAACTGACGACACGTCCCTGGATGCACGGCTAGACGGCAACCCACACCAAGGGGTCGTGCTTAGTTATCACGGCGTTCCCATGCTGAGCTCGAAGAACGAACTCAGCGGGACGTTATGTCACTTCGACGTAGTCCCGCGCGAAATTGAGGACAGCGAGTTCGATCTGCTGATGCGCGCAGGTCGCGTACTGCCCGATTTCGTGAAGGGCCTCCATCGGTCTGTATCCGCCGCCGCTTGAGAAAGCGTCAGCCACTGCTAGACGAGGGCCGAAATCAGCCCTCAGGGGGAAGTGCTTCGAGGTCGACCACCCTCCTCCGCCACAAGATCACTCGTGCGTCAAAATCGTCAACTCGTGCTTGAAGCTGTACGCCGTGGACGTCATATTCGACCGGCTCAGGCGGTCTTTCGAGACGCAGATAGGGTGGGACCTCAATACCTGACGCGCGCCGCCCTTCGATCAGGCGGATAACTCGGCCGCTTCTGGCCGAGGGTGCGTGGGAAGCGCACTCGGCACACCAGTATGCCGAACTCGGTCGCTCGACGGCGCACAGTAGAAACAGAATGCGGCCGTCAGGCCACCGCCCGCAACGTGCAGACCTATCCACGCAGAGCGAGCGCGATGGCAAGGGCTCATGCCCCAGCCAAATGCAATGCCTTATCGTTCTGCGAACCCCAGCACCTTCATCACCCGTTTGAGTTATTAGCCAGTAAATGCAAGCTCATCTCGGCGCTCACGTGCGCCAGAGTCCTGGTCAGGAAGTGGGTTAATCCCATCCAGTGTTTCAGCGCACCGAAGCGCCAACGAAAGCTTGCGGTTGGCCAACCCAGGACGGAGCTCAAGATGTTGGCTGGGTCACTGAAGAAATCTCATTGGCTCATGGACGACTGTCAGCGGTGCATGGGGATCATGACCGACGGATCCCCACGAAGAAATGCTTAACGGGGACTCGCGGCACCCAGTTCACTAAGCTGGAACGGCTGCCTTGGTGTCGCCGCAACCTCGTGAAGCCTGAACCGAAAGGTCTGCTGCGAGGGATTACGGAGCCACGACCGTCCAGCGCTTTGTGCCGTACTATGTGCCTTTTGCCAACTGAGCGAACGCTCGGAATCGGCATGCGAACAGCCGTCTCGATCCGGGCTATCTTCCTGTTGCCAGGCGCTGAAACATGCGATCAGCTCGGCCGCGTCGGGAAACGCTTCCTCCAGATGCCCCACATAAACACTGGTGGCCACCATCGTGTCTTGCAGGGTCGGACGTGCCCCTTCAATCGTTGCGGAGAAGACGCGTCCGCTGCCA
>NZ_JBFTIO010000034.1:0-7778 GCF_056394985.1 Variovorax sp. 10N412
AACTCCGAACTCCGTCACCTTCATCGACACCGCGACCAACGCGGTCAAGCACACCACCTACGTCGGCCGCTCGCCGCACGAGGCCTTCTACACCCCCGACGGCAAGGAGGTGTGGGTCACGGTGCGCGGTGAAAACTACGTGTCGGTGCTCGACGCCGCCACCTTCGAGGAGAAGACACGCATCACCACGCCCGGCGGCCCCGGCATGCAGATCTTCTCGCCCGACGGCAAGTACGGCTACGTGTGCTCGTCGTTCAACCCCGAGACGGTGGTGATCGACACCGCCACCAAGCAGACCGTGGGCCGCGTGAAGCAGGACAGCCCCTTTTGCCCCAACATCGCCGCCGCGCCCGACGGCAAGCAGGTGTGGATGACGCTCAAGGACGTGGGCCGCACGATGGTGTTCGACGCAAAGCCGCCGTTCGCGGTGATCAAGTCCTTCGACACGGGGCCGCTCACCAACCACGTCAACTTCGCGATAACGAAGAAGGGCAGTTTCGCCTACGTGACCATCGGCGGCCTCAACGTGGTCAAGGTGTTCCGCACCGACGACTTCTCGCAGGTCGCGACCATCCCCGTGGGCAAGCTGCCGCACGGCATCTGGCCCTCGGGCGACGGCAAGCGCATCTACGTGGGCCTGGAGAACGCCGACGCGCTCGCGGCCATCGACACCGACAGCAACACCGTGGTCGACACTGTGCCCATCGGCCAGGCGCCACAGGCCATCGCGTACGTGCCCAATGCCGTGCCGGAGGGCGACGGCATGGCGGGCCTGCAGCCACCCGGCGTGGCCGGCCAGGTCGCGCACCTCACGCTGGTGCCGCTGCGGGGTGGCAAGGCCGTCACCATGGCCAACGCGCCCACCAGCGTGTCGCTGTTCGACCAGGGCCTGTTGCAGGTGCTGCAGGCATCGGCCAGCGGGCTGGAGCCCAGGCAGCCCTATGTGCTCGCGCTGGCCGACCAGCCGGACGGCAGCGGCACGCTGCAGCCGCTGGCGAATTTCATGACCAACCCCGCAGGCGCCGCGATCGTGAACGCCATCGGCCCGATCCGTCAGCAGGTGCAGGGGTCAAGCGCAGCGGACCGCAGGCGCTTTCTGGTGATTGCGCCCCAATTGGACGGCAAGCCCGCCGCGGCAGTGCAGGTGCAGGGCCTCTGAGCAGCACCCATTCAGGGCGCAGAGAAGGCAACGGGCATAAGCTGGCTTTATGGCATCCGATGATCTTCTGACTATGAGACTGGCAGGGCACTACCTAGACTTTTGACACCACAACATCTCCAAGAAAAGGCGTCCCATGTCATCGCTCATTGCAGAGAATTCCAGCCCCGGCCGTGCCGAAACCTCCGTGCGCACGGTGGCCATGGCGAGTTTTATCGGAACGGCGATCGAGTGGTACGACTTCTTTCTCTACGGCATTGCATCGGCCGTCGTGTTCAGCAAGCTGTTCTTCCCAAACTACGACCCGATGGTCGGCACGCTGATCTCATTCGCCACCTTCGCGGTGGGCTACCTGGCGCGCCCGTTCGGTGGCGCCTTCTTCGGCCATATCGGTGACCGCGTCGGACGAAAATCGGTGCTGGTGGCCACGCTGCTCATCATGGGCGTGGCAACGACCTTGGTCGGACTATTGCCCACCTACGAGAAGATCGGCATCTGGGCGCCCATCGCGCTGCTGGTGCTTCGCCTGGCACAAGGAATTGCCGTCGGCGGCGAATGGGGCGGCGCGGTGCTGATGGCGGTGGAGCATGCGCCGGCCGGAAAGCGCGGGCTGTACGGCAGCGCAGCCCACATGGGCGCACCGGCGGGTCTCATCCTTTCCACAGGAACCTTCTCGGCGTTCGCACTTCTGCCGCATGACACCTTCATGGACTGGGGATGGCGCATTCCTTTTCTGCTCAGCATTCTTCTACTCGGCGTCGGCCTGTTCATCCGACTGAAGATCACCGAGTCGCCGGCCTTCGAGAAGATGAAGGTGACGGGCGGTCCTGCTCGCCAGCCCGTCATGGAAGTGCTGCGACACCCTGGCAACATCCTCCGCGTTGCTCTGCTGCGGTGCATAGACGGCGTTGGTTCCAGCACCTACTCTTTCTTCGGAGCTACCTATGCGGTGGGGCATCTGGGATTTTCCACCAGCACCAGCGTCATGGGCAACGTGATAGGCGGGGCCGTGGGCCTAATCTCCGTACCGCTGGCCGCACGGCTTTCGGACAAGTTCGGCCGGCGTCGCGTGTACATGGCCTATGTCGGCTTTGCAATCGTCATCGTCTTTCCGGCCATCTGGCTGATCAATACCGGCATTCCCGCAATGTTCTGGCTTGCGATGGCGCTGGGTCTTGGTATTGCGAACTATGGCCAGTACGGCTCGGTGTCGGCGTACTTCGCAGAGCTGTTCGATACGAAGGTGCGCTACTCGGGTGCATCCATCGGCTACCAACTCGGCGGGGCGGTGTTCAACGGTACCGCGCCGCTGATCGCTACAGGGCTGATGGCCTGGGCAGGCGCCCTGTGGCCCATTGGCGTGTTCATTGCGCTTGCCGGCGTCGTGAGTCTGGTCACGGCGAGCCTGACACCAGAAACGTATCGAAAGGATCTCACCGCGCAACGCGGTGAGGAGGGAGGACGACGATGAACCGCAGCATCGTGGCATCAAAAAATTCTGCGGCGCGTGCACTACCCAGACATCCCTCCACACTTCCGAAAGATGATCATGAAGCTCCTCCACCTCGACTCCAGCGTTCTCGGCCCCTTTCCGTGAGCCGCCAGCTCTCTGCAGAAATCGTCTCGCGTCAACGTGCGCTACACCCGAACATCGAAGTGATCTATCGAGATCTAGCGGCCGATCCGCTGCTGCATCTCTCAGCTGCCCACATGGCCGTGTGGCAAGGCAGCTCATCTGAAGATTCCATCCTCACTGCCGACGTGCAGAAAGGCAATGACTATCTGGAAGAGCTCATTGGCTCCGAGATTCTTGTCATCGGCACCCCTATGTACAACCTGACCATCCCTACCCCTTTGAAGGCTTGGATCGACCGCGTCGCCTTGGCCGGGAAAACTTTTCGCTACACGGCAGCTGGGCCCGAGGGCCTGCTGCGGCAGAAGAAGGCTTTTATCGCATCCTCCCGAGGTGGCGTCTATTCGGTTGGTACCCCTGCGGCCAGGTTAGAGCATCAGGAAACATATCTGATCGGGCTGCTCGCATTTCTAGGCGTGACCGACGTAACCGTCGTTCGAGCAGAAGGAATTGCCTTCGGCCCGGAAGCAAGGAAGGCAGCGGTCGATCAAGCACTCGAGCAGATCTCCACTCTCAGCGCCTGACCCCGGCGACGCAAAAGCTTCCTGGCACTCCGAGGTTGCAGCGCGCCAAGGTCTCAAGTCTCCACCCGTCGATGCCCCTACATAACCTGGAGAGTGACCGTGCCGCATGCAAACAACGCCCAACCGCAAGAACTTCAAGGCGATGGCCTGTCGCGCTTGATCTCCGGCGGGTCGGGCACGGCCGCGGCAGATCCCTCGCTCATGCATCAACACCCTTCGTCGCAATTCGCCAAGTTGACGGATGCATATAGCGCATCGGGCGGTACAGTGACCGCGGACGCTTTTTGCGCTGCCCTGGCTCAAAAGCAGGGACAGGCGCTCTCCCAGGTGGCACGATGGATTGTTGACCGGACAGTCGTCAGCTTCGTTGCCGAGAATCGAACCTGGCTGCCGGTCTTTCAGTTTGACCCCGTCACATTGCAGGTGACCCAGACTGCACGCCAGGTCGTGGCGGAGCTTCGCGACGTGTTCGACGACACGGACCTTGCTGCATGGTTTGCCGCGCCGAACGCATGGCTTGGCGAAGCAACACCGGCGGACGCGCTTGCGCTGCGCGCAGACGCGGTGCTGGCAGCAGCACGGGCCGAAAGGTTCGCGGCTGCGGGATAGCTGATCGATGTACCCGCACACGCCAGGGTCTCGGCCTCTCGCCGAAAAATATCGCCCGCCGGAATCAACACGCTGCAGCGGCTAA
The DNA here is from genome assembly GCF_056394985.1 of Variovorax sp. 10N412. Classification (NCBI taxonomy): domain Bacteria; kingdom Pseudomonadati; phylum Pseudomonadota; class Betaproteobacteria; order Burkholderiales; family Comamonadaceae; genus Variovorax; species Variovorax sp. 10N412. The sequence continues at coordinate 4,011 of NZ_JBFTIO010000034.1, forward strand.
TCCACACCATAGGCGCATCGAGTTCGAAATCGGCTGGGCGCCCCGCCAGCGCGCCGATCCATCTCAGCCATGCGGTGCTTGTCCGCGCTTGTACGCGCAACACAACTCGAGTTCAACGACATAACGACATAACGACATAACGACAGTAAGTTTTTTTCGGATTTCAGGCCTCCGCACTCTATTCAGATGCCATTGTCATGCTTCGGTCTTTTCGACAATGGGGCGTTACGGGACCCGTTCTCAAAGCGCTTCGAACCGGTCGGTGCGGCGACATGCGATGTCGAACTCGAACATTGCCTTGCGCGTGCTCTCGATGCAAATGCGAAGTGCACATAATCCGGCCATCACCGCGAGGCAACAGCTCGATCTGTTGAGCATTCAGATCAGACTGACGTGTGCCGCTGATTCCATCGACTCGAGAACAATAACGATCAATGGCAATGGGCGATGGACTCCCGACGTGCGTCGCCCCATCCACGCGTGCGCTGCACCCGGCCGACCCTGACGGCCAAGACAGCGCGTTCGTGCATTAGTGCGCATCACATTATATCGAGACTCCCATTCATTCGCATGTCATTGGTGTCACTCGAATGCGGCGCATTGCGAGTCAACTAATTTTGTGACTCATAATGCAAGCCTCCAATCACCGCGAATTAGGCGAACGCTATGGCAAAGAAGACTTTCGTTGAGATCCAGAAGCAGATCGAGCAATTGCAGAAGGAAGCTGAGCAGATCAAACAGCAGGAAGCCGAAGAAGTATTGGGCCGCATCAAGGAAGCCATCGCTGTCTACGGTTTCTCCGCCACCGATCTGGGCTTCGGTGCGGCATCCAAGCGTGGCACAGCGACACAGAAGAAGTCCGGCGCGCGCCGCGGCACCAAAGCGTCAACGAAGGCCCACGGTGTCTCGGCACCGAAATACCGCGACCCGGAAGGCAATGTCTGGAGTGGCCGCGGCCCACGGCCCGCCTGGTTCAAAGCTGCGCTTGACGCTGGGAAGTCCGCGGAAGAACTGCTCGCCAAGTAAACCCCTCGTCACTTGGCGTCGGATACAAGATGCCCGGTGTCAGCGGTGCTCCAGGTTGAACAAGTCGATGCCGGTGCCCTTGCATTTGATCCAGGGCCCCGATGGCCGGCTGCGACCGTCCCCGGGAGCCAGTGCCGCCTGTGCGTCCGCCTGGTGCTCATAGCAGTAGCGGCGCTCGTAAACGATCAGATCAATACCGACGACCACGGCGGTGGTGAAGGGAACGCCTTCAGCGCGCACACCTGGTTCTGCAAGGCGCAAGCGTCGGTGTAGCCGCTGGCAGCAGATGCCGTCGCCAGCGCCAAGGCATCCGCCGAAACCTTTTAGGCCAAGCGACGGCGAGAACGGATGGCGGCAACCACACGGGCATGGTCGCAGTGTGCCGGTCCGCACCCACCCAGTTCGCCCAGATCGTCGTTTGTAAACAGCTTCGATGGCGGGTTGGTTCCAACCGCAAGGCGCGACCGGCCGCTCTCCAGCGCCCACGCAGCGGCGCGCATCGGGACCCGTCGCTGACGGGGGGCTATCTGAAGTCCCGGCTCACCGTCGCGGCGCCCAATCGCCCCAGCAACGGCGTCAGGTCTTCCAGCCGAGATGCAATCAGGTTCTTGACTGCCCCCTCGCGCTGCCACCTGCCATGCACCACCATGAGCCGCGCGCCTAGCAACTCCTGACGCTGCACTTCCCTTAGGCTCTTCCACACAATGACTTGGATAACGCCCGTCTCATCCTCCAGTGACAGGAAGATCGTGCCCTTCGCGGTCTCGGGCTGCTGACGCAAGGTGACGATGCCGCAGTGACTCACGTGTTCACCGTCTTCGATTGACTCCAGGTCCTGCGCGGTCATCATGCCGCGCAGGGTCAGGCGCTCGCGAAGCAAGGCCAGCGGATGCCGGCGCAGGGTCAGTCCCGTCGACGCGTAGTCGAACACGATCTCTTCGCCCTCGGGTGCCTCGTCGAGCTCGAGGAAGTCCTCGTCGACCGGTGCCCCGCGCAGCAGCCCCGGCGCGGCGCGCAGCCCCGCGGCCTCCCAGACCTGCTGGCGCCGGTGACCCGACAGGCTCATCAGTGCATCGGCCGCGGCCAACAATTTCATCTCGTGCAGCTCGAGCTGCGCGCGCAGCGCCAGATCTTCGGCGCTGTCGAAGACTTGCTGACTGCGCGCCGCGACGATGCGATCCGCCGAGGCCGCCTTGAGCCCACCAATCATGCGCAGTCCCAAACGCACCGCGGGGTCATGGTCCATGTCTTCCAAGGTGCAATCCACGTCGCTGTACATCACATCGACGGGCCGCACCTCGACAGCATGTCGGCGCGCGTCCTGCACCAGCTGCGATGGCGAATAAAAACCCAGCGGCTGCGAATTGAGCATGGCCGCCAGGAACTCCGCCGGGTGATGGCACTTGATCCAGCAACTGGCATAGACCAGCAGCGCAAAGGACGCCGCATGGCTCTCCGGGAACCCGTACTCGCTAAACCCCTTGATCTGCTCGAAGATGGCCTTTGCAAAGCTTTCTTCATAGCCGCGCGAGGTCATTCCATCCACGATCTTCGAGTAGTAGTGCTCCAGCCCGCCCTTGCGCTTCCATGCGGCCATCGAGCGCCGCAGGCCGTCGGCTTCGCCCGGCGTAAAGCCGGCCGCGAGGATGGAGATCTGCATCACCTGTTCCTGGAACACTGGCACGCCCAGTGTGCGGCCTAGCGCCTCTTTCAACGCCTCGCTCGGGTACACCACCGGCTCCCGGCCCTGGCGCCGCGCGAGGTACGGGTGCACCATGCCGCCTTGAATGGGGCCCGGCCGCACGATCGCCACCTCGATGACCAGGTCGTAGAAGCAGCGCGGCTTCAAGCGCGGCAGCATGCTCATCTGCGCGCGGCTCTCGATCTGGAACACGCCGACGGTGTCTGCCTTGCAGATCATGTCGTAGGTCTCGCTGTCCTCGGCCGGAATGTCCTGCATGCCGAAGACGCAGCCCTTGCGCAGGCCGATGAAGTCAAGAGCTTTGCGGATCGCGGTCAGCATGCCCAACGCCAGGCAATCGACCTTGAGCAGGCCCAACGCGTCGAGATCGTCCTTGTCCCATTCAATGACCGTGCGGTCGGGCATCGAGGCGTTCTCGATGGGTACCATGCGGCACAGCGGCCCTTTCGTCAGTACGAAGCCGCCGGTGTGCTGGCTCAAGTGCCGTGGAAAGCCGATGAGTTGTCCGGTCACGTGTATCAGCTGCTGGACCTGAAGCGATTCCAGCGACAGGCCGATCTCCTGCAGTCGCTCGGGGCGGACCTGTCCGCCGTCCCACCACTGGTGGCCCTTGGCCAACGCGTCCACGGTCTCCAGCGACATCCCGAGCGCCTTGCCGACGTCGCGGATCGCGCTCTTCGGGCGGTAGCTGATCACCACGCCGGTGATGGCAGCCCGGTCGCGTCCGTACTTGGCATACAGGTACTGCAGCACCTCCTCTCGGCGTTCATGCTCGAAGTCGATGTCGATGTCCGGCGGTTCGTTGCGCTCCTTGGAAATGAAGCGCTCGAAAAGCACGCTCATGCGGCCCGGGTCGACCTCGGTCACCCCCGTGCAATAGCAGACCACGCTGTTCGCAGCGCTGCCGCGGCCTTGGCAGAGGATGTGCCGCGAGCGCGCGAACATCACGATGTCGGCCACGGTGAGGAAGTAGTGTTCGTACTTCAGCTCGGCAATCAGCGCCAGCTCGTGCTCGATCTGCGCCTGGACCTTGGCAGAGA
>NZ_JBFTIO010000035.1:0-5898 GCF_056394985.1 Variovorax sp. 10N412
ATGGTGGCGTTCAGGTGGCCCACCAGCGTGGTGACGATGGCCTCGCCCAGGTTGGACGCGGCGTTCTTCAGCTCCTGCCGCACCAGGTGCAGCGTGGGCCGCAGGCTCATGCGCGCGGCCGCCATGCTCGGCGGCAGCGGAATCAGGCCGATGAGGTTGATGCCAAGGCTCACCCAGAGCAGGAAGGCCTCGATGCCGTCCTTGGCCTTCTTCTCGACGATGTTGATGATGTCCAGGAACACATCCACCAGCGCCATGATGTTGCCGATGACCGGAATGCTTCCCAGCACCATGGTGAGCCGCTCCAGCGTGACGTAGCCGCCGCTGAAGCCGCGCAGCCAGTCGTCCACCGCCTTGCTGGACGCGGCGATGTCTTCTTTCACGATGGTGTTCAGCGGCGCCACGGCCGTCTGGGTTTCGCGCTGCGCCGGCGCGTTCTTTTCTTCCGTCCCTGCCATTTCTCGCTCCCTCCCTCAGTTGATGTTGGCGCCCTGAAACTCCAGTTGCTCGAAGGTGCTGCCCGTGAAGTCGACACTGCGCCCCTGCAGGCCCTGTGCATGCACCATGGTGCCGCTGCAGTTCAGCACGCCCACGTCGGTCCACCGGCCGCCCGCGAAGCTGATGTCGTCCCAATGGCATTGCGTGAAGGTGCTGGTGCCGATGCTGGCGCCGTCGAAGTTGGCGCGCGCGAAGCTGCAGTTGACGAAGGTGCAGCCGGAGACCGAGATGCCGCCGAAGTCGCACTGCGTGAAGCTGCAGCCGGTGAACTGGCAGGCGCTCCAGCCCGCCTGCCTGAAGCTGGTGGCGGTGAAGCTGGTGCCCGTGAAGGTGGTGGCGGCGAACTGGGCCAGGCCCAGATCGAGCCCCGCGTAGGCGAAGCTGTCGGCCTGGCCCACCAGCCCGGCGGGGGCGCCGCCCGCGCCTTTGCGCCACAGGTCGTGCGCGAGGATGATGATCTGGGAAGACATGAAAGGGTCGGTGCGCAGCGCGTGGGCGGCGCGCTAGCGGCTGCCCTGCTCCCGCAGGATTTCGCCCGTCGTCCTGGAGGCGATGTACAGCACCGAACGCCCCAGCTTGCTGGCGTTGCCAAGCCCCTTCTGCCCCGGCGGCAGCTTGGCCGAGAACGCGATGCCGATGGCGGTTGCACCGTTCTCGTCTTCGCCGTTTTCCTTCTTGCGCTCGGCGATGCGAACGGTGAAGTTGTTCAGGTCCTGGCCGGTCTTCTCGAAGAGCCTGTACGCGTTGTTCAGCGCGGCGACCACGGGGGTGTCCAGCAGCAGCTGGTCGGGCGCCTCGACTTCGAACAGCGGCGCGGCGGAGGCATGGATGTTCATAAAGATTCCCAACGCAATGATCAGGCCCTTACAGCCTGTAGGTTTGATTGGCCTTAGGGTCGTAGCCCTTGTAGCCGTCGCTCGGCGTGCCCAGGTAGCCTCGGTAATCGGGGTGATCATGTTCCATTCCTTGCTTGGCCGCGGCCTTGTCTTCGGGCGAGAAGTTGTTGCTCCCGTAGTAGTCCTTGGCGCGCGTGGTGCGGTTTCCGTCGCGGTCGGAGTGGTCGCCATGGGTGTGCCAGTAGCCCACTTCCTGCGCGCACCGGGGCATGTTCGGCGACAGCGGACTCCAGGGGTTGACGGTGTCCTTCTCGCCCCTGGTGGCCTTGGTGTAGTCGTACTTGCCGTCGGGCGTCTGGTAGACCAGGCCGCCGTACTCCACGTTGTCGCGAATGGACTTGTCGTTGTAGCGCATCATGGCCGCCTTGGCCGCGCCGTCGGCCGTGGCAAAGCGCCCGCCCTTGGGCTTCTTGCAGGCCGGCGCGGCCTGCAGGCCCAGTGGGTCGACCCAGGCCACCGGGTTGGGCACGTAGGCATGCGTGTTGATGCCGCCGCCCAGGCCCAGCGGGTCGCTGCTGACGAATCGGCCGGCCTGCGGGTCGTAGTAGCGGTGCCGGTTGTAGTGCAGCCCGGTCTCCTCGTCCAGGTACTGCCCCTGGAAACGGATCGGGTTGGCAAAGCCGGCTCTTCGACCGGCCTCGCTGATCACCTCCCTGGCCTCGCCCCATGCCTTGTACTGCGCCGACCAGGCCACCTGGCCGTTGTGGTCGGTGAGCTCCTGCGGCGTGCCCAGGTGGTCGCATTGGTAGAAGGCAATTTCTTCCCTCGCGAAGGCGGTCGGCGCGGGCAGTTGCTCGCCGTTCCACAGCGGGTCTTGCGCAATGTCGTAGGAGCCGCCGTTGGCCTGCATCAGCGCCTTCACGTCGGTGGTGGTGCTCAGCGCAATGGCCTTCGCCTGCCTGACCTGCACCAGCGGCACGAACGAATCCGGCTCGTGGATGTAGTGCACGCTCCAGCCGCGGCCTTGCCGCTCGCTGTCGCCGGCCAGGCTCTGCGTGCTCTCGAAGGCCAGCGTGTCGCCGTCCCAGCCGAACAGCGTGATGCTGTGCTGCGAGCGCTTGGCGATGCGCCGGCCCATCGGGTCGTAGCTGAAGCGGGTGCTGCCTTGTGCATCGGTGGCGGCGGTCATGCGGTTGAAGCCGTCCCATTCGAACGTTGTCTTGCGTCCGTTCTTCACGCGCTCGCACAGGTTGCCGCGTTTGTCGTAGCGGTAGGTGGTGCCCGCGTATTCCTTGAGCAGGTTGTCCAGCACGCGGTTGACGGTGTGCGGGCCCGGGTGCCTGGGCTCGGCGGCGGCGATGTCCGCGATGTTGCCGGCCGGGTCGAAGGCGAAGGTCTCGCGGCCCAGTCGGCTGCTGGCTTCGAGCAGGCGGCCCACGGGGTCGTAGCGATAGCTCAGGTTGCCGCGCCGGCTGTCGCCGATGTCGGTCAACTGGCCGGCCTTGTCGTAGCCGTAGCTGCGGCGCAGGCTCAGCGCCTCGGCCGTGCCGGCGCTGGCCGGTTTGGCGGGCGACACCTGCTGCTCCAGCAGCCTGCCCACGGGGTCGTAGCGCAGGCGCTGGTTCAGGCCGTTGCCCTGCGCGCGGGCGGTTTCGCGATGAAGGTCGTCGCGCTCGAAGCCCAGGATGTCCTGCCCGTCGACCAGCAGTCCGTGCACGTGGCCCGAGCCGTAGGTCAGCCATTGCGTCACATGGCCGTCGGGCCGAATGGTCGCGATGCGCTGGTTGAGCTCGTCGTAGCGGTGCTGCCACACCGCCGTTTGCGACCGGGCCAGGTGGTGGTGGTGCTCACGGGTCAGGTTGCCGGCGGCGTCGTAGAACCATTGCAGTTTGGCGTCGCCGTTGGCGGCCTCCGTCAACCGGCCGTTGCGGTCGAAGGCGAAGCGCTCAGTCTGCGCGTTGCCTCCCTCGCCTGCCTCGCCGGCCGTGCGCTGCACCAGGCGGCCCATCGCGTCGAACTGAAATGCCGTGGTGTGCGCACCGGCCTCCACCACCCGCAGCAGTGCGCCGGTGGCTTCCTCGTACACGTACTGCCTGCTTTGCCGGTCGAAGCCGGTTTCTTCCAGCAGTCGCCCCGCCGGGTCGTAGCGGAAGCTGTAGTGGCTGCCGTTCTCGTTGTGCAACTCGGCGAGGCGACCCGCCAGGTCCCAGTGGTAGCGCAAGGTACGGCCCGCGGCGTCGGTGCGCCCGGCCACCAGGCCCGCGCGGTTGTAGCTGTAGCGGGTGCGGCGGCCCAGCGCATCGGTATGAGCGAGCAGCCGCCCTTCGGCGTCGTGCACGAAGTGCTCGCGGGTCTGGTCGGGCAGCGAGACTTCCTCCAGCCGGCCCGGGTGATTGGCGTCGCCGCCCGAAGCCTGCTCGCCCGTCGCGGTGTAGCGGTAGCGCGTGCCCTGCCCGGCCGCGTCGATGGTCCGGCTCAACCGGCCGCGGCTGTCGTACTCCCACCGGCTGGTCTTGCCCGAGCAGTCGGTGTAGCTGGCGAGCTGGCCGGCGGAGGTGTACGTCAGGCGCTTGGCGCCGCCCTTGGCGTCGGTGATGCCGATCGGCCGGCCGGCCTTGTCGTAGGCGTATTCGGTCTTGTGACCCAGGGGGTCGATTTCTTCGGTGACGTGCCCCTGCGCGTCGTAGCTGCGCTTCCAGATGTGGCCTTCAGCGTCGCGCAGGCCCGTCATGCGGTTCAGTGCGTCGTATTCGAAATGCACGCGGCTGCCGTCGGCACGGGTGTGCACCTGCAGGTTGCCGTCGAGGTCGTAGCTGTAGTCGTCGGTGCTGCCGTCGGCATGCACGTGCCGGGTGAGGTTCTTCGCGTCGTCGCGGAAGAACCATTCCTGCAGCTTGTCGGGATGGATGACGCGATAGGTGTAGCCCAGGATGTCGTAGTAGAACCAGGTCTCGCCGCCCAGCGCGTCGGTCACGTAGGTGAGGCGGATGTTCTTGTCCCACTCGAACTTCAGCGCAAAGCTGCCGTCGTCGGACCATTCGCGCACGGCCCTGGCATCGGGGCCCGTGCCGTCGTATTCGAGGTTCATGCCGCGGCCGGTGCGGTCGGTGTAGCGGGTCACCAGGTGATGGCTGTAGCTGTAGCGCCAGCCGGCGCCGTTCTCGTCCCGCGCCTCGACCAGGTCTCGCTGGCCGTCATGCGTGTAGGCGGCCAGCTGGCGCAGCACCTGGCCGTCCTTCAGCTCCCACAGCGACCGGATGAGCCCGGTCTGCGCATCGGGCAGCGTGCCCACGTGCGCCATCGTCACGTCGCCCTGCTTGCTGATGATGTCGCTGAGCACCTGCTCGCCGGTGGCCGCGATCACGTGGTCGTAGCGCAGGCCGATGGACAGGCCGTCCCTGGCCTGCAGCGTGACCAGCCGGTAGTGCGTGTGCGGCTCGCCTGGCACCAGCTCGTAGATCTCGCGCCAGGCACCCTGCTCGCCGACGGGCATCGGCTTGCCGAAGTCCAGCGTCAGCAGCCGTTCGTTCAGGCGCGACACCGTCACCTCTTCAACGGGATCGCGGTACACCTGGCCCACCGCCAGCAACGGGTAGGCATGGCTGCGGCCGTCGGCCGCGTGATAGACCAGGCTGGGCTGGCCCTGGCGCTCGCCACGGGCCGGCGTTGCCTGGTCCACGCGCGTGCTGTAGGCCGTGAGCCAGCGCGCGCCCAGGGGCGAACGGTCGTAGGCGTCGAGCTGGCTGCGGTAGGTGCGCGCCCATTCGATGGGCAGCGGCGCGGCGAGCATGAAGTCGGTGTGGGTGAAGCTTTCGCAGCCCGTTACCAAGCTGATCGACTTGCCCAGCGCCACGGGCGCGGGGCAGTTCTTGCAGCCGGCGTCTTTCTTGGCGTCGGCTTGCTTGTTGACGTGCTCGAGCTGGGTGCCCGGCTTGTCCTTCTCGGCCTTGGCGCCCGCCTGCGGCGACACGACGGCGCCGCGCTGACCCTTCTTGCGCGCGATGGCGGCCAGCAGCTTGTGCAGCAGCCACATGATGCTGGCCTGTGCCTCCTTGTCGGCCAGTTGAACGAGCTGGTTGCGAAAGGTCTTCTTGAAGTCCAGCAGGCCGGCGATGACGCGGTTGACCTCGCCCGCCACGCTGTCGGGCAGCCGGTTGGCCGCCACTTTGGCCGCGTAGTTGGCCGACTGCTTGCCGTACTTGACGGCGGTGCCCCACAACCGGCGCCAGGTGCTCTGGGTCTGGGGGTCGTGCACCTGGGTTTCGGCCGCGACGGGCGTGGCGACCGTGAACATGTCCTTCTGGCCCAGCACGCGCTGCAGGGTGTCGACCAGGTTGTCCACGATGCTGTCGCTCAGCCGCGCGCAGCCTTGCAGCATGTCGCCGAGCTTGGCGATCGCGCCGTCGATGAAGACTTCCAGCTCGCCGGCGATGGTGGCGTTCAGGTGGCCCACCAGCGTGGTGACGATGGCCTCGCCCAGGTTGGACGCGGCGTTCTTCAGCTCCTGCCGCACCAGGTGCAGCGTGGGCCGCAGGCTCATGCGCGCGGCCGCCATGCTCGGCGG
>NZ_JBFTIO010000036.1:0-5609 GCF_056394985.1 Variovorax sp. 10N412
GCGCAAAGCAAAAAACCCCAGTCATATTCTGACTGGGGTTTTCTGGGCTGTAAGAGCCTGACGATGACCTACTTTCACACGGGAACCCGCACTATCATCGGCGCTGAGTCGTTTCACTGTCCTGTTCGGGATGGGAAGGAGTGGTACCAACTCGCTATGGTCATCAGGCATAAAGGGTTGTTCTGCTGATCACGCGATCAGCAGAACGAATTCATAGAGTTTGGAATCAGCTTTTGGCGAATTATTTTGAATGCGTCAACTTGGCATAACACCTTGATCAGACTGATCAAAGTTATAGGGTCAAGCCTCACGAGCAATTAGTATCAGTTAGCTTAACGCATTACTGCGCTTCCACACCTGACCTATCAACGTCCTGGTCTTGAACGACTCTTCAGGGGGCTCAAGGCCCCGGCAGATCTCATCTTGAAACGAGTTTCCCGCTTAGATGCTTTCAGCGGTTATCTCTTCCACACTTAGCTACTCGGCAATGCCACTGGCGTGACAACCGATACACCAGAGGTGTGTCCACTCCGGTCCTCTCGTACTAGGAGCAGGCTTCCTCAAATCTGCAGCGCCCACGGAAGATAGGGACCAAACTGTCTCACGACGTTTTAAACCCAGCTCACGTACCTCTTTAAATGGCGAACAGCCATACCCTTGGGACCGGCTACAGCCCCAGGATGAGATGAGCCGACATCGAGGTGCCAAACACCGCCGTCGATATGAACTCTTGGGCGGTATCAGCCTGTTATCCCCAGAGTACCTTTTATCCGTTGAGCGATGGCCCTTCCATACAGAACCACCGGATCACTATGTCCTGCTTTCGCATCTGCTCGACTTGTCAGTCTCGCAGTTAAGCACGCTTATGCCATTGCACTATCGTCACGATGTCCGACCGTAACTAGCGTACCTTCGAACTCCTCCGTTACGCTTTGGGAGGAGACCGCCCCAGTCAAACTGCCTACCATGCACTGTCCCCGATCCAGATAATGGACCTAGGTTAGAACCTCAAACACACCAGGGTGGTATTTCAACGTTGGCTCCACAAGATCTAGCGACCCTGCTTCAAAGCCTCCCACCTATCCTACACAGATCTGTTCAAAGTCCAATACAAAGCTACAGTAAAGGTTCATGGGGTCTTTCCGTCTTTCCGCGGGGAGATTGCATCATCACAAACATTTCAACTTCGCTGAGTCTCAGGAGGAGACAGTGTGGCCATCGTTACGCCATTCGTGCAGGTCGGAACTTACCCGACAAGGAATTTCGCTACCTTAGGACCGTTATAGTTACGGCCGCCGTTTACTGGGACTTCAATCAAGAGCTTGCACCCCATCATTTAATCTTCCAGCACCGGGCAGGCGTCACACCCTATACGTCCACTTTCGTGTTTGCAGAGTGCTGTGTTTTTAATAAACAGTCGCAGCCACCGATTTTTTGCAACCCATTCATGCTTCGTTGTTCACTACACACTAATAGGGCACACCTTCTTCCGAAGTTACGGTGTCAATTTGCCGAGTTCCTTCTCCTGAGTTCTCTCAAGCGCCTTAGAATACTCATCTCGCGCACCAGTGTCGGTTTGCGGTACGGTCGTTGTTAGCTGAAGCTTAGTGGCTTTTCCTGGAACCTCGTTCAGTCACTTCACGGACAAGTCCGCTCGATCGTTGGCCTCGGTATATGTGCACCGGATTTGCCTAATGCACGCCTACATCCAACTAAACCAGAATAATCCAATAACTGGATGACCTATTAAGATCCGTCCCCACATCGCACTAACAATCGGTACAGGAATATTGACCTGTTTCCCATCAGCTACGCATCTCTGCCTCGCCTTAGGGGCCGACTCACTCTACGCCGATGAACGTTGCGTAGAAAACCTTGCGCTTACGGCGAGGGGGCTTTTCACCCCCTTTAACGCTACTCATGTCAGCATTCGCACTTCTGATACCTCCAGCACGCTTTACAACGCACCTTCACAGGCTTACAGAACGCTCTCCTACCACTTGCAATAAATTGCAAATCCGCAGCTTCGGTAACTGGCTTAGCCCCGTTACATCTTCCGCGCAGGACGACTCGATCAGTGAGCTATTACGCTTTCTTTAAATGATGGCTGCTTCTAAGCCAACATCCTGACTGTTTTAGCCTTCCCACTTCGTTTCCCACTTAGCCAATTTTAGGGACCTTAGCTGGCGGTCTGGGTTGTTTCCCTCTTGAGTCCGGACGTTAGCACCCGGTGCTCTGTCTCCCAAGCTGTACTCATCGGTATTCGGAGTTTGCCTTGGTTTGGTAAGTCGCCATGACCCCCTAGCCAAAACAGTGCTCTACCCCCGATGGTAATACTTGAGGCACTACCTAAATAGTTTTCGGAGAGAACCAGCTATTTCCAAGTTTGTTTAGCCTTTCACCCCTATCCACAGCTCATCCGCTAGTTTTGCAACACTAGTCGGTTCGGACCTCCAGTACCTGTTACGGCACCTTCATCCTGGCCATGGATAGATCACTTGGTTTCGGGTCTACACCCAGCGACTGATCGCCCTATTCGGACTCGATTTCTCTACGGCTTCCCTATTCGGTTAACCTTGCCACTGAATGTAAGTCGCTGACCCATTATACAAAAGGTACGCAGTCACCCCTTACGAGGCTCCTACTTTTTGTAAGCACGCGGTTTCAGGATCTATTTCACTCCCCTCCCGGGGTTCTTTTCGCCTTTCCCTCACGGTACTAGTTCACTATCGGTCAATGATGAGTATTTAGCCTTGGAGGATGGTCCCCCCATATTCAGACAGGATTTCTCGTGTCCCGCCCTACTTGTCGTTAGCTCAGTACCACACAGGTCATTTCACGTACGGGGCTATCACCCGCTATGGCCAGTCTTTCCAAACTGTTCCGTTATGTCTTGTGCTATCACTAACAGGCTCTTCCGATTTCGCTCGCCACTACTTTCGGAATCTCGGTTGATGTCTTTTCCTCGAGCTACTGAGATGTTTCAGTTCACCCGGTTCGCCTCGCATGACTATGTATTCATCATGCGATACCTTTGCAGGTGGGTTTCCCCATTCGGAAATCTCCGGATCAAAGCTAATTTGCCAGCTCCCCGAAGCTTATCGCAGGCTATCACGTCCTTCGTCGCCTATCATTGCCAAGGCATCCACCACGTGCTCTTATTCACTTGACCCTATAACTTTGACGTTTCTTTCGAAACACAAAATCATCTCAAGGAATATGTCAGGTCTTTCACCTGACGCGTTATGCCGTACATTCAAAATTCGATTTGACTCGAAATTGAAGTTTCTTTTGACGCAATCAAAAATTCTATGCTGCTGATGGCACGGTCTGCACTAAACCTTTACGAATGTGCAGTTTCCATCAGCAGCGCTGATTCGACTCTATGAATTTTTAAAGAACAGCCGATTGATCAAGAGATCCTGATCAACAACAAAGAAGCCTCATGCTCACGCACAAAGCCGCTTTGGTGTTGAATTGAATATACCGAATTATTGGTGGAGGATGACGGGATCGAACCGACGACCCCCTGCTTGCAAAGCAGGTGCTCTCCCAGCTGAGCTAATCCCCCAAAACTCTCACACGAGAAATCAGAAGATTTGGTGGGTCTAGTTGGGCTCGAACCAACGACCCCCGCCTTATCAAGACGGTGCTCTAACCAGCTGAGCTACAGACCCAATCGAAGATCAACAAAGATCTCGACTTCTTCCAACAACCGATAAGTGTGGGCGTTTAAATTAAATTGCTTGTTTCCAGAAAGGAGGTGATCCAGCCGCACCTTCCGATACGGCTACCTTGTTACGACTTCACCCCAGTCACGAACCCTGCCGTGGTAATCGCCCTCCTTGCGGTTAAGCTAACTACTTCTGGCAGAACCCGCTCCCATGGTGTGACGGGCGGTGTGTACAAGACCCGGGAACGTATTCACCGTGACATTCTGATCCACGATTACTAGCGATTCCGACTTCACGCAGTCGAGTTGCAGACTGCGATCCGGACTACGACTGGTTTTATGGGATTAGCTCCCCCTCGCGGGTTGGCAACCCTTTGTACCAGCCATTGTATGACGTGTGTAGCCCCACCTATAAGGGCCATGAGGACTTGACGTCATCCCCACCTTCCTCCGGTTTGTCACCGGCAGTCTCATTAGAGTGCCCAACTGAATGTAGCAACTAATGACAAGGGTTGCGCTCGTTGCGGGACTTAACCCAACATCTCACGACACGAGCTGACGACAGCCATGCAGCACCTGTGTTACGGTTCTCTTTCGAGCACTAAGCCATCTCTGGCGAATTCCGTACATGTCAAAGGTGGGTAAGGTTTTTCGCGTTGCATCGAATTAAACCACATCATCCACCGCTTGTGCGGGTCCCCGTCAATTCCTTTGAGTTTCAACCTTGCGGCCGTACTCCCCAGGCGGTCAACTTCACGCGTTAGCTTCGTTACTGAGTCAGTGAAGACCCAACAACCAGTTGACATCGTTTAGGGCGTGGACTACCAGGGTATCTAATCCTGTTTGCTCCCCACGCTTTCGTGCATGAGCGTCAGTACAGGTCCAGGGGATTGCCTTCGCCATCGGTGTTCCTCCGCATATCTACGCATTTCACTGCTACACGCGGAATTCCATCCCCCTCTACCGTACTCTAGCTATGCAGTCACAGATGCAGTTCCCAGGTTGAGCCCGGGGATTTCACAACTGTCTTACATAACCGCCTGCGCACGCTTTACGCCCAGTAATTCCGATTAACGCTTGCACCCTACGTATTACCGCGGCTGCTGGCACGTAGTTAGCCGGTGCTTATTCTTACGGTACCGTCATTAGCCCTCTTTATTAGAAAAGGCCGTTTCGTTCCGTACAAAAGCAGTTTACAACCCGAAGGCCTTCATCCTGCACGCGGCATGGCTGGATCAGGCTTTCGCCCATTGTCCAAAATTCCCCACTGCTGCCTCCCGTAGGAGTCTGGGCCGTGTCTCAGTCCCAGTGTGGCTGGTCGTCCTCTCAGACCAGCTACAGATCGAAGGCTTGGTGAGCCTTTACCTCACCAACTACCTAATCTGCCATCGGCCGCTCCATTCGCGCAAGGTCTTGCGATCCCCTGCTTTCATCCGTAGATCGTATGCGGTATTAGCACAGCTTTCGCTGCGTTATCCCCCACGATTGGGCACGTTCCGATGTATTACTCACCCGTTCGCCACTCGCCGCCAGGATTGCTCCCGCGCTGCCGTTCGACTTGCATGTGTAAGGCATGCCGCCAGCGTTCAATCTGAGCCAGGATCAAACTCTATAGTTCGATCTTGATTTTTGCGCCTGACCTCGCGGTCAAGCAAAACTCATAAAAAAAGAATTAAAGTGAACTTCACTTCTATCTCATGAGCGTTTTTAAGTCTTGCGACTTGTTCCGAAGAACTTACGCAATTACCTTCAAACGCCCACGCTTATCGGCTGTAAATTTTTAACGATCACCGAAGCAGCTTTGCGCTTACTTCGTTCAGCTCGCTGTGATCAGCGAAGCCTTGTAGTCTATCACGGTTTTTTAAGTACCGTCAAACTTTTTTCGCTTTCCTCATCTTCAACCAGCTCGCCACTTTCGCAACCAGCCGCCGAATCC
>NZ_JBFTIO010000037.1:0-5538 GCF_056394985.1 Variovorax sp. 10N412
GCTTCAGGCTCGACCAGAAACTGACTGCCAATCAGCAGCTTTATCCCTTGCTCCTTCGCAGCCACGTGGGCGCGCACTACACCGGCCAGGCTGCATTCGTCGGTGATCGCCAACGCGCTGTAGCCCAGTTGCTTGGCGCGCTCGACCAGCTCACTGGGCTGGCTCGCGCCGCGCAGGAAGCTGAAGTTGCTCACGCACCGCAGCTCGGCGTACTCGGGTATCCACGCCTGCATAGCCTGCGCAGCGGGGCCGGCCACCGGCTTGAACATGTCCGCGCGCGCGGTGCCGGCCTGGTTGATCTTCGAGCGCAGCAGCTCGTAGGTGAACGACACACCGCTCAAGCGCCTGAGTTTCTCGAATGTGGCGCTGGTGACCTCCGATCGTCTGCGGCCGCCCGAAGCAAAGCCGAACAACAGTAAGTCACGATCGCTCAGACCCCGTAAGGACGCATCGCAGAGCGCGAGCAGCGGCTCTCGCGTGAGCGGCGCCTTATTGCGCGGCGCGACCTCGCGCGCCGCATAGGCCCGGCGGAAGCTCGCGAGCGCCTCGCACACGCTTGGGTCTTCGCAGGGATTGGCCGCGCCCGCCAGGCAATGCCTGCCGCCATGCCGAAAAGTAAAGGGAGGCGCGCAGCTTCCAGCTCTGCAGACGCTGCGTCTTTATCGGAGCTACTCCGTGCGGGCCTTCTGGTCGCCCTACGGCCTAACCCAACCCGTTGAGGCACTGATGTCGCTCGATCATTCCCGTGCAAGCCCAACGACCCGATAAAACCATGCCTCGGTTATGGGCATCACCGCCCGGCGTCAGCATCTTTCACGTGAAAACACCAACACCGGGAGATAGACGAAGACGCAATCTCGTGTCGCCAAGAATGCTTAAATCCTCAATTCAGCAATCCATGTCCCAGCGCGTGCGGGTGCGTAATCTCAAAAATCCAGGCGCAGCTTCATCCTCGACTTCCAAGCTTCTTGAGATGACGCTTTTGCAGTTTAAATGGCTTTTTACCAAAAAGAAAATTGCAATAAGAAAGCCGAGAAGAATGGAATTGGAGGAAGCAGCCTCACGCTATGACGCCGTCTTATTGGCGTGATGACAGTAATACCCGCACCAGATCACGGCGGCCTCGTGGAGACGAAAAAAACCACGATCGACCTAAGCCCAAGTTAATTCTGGGTATAAATTCATTCTCGCAGCGCTCAAGTGCGAGTATCTAACTCGGGATAGGCCCAGTTGTGCTGCTAGCAAAGAATAACCTCAAAACACCGAATGCGTTGACGTAAAGTTGCCCCCCGCGCATTAAGTCGAAAAGCTCCGATCGCGGTCCGTTGGAGTATTATGGCGCGGCCAATTGTTCATTAGAGCTTACAAAAACATGGCTCCATTCCATTCCTGTAGAGAATAAAAAATTGCGTGAGTTTTTCGCAGACGCTTGCTGTCTGAAAATTTCTTTGTCTATTAGCCAATCTACTGCCACAAGGAGCAGCTGTGACGATCGGGTCAATTTTCAAGGTTCTGTCACTCACCCCTACCCTCGACTACGCTTCAACTGCGCCGGTCAAATCACGTTGCGCTTTTCACCGATAGGACTATGCGAAATCGCTAATAAGTGAGCGACTCAGCCATGCCCTCGAAAAAATTTCCCCCTGAGGGGGTAAAGATCTTAGACGCGTTGCAACGCTCCTATTTATTGGCCGCCTCCCATTGCTCGGTTTGTTCGCCCGCCTAGACAGAACCGCGCTTGCGGTTATTAGGCTCAGGTTGCATAAAAGCGGAATGCAGCACAGTGTTTACTCTCTCAGCATGAGGCAAAGGTCAAGCTGCTCTAGCTATTTTGTTATCCGTCAGCTTGTATTTCTCCCTCACTAAAGGGTTTGATGCATGAGGAAACGGCCGACATCGCACCCGTGCAGTAGGATTTGTTTAAGAGTCGTGGTAGGTGGGAAGGAAATAAAGAGTGTGATGCAAGATGCTGTAAAACAAGCCATGAACGCCCAGTAGTTACATCAGCGGCCCTGCTTGGCGCTCAAATAGCGCGGAAGGCAGAAGCAAGGATGGTTTCCGGTCAAACTCGATAACCCCCTTGCCCATGCATAGCTTCGGGCGATCAGGGCTCCGAAGGCAAATCAGCCGCTCATCCAACGCGCTCTCTCAGACTCGGTATTCTCGGATGTCTAAGCCAAAACTCATCGCCGCCGCAACAACTTTGATCTGAAATTGCTGGGTAGGCACCGAGCGTCACCAGCGGAGCAGGCAGCAACACTCGACATCAGCAGCATGCAGCGGCCAGGCGATGAGCAGCTTCGGACGGGCAGTGTCAGCAGCAGCGAGAGCGTCGGCGGCTGCGAGTATCAGAAGCTATCAGACAAAGGTCCGCGAGCGAGGACCGCGAGTAAGCGGAACGACGGTCGACGGTCGACGGTCGACGGTCGGCGGTCGGCGTGGCGTGGCGTTGCGTTGCGGCTTGAAGCGTCGTTGCAGATTGGCGCCTAAGGCTGGGCAGCCAAGAAGACTAGGTCTTCAAGTTTAGGGGCCCAAGAGGCAGCGATTGACTCAAACGGCGTGACAACCCATTGGCTAGCCGTGCGAAAACCGATGTTCTGCCGGGTATGCCGAGGTGTAAGAACAGACACAGAGCAGTCGAGACGCCGTGGATATGAATGCCCGAAACCTAGCAACAACGCTCACAGGAATGCTCTTAGCTACTATACGTTTGTACGCACACTGTCCCAAAGTGGCGCGCCTTCAAATTGGACAGTAACATGAGTGTCCGAAAAAAGGAAGCCCGTTGGCATATGTCGATCGATCCAAAAATCCTTAGCCGTACACCCAAGACGATCGCGCAATACGAGGGCATCTTTGCCAGGTTTATGCGCCTAGGGCTCGAGCGGAGCCTTCAACCGGTTGTGCTCCAACCTGCTCCCAGTTCTGATGTGGCGTGGTCAGTCGAAGTTTTCCTAGAAAGGCGCGTCGAATGGTCAAAAGCCACGGAGCGCAGCTACCGCGCTGCAATGATCTACGCGCTAGATTCGGCAATCTCCGAAGGCAAGCCTTACTATGACGACGCCAAACGGAAGCTCCTGGGAATGACAGACCCGATCAGAGATCCACTCAAGCACTTCCAAAGTGATGAGGAACAAGCCAAGGCAATAACCGCTTTAGCAGAGATGCAAAAGAAGCGGAAGGAAGCGTTGGATGAGCGCCGTCGCTCAAGAACCGCTGGAAAAACGTCGACTCAGAAGGCTAAAAAGCTCTCACCAAGTGACATCGAAGCAGTAGTTCAGCGGCTCGATCTGAGCAGAAGTAAATGGAAAAACGATACGAAAGAATGGTTTCTTGCAGGGATTTTGACCGGTTTACGCCCCTCTGAGTGGGCGCAAGCAAGTCTGAACGACGCCGGGACAAAGCTTATGTTGGTCGTGAAAAATGGAAAAAACACCAATGGCCGCTCCTTTGGCGAGCATCGTGAACTCGACATCTCGGAGTTGAATCGCGATGAAAAGCTGTTGATCGGGCGGCATATCGAGCGTGCGAATTCCCATCAAGAACGGCAGAACTTTGAGGCTTGGTACAACCGTTGCCGCAAGTTGATGCACACAATCTCGCGGGTCATGCCGTCAACACGAACCACGCATCCCACGCTCTACAGTGCACGGCATCGGTTTGCCGCAACAGCAAAGGCTCAGCTATCCCATCGTGAGGTTGCCGCCCTCATGGGTCACGGCTCGGAAACTACAGCCGCGGTTCATTACGCGCGGAGGGATTCCTCCAACGGGCAAACTCGCGTGAAACCGTCGCAACGCAGCGTTCAGGCGCTCGCGGATCGCAATGGTCAAGAACCCAAAATTATTGTTTTTCCTAAAAAGGAACGAGCTAAATCGGACGCCTCAAAAATCTCAAATGCTCTGAAGGCCCTGGAGGCTGTGAAAGCCGCAATAGCCTTAACGGAAAATCCGCCGCGAAGCTCACGAAAACCAGCAATGTAGCCGCATGTGAAGAAACCGGGAAAGCGCCCGATCGATGCGTTCATTCCTAGTAACTGTCACGCGCACGGAATCGTTCGCACCTCCTTGCGATCTTTCCTCTTCTACGGGATTAGTATACAAAATGGGCTGCCCCCTTTCAAAAGCACTATGACGTGAAGCGTTCGAGCTTTTGCAGTAGCTCTCTAAGATGGTTCGAGACACGAATATGCAGATCCTCAAACTCCGGATCTGGTTTTCCATTACTCAAGCTTGTTGTATCGATCAAGCAATCGATAACTTGTCCCAAGTCAAGTCGGGCATCAAGCTCGACTTCATCCGCAAGTAATGACCGCATAAGTTCCTTACGCGCGAAATCGCCACGTACGCTCAGCGATTGAACTGAAATCACCAACTTTCCGTCGGCATCCACATTAATGTCGCCGTGCGCGCTGTAAACGAATCTTTCTTCGCCAGTCTTCAAGCTTGTTCGCAGGGGTTCAATTTTTTGTGGGACAAAGGCGAATTGAGGAAGTTGCCACCGATGCAGATTCGCTGAACCGAAAAAATTCGAGTGTGAAGTGTTTTCTTGTTGGATTGCAGCCTGCGGCATTGAAATAAACCTGTTAATCATCGAAGCCGCAATCATCGCAATGATTGTCTAGATTTCAAATTTTTCGGCAGTGCATCGACGGCCAAAAAATTTCGCGAAGAGCGATTTTTGAGCATGGACTCGACCCGATCCATTTCATTCAAAACTTATTCGAATCCGTTGAAATCACGGAACGGCTGCCTGCGCGAATGGTCAGCTCAATCGTTGAACGGTCTTGGTCACTCCATGTTCATCCACGACGTGGTGACGGGCCTGTGGGACAGCTGGGAGGACGACACCTTCGTGCGTGACAAGGAAAGCGGCCTGTACTTCGACGAAGACAAGCTGCACGTGCTCAACCACAAGGGCAAGCACTTTTCGGTGCGCGGGCCGCTCAATGTGTCGCGCTTGCCGCAGGGGCGTCCGGTGGTGGTGCAGGCCGGCGCGTCGGAGGCCGGGCGCGACCTGGCGGCGCGCACGGCCGAGGTGATCTTCGTGGCGCACCAGACCTTCGACGAGGCGCAGAGCTTCTACAGCGACATCAAGGGCCGCGCGGTCGCCTACGGCAGGGAGCCGGACGCGGTGAAGATCATGCCGGGCATCTTTCCGGTGGTCGGCCGCACGCAGGCGGAGGCCGAAGACAAGTTCGCGCAGCTGCAGGACCTGGTGCACCCGGTGGTCGGCGTGTCGCTGCTGTCGGGCGGATCGGCGGCTTCGACTTCTCCAACCTGCCGGTCGACGGGCCGGTGCCCGACCTGCCGGAAACCAACGGCCCGAAGAGCCGCCAGCGGCTGCTGCTGGACCTTGCGCGGCGCGAGAACCTGAGCATTCGCGACCAGTACCTGCGCATTGCAGGCGCACGCGGCCACCAGCAGGTGGTGGGCACGCCGTCGAGCATCGCGGACCAGCTGCAGCAGTGGTTCGAGGAAGGCGGCGCGGACGGCTTCAACATCATGTCGCCCTGGTTCCCGGGCGGCCTGGACGACT
>NZ_JBFTIO010000038.1:0-5127 GCF_056394985.1 Variovorax sp. 10N412
GCCACGGTGGCGCGGGTGAACAACCGCAACGACGCCAGCTACACCGGCAGCCTGGTCTCGGCGAGCACCACGGGCTACGGCAGCGCGGGCGTGGGCTTCTCGGGCGTGCCGCGTTCTTCGACCGGCTACGACTTCGGCATTCGCCACGCCTTCTGACGCGAAGCGCGCTCTGTGCGCGGGAAGAAGGGCTCGCCCTTTCTTCCTATGCGCAGCCCGTCCATTCAGCAGTGAGCTTTCAATGAACCGAATTCGACTTCTGGCGGGCGCCCTGGCGGCCACCAGCCTTGCAGGCTGCATCGTGCTGCCGCCGCCGCCCATGCCTTACCGCCCGTTGCCACCGGGCTTTCGCGGTGACGCGCCGCCCATGCCCTTCAGCGGCGCCCGCAGGCCGCCGGCGCCCGGGTGGGAGGACTGCGATGGCCAGCGCAGCGGCCCGGGCAACGATTGCACGCGCGGCGCGCCGGGCGACCCCGGCGCGCCTGTGCCGGGAGCCCGTTGATGGCTGCGGGACAACTTCAGTCCGGCAACCTCGGCGTGGTCATTGCCAGCGTGATCTCTCTCGGCCTTGGCGGCGTGGTCTGCCTGATGGGCTCGCTGTTCCTCGCCAACCTGCGCCAGGGCGCGAAGGCGCGTGAACTCGCGGCACAAGCCAGGCAGCACGCGCAGCAGCGGCTGGGCGCCAGCCGCGTGCAAGACCTCCGGCCGCTCCTCGACGCGGCCTCGGGCGAGACGCACGGCAAGGCCATCCGCTTCGAAGTCCAGCTGCCGCCGCAAGCGGTGCCCGTGCTCGCGATCGAGGCCGAGCTGCGCGAACTGCTCGCCAAGGTCACGGCCTATGCGGCCAGCGTGATGCGCGCGGGCGCGACGCTGCAGGTGTCCGCGCACGCGGAAGGCGAGCAGGCCGTGATCCATTGGCGCGACCTCGATGCCGTCGATGCACGACCGCCGCTCGCGAGGTTCTTCGACAGCGCGCACGCGGCCGGCGCCAGCGCGCGTGCCTGCGAGCGCATTGCCGACCACCACGGCGGGCGCATCTACTCGGCGCCGTGTGCGGGCGGCGTGCTGGGCCTGACACTGCGCCTGCCGCTGCAGGCCTAGCCGGCAACGGCCGGCTTGCGCCAACATGGACAAACGGTAATGAAGCGGCTGCGCTTTCTCGGGTTCAATCGCGGCTAGGATGGTCCCGGCGGCGCCCGGATGGACGGTGGGCCGGCCGACTCCATCGCCATGAGCACCCGAACGCAGTCACTCCCCGATCTTCCTGTTTCCCCGGCCCGTCGCGTTGCCCCGCACGAGGGCGCGGCACCGGCGTGCTAGGCCCCACCGCCATGTGGCGCTGCCTCATCGTCGAGGACGACGCCGACAACGCGCGCTACATCGCCGACGGCTTTCGCTCGCTCGGCCACGTGGCCGTGATCAGCCGGGACGGTGCCGATGCGCTCGCGCGCGCCACGGGCGAGCCGTGGGACCTCGTGATCCTCGACCGCATGCTGCCCAACGACGTGGACGGCCTGTCGATCCTCTCGACCCTGCGCGCCCTCGGCAAGAAGACGCCGGTGCTGGTGCTCAGCGCATTGAGCGCGCTCGACGAACGCGTGCGCGGCCTGAAGGCCGGCGGCGACGACTACCTGGCCAAGCCCTTCGCCTTCTCGGAACTGGCGGCGCGCGCCGAGGCGCTGGTGCGGCGCTCGCGCACCGGGCCCGAGATCCGCACGCTGCAGCTGGCCGACCTCACGCTGGACCTGGCACGCCGGCATGTGGAGCGGGGCGGGCGGCCCATTGCGCTGCAGCCGCGCGAGTTCCGGTTGCTGGCCTATCTCATGATGCATCCGGGCCAGGTGGTCACGCGCACCATGCTGCTGGAGGCCGTGTGGGACTACCAGTTCGATCCGCAGACCAACGTGATCGACGTGCAGGTGAGCCGCCTGCGCGGCAAGCTCGACGCGGGCGGCGCGCCCACGCTGATCCACACCGTGCGCGGCGTGGGCTACACGCTGGCCCCGCCGCAATGATCCGCACCCTGCGCCAGCTGTGGCGCTCGGTGGGCTTCCGGCTGGCCTTCTACTACGGCCTGCTGGTGGCCATCACGATGCTGGCCGCGCTGGCCATCGTCTACATGCAGACGGTGGGCGTGCTGCAGCAGCGCATGGTGCGCCAGGTGGAGGCCAGCGTGCAGCAGCTGATGGTGCGCTACGACGCGCGCGGTGCCGACGGCGTGGCAGGCGAAATTTCGAATGCGCTGTCGGACGGGCGCAACTCCGACAACGAGATCTATCTGCTGACCGACCGCGAAGGCCGCAAGCTCGCGGGCAACCTCGACCAGGTGCCCTCGGCCGCGCCCGACGCGGGCGACGGCGTGCACCGGCGCGTGGTGCGCGCGGGGCAGACCGTCATCGCCTACATCGTGCTGCGCCCCCTGCCGGACGGCGGGCAGCTGGTGGTGGGGCACGACCTGCGCGACCAGGAATCGATCGAATCGCTGGTGGCGAGCGCCAGCGCGGCGGCGGGCATCGTGGCGGTGCTGCTGCTGATCGGCGGCACCTTCGTGTTCCGCCAGGAGCTGGAACGCAGCGTGGGCGCGGTGCGCCGCACGGCCGCGCGCATTGCGGCCGGCGAGCTGCAGGAGCGCGTGGCGCCGTCGGGCGAGGAGGACGAGTTCGCGCTGCTGGAGCACGACATCAACGCCATGCTCGACCGCATCCAGTCGCTGATGGACGGCGTGCGCCATGTGTCCAACACCATCGCGCACAACCTGCGCACGCCGCTCACGCGCGTGCTGGTGCGGCTGCGCGCTGTGGAAGCCGCGCTGCAGCAGCAAGACCCGCAGCGCGAGGCCGTGGCCACCGCCATCCGCGAGCTCGAGGAACTCGCGGTGGTGTTCGAGAAGCTGCTGCAGATCGCCGAGGTCGAGGCCGGTGCGCGCCGGCAGCAGTTCGCGCCGGTGGCGCTGCACGTGATTGCCGACGACGTGGCGGAGTTGTACGAGGCCGTGGCGGAGATGCAGGGCATCGCGTTGCTGCGCGAGCCCGCCGACATCGCGGTGGCGCTGGGCGACCGCGACCTGCTGGCCGGCGCGGCGGCCAACCTGCTGGACAACGCGCTGAAGTACGCAGGCACCGGTGCCACCGTGCGCATCGGCACCCATACGGTGGACGGCAGGGCGCAGCTCTTCGTGCAGGACAACGGCCCCGGCATTCCCGCGGCCGAGTACGAGCGCATCGGCGTGCGCTTCCACCGGCTGGACCGCAGCACGCCGGGCCACGGCCTGGGGCTGGCCAGCGTGCAGGCGGTGGTGGCGCTGCACGGCGGGCGGCTGCAGTTCGCGGATGCGCGCCCGGGGCTGCGCGCGTGCATCGACCTGCCGATGGCGGGCGACTGAACGCGCCGCGTGCGTTCGCCACATTGCCGAACGGCAATGTATTGGTCATGCACAAAAGTCCGGTGAATTCCTAGGATCGCTCGGCGCACAACCTGTGCCGATCAACGCAGTTCCAGGAGACATCAACGGTGAGAATCAAGAGTCAGAGAGACTTCTGCTCGGGCGTGCTTTTCAGCGCCTTCGGCGTGGCCTTCGCATGGGGCGCCACGACTTACAACGTGGGCTCGGGCGCCCGCATGGGCCCCGGCTACTTTCCCCTGATCGTGGGCATCCTCATTGCCCTCATGGGCGTGGCCATCACGCTCAAGGCGCTCAGCGTGGAGACGGAAGACGGCGAGCCCATCGGGCGCATCGCATGGAAGCCGCTGGTCTTCATCATCGGCGCGAACCTGATCTTCGGCGTGCTGCTGGGCGGCCTGCCGAGCATCGGGCTGCCGTCGATGGGGCTCATCGTGGCCATCTACGCGCTGACCTTCATCGCCAGCCTGGCGGGAGACAACTTCGGCTGGAAGGGCGTGACCGTGCTCGCGACCGTGCTGGCGCTGGGCAGCTACCTGGCCTTCGTGGTCGCGCTGAAGCTGCAGTTCCAGGTGTGGCCGACCTTCATCGCCGGCTGATTCGCACAAGAACAAGACAAGACAAATGGACCTGATTACCAATCTCTCGATCGGCTTCGGCGTCGCCTTCACGGCGCAGAACCTCGTGTATGCCTTCGTCGGCTGCCTGCTGGGCACGCTGATCGGGGTGCTCCCGGGCATCGGCCCGGTCGCGACCATCGCGATGCTGCTGCCCGCCACCTATGCGCTGCCGCCCGTGTCGGCGCTCATCATGCTGGCCGGCATCTACTACGGAGCGCAGTACGGCGGCTCCACCACCGCCATCCTGGTGAACCTGCCGGGCGAGTCGTCGTCGGTGGTGACCGTGATCGACGGCTACCAGATGGCAAGAAAGGGGCGCGCCGGACCGGCGCTCGCAGCCGCGGGCCTGGGCTCGTTCTTCGCGGGCTGCGTGGGCACGCTGATCCTCGCCGCGTTCGCGCCGCCGCTGACCGAGCTGGCCTTCAAGTTCGGCCCGGCCGAGTATTTCTCGCTGATGATCCTGGGCCTGATCGGCGCCGTGGTGCTGGCCTCGGGCTCGCTGCTCAAGGCGATCACCATGATCCTGTTCGGCCTGGCGCTGGGCCTGGTCGGCACCGACGTGAATTCGGGCGTGGCGCGCTACAGCTTCGACATTCCCGAGCTCACCGACGGCATCGGCTTCATCGCCATTGCGATGGGCGTGTTCGGCTACGGCGAAATCATCGCCAACCTGGCGGTGCCCGAACACGAGCGCGAAGTGTTCACCGCGAAGGTCAAGGGCCTGTGGCCCACCAAGCAGGACTTCAAGGACATGACGCCCGCGGTGCTGCGCGGCACGGCGCTGGGTTCGGCCCTGGGCATCCTGCCCGGCGGCGGCGCGCTGCTGTCGGCCTTCGCGGCCTACACCATCGAGAAGAAGATGAAGCTCAAGGCCGGCGAAGTGCCCTTCGGCAAGGGCAACATCCGCGGCGTGGCGGGCCCCGAGTCGGCCAACAACGCCGGTGCGCAGACCTCCTTCATCCCGCTGCTGACGCTGGGCATTCCGCCCAACGCGGTGATGGCGCTGATGGTGGGTGCCATGACGATCCACAACATCCAGCCCGGCCCGCAGGTGATGACCAGCAACCCCGAGCTGTTCTGGGGCCTGATCGCCTCGATGTGGATCGGCAA
>NZ_JBFTIO010000039.1:0-3888 GCF_056394985.1 Variovorax sp. 10N412
CTGATCGGTGACTCCGTGGAGAAGGTCGAGGAGGGCAGCAAGCAGGTGGAGGAAGCCGGCCGCACGATGGAAGAGATCGTGGGCAGCGTGAAGCGCGTGACGGACATCATGGGCGAGATCACGGCGGCGAGCCAGGAACAGACCTCGGGGATCGAGCAGATCAACCAGGCCATCAGCCAGATGGACCAGGCGACGCAACAGAACGCCGCATTGGTCGAGCAAGCCTCGGCTGCCGCGCAATCGATGCAGGAACAGGCTGGGAACCTGTCGCAAGTGGTGGGCGTGTTCCGCCTGGACAGCAGCCGCGCCAACGGCTCGGCGCAGCACCCGCAGTTCACCGCACTCGCTCCATAACCAAGGAAAAAAAGAAATGCAATGGTTCCAGAATCTCCGCGTCACTGTCCGGCTGATCCTCAGCTTTCTCGTGGTCGCGGCCATCGGCGCGGCCGTCAGCGCGCTCGGCATCTATCACATGGGGCGCATCAGCGACGCCACGCAGCGGCTGTACGCCAATGAGCTGCAGGCGCTCCAGGCGGTCCAGGAAGCCAACATCCACCTGCTGTACGCCAGCCGTGCACAGGTCACGCTGCTGTCGGCCGGCACGCGCGGCGAACGCAACGCGGGGGCGACCGAACTCAAGGCGTCCATGGAAAGCCTGGCGGCGCGCGCCGGCGAGGTGAAGCCCTTCTTCGAGGAGACCGAGGAAGGCAAGAAGCTCTACGGCCAGTACGAGGCCCTGATCGGCCCTCTGACCAAGCGCATGAGCGATTTCGTGGCGCTGGTGTTCAAGCAGCCGCTGGACAGCTCGCAGTTCGACAACCAGGTGACCGAAGACAGCACCCGCCTGCTGAAGGAATCGCGCGGCGTCGAGGAAGTGCTCAAGGGCATGGTCGCGCACAGCAAGGAGCTGGCCAGGCTCAGCGCCGAGCACGCCGGCGACACCTACAGGACATCGCGGCTGATGATGGTGGTGCTGGCGCTGGCCGGCATAGCGGCGAGCGTGGGCCTGGGCGTGCTGGTCGCGCGCCTGCTGAGCCGCCAGCTGGGCGGCGAGCCGGTCTATGCGGCCGACGTGGTCAGCCGCATCGCGAACGGCGACCTGTCGATGGCCGTCGACGCCGATACGGCGCGCGACGGCAGCCTGCTGCACTCCATCAAGCAGATGCAGGCGCAGCTGACCTCGATCGTCGGAAGGATCAAGGAGTCCAGCGACACCATTGCCACGGCCTCGGGCCAGATCGCGGCAGGCAACCAGGACCTGTCGTCGCGCACCGAAGAACAGGCCAGTTCGCTCGAAGAGACGGCGGCCTCGATGGAAGAACTCACGAGCACCGTGAAGCAGAACGCCGACAACGCACGCCAGGCCAACCAGCTGGCGGTGTCGGCGTCCGAAGTGGCGGTGAAGGGCGGCACCGTGGTCTCGCAGGTGGTCGACACCATGGGCTCGATCAATGCGTCGTCCAAGAAGATCGTGGACATCATCGGCGTGATTGACGGCATCGCGTTCCAGACCAACATCCTGGCCTTGAACGCAGCGGTGGAAGCCGCGCGTGCCGGTGAACAAGGCCGTGGCTTTGCCGTGGTGGCGTCCGAAGTTCGCAGCCTGGCGCAGCGCTCCGCAGCCGCAGCCAAGGAGATCAAGACGCTGATCGGCGACTCGGTCGACAAGGTCGCCGAAGGCAGCAAGCAGGTGGCCGAAGCGGGCCGCACCATGGACGAGATCGTGGGCAGCGTGCGCCGGGTGACCGACATCATGGGCGAGATCACCGCGGCCAGCCAGGAGCAGACCTCGGGCATCGAGCAGATCAACCAGGCAATCACCCAGATGGACCAGGTCACCCAACAAAACGCCGCGCTGGTCGAGGAGGCTTCGGCCGCCGCCCAGTCGCTGCAGGAACAGGCGGGCAGTCTTTCGGAAGTTGTCGGCGTGTTCCGTCTCGGCAACCCACAGCTGGCTTTGGCCTGACACAGAAAACACCGACATGCGCGTCAACCTGCCGATCACCGGCATCGAATACGAACTCCCACCGGGCGCCGCCCTGGTGTCACGCACCGACCTGAAGGGCCGGATCACCTACGTCAACCCGGCTTTCGTGGAGGCCAGCGGCTTCGCGGTGGGCGACCTCATGGGCAAGGCGCACAACATCGTGCGCCACCCCGACGTGCCGGCCGAGGCTTTCGCCGACATGTGGGCCTCGCTGGGCCAGGGCCTGCCCTGGACCGGCCTCATCAAGAACCGGCGCCAGAACGGCGACTTCTACTGGGTGCTGGCCAACGTCACGCCCGTCCGGCGCAACGGCCGCGTGCAGGGCTACATGTCGGTGCGCAGCAAGCCCGGGCGTGCCGAAGTGGCCGAAGCCGACGCGCTGTACGCCCGCATCCGCGAAGGCCGCGCCAATGACATCGAGCTCCTGCAGGGCGAGGTGGTGCAGCGCGGCTGGCGCAACCCGCTGGCGCGGCTGCGCCGCATTCCGGTGCGCAGCCGCGTGGCCGGCGCCACGGCAGTGGCCACCGTGCTCTCGCTGGGCCTGGGTCTGGCGGGCTGGATGGAAGCGTCGCGGCTGGTGGCTTCCGCCGGCGCGCACGGCAGCCTGCCTGGGCTGATCGCGGCCTGCGGCGCGGCCTCCGCGCTTGCCTGGCTGGGCCTGGGCCGGTTCCTCGGCCGCACGGTGTTCCGTCCGCTGGACGAGGCGGTGCACGTGGCCCGTGCCATCGCAGGTGGCGACCTCGCGCGCTTCGAGGTGCGGCGCGGCGACGAAATCACCGGGCTGCTGCGTGCGCTGAACCAGATGAGCGCCAATCTTTTCGCCATCGTCTCGGACGTGGGCGAGAACGTGGCCGGCGTGATGTCGGCGTCCAGCCAGATCGCCTCGGGCAACCAGGACCTGTCCTCGCGCACCGAGCAGCAGGCCAGTTCGCTGGAAGAGACGGCGGCGTCGATGGAAGAGCTGACCTCGACGGTGAAGCAGAACGCGGACAACGCGCGCCAGGCCAACCAGCTCGCGGTGTCGGCATCGGAAGTCGCGGTGAAGGGCGGCCATGTCGTGTCGCAGGTGGTCGACACCATGGGCTCGATCAATGCGTCGTCGAAGAAGATCGTGGACATCATCGGTGTAATCGACGGCATCGCGTTCCAGACCAACATCCTGGCGCTGAATGCGGCCGTGGAAGCGGCGCGCGCAGGTGAACAAGGCAAGGGCTTCGCCGTGGTGGCCTCGGAAGTGCGCAGCCTCGCGCAGCGCTCCGCGTCCGCCGCCAAGGAAATCAAGACGCTGATCGGCGATTCGGTCGACAAGGTCGAGGCCGGCAGCAAACAGGTGGCGGAAGCCGGCCGCACGATGCAGGAGATCGTGGGCAGCGTGAAGCGGGTGACCGACATCATGGGCGAGATCACCACCGCCAGCCAGGAGCAGACCTCCGGCATCGAACAGATCAACCAGGCCATCAGCCAGATGGACCAGGTCACCCAACAGAACGCCGCGCTGGTCGAAGAAGCCACGGCCACGGCCGAACTGCTGCAGGAGCAGGCCGACGGCCTCGTGAAGGCCGTGCGCGTGTTCCGCGGCGACGCGAGCCAGGTGGCCGAAGTCGCAGAGGCCTCGCAAGCCGCGCTGGCCGCCTGAAGCGCGCGCACCGCGAATCCAACTCACATTCAACAGACTCAACCCGGAGAAGACCCCATGCTCAACAAGGCAAAAGACCCATTGAAACAAGCCGCCTCGGCATCGTCCGCCGCCGCCGTCGCCGCCCGCCTGGAGGTCGTGACCTTCAAGCTGGGCGAAGAGGAATACGGCATCGACATCCAGAAGGTGCAGGAGCTGCGCGGGTACGACGCGGTGACGCGGATTGCGAACGCGCCGGACTACATCAAGGGCGTGGTGAACCTGC
>NZ_JBFTIO010000040.1:0-3502 GCF_056394985.1 Variovorax sp. 10N412
CCGCGAAGGCGGTGCCGGTGCGGGGGGCGCGCGCAGCGCGCCGCCGGCCGAATCGCCCACGTCACCGCCCGCCACGTCGGTGCCGCCGGCCGCGCCCAACCTGACGCCGGGCAGCCCGCCGCAGCCGCAGGGCGGCGCGATCCGCTGATGCCGCCAGGCCCCTCAGTCCCCCAGAACGACAGCAAGCGCCGCGCCCGATGAGTCCCTCACGCCCGTTCATTCTTCGCCCGGTGGCGACCTCGCTGCTGATGGTCGCCATCGTGCTGGCCGGCCTGGTGGCGTTCCGCTTCCTGCCGCTGTCGGCCCTGCCGCAGGTCGACTACCCGACCATCCAGGTGCAGACGCTCTACCCCGGGGGCAGCCCCGAGGTGATGAGCAACACCGTCACCGCGCCGCTGGAACGCCAGTTCGGCCAGATGTCGGGGCTCGACCGCATGAGCTCGACCAGCGCGGCGGGCGTGTCGATCATCACGCTGCAGTTCTCGCTGGGCCAGACGCTGGACGTGGCCGAGCAGGAGGTGCAGGCCGCCATCAACGCCGGCGGCTCGCTGCTGCCGGCCGACCTGCCGGCGCCGCCCGTGTACGCCAAGGTGAACCCGGCCGACGCGCCGGTGCTCACGCTGGCCATCACCTCGGACACGCTGCCGCTCACCGAGGTGCAGAACCTCGTCAACACGCGGCTCGCGCAGAAGATCAGCCAGGTCTCCGGCGTGGGGCTGGTGTCGCTCAGCGGCGGGCAGCGCCCGGCGGTGCGCATCCAGGCCAACACGCAGGCGCTGGCCGCCAACGGTATCGGGCTGGACACGCTGCGCACCGCCATCAGCGCGGCCAACTCCAACGGCGCCAAGGGCAGCTTCGACGGCCCCAAGCGGGCCTACACCATCAACTCGAACGACCAGCTGCTCACCGTCGACGACTACAAAAACCTCATCGTCAGCTACAAGAACGGCGCGCCGATCCGCATGATCGACGTGGCGCAGGTGGTCAACAGCGCCGAGAACACCCAACTGGGCGCCTGGGCCGGCACCAAGGCGGCGGACGGCGGCGAGGGCAAGCTCACGCCCGCCATCATCCTGAACGTGCAGCGCCAGCCGGGCGCCAACGTGATCGCCACCGTCAATGCCATCAAGGCCCAGCTGCCCGAGCTGCAGGCCGGCTTTCCGGCCGGCCTGAAGATCGAGGTGCTGAGCGACCGCACCGCCGGCATCCGCTCCTCGGTGGAGCATGTCGAGATGGAGCTCGTGCTGGCCGTGGTGCTGGTGGTGCTGGTGATCTTCGCCTTCCTGGGCAGCCTGCGCGCCACCGTCATCGCCAGCATCGCGGTGCCCATCTCGCTCATCGGCACCTTCGGGCTGATGTACCTGCTGGGCTACAGCCTGAACAACCTGAGCCTGATGGCGCTGACCATCGCCACCGGCTTCGTGGTGGACGACGCGATCGTCATGATCGAGAACATCGCGCGCTACATCGAGGAGGGCGAGAAGCCCTTGCAGGCCGCCTTCAAGGGCGCCACGCAGATCGGCTTCACCATCATCTCGCTGACCGTGTCGCTCATTGCGGTGCTGATTCCGCTGCTGTTCATGGGCGACGTGGTGGGGCGCCTGTTCCGCGAGTTCGCGGTGACGCTGGCCATCACCATCCTGATCTCGGCCGTGGTGTCGCTCACGCTGGTGCCGATGATGTCGGCGCGCTGGCTCAGGCACGAGCCCAAGAAGGACCCGGCCGGCAACGGCTTCGGCGCGCGCGCCCAGCGGTTCTTCGACGGCGTGATGGTGCGCTACGACCGTTCGTTGCACTGGGTGATTGCGCACCAGCCGCTCACGCTGCTGGTGGCGCTGCTCACCATGGTGCTGACCGTGGTGCTGTACCTCACGATCCCCAAGGGCCTGTTCCCCACGCAGGACACCGGCCAGCTGCAAGGCCGCATCCAAGCCGCGCAGGACGTGTCCTTCGACCGCATGGCACAGCTGCAGCAGCAGGCCGCGCGTGCCGTGCTCGAAGACCCCGACGTCGAGAACCTCAGCTCCTTCGTGGGCGTGGACGCGGCCAACAACACCATGCTGCACACCGGCAGCATGCTCATCAACCTGAAGAAAAGCCACGGCGACCAGCAGGAGGTGATGGACCGCCTGCGCGAGCGCGTGCACCAGGTGGCCGGCGTCACGCTCTACCTGCAGCCCACGCAAGACCTGACCATCGACGCCGAGACCGGCCCCACCGAGTACCGCGTGTCGCTCGAAGGCGTGGACAGCGCGGTCATCACCGAGTGGATGAAGAAGCTCGTGGCCAAGCTGCAGGACTCGAGCAAGGTGCGCAACGTGAGCAGCGACGCCGGCGCGCAAGGGCTGGCGGCCTTCGTGAACGTGAACCGCGACACGGCAGCGCGCCTGTCCATCACCGCGAGCACGGTGGACGATGCGCTGTACAGCGCCTTCGGCCAGCGCATCGTCTCGACGATCTTCACCGAGACCAACCAGTACCGGGTGATTCTCGAGGCGCAGCCCGGCCTGGTGAACACGCCGCAGACGCTGGGCCAGCTGAACCTGATCGCCGGCTCGGGCACCGCCACGCCGCTGTCGGCCTTTGCCGAGATCTCCGAGCAGCAGGCGCCGCTGCAGATCACGCACGTGGCGCAGTACCCGGCGAGCACGCTGAACTTCGACACCGCGCCCGGCGTTTCGCTCGGGTCTTCCGTCGATGCGATCCGTGCCGCGGCGAAGGAAATCGGGTTGCCGAGCAGCGTGACGATGACGTTCCTCGGGGCTTCAGGCGCTTATGAAAAGTCGCTGTCCAACCAGCTGTGGCTGATTCTGGCGGCGGTGGTGTGCGTGTACATCGTGCTGGGGGTGCTGTACGAGAGCTACGTGCATCCGCTGACCATCCTGTCGACGCTGCCTTCGGCGGGCGTGGGCGCCTTGCTGGCGCTCATGATCACCGGCAACGACCTGGGGGTGATCGGGATCATCGGCATCATCTTGCTGATCGGCATCGTGAAGAAGAACGCGATCATGATGATCGACTTTGCGATCGATGCGGAGCGCAACCAGGGGAAGTCGGCGCGGGAGGCCATTCACCAGGCTGCGTTGCTGCGCTTTCGGCCCATCTTGATGACGACGCTGGCGGCCTTGTTTGCTGCGGTGCCGTTGATGCTGAGTTTTGGGGATGGGGCGGAGTTGCGTCGGCCGCTGGGGTTGGCGATTTTCGGGGGGCTGATCGTCAGCCAGCTGCTTACCTTGTTCACTACGCCTGTTATCTATCTGGCGTTTGATCGG
This sequence comes from Variovorax sp. 10N412, assembly GCF_056394985.1. Classification (NCBI taxonomy): domain Bacteria; kingdom Pseudomonadati; phylum Pseudomonadota; class Betaproteobacteria; order Burkholderiales; family Comamonadaceae; genus Variovorax; species Variovorax sp. 10N412. The sequence goes on from NZ_JBFTIO010000040.1 coordinate 3,273, forward strand.
CTGGGTGGGGGGAACACTCGGCGTGTGGTTGAGGAGGAAGCGGTTTGAATCTGCTTTCTTGCTGCCTGGTTTGGGTTTCGGGGCCGGGACTCGCCCCGGCGGGCGACTTACTTTCTTTTGCTTCGCCAAAAGAAAGTAAGCAAAGAAAAGGCGACCCCACTGTCTGCGACCCCTTCGCTGCGCTACGGGGCAACCTGCGGTGCTCGCGTTTCGCGGGGTCTCGCAGAACT
>NZ_JBFTIO010000041.1:0-3499 GCF_056394985.1 Variovorax sp. 10N412
TCTTCGACCAGCGCGGCGTTCTGTTGGGTGACCTGGTCCATCTGGCTGATGGCCTGGTTGACCTGCTCGATGCCCGAGGTCTGTTCCTGGCTCGCCGCCGTGATCTCGCCCATGATGTCCGTCACGCGCTTCACGCTGCCCACGATCTCCTCCATCGTGCGGCCGGCTTCTTCCACCTGCTTGCTGCCCTCTTCGACCTTCTCCACGGAATCGCCGATCAGCGTCTTGATTTCCTTGGCTGCTGCGGCGGATCGCTGCGCGAGGCTGCGAACTTCCGAGGCCACCACGGCAAAACCACGGCCCTGTTCGCCAGCGCGAGCAGCTTCGACTGCCGCATTCAGCGCCAGGATGTTGGTCTGGAACGCGATGCCGTCGATCACGCCGATGATGTCCACGATCTTCTTGGACGAGGCGTTGATCGAGCCCATGGTGCCGACCACCTGCCCGACCACGTTGCCGCCGCGCACCGCCACCTCGGAGGCCGACACGGCCAGCTGGTTCGCCTGGCGTGCGTTGTCCGCGTTCTGCTTCACCGTCGAGGTCAGCTCTTCCATCGAAGCGGCTGTTTCTTCCAACGAGCTGGCCTGCTCTTCGGTGCGCGACGACAGGTCCTGGTTGCCCGAGGCGATCTGGCTCGACGCCGTCGCGATGGTGTCCGTGCCCGTGCGCACTTCACCGACGATCTTCACCAGGCTGCCGTTCATGCCCTTCAGCGCTTCGAGCAGCAGGCCGGTCTCGTCGGTCGTCTTGGCCTCGATGCGGCTGGTCAGGTCGCCCGCGGCCACCGACTGCGCCACCTTCACGGCTTCGGCCAGCGGACGCGCAACGATGCGCGCGATCCACAGCGCCAGCGCGAGGCCCAGTGCAATGGCGCCCAGCAGCAGCCCCAGCACCCAGAGGCGGGATTGGGCATACACCTCGTCGGCCGTCTTGCCCGCGCCAATGGCGCCGGCCACGTTCACTTCGGTCAGCTTGTCGAGCGCCGCGTTCATCTCTCGACTCAGCTGCAGCGCCTTGCCGCCACTCAATGCGGTCGCCTGCTCGGTGTTCTGCGTGCGCGACATGGCGATGACCTTGCCGTGCTCCAGCGCGTACTCGGCCATCAGCTTCTCGAACACGGGATAGATCTCGCGCTCCTCCGGTTCGGAAATGAGCGCCTGGTATTCGGCGCGGCTCTTCTGCAACGCGGCCCAGGTCACGTCCATCGACTTTTCGTAGACGCCCATCTCGGTGTACGAGCCGGACAGGATGTGCTGGAGTTCCTCGGAGCGGTAGCGCGACACCAGGTTCTTTATCTCGAGCAGGGAACGCGTCGCCGGCATCCAGTTGGTGGCGAGGTCCGTGGTCATGCCGTGGACCTTGCCGAGCTGCAGCAAGGAAACGGCACCCACGCATGCTGTCAACACAAGGACGGCAATGAACGACACAAGCAGCTTGGTCGCGATTTTGAGGTTGTAGAACGCTTTGATGATTTTTCCTTGAGGGGCCGCGTGCCCCGGATCGCCTGTTATGTGTTGTTCTTCCGCGGAGCCTCAGAATTCGGTCCAGTCGCCGCTGCCGGCCGCCGCCAACTGCGGCGCGGCGCCCTTGGCCGGTTCGCGGCGCGCAGGCAGCGCCTTGGCCGGGCGCTTGAGCGCCGACTGGGAGGCGGCAACCGCCTTGGCGGGCCGGGCGATGGGCGTGATGCGTGTGAAGCCGGTGCGCGCAACCACGGCGTTGTGGTCGAGCTTGAAGATGCTGACGGCCTGCACGAGGCTGCCGGCCTGTTCCTGCAGCGACTGGGCGGCGGCCGACGCTTCTTCGACCAGCGCGGCGTTCTGCTGCGTGACCTGGTCCATCTGGCTGATGGCCTGGTTGATCTGCTCGATGCCCGAGGTCTGCTCCTGGCTCGCCGAGGTGATCTCGCCCATGATGTCGGTCACGCGCTTCACGCTGCCGACGATCTCKTCCATCGTGCGGCCGGCTTCCTCCACCTGCTTGCTGCCCTCCTCGACCTTCTCCACGGARTCRCCGATCAGCGTCTTGATTTCCTTGGCTGCTGCGGCCGAGCGCTGCGCCAGGCTGCGAACYTCSGAGGCCACGACCGCGAAGCCGCGGCCTTGCTCGCCTGCGCGCGCCGCCTCCACTGCGGCATTCAGCGCCAGGATGTTGGTCTGGAACGCAATGCCGTCGATGACACCGATGATGTCCACGATCTTCTTCGACGAGGCGTTGATCGAGCCCATCGTGCCGACCACCTGCGACACGACGCTGCCGCCCTTCACAGCCACTTCCGAAGCCGACACGGCCAGCTGGTTGGCCTGGCGCGCGTTGTCCGCGTTCTGCTTCACCGTCGAGGTCAGCTCTTCCATCGAAGCGGCTGTTTCTTCCAGCGAGCTGGCCTGCTGCTCGGTGCGCGAGGACAGGTCCTGGTTGCCCGCCGCAATCTGGCCCGACGCCGTGGCAATGGTCTCGGTGCCCGAGCGCACCTCGCCCACCACCTTGGCCAGGTTGGTGTTCATGTTCTTCAGGGCCTGCATCAGCTGGCCCACCTCGTCGTGGCTGTCCACGCGAATGTCCGCGCTCAGGTCGCCCTGCGCCACCGTCTCGGCCACCACCACCGCCCTTGCCAGCGGACGCACGATGCTGCGCGAGATGAAGAAGGCAAAGATGCCGCCGCACACCACCGTCAGCACGGTCAGCAGCAACTGCAGGTTGAAGCTCTTCAGGTTGGCGGCGTCGATGTCGTGGCTCATGCGGTCGATGTCGCGGCGCTCGATCGACAGCAGCTCCAGCACCCGGCTCTCGTAGGCCTTGGCGGCCGGCTGAAACACGTCCTTGAACGCCCGCGCCGTGTCCACCGCATTGCCGCTCGACTTGGCCTTGCCCACCTCGTCCTTGGCGGCCTGGTACTTCGCGCGCAGCTCGACGATCGACTTGTAGGTCGCCTTTTCCTCGTCGGTGAACAACAGCGGCTCCACCTTCGCCATGGTCTCGCTGCCCTTCTTCACGCTGTCGGAGATGACGTCGGCAAAGGTCGCGGGCAAGGTCTCGTCGGTGGTGCGCGCGATCATCGAGGTGCGTGCGATGGCCGCGTAGGTCAGCACGTACCAGTCGGAGATGAGCCGTTCCTTGGCGAGCGGGCTCTGCATCATCAACCGCGTGGCTTCCGCGTTGTTGCGCGCGGACACCAGCGCGATGGCGGTCGAGATCACGGTCAGGCCGAGCACGATGGCAAAGGCCAGCGTGAGGCGTCGGGCGATGCGAAGATTGGCGAGGAAGTTCATGGGGTGCCTTCAGGCGAATGTGCAGGCGGGGGTCAGGCGGTGGCTGCGGCCTCGACGAGGCCCATTTCGTCGCTGGACATCAGGCGGTCGATGTCCACCAGGATCAGCATCCGCTCGTCCAGCGTGCCCAGCCCGATCAGGTAGTCCGCGTCCAGCACCGAACCCATCTCCGGCGCAGGCTTGATCTGCTCGCCCGTCAACGTGATCACGTCCGACACGCTGTCCACCACCAT
>NZ_JBFTIO010000042.1:0-3391 GCF_056394985.1 Variovorax sp. 10N412
GTCTTGATTTCCTTGGCTGCTGCGGCCGAGCGCTGCGCCAGGCTGCGAACCTCGGATGCCACGACGGCGAAGCCGCGGCCTTGCTCGCCGGCACGCGCCGCCTCCACTGCGGCATTCAGCGCCAGGATGTTGGTCTGGAACGCGATGCCGTCGATCACCCCGATGATGTCCACGATCTTCTTGGACGACGCATTGATCGAGCCCATGGTGCCGACCACCTGCCCGACCACGTTGCCGCCGCGCACCGCCACCTCGGAGGCCGACACGGCCAGCTGGTTGGCCTGGCGCGCGTTGTCCGCGTTCTGCTTCACCGTCGAGGTCAGCTCTTCCATCGAAGCGGCTGTTTCTTCCAGCGAGCTGGCCTGCTCTTCGGTGCGCGACGACAGGTCCTGGTTGCCCGAAGCGATCTGGCTCGACGCCGTCGCGATGGTGTCCGTGCCCGTGCGCACTTCGCGCACGATGCGCACCAGGCTCTCGTTCATTGCCTTGAGCGCGGCCATCAGCCGGCCGGTTTCGTCCTTCGAATGCACGTCGATGCGCGAGCTGATGTCGCCTGCGGCCACCTTCTCGGCCACCTGCACGGCCTCGCTGATCGGGCGCGTGATGGTGCGCGTGATGAACCACGCGATGGCGGCGCCCGCCAGGACGGCCAGCGCGCCCAGCGCCAGCATCAGGTTGCGTGCCCACGCGTAGCCGGCGCCGGCTTCGTCGTTCGCCGCGCGGGACAGCCGGCTTTCGTGCGCGTCCAGCTTGTCGAGCTCCGCGAGCACGGCCTTCACGGCCGGCTGGAACTTGGTGATGAAGAGCATCGTCGCTTCGTCGTTCTTGTTCTGCAGCGCCAGCTCCGACAGGGCGGCGTTCAGCGGCACGAGCACGCCCACCTTTTCGTCGATGCCGGCCAGCAGCGCCTTGCCCGCGGGCGTGGCGAGCAGCTTGACCAGGACCTCGCGGGCTTCGGAGAAGCGGTCTCGCGCGCCGGAGATCTTCTTGGCTTCCTCGCGCATGGCGGCGTCGTCGCTCAACAGGATGAGGTTGCCATCGAGGATGGCGATGTCGCGGATCGCGTCCGCCATCTTGTTGACGGCGGCCACCTTGGCGTTGTTGCCGGTGACGATGCCGTTCAGCCGCTGCTGGATGTCGGCCATCGATTCGAGGCCCAGGCCGACCAGGCCGGCCAGCAAAAGGAGCACCGCGGCAAAGCCGATGCCGAGGCGGGTGCCGATTCTGAGATTGAGGATGGAGTTCATGGAGGATGTCAGGAGTCGCTTGCTTTTAGATTCTTGAAAACGCGGTCGAGGCGCTGGGACACCAGTTCGGCGTCGCGCGACGAGCGGGCAATGGAGCGGGTGACGCACCAGGCAACGAGCACGCCGGCCAGCAGCGCGGCAACGCCCAGGCCGAACACGGCGTGGCGCGCCCACTCGAAGCCGGCACCGGCCTTGAAGCCAAGGCTCAACGCCGCGGCCAGCACGAACAACGACACGGCGAAACCGGTGCCCAGGCGAAGGGCGATCTTGGGACTGAGACGAATGCGCACGGCTGCTTCAGGCCCCCAGCAAGACGGGTTCGTCGGCGTCGAGCTTGAACGTGCTCACAGCCCGCATCAAGTCGTCGGCCTGTTCCTGCAGCGACTGGGCGGCGGCCGAAGCCTGCTCCACCAGCGCGGCGTTCTGCTGCGTGACCTGGTCCATCTGGCTGATGGCCTGGTTGATCTGCTCGATGCCCGAGGTCTGTTCCTGGCTGGCCGAGGTGATCTCGCCCATGATGTCCGTCACGCGGCGCACGCTGCCGACGATCTCGTCCATGGTGCGGCCGGCTTCGGCCACCTGCTTGCTGCCCTCGGCGACCTTGTCGACCGAGTCGCCGATCAGTGTCTTGATTTCCTTGGCGGCGGACGCGGAGCGCTGCGCGAGGCTGCGCACTTCCGAGGCGACCACGGCGAAGCCCTTGCCTTGTTCACCTGCGCGCGCCGCTTCCACGGCCGCATTCAGCGCCAGGATGTTGGTCTGGAACGCGATGCCGTCGATGACGCCGATGATGTCCACGATCTTCTTGGACGACGCATTGATCGAGCCCATGGTGCCGACCACCTGCGACACGACATGGCCGCCCTTCACCGCGACTTCCGATGCCGACACCGCGAGCTGGTTGGCTTGGCGTGCGTTGTCCGCGTTCTGCTTCACCGTCGAGGTCAGCTCTTCCATCGAGGCGGCTGTTTCTTCCAGCGAGCTGGCCTGCTGCTCGGTGCGCGACGACAGGTCCTGGTTGCCTGCTGCAATCTGTCGCGAGGCGACCGCGATCGAATCGGTCGAGGCCTTGATGCGGGTCACCAGGTCGGTCAGCGTGTCTTCCATCTCGCCCATGCCGCGCAGCAGCCGGCCGAAGTCGCCGCCGCGCTCGGTCTCGAAGTCCTTGCTCAGGTCGCCCGAGGCGACGGTCTCGGCAATCAGCAGCGCCTCGCCGATCGGGTCGACGATGCTGCGGGTCAGCGCCCATGCGACCACCGTGCCCACCACGAGCGAGAACATGGTCAGCGTCAGCACGTAGATGCGGCCCGAACGGTACTGCGTGTCGATGTCGGCGGCGGTGGTGTCGATGTCCTGCTGTTGCTGCGCCACCATGGCGCGAATGCTCGCGTCGTAGGCTTCCAGCGCGGGCAGCATCTGGGCGTCGGTGAGCCGGGCGGCCTCGTCGCCGCGGCCCTCGGCCTTGAGCTTGAAGATCCGGTTGCGCAGTTCGACATACTCGCCGCGCTTTTTCTTGATGTCGGCGCTCAGCGCCAGCTCGGCCGGCGTCTGCAACAGGGCCTCCAGCTTCTTCTGCGTCTCGCTGATGCTGGCGCTGGTGGCGTCGATGTTCTTCTGCAGATAGGCCTGCACCGCAGGGTCGTTGCTCTTGAGCAGCGACAGGGTGCGCACGCCGTTGGTGCTGGTGCCCAGCTGCCAGGCCGCGGCCAGGCGTTCCTTCGCGAGCGAGTGCTTGGCCATCGACTCCGTGGCCTCGCCCACGCCCTGCAGGCGCAGCACGGCAATGCCCGCGGTGATGAGCGCCAGCGCCAGCACCAGTGCAAAGCCGGCGGCCATGCGCCGCCCGATCTTCCAGTTTTTCATGTGTTGCTCCTCGCAGGCCCTTGTGTCGTTGTCGTCGTGGTTGTCTTGCTTCTCGCGGCCTTCAGGCGGCTTTCAGGCGGCCGTCAAGCGGCCATCTTTTCGACGAGGCCCATTTCGTCGCTGGACATCAGCCGGTCGATGTCCACCAGGATCAGCATCCGCTCGTCCAGCGTGCCCAGCCCGATCAGGTAGTCCGCGTCCAGCACCGAACCCATCTCCGGCGCAGGCTTGATCTGCTCGCCCGTCAACGTGATCACGTCCGACACGCTGTCCACCACCAT
>NZ_JBFTIO010000043.1:0-2491 GCF_056394985.1 Variovorax sp. 10N412
CTGATCGGTGACTCCGTGGAGAAGGTCGAGGAGGGCAGCAAGCAGGTGGAGGAAGCCGGCCGCACGATGGAAGAGATCGTGGGCAGCGTGAAGCGCGTGACGGACATCATGGGCGAGATCACGGCGGCGAGCCAGGAACAGACCTCGGGCATCGAGCAGATCAACCAGGCGATCAGCCAGATGGACCAGGTCACGCAGCAGAACGCCGCGCTGGTCGAAGAAGCCTCGGCGGCAGCCCAGTCGCTGCAGGAGCAGGCCGGCAGCCTGGTGAAGACCGTGAGTGTCTTCAAGCTGGGCGGTGAAGAGCGGGCGCCCGCGCGCCCGAGCTTCACACGAATCACCCCCATCAGGCCCGCCGCCCCCGTTTCGAAGACGGTCCGGCCGGCGGCCAAGGCGCTGCCTGCCCATCGCAAGCCCGCGTCCGCCCCGCAACTCGCCATGGCCGGCGACACCCCAGGCGACTGGACCGAGTTTTGAGAACAAGGCCCTCAACTCCGGCGCTGCGATGCCGATACAGGAACACGGCGATGCCGCGGCGTCGGGCCGCGAAGCAGGGGCCGTTCCCTTGACCTGAAAGAGAACCGATGAGCCTCGAACGACCTGGTGCGCCGCCACACGACGCACCGCCGCCCGCCTTTGTATCGCTCGCGCGCACGCTGAGCATGCGCGCCGGCGTGGCGATCCTCGGGGTCACGGGGCTGATGCTGTGCGTCTTCTACGCACTGGCGTCGCAGCAGCAGCAGCGCGGCGCCGCCCAATATGCCAACGCGAAGGCGGAGGCCATCGCGCGGTCCCTGGACATCTTCGACCAGACCATGCAGTCGACCGCCGGCAACGCCTTCGGCGTGTTCCGGCGGCAGTTCGCGCAGACGCTGGCGCTCGATGCCTCGGGCCTCCTTTCCAGCGACGGCACGCCCATCGACGCGGCCAGCACCAGCGAGGTCGACCGCTTCGCGAGCGACTTCCCCGGTGCCAACGCCACCGTGTTCGTCGCGCAGGGCGAAGATTTCCGGCGCGTAACCACCTCGGTGAAGAAGGAAAACGGCGAGCGTGCCGTGGGCACGCTGCTAGACCGCAAGAGCGCGGCCTATGCGCTGCTGCGCGAAGGCAAGCGCTTCGTGGGGCGCGTGACCCTGTTCGGGCGCCCCTACATCACGGTGTACGAGCCGGTGCGCGACGCGGCCGGCCGCGTGGTGGCCGTGCTCTACATCGGGCTGGACATCTCGCAGCAGCAGGCCGCCTTCGCCGAGGCGGTGCAGGGCACGCGCATCTACACGCAGGGCGGCCTGTACATCGTCAACCCGGCTGGAGCGGGCGCCGGCGGCCCCGGCGCGGCGCCCGAGCCCACGCTCGTGTTCCATCCCAGCGCGGCCGGCAAGCCGTTGTCGGATGTGTTGAAGGGCGATGCCAATGCATGGCTGGAGCGCCTGAAGGGCGGCGACGCCTTCTGGATCGACGACGCACCGGCGGTGCTGGCGCCGGGCGATGCGGGCGCGCACCATGCGTCGGTCGCCCGCAGCGAAGCCACCGGCTGGCTGGTGGTGGCCGAGGTGCCGGCCGACGAGGTGATGGCCGGCCTGCGCCGCCAGCTGGCATGGCTGGGCGGCTGCATCGCGATCGCCGCCCTGGTGCTGGGTTTCGGGCTGGTGGCGTTCATCCGGCGCACGGTGCGCCCCATCAGCGCGCTGAGCGCGCATGTCGCGGCCATCGGCGGCGGCGACCTGTCGGGCCGGCTGGCCTCGCAGCGCCGCGACGAGATCGGCGTGATCACCCGCGCCGTGGAGACCATGCGCGCCAGCCTGGTGCGCATCGTGGGCGAAGTGCGCACGGGCACGGACACCATCGCGACGGCGTCGAGCCAGATCGCCTCGGGAAACCAGGACCTGTCGTCGCGCACCGAAGAGCAGGCCAGCTCGCTCGAAGAGACGGCCGCTTCGATGGAAGAGCTGACCTCGACGGTGAAGCAGAACGCGGACAACGCACGCCAGGCCAACCAGCTGGCCGTGTCGGCGTCCGAGGTCGCGGTGCGCGGCGGCAGCGTGGTCGGGCAGGTGGTCGGCACCATGGGCTCGATCAATGCGTCGTCCAAGAAGATCGTGGACATCATCGGGGTGATCGACGGCATCGCGTTCCAGACCAACATCCTGGCGCTGAATGCGGCAGTCGAAGCTGCTCGCGCTGGCGAGCAAGGCCGCGGCTTCGCGGTCGTGGCTTCCGAAGTTCGCAGCCTGGCTCAGCGCTCGGCCGCAGCRGCCAAGGAAATCAAGACGCTGATCGGYGAYTCCGTGGAGAAGGTCGAGGAGGGCAGCAAGCAGGTGGAGGAAGCCGGCCGCACGATGGAAGAGATCGTGGGCAGCGTGAAGCGCGTGACGGACATCATGGGCGAGATCACGGCGGCGAGCCAGGAACAGACCTCGGGCATCGAGCAGGTCAACCAGGCCATCAGCCAGATGGACCAGGTCACCCAACAGAACGCCGCGCTGGTCGAAGA
>NZ_JBFTIO010000044.1:0-2360 GCF_056394985.1 Variovorax sp. 10N412
CCGGACAGGCTCACGGTCGAGCGACGAGCGAACGTCGAGACACCGGTTGCGCCGTCGTCATTGGTGATCGGGGCTTCGAGCCAGAAGCTGGCTGCCAGACCGCCACCCAGGTCTTCCGTACCACGGAAGCCCAGACGGCTGGAGTTGTACGCCGAGTTAGCCAGAGTCGTACGGCTGACCTTGGCGCTGCCTTGGTTTTGGTAGAACGGGTTCAACAGCGTCGCACCGTTGAGGTCGCGCGAGTTGGACGAGTAGCCGCTGACCGACGCGTCGACCACACCGAACAGAGTGACGGACGACTGAGCCGAGGCAACACCGGCGACAGCCAGGGCAGCCAGAGCAACTAGAGATTTTTTCATTGCAAGTTTCTCCAAGGTTAAACATAGGGCTCCGGTGCGAAGGGCTCACTGTGACTGGCACTTAGTGCTCCCACCGGACCCCGGGCCAACCTCCTTTTGGGAAGTTGTTGCTATTGCACCAGAGCCGTCGCAGCAGGGCAAAACAATTCGGCCGAAAAGTTGGCTGGTCATCGCGTTTCGTTGCACGCCTGCAACAAAGGACTTGGACCCCCTTCTTGTCATCATGTGAAATATGACGGCGCTCAAGCAGGTCATTTCCCACGTGGGTTCAAATAGACCCATGACGCCCCTGCTAGATCCTGTGCTGACCGCGGCGGACGCGGCACTGCGCACTCTTTTTGCCCGCCCCCACGCCACCCGGGCCATGCCCGCCCCTTTCGATGCCCCGGGCGAGCTGAGCGCTCCTGAGCGAAGGGAGGCTGGCGCCCTGATGCGCGTGAACCACGTCGGCGAGGTCTGTGCACAAGCGCTCTATACCGCGCAGGCTGCCGTGACGCATGACGCATCCTTGCGCGCCCAGTTCATCGAGGCCGCACACGAGGAAACCGATCATCTGGCCTGGACGCGCCAGCGCCTAGATGAACTTGGCGCAAGGCCTTCGATACTGAATCCGCTCTGGTACGCCGGTGCTTTTGGCCTCGGGCTCGTTGCGGGGCGTCTGGGAGATCCGCTGAGCCTGGGGTTCGTCGCCGAAACGGAGCGGCAGGTGGAGGCCCACCTCGACAGCCACCTGAACCGCCTTCCACCCGCCGACAGTGCCTCCAGGGCCGTCGTCGAGCAAATGAAGCTCGACGAGGCGCGCCACGCAGCACAAGCCGTCGACGCCGGGGCTGCGGAACTGCCGCCCCCAGCCAAGGCCCTGATGCGCGTGGCGTCCCGCATCATGACAACGCTGGCGCACCGCATCTGAGCCGGTATGGTCCGGCCCTCAGGTTTCGATCAGATCGAAACTGGTGGTGATTTCGGCCGTCTTCGCCAGCATGATGCTGGCGGAACAGTAGGTTTCGTGGCTCAGCGCAACTGCGCGCTCCACGGCTGAGGCAGGGATGCCTTTTCCCGCCACCGTGAAATGCATGTGGATCTTGGTGAACACCTTGGGGTCTTTTTCGGCCCGTTCGCTCGTCAGCTTGACGCTGCAGCGCTCGACGCGGTGGCGGCCGCGCTTCAGGATGAGCACGACGTCATAGGCCGTGCAGCCGCCGGTGCCGGCGAGCAGCGTCTCCATGGGCCGGGGCGCCAGGTTCTGGCCGCCGTTTTCCGGCTTGGTGGCGTCGGGTGCGCCGTCCATCGTCAGGACATGGCCGCTGCCGGTCTCGGCAACGAAGCCCATGGCCGATCGGGTGCCGGCGTCACCGGTCCAACTTACTGTGCATTCCATGGTCGTTCGGGTTCCAGTGAGAGATGTCGGGCAAAAATGCACAGCAACATCGGTTGATGTGTGGGAAAAGCGTCACTCGCTTGTTGCATCGCAGCAAACAGTCGATATACTTTATTTCATTGCACGCCCCGTTGCGTGCAGCAAGTTGTCTCCTCCACCCTTCCAATTGGTGGATTTAGCCCCGAGCTGCAAAGCTCGGGGCTTTTTTCTTTGTCGCGGGACACCCAGCAGGCCTGAGCCACTCTAGTGCGCGCGCCTGAAAGGGCAGCTGCTCTGGCTGCCCTGGCTGTCGCCGGTGTTGCCTCGGCTCAGTCGTCCGTCACTCTGTTCGGTGTGGTCGACGCATCGATCAGCAGCTATTCGTCCAGTTCGCGGGACCTCAAGCCCACCGTGCTGCGCAACGACTTCAACATTCCCACGTATACGAACCAAGGCAGCGTCAAGGTCCGCCGTACCGCTCTGGCGAACTCGGGCTACAACTCCAGCCGTCTGGGCTTCCGTGGTACGGAAGACCTGGGTGGCGGTCTGGCAGCCAGCTTCTGGCTCGAAGCCCCGATCACCAATGACGACGGCGCAACCGGTGTCTCGACGTTCGCTCGTCGCTCGACCGTGAGCCTGTCCGG
>NZ_JBFTIO010000045.1:0-1620 GCF_056394985.1 Variovorax sp. 10N412
GGCAGCGTGAAGCGCGTGACGGACATCATGGGCGAGATCACGGCGGCGAGCCAGGAACAGACCTCGGGCATCGAGCAGGTCAACCAGGCCATCAGCCAGATGGACCAGGTCACCCAACAGAACGCCGCGCTGGTCGAAGAAGCCTCGGCCGCAGCCCAGTCGCTGCAGGAACAGGCCGGCAGCCTGGTGCAGGCCGTCAGCGTCTTCACGCTCGAAAACGCCGCAGCGCACGCGCAGCCGGGCGGTTTTGTGCGTGCGTCGCCGATCTTTCCTCCTTTTGAGAACAAAGGTCTCAAGTCTGGCGGCCCGTTGCCGATAACAGGATGACGGCATTGCCGCGGTGGCCCTGTCGCCCTGTGACGGAAGGAATAGAGCTGTGAGTTTGAAAGATCTGAAAATCGGTACCCGCCTGGGCTTCGGCTTCACGGTGATGCTGCTGCTGATGGCACTCATCGCCGGCATCGGCGTGCTGCGGCTGACCCACGTGGGCAACGCCACCGACGAGATGGTGGGGCAGGCGCTGGTCAAGGAGCGGCTCGCGACCGAATGGCTCGCGAATCTCCGCTCGAACACCGTGGCCAATTTCGCCATGGTCAAGACCACCGACCCAGAGATCGCCGCCTACTTCGCCAAGACGCAGGCCGCCGGCTCTGCGCGCATCAGCCCGGCGCAGAAGAAGCTCGAATCGATGCTCAGCACGCCCGAGGAAAAGGCGCTCTATGCCAAGGTGGCGGCTTCGCGCGCCGTGGTGCTCGAGACGGTGGGCGTCCTCAACAAGCTCAAGGAAAGCGGCCAGCAGGCCGAAGCCAACACGCTGGTCGACACCAAGTTCACCGAGGCGCTGGCTGTCTACAGCGGCGCCGTGGAGGCGCTGGCCAACCACCAGCGCGAGAAGATCGACGCAACGGCCCAGGGCATCGACACCGACTTCAGGAGCGGACGCACCATGCTGCTGGTGCTGGCCGCCATTGCGCTGGTGCTGGGCGCGCTGTTCGCATGGCGCCTGACGCTGGGCATCGTGCGTCCGCTGGGCCGTGCGGTGACGGTGGCCGAGACGGTGGCCGCCGGCGACCTGAGCGCGGACATCGTGGTCGAGAGCCGCGACGAGGCGGGCCAGCTGATGCATGCGCTGCGCGAGATGAACGCCAGCCTGGCCAAGGTGGTGGGCGAAGTGCGCATGGGCACGGACACGATCGCGACCGCGTCGAACCAGATCGCCTCCGGCAACCAGGATCTCTCGTCGCGCACGGAGCAGCAGGCGAGTTCGCTGGAAGAAACAGCTGCCTCGATGGAGGAACTCACGAGCACCGTGAAGCAGAACGCCGACAACGCCCGCCAGGCGAATCAGCTGGCCGTGTCGGCCTCCGAGGTCGCAGTGCGCGGCGGCAACGTGGTCGGGCAGGTGGTCGGCACCATGGGCTCGATCAATGCGTCGTCCAAGAAGATCGTGGACATCATCGGCGTGATCGATGGCATCGCGTTCCAGACCAACATCCTGGCGCTGAATGCCGCAGTGGAGGCGGCGCGTGCCGGCGAGCAAGGCCGCGGCTTCGCCGTCGTGGCATCCGAGGTTCGCAGCCTGGCGCAGCGCTCGGCCGCAGCAGCCAAGGAAATCAAGAC
>NZ_JBFTIO010000046.1:0-1166 GCF_056394985.1 Variovorax sp. 10N412
TCGGCTTAGATGTCGAGGATCTTGGCCACAACGCCCGAACCCACGGTACGGCCGCCTTCACGGATGGCGAAGCGCAGGCCTTCTTCCATCGCGATCGGGTTGATCAGCTTCACGGTGATGCTGACGTTGTCGCCAGGCATGACCATTTCCTTGTCCTTGGGCAGCTCGATCGCACCGGTCACGTCCGTCGTGCGGAAGTAGAACTGCGGGCGATAGTTGTTGAAGAACGGCGTGTGACGGCCGCCTTCGTCCTTCGACAGCACATACACCTCGGCGGTGAAGTGCGTGTGCGGCTTGATCGAACCCGGCTTGCACAGCACTTGGCCGCGCTCGACGTCTTCGCGCTTGGTGCCGCGCAGCAGCACGCCCACGTTGTCGCCAGCTTGACCCTGGTCCAGCAGCTTGCGGAACATTTCCACGCCGGTGCAGGTGGTCTTGACCGTCGGGCGGATGCCCACGATTTCGATTTCTTCACCAACCTTGATCACGCCACGCTCCACGGCGCCGGTCACMACGGTGCCGCGACCCGAGATCGAGAACACGTCTTCGACGGGCATCAGGAAGGCACCGTCCACGGCGCGCTCGGGCGTCGGGATGTAGGTGTCCAGCGCRTCGGCCAGCTTCATGATGGCTTCTTCGCCCAGCTTGCCCTTGTCGCCTTCGAGGGCGAGCTTGGCCGARCCGTGAATGATGGGGGTGTCGTCGCCAGGGAACTCGTACTTGTCGAGCAGCTCGCGCACTTCCATTTCAACGAGTTCGAGCAGCTCGGCGTCGTCGACCATGTCGCACTTGTTCAGGAAAACGATGATGTAGCCCACACCCACCTGGCGCGCCAGCAGGATGTGCTCACGCGTCTGGGGCATCGGGCCGTCAGCGGCCGAGCACACCAGRATGGCGCCGTCCATCTGAGCRGCGCCCGTGATCATGTTCTTCACATAGTCGGCGTGACCGGGGCAGTCGACGTGTGCGTAGTGGCGGTTGGCCGTTTCGTACTCGACGTGCGCGGTGTTGATCGTGATGCCGCGGGCCTTTTCTTCAGGCGCTGCGTCGATCTGGTCGTAGGCCTTGGCTTCGCCGCCGAACTTGGCCGACAGCACCGTAGCGATCGCAGCCGTCAGCGTGGTCTTGCCGTGGTCGACGTGACCGATCGTGCCCACGTTGACGTG
>NZ_JBFTIO010000047.1:0-1130 GCF_056394985.1 Variovorax sp. 10N412
ATGTCGCCCTGGTTCCCGGGCGGCCTGGACGACTTCATCGAGCTGGTGCTGCCCGAGCTGCGCCGGCGCGGCCTGTTCCGCACCGAGTACGAAGGCCGCACGCTGCGCGAGCACCTGGGCCTGCAGCGGCCCGCGCATCCGGCGCGGCGGGCACTCGACGAAGCGCTGGCTACCTGACCAGGGCGGGTGCCTTGGGGCCGGACACGCGCCCCTGCACGCCTTGCGCGAGCCAGTTCATCTTCAGGTGTCGGATTGCGCCGATCGCCGACGCTGGCTTGCTTTCCGGTCGGCGCCAACAGGCCAAGGACTTGAGGAGGTTCATTTCGCGGGTGCATTCCGTTGCGAACGATTCGACCAAAAGGCCACGTCGGGTGGCGCGGCGAATCGCAGGATGGAGCTTGCCAGCTCCGGAGGCATCGATGCCCAAAGGGCATCGACGAATATCCATACGTTGTGGTTGAACCCATCGTCGAGCCGCGCAACTCGATGCACCTCACCTATTCCAGCCTCGGCGACGGTCCGAAGAATTCGTATAGCGCCTGTGCGTCCGGCTCGCCCCCGCACAGGCAACCTGCGGCGCAACTGCCGCATAAAGCCTGATAGGCGCTCTTATCACGACAGCAGTCCATGGACGCATCTGAAGATCGCTCGAAAACATGCTCGCATTAGTGGCCGTAACAGGCCATCGCTTCGTTCTAGGAGACTTACGCGAACGATCACTAAGTAGCGAAAGCGGACCGTGAGGCGCCAGGGTGTTGAATTCCGCCGACCTCTGACCCTAGATTTCCATTGAATACTGACCCACCCGATTTGTGAGCCTGAAGGCTTCACGGTGTGGATAAGTGCTTGGTGTTCTCCTTTTTAGGTTGGGGTGTGTGGATCTGCCGCAGATTGCGCCGCTGTTTCCGCGATTTGGTTGCCTCGATCGCGAGCCAGGTCGCGAGTTTCTCGGCATAGGGATCGAGCTTGCTTGAGCTCTCCCGCTTGGCGTAGCGCGGCATTTCTTCGCCCGCTCGCAGGTACTTCTTTACGGTGTTGCGAGACAGGCCTGTACGCCTGGCTATCTCGCGGATGGACATCTGCTCGCGCAGGGCCCAACGTCTGATGACACTCAATGTCGCCACGTCTAT
>NZ_JBFTIO010000048.1:0-965 GCF_056394985.1 Variovorax sp. 10N412
GCGCTGCCGCGGCCTTGGCAGAGGATGTGCCGCGAGCGCGCGAACATCACGATGTCGGCCACGGTGAGGAAGTAGTGTTCGTACTTCAGCTCGGCAATCAGCGCCAGCTCGTGCTCGATCTGCGCCTGGACCTTGGCAGAGATGCCGTCGGGCCAGCGCCGCCCTGCCCCCTCGTAGGTGATGCGGCGCAGGTAACCCGCTGGCGTCTCGCCGGCCGGGACCACCTCGTCCGGGTACTGGTAGCGCAGTTCRTCCAGGCTRAAGTTGCAGCGCTCGGCGACTTTGAGCGTCTCGGCGAGCAGGTCGGRTGYGTAGGTCTGYGCGAGCCGCAAWCGCGTTCGCAGGTGGCGCTCYGCGTTGGGTTGCAGCTCGAGGCCGCACTCGGTCAGCGGCTTGCCCAAGCGCGTCGCGGTCATCACGTCCTGCAGTGGCTTGCGCGACCGCACATGGAAATGCACGTCCCCCGCGGCCACCAGTGGGATCGCCGTTGCCTTGCCGACTTCGGTCAGGCGGTACAGCCACATCTCGTCGTCGAGCAAGCGCAGCTTCTCCACCGCGAACCAGCAGCGCCCCAGGAACTCCCGCATCAGCCAGCCACCGAGCCATTGCAGTTGCGCGGGCGTCACCATGCGCTTGGGTGAGGCCAGAACGACGCAGCCTTCGAGTTTCGATCCGCTGATCTCGCCGAGGGGAAGCCGGTACATTCCCTTCTCGGAGACGCGGCGCAGCTTGGTGATGAATTCGGACAGATTGCCGTAGCCCTCCAGATGGCAGGCCAGTACTGTGAGCGTGAACGGCAAGGCATCTGCGTCCAGTGCTTCAGGCTCGACCAGAAACTGACTGCCAATCAGCAGCTTTATCCCTTGCTCCTTCGCAGCCACGTGGGCGCGCACTACACCGGCCAGGCTGCATTCGTCGGTGATCGCCAACGCGCTGTAGCCCAGTTGCTTGGCGCGCTCGACCAG
>NZ_JBFTIO010000049.1:0-770 GCF_056394985.1 Variovorax sp. 10N412
GCGTGGCGAATGCCGAAGTCGTAGCCGGTCGAAGAACGCGGCACGCCCGAGAAGCCCACGCCCGCGCTGCCGTAGCCCGTGGTGCTCGCCGAGACCAGGCTGCCGGTGTAGCTGGCGTCGTTGCGGTTGTTCACCCGCGCCACCGTGGCGTACAGCGCCGTGCGCTTGGACAGGTTGTGCACGTAGCCGATGGCCAGCTTCTGCGCGCGCGGGTCTTCGCCCGTGATGCCGGCCGCGCCCTCGTTGTAGCGAACCACCGAGTACGACGCGCGGATCAGGCCCGCCCCCACCGGCACGGTCGCACCGATCAGGTAGCCGTTGTAGGTGTCGTGCGTGTTGCCCAGCGCCGTGTCGAACTTGTTCTGCACGTTCGACAGCTCGCCGAACAGCTTCACCGGGCCGAAGTCGTACGACGCGCCCAGGTTGATGGTCTGCACCTTGCGCTCCAGCGTGGCGGTGTCCACCGCCACGCTCTGGCCCACGCCCAGGGCCACGTCCAGCGGGCCGTTGGCATAGCCGAAGCGCCCGCCCACGTAGCGGCCCGCGCTGCTGCTGCTCGCAGCCGTGGTGCTGGTGGCGTCGGTGCTGGTGTTCTCGTGGAAGCTGTACTGCAGCTGGCCGTAGAAGCCGCCCAGGTTCGGCGGCAGGAAGTAGCCCACCGAGTTGCTTGCGCGCGCATAGTTGGCGTTGTTGATGGTGCTGTTGCCGCTGACGGTGCTGATCACGTTGGTGCCCGAGCCGTTGGTGCCGAACGGGTCGAACACGGTGTC
>NZ_JBFTIO010000050.1:0-641 GCF_056394985.1 Variovorax sp. 10N412
CGGCGATACAGCGCGTCTGGCAGGCCAACATGCAGGTCTATGGGGCCGACAAGGTCTGGAGGCAACTGGCGCGCGAGGGCACGACGGTGGCCCGCTGCACGGTCGAGCGGCTGATGCGGCGCCTGGGGCTGAGAGGTGTGATGCGCGGCAAGGTGGTGAAGACCACTATCAGCAACTCCAGAGCACCATGCCCGCTGGATCGGGTCAACCGGCAGTTCCGAGCGCAGCGCCCGAACCAGCTGTGGGTCTCGGATTTCACGTACGTGTCGACATGGCAGGGCTGGCTGTACGTCGCCTTCGTGATCGATGTGTTCGCCCGACGCATCGTGGGCTGGCGGGTCAGCAGCTCGATGCGCACGGACTTCGTGCTCGATGCTTTGGAGCAAGCGCTGTACGACCGTCAACCCGAACGCGACGGCAGCTTGATTTGTCACTCCGATCGTGGCTCGCAATACGTCAGCATCCGGTACACGGAACGACTGGGCGAGGCTGGCATTGAGCCATCAGTGGGCAGCAAAGGCGACTCCTATGACAACGCCCTGGCCGAGACGATCAACGGCCTCTACAAGGCCGAGCTGATCCATCGCCGGGCGCCGTGGAAGACCAAGGAGTCGGTGGAGTTCGCGACGCTCGAATGGGTG
>NZ_JBFTIO010000051.1:0-411 GCF_056394985.1 Variovorax sp. 10N412
CGGTCGATGTCCACCAGGATCAGCATCCGCTCGTCCAGCGTGCCCAGCCCGATCAGGTAGTCCGCGTCCAGCACCGAACCCATCTCCGGCGCAGGCTTGATCTGCTCGCCCGTCAACGTGATCACGTCCGACACGCTGTCCACCACCATCCCCACCACGCGCCCGCCGATGTTCAGAACGATCACCACCGTGAACTGGTCGTACGTCGGGTCGCCCAGCTTGAACTTGATGCGCATGTCGATGATCGGAACAATGATCCCGCGCAGGTTCACCACGCCCTTGATGTAGTCCGGCGCGTTCGCAATCCGCGTCACCGCGTCGTACCCGCGCAGCTCCTGCACCTTCTGGATGTCGATGCCGTATTCCTCTTCGCCCAGCTTGAAGGTCACGACCTCCAGGCGGGCGGCGACG
>NZ_JBFTIO010000052.1:0-373 GCF_056394985.1 Variovorax sp. 10N412
CGGCTAACTACGTGCCAGCAGCCGCGGTAATACGTAGGTGGCAAGCGTTGTCCGGAATTATTGGGCGTAAAGCGCGCGCAGGCGGTCTTTTAAGTCTGATGTGAAAGCCCACGGCTCAACCGTGGAGGGTCATTGGAAACTGGARRACTTGAGTGCAGAAGAGRARAGTGGAATTCCACGTGTAGCGGTGAAATGCGTAGAGATGTGGAGGAACACCAGTGGCGAAGGCGGCTTTTTGGTCTGTAACTGACGCTGAGGCGCGAAAGCGTGGGGAGCAAACAGGATTAGATACCCTGGTAGTCCACGCCGTAAACGATGAGTGCTAAGTGTTAGAGGGTTTCCGCCCTTTAGTGCTGCAGCTAACGCATTAAGC
>NZ_JBFTIO010000053.1:0-305 GCF_056394985.1 Variovorax sp. 10N412
TTGCCGCCGAAGCCGCCCGTGCCGCCGGCGGTGTTGAAACCGTTGGCCGTCGAGATCAGGTTGGTGCCCACGCCGTTGGTGCCGAACGGATCGAACACGGTGTCGTTCCAGAAGGTCGGGGTGTAGTCACGGCCGAGGCGGATTTCGCCGAAACCACCGGACAGGCTCACGGTCGAGCGACGAGCGAACGTCGAGACACCGGTTGCGCCGTCGTCATTGGTGATCGGGGCTTCGAGCCAGAAGCTGGCTGCCAGACCGCCACCCAGGTCTTCCGTACCACGGAAGCCCAGACGGCTGGAGTTGTA